>NZ_JBHRXK010000004.1:48637-426029 GCF_042648505.1 Lysobacter cavernae
GCGGGCTTCAATGCCACGGCCAGCTACACGGTCGTGATCACCGCGCCGGCCATCACCATCACGCCGGCCACCCTGCCGGGCGGCACCGCCGGCGTCGCCTACAGCCAGACGCTGAGCAGCAGCGGCGGCATCGCGCCTTACAGCTACTCGATTCCATCGGGCAACCTGCCGATCGGCATGTCCTTCAGTTCGGCGGGCGTCCTCAGTGGCACGCCGACCACGGCCGGCAGCTACACCTTCAGCGTCCGCTCCACCGACGACGCGGGCTTCAATGCCACGGCCAGCTACACGGTCGTGATCACCGCGCCGGCCATCACCATCACGCCGGCCACCCTGCCGGGCGGCACCGCCGGCGTCGCCTACAGCCAGACGCTGAGCAGCAGCGGCGGCATCGCGCCTTACAGCTACTCGATTCCATCGGGCAACCTGCCGATCGGCATGTCCTTCAGTTCCGCCGGTGTCCTCAGCGGCACGCCGACCACGGCCGGCAGCTACACCGTGAGCATCCGCTCCACCGACGATGCCGGTTTCAACACCACGGCCAGCTACACGATCGTGATCACCGCGCCGACCATCACCATCACGCCGGCGACGCTGCCGGGCGGCACCGTGGCGACGGCCTACAGCCAGACCCACAGCGCCAGCGGTGGCACCGCGCCCTACAGCTTCTCCCTCGTCAGCGGCGCCTTGCCGATCGGCACTGCGTTCAGCAGTGCCGGCGCACTGTCCGGCACACCGACCACGAGCGGCAGCTACACCTTCACCGTGCGCGTGACCGACCACCTGGGCTTCAACAGCAGCCAGGCCTACACGGTCGTCATCGCTGACGGGGTGCCGGTCGCCAGCGACGACAGCGCGACCACGCCCGCACAACACCCGATCACGATCGCCGCCACCGGCAACGACACGGGCGTGATCAGCGCGATCGCGATCGCGGCGCCACCGGCGCATGGCACCGCCGTGGTCAATGGGCTCAACGTGGTCTACACGCCGACGGGCGCGTACTTCGGTCCCGATTCGCTGACCTACACCGCGACCGGTCCGGGCGGCACGTCGGCGCCGGCCACGGTTTCGATCGCGGTCACGCCGCTGCCGGTGCCCGTCGGCCAGCCGCACCGCGTGTCCACCCTGGCCGGGCAGGCGGTGACCATCGACACCACCGTGGACGCCAGCGGCGGTCCGTTCACCGGCGTCACCCTGGTCACGCCGCCGGCCACCGGCACCGCCGTTGTCGCCGGGACCCGCATCACCTACACGCCGACGGCCAGTGCCGCGGGCACGGCGTTGATCGTCTACACCTTGAACAACGCCTTCGGTGCGTCGGCACCGATCACCTCGACGGTGGCGGTCAACCCGCTGCCGGTCGCGGTGGCGCAAACGGTGACCACCGTGGCCGGGCTGGCCACCACCGTCGAGCTGACCCAAGGAGCGAGTGGCGGTCCGTTCACCGCGGCGACACTGGTCGCGCTGACGCCTGCCGGTTCGGGCACGGCCGTCATCGCGCCCGCGAGCGGCGGCTACCGGCTGACCTACACACCGGCCATCGGCTTTTCCGGCCAGGCCGTGGCGCAGTTCACCCTGGCCAATGCCTTTGCGACGTCAGCGCCGGCGGGCATTACCTTCGAGGTGGCCCCGCGTCCGGACCCCACCCGGGATGAGGAAGTGCGCGGCCTGCTCGAGGCCCAGTCCGAGTCGGCCCGTCGCTTCGCACAAGCTCAGATCGGCAATTTCCAGCAACGCATGGAGGGCTTGCATGGCGCCGGCGCCCGCGATGCGCGCTTCCGCAACAGCCTGTCGTTCGCGACCAGCCGACCCTGCCTGGACAACCGCCGCCATGGACCGGAGGAGGACTGCCAGCTGGTCGCTTCCAGCGACGATGTCGCCGCTGCCTCGCGCAAGGCCGACAGCGCGAGCGGGTCGACGTCCGAAGGGGCGTCGGACTACACGATCTGGACCGCCGGCGCGGTCCGGTCGGGCAACTACGACGGTCGCGGCGGCGGTGGCGGCCTCGATTTCGAGACGGACGGCATCAGCGTGGGCGCCGACTTCCGCGTGAATCCCGCCTTCGCGCTGGGCGCCGGCCTGGGCTACGGCCGCGACGACAGCGACATCGGGTCGCACGGCAGCCGCGTCGAAGGCGATGCGTACACGGCCGCCCTGTATGGCAGCTACCACCCCGGCGAGACGTACTTTCTCGACGCGCTGGGCGGCTACCAGAAACTGTCGTACGACCTGCGCCGCCACCTCACCGTCAATGGCGGTTCCGTGGCTGGTTCACGCGATGGCTCGCAATGGTTCGTATCGTTGTCCACGGGTGCGGACATCCAGCGTGGCGCGTGGCAATACACGCCCTACGCGCGGCTTGATGTCGCGCGGGCCACGCTGGATGGCTATGCCGAACGGGGCGATCTGGTCTACAGCCTGGTCCATGCCGACCAGGACGTGGATACCAGTACCGGCAATGTCGGCGTTCGCTTCGAGTTCCGTCGCGATACGGCGTGGGGCATGTTCTCGCCGCAGTTGCGCGTGGAATACCAGCGCGACTTCGAGGCCGACAGCAGCGCGACGATGCAGTACCTCGACCTGCTCACCGGCCCGGTGTATCGCGCGGACCTGGACGGTTTCGATCGCAGCCGCTTCATGCTGGGCCTGGGCGCGATGTTCTTGATGGATCGGGACTTCTCGCTGCGCGTTGAATACCGCGGCCTGTTCGGCAACGGCGGCGACCGCGACAACGCACTGCTGTTGAACTTCCAGAAGGGGTACTGACTCTCGCTGGACTCGCCGCGTTTGGCGCTAGTACCTGTCCGGTAATGGGGTTGCCGCAGGCGATCGGACGGGCCGGTCACAACATTGCTGCATAGGGGGAGCTATGAGTCGCACTGGCATGATGGCGCAGCTGCTGCGCCTTGCGCGCTTGGCGGAACGCTGCGAGCGCACCGGAGAAAACGCACAGGAAGCGATCGGGCAGGAATCACTGCACGACGGAGGGCGTCGCCGCCTGATGCAAGGTGCCGTTGCCGGTGTCGCGACCGTCGCTGCGGGAATGATGGCGCCGCCGGCCTGGGCGGCCGCCGCGAAGCTGACGCGCACGGCCTATGCGCGCATGACGAAGACGAGGGGCGTGGCGGTCGTCGGCGCGGGATTGGCTGGCTTGGCCTGTGCTGCCGAACTTGCCCGCAATGGCGTGGCCGCCAAGGTCTACGAAGCGGGCGGTCGCGTCGGTGGCCGCTGCTGGAGCCTGCGCGGTTTCTTCCCGGGGCAGGTGGCCGAACGCGGCGCTGAGTTCATCGGTGCCTCGCACCACACGATGCTCGGGTATGCGCGCGCGCTGGATCTTCCCCTCGAGGAGTTCTCCCGGTATCCAGGCAAGCCGTACTACCACTTCGAAGGTCGCGTCTACACCGAAGCGCAGGTGGTGGAGGAGTTTCGTGCGTTCGCCGCCTGCATTCGCGAGGATCTGTCTGCGCTGAGCTATCCCACGGCCGACCGTTACACCGAGGCCGACAGCCTGTTTGATTTCATGAGCCTGGACGACTACCTGCTCCTCTACGGTGCCGGTGGCCTGTTGCGCGGAATCATTGGCGCGGCCTACGCAGCCGAGTTCGGCGCGGGCCTGGATGAGCTGAGCGCGATCAGTTTCCTGCGTTTCGTTTATGGCGACCGGCGCAGCAAGTTCGGTTCCTACGGTGCTCATGGCAGCGATCATTTCCATGTGGTCGACGGCAACGACCGCATCGCCACCGGGCTTGCCGAGCGGTTGCCGACGCCAGTGCAACTGGGGCACAGGCTGATAGCGGCCCACAAGCTCGCCAGCGGCCGGGTGCGCCTGAGCTTCGACCTTGGCGGGCGCAGCGTGCAGGCCGACCATGACGCGGTCGTGCTCGCGCTGCCCTTCAGCGTGCTGCGCGATGTGCATCTGGACGCGAGCCTCGAGCTGCCGCCGTGGAAGCAGTTGGCCATCGGCAATGCGGCGATGGGCGACAACAGCAAGACGATGGTCGGCTTCAAGCAGCCGTACTGGTATGTCCGGCATGAGTCCAATGGCAGCGGTTGCAGCGACCTCAAGCACCTGCAGAACACCTGGGAAACCAATCCCATCAACGGCAGTGACGGCCGTGCCGTGCTGACCCACCAGAGCGGCGGGGCGCTGGCGCGCCTGCTTCTGCCGACCACCGTGCAAGCCGATGCCAGCGCCTTCCTCGGCGATCTCGAACGAGTGCTGCCGGGCGCGAACGAAACGGTGCGGCGTAACGAACATGGCCAGGTGCTGGCCTTTACCCAGAACTGGTCGCTCAATCCGTTGAGCAAGGGTTCCTACTCGTGCCCCCGGCCGGGCTACTTCACGACCGTGGCCCACAACGAAGCCAAGCCGGTGGATAACGTGCTTTTTGCCGGCGAGCACACCAGCAGCTTCTACGAGTGGCAGGGCTTCATGGAGGGCGCCGCGCTCTCCGGGCTGCGGGCCGCGAACGAGGCGTGCAACCTGATGTGGGGGCGATGACGCACCTAAATCACTCAGCGCCTGTTGAGGTAGAGGCGGGCTCCGTCGGACGCGCGCCGCCCACTCCAGCGGTCGGGGCCGGCAGGCGAGAAGCTGCCCACGACCCGGTTGTCGGAGTCGGTGATCAGTAACCGGTTGCCAGAAATCACCCAGCGGTTAGCGCTGAAGAAGTCCTTGGGGCAGCCCGCCGGCATGTAAGCTTTGTACCCGCCGAACCAGCTGAAGTTCTGCAGCTCGACAGTGCAGGTATCGCCGTTCTCTTCGCCCAGCGTCCATCGGCCGAACATCGCCTCGTCAGGCGGAATCGGGAAATTATTGCCCCATCAACTGTCATTAAGGGGCTGTCCTAGATAAGCATTAGAAGTTCAGCCACAGGCGCAGGGTAGCAAGTTGTTGCCTTGGTGTTCCGTAGTTGAAACGGAACTTGCATTCCTTGAGGAACAGGAAGAAGTGTTTGCGCGGTACGCCGTTGTACTTGCGCAGCACGCGCTTGGATTGGTTCCAGAAGTTCTCGATCCCGTTGATGTGGTTGCCACGTGTGTTCACGAACGTCTTGCTGTGATTGACGCGCCGATGCTTGAAGCCCGACACGTCCAGGATGCTGTAGCTGGCCAGGCTGTCGGTATAGATCACGGAATCGGCCTGCACACGCGTAATGGGAGGGGGGATTACCACCAAACCAGGTAAGGGCGGAGGTCGACATGAAAAAGCCCCGCTCTTGGCGGGGCTTTTTCAGACCGCGGTACTGCAGGCCGTGATCAGAGCGCGTAACCGAACTGCTGCTTGAACTGCTCGGCGAACTCGTCGTAATCGAAGCGCTGGTTCTGCGTGCCGGGGTGCTCGACCTTGAGCGCGCCCATCAGGTTGCCCATGCGGCCGACGGTGAGCCAGTCGTAGCCCTTCTCGATGCCGAAGATCAGGCCGGCGCGGAACGCGTCGCCGCAGCCGGTCGGGTCGGTGACGCGGCGCTCGTGCGCGGGCGGAATGTCGTAGGTCTTGTCCGGGGTGTGGATCAGCGAGCCGTGCGGGCCGCGCGTGGTGATGTAGGCCTTGACCCGCTTGACGATGTCGTTCTCGTTCCAGCCGGTGCGTTCCTGCAGCAGGTTGGACTCGTAGTCGTTGACGGTGACGTAGTCGGACTGCTCGATGAAGTGGCGCAATTCTTCACCGTTGAACAGCGGCATCGCCTGGCCCGGATCGAAGATGAAGGGAATGCCGGCTTCGGCGAACTCGGTCGCGTTCTGCAGCATGCCTTCGCGGCCGTCGGGGCTGACGATGCCGAAGGTCACGCCTTGAACATCGCGCACGTGGTTTTCGTACGAACGCATCATCGCACCGGGATGGAACGCGGTGATCTGGTTGTTGTCGTGGTCGGTGGTGATGAAGGCCTGCGGCGTGAACAGCTCGTCGATCACCTTGACCTGGTCAAGGCGGATGGCCTGCTCCTCGAACCACTCGCGGTACGGACCGAAGTCCTGGCCGACGGTGGCCATCGGGATCGGGTCGCCACCGAGCAGCTTGAGGTTGTAGGCGATGTTGCCGGCGCAGCCGCCGAATTCGCGGCGCATGCGCGGCACCAGGAACGACACGTTCAGGATGTGCACCTTGTCCGGCAGGATGTGGTTCTTGAACTGGTCCGGAAACACCATGATGGTGTCGTAGGCCAAAGAGCCGCAGATCAGCGCAGACATCGGTCGCATACCCCAGAAAAAAAGCGGCCCAGTGCCGCGCGGGCGCTAGGGTAGCCGCTGGCGCCGCGGCGGGCCAGCCGAGCGCTCGGGCAGATTGGCTGGGCGTTGACCCGGAGGGGCAAGAAATGCCCGGAAATGCTGGATTCTTCCTTGCCCGGCGGGGGGGCGGTTGTTAGGCTAGCGAACCCCTCGCACCACCCTTTTGACGGCCCATTCCCCGATGTTCAAGAAGTTCCGCGGCATGTTCTCCAATGACCTGTCCATCGACCTGGGCACGGCCAACACCCTCATCTATGTCCGCGGCCAGGGGATCGTCCTGAACGAGCCGTCGGTGGTCGCGGTCCGCCAGGACCGCCTGATCGGCGGCAACCGCACCGTGGCGGCGGTCGGCGGCGAGGCCAAGCAGATGCTCGGCCGCACCCCCGGCCACATCACCACGATCCGGCCGATGAAGGACGGCGTCATCGCCGACTTCACCTACACCGAGGAAATGCTCAAGCACTTCATCCGCAAGGTGCACAAGTCGCGCTTCCTGCGCCCCAGCCCGCGCGTGCTGGTGTGCGTGCCCTGCGGTTCGACCCAGGTCGAGCGCCGCGCGATCAAGGAATCGGCCGAGGAGGCCGGCGCCCGCGAGGTCTACCTGATCGAGGAGCCGATGGCGGCGGCGATCGGCGCCGGCATGCCGGTGACCGAGGCGCGCGGCTCGATGGTGGTCGACATCGGCGGCGGCACCACCGAGGTGGCGGTGATCGCCCTCAACGGCATCGTCTACTCGGCCTCGGTGCGCATCGGCGGCGACCGCTTCGACGAGTCGATCATCAGCTACGTGCGCCGCACCTACGGTACGTTGATTGGCGAGGCGACCTCCGAGCGCATCAAGATCGAGATCGGCTGCGCCTACCCGCAGACCAAGGCGGCCTCGATCGAGGTCTCCGGCCGTAACCTCGCCGAGGGCGTGCCGAAGATGATCACCATCAACTCCAACGAGGTTCTCGAGGCCCTGCGCGAGCCGCTGGCCGGCATCGTCTCGGCGATCAAGCTGGCGCTGGAGCAGACCCCGCCGGAGCTGTGCGCCGACGTCGCCGAGCGCGGCATCGTCCTGACCGGCGGCGGCGCGCTGCTGCGCGACCTCGACCGCCTGATCAGCGAGGAGACCGGCCTGCACGTGCAGGTCGCCGACGACCCGCTGACCTGCGTCGCCCGCGGCGGTGGCCGCGCGCTGGAGCTGGTCGACATGCACGGCAACGAGTTCTTCGCGCCGGAATAAGCGGGAATGGGGAATCGGGATTGGGGAATCGCAGCGCTCGATAGCTGGCGCGTGACGGATTCCCTGAAGCCGGTTCCCTTCCGGCATTAGTCTGGCGGCGGGCGAGCGGCGTTTCGCAGATCGATTCACGCGCCTTTCCGATTCTCCATTCTCCACTCCCGATTCCCGGCCTCCATGCCTCCTTACGCCGGTCCTCCCACCGCCGCCCGCACGGGCGATGTCGCCGGAACCCTGAAGTTGCTGGCCTATCTGGCCCTGGCGGTGGTGCTGATCGTGCTCGATCACCGCGGCGGCTGGCTCAGCCAGGCGCGCAGGCAGGCCAGCGTGCTGGTGCAGCCGCTGTGGATGGTGGCCGGCTGGCCCGGGCGCATGGTCGAGCGCATCAGTGACGACGCCGGCACACTGACCCAACTCACCGCCGACAACCGTCGCCTGCGCGAGCAGCTGCTGCTCAACCAGGCGCGGATGGCGCGGCTGCAGACCGTCGCCGCCGACAACGCGCGCCTGCGCGGCCTGCTCGACGCCGCCGAGCGCGGCAAGCTCGACGTGGTGCTGGCGCCGATCCTCGACATCGACCTTGACCCAACCCGGCAGCGGTTGGTGCTCGATGCCGGCCGCAGCGACCGCGTCGAGGTCGGGCAGAGCGTGATCGATGCCGGTGGCCTGCTCGGCCAGATCATCGGCACCACGCCGATGCACGCCAGCGTGTTGCTGCTGACCGATCCCTCGCACGCGGTGCCGGTGGCGGTGGCGCGCAACGGCGTGCGTCTGGTGGTGTACGGCGACGGCCGCCGCGATGCGCTGCGCCTGCCGAGCGTGCCGCTGTCCAGCGACGTCAAGGTCGGCGACCTGCTGGTGACCTCGGGGCTGGGCGGGCGTTTCCCGCCGGGGTTCCCGGTCGGCACCATCGCCGGACTGCGGCCCGACGACAGCCGTGCCTTCCTGGTCGGCGAGGTCACCCCGGCGGCGCAGCTCGACCGCGGCCGCGAGGTGCTGGTGCTGCTGACGGTGCCGACGCAGATGCCGGGTCCGGCGGCGCTGATGCCGGCGCCGGCCGACGGTGCCGGGGGCGCGGTGGTGACCACTGCCGTCTCGCCGGCAGGCGCGGCCGCGCAGGGCCCGGCCGCGGCGCCGGTCCAGGCCGGCAGCGCCACGGCGGCCGCTGTTGCGACGCCAGACCGTGCGGCCCGCCCGCCATCGAGTCGGCCGACTACCGGCGCGCCGGCGTCCAGTGCGCCTGCCGCGAGCGCACCGCCCGCGTCGTCCCCGACACGCGCGCCTGCCACCAACGCCCGCCGTCGGCCGGCCGAGGCCGCGCCGGCTCCGGCACCCACCCCGTCCGTGCCCGCGCCCGCGCCCGCGCCGTCGGGTCCGGTCCCGACGGGCACAAGTCCGGCCAGCACGAGTCCGACCGGACCGGTGCCGGCCGGCGCCGCATCGCCACGTGAGGCCCAACGATGACCCGCGTGCGTCCGCAATGGGTGTTGCCGCTGAGCCTGGTGGTGGCGTTGCTGCTCGGCCTGCTGCCGTTGCCGCCGGCGCTGCAGCCGCTGCGGCCGTACTGGCTGGCGCTGGTGCTGGCCTACTGGGTGATCGAGGACCCCGACCACGTCGGCCTCGGTGTCGCGTTCCTGGTCGGCCTGGCCGGCGACCTGACCTTCGGTGGCCTGTTCGGCGAGCAGGCGCTGCGGCTGGTGGTGATGACCTTCATCCTGCAGCGCTTCCGTGCGCGCCTGCGTTTCTTCCCGCTGTCGCAACAGGCGCTGGCCATCGGCGGCCTGCTGCTCAACGACCGCATCGTCACCGCGGCGATCCATGTCGCGCTTGGCGAGCCAACGCTGCCGGGCGCGTTCTGGCTGGCGCCGTTGTCGGGAATGCTGCTGTGGCCGGTGGTGTTCTGGGCCCTGGACACGCTGCGTCAGGGCAGGCCGTAAGCGATGGGTCCGCGTCGCCGCGTCCTCAAGAATGCCGCCGCCGAGGCCAACCAGTTCCGCAGCCGCTCGGCGATCGCGTTCGCCTGCGTGCTGCTGGCGCTGGCCGGGCTGGCGCTGTGGTACTTCCGCCTGCAGGTCTGGCAGCACGCCGACTACGCCACGCGCTCGGAGGCCAACCGCATCAAGCTGCGGCCGGTGGTGCCGGGGCGCGGGCTGATCTTCGACCGCAAGGGCCGGGTGCTGGCCGACAACGTGCCGGCCTACCGCATCGAGGTCACCCCGTTCGAGGCTGGCAAGACCGCGGCCTGGCTGCCGGCGCTGTCGCAGATCATCGCGCTGACGCCGGAAGACATCGAGCGCTTCGAGGACGAGCGCCGCGCCTCGCGCGGCTTCAAGCCGATCACGCTGAAGCTGCGCGTCAGCGAGGACGAGGCGGCGCGCTTCGCCGTCGACCGCTGGCGCTACCCGGGCATCGACCTGGTGTCCTACCTCAACCGCCGCTACCCCCAGGGCGAGCTGATGTCGCACGTGGTCGGCTATGTCGCCCGCATCGACGCCGAGGACATGAAGACCCTCGGCGAAGGCAACGCCGCGCTGACCCATATCGGCAAGACCGGGCTGGAGCGTTATTACGAGGAGGCGCTGCGCGGCAAGGTCGGTTACGAGCAGATCGAGACGAATGTGGACGGCCGGCCGATGCGCCAGGTCGGCCACGTGCCGGCGTCGCCCGGCACCGACCTCAGGCTCAGCATCGACCTGGACCTGCAGCAGGCCATCGTGACCGCCTTCGGCGAGTTCGAGGGCTCGGCCATCGCGGTGGATCCGCGCAATGGCGAAGTGCTGGCCATGGTCAGCCTGCCCAGCTACGACGCCAATCTGTTCGTCAACGGCATTTCCAGCCACGACTTCAAGGCGCTCAACGAAAACCCGTCGCGCCCGCAGTTCAATCGCCTGGTGCTGGGCGGCGTGGCGCCGGGTTCGACCCTGAAGCCGCTGATCGCGCTGGCCGGCCTCGACAGCGGCCTGCGCAAGCCGGAGGACCGGGTGCTGTCCACCGGCATGTTCTACCTGCCCGGCACCAGCCGCGGCTGGGGCGATGCCGCGCGCGGCGGTCACGGCTGGACGGACCTGCGCAAATCCATCTCGCAATCGGTCAACACCTATTACTACCGGCTGGCGCTGGACATGGGCATCGAGCGTTTCGACGACTACATGAGCCGTTACGGGTTCGGCGAGCCGACCGGCATCGACCTGACCGGCGAGATCGGCGGCATCCTGCCTTCGCCGGCGGCCAAGGCCAAGGCGCGCAAGGAGCGCTGGTACCCCGGCGACACCGTCAACGCCAGCATCGGCCAGGGCGACTGGAAGGTGACCCCGCTGCAGCTGGTGCGCGCGGTGGCCGGCATCGCCGACGGGCAGTTGCATGGCCCGCACCTGGTGCGCGAGCAACGCCTCGGCTTTGAAGGCGCCTGGACGCCGGTGGCGCCGCCCCCGGCCCAGCCGATCAGCCCGAATCCCGCCAACGTGCAGGTGGTGCGCGAAGGCATGATGGCGGCGATGCAGCCCGGCGGCACCGGCGCGGCCGTGGCGCGCGGCGCGCCGTACCTGATGGCCGGCAAGACCGGTACCGCGCAGGTGGTCAGCCGGCGTGGCACTGCCGCGGTGCATCCCAAGAGCCTGCCGATGCACCTGCGCCATCGCGCGCTGTTCGTCGGGTTCGCGCCGGCCGATGCGCCGACCATCGCGGTGGCCATTGCGGTGGAAGGCGGCGGCTACGGTGGCAGCACCGCCGCGCCGATCGCGCGCAAGATCTTCGACGCCTGGCTGCTCGGCAAGATGCCCGAGCCGATGCCGAGCGACCCGGCGAGCGGGCCGTCGCCCGCTACGCCAGCGACGGTGAGCCCCTATCCCGCCGGGAGAGGGGCTGGGGTGAGGGCCGAACGAAATGATGGCGCGGCAGGTCCTGCAACGCCGGCGGAGACTGTTGCTTCTGGATCGAACGTACCGGCACATAACGTGAGCGTTGATCCGGCTGTTGAGCGCTCCGCCGTACCCTCATCCGCCCTTCGGGCGCCCGTCGACAACGCTCAGGGCAGGCCTTCTCCCGGAGGGCGAAGGGAACCGCCTGCGCAGCCGCAGGCCCCGGAGCCGACGCGATGAGACTGATCCTGCGCTGGCTGTTCGACCTGCTGCTGCGCTTCGCGCGCACGCTCGACCTGCTGCTGCTCGCCGCGCTGCTGGCGCTGATGGGCATCGGCCTGGCGGTGCTGTACAGCGCCGCCGACCATTCGCTGGGCCTGGTCGTGCGCCAGGGCAGTTTCTTTGCCGTCGGCCTGGGCGTGATGTGGGCGCTGTCGCGGGTGTCGCCCCACCAGTTGCGCAACTGGACGCCGCTGGTGTTCGGCCTGTCGCTGATCCCGTTGCTGCTGGTGCTGGTGATCGGCACCGGCAAGCACGGTCGCCACTGGATCAACCTCGGCGTGTTCTACGTGCAGCCGGCCGAGCTGCTCAAGCTGAGCCTGCCGATGATGGTGGCCTGGTACCTCGACCGGCAGGCGCTGCCGCCGCGGCTGCGCGCGGTGCTGGTCGCCGCGGTGCTGATCGCGGTGCCGACCGTGCTGATCCTGCTGCAGCCGGACTTCGGCACGGCGATGCTGGTCGCGGTCAGCGGCGCGTTCGTGCTGTACCTGGCCGGGCTGCCGTGGTGGTGGTTCGGCGCCGCGTTCGGCGCGGTCGCGGCGGTGGCGCCGGTGGCCTGGTTCTGGTGGCTCAAGCCGTACCAGAAGGACCGCATCCTGACCTTCCTCAACCCCGAGTCCGACCCGCTCGGCACCGGCTGGAACATCATCCAGTCCAAGATCGCGATCGGCGGCGGCGGCTTGACCGGCAAAGGCTGGGGGCAGGGCTCGCAGTCGCACCTGAACTACCTGCCCGAGCACACCACCGACTTCATCTTCGCCGTGCTCAGCGAGGAGTTCGGCTGGGTCGGCGTGGCGGTGACCCTGGCGCTGTACCTGTTCGTGGTCGGCCGCTGTCTGTGGATCGCCGCCGATGCCCGCGACGGCTATTCGCGCCTGATCGCCGGCGCGCTGGGGCTGGCGTTCTGCGTCTATGTAATCGTCAACGGCGGCATGATCGCCGGCCTGCTGCCGGTGGTCGGCGTGCCGATGCCGCTGCTGAGCTACGGCGGCACCTCGGCGGTGTCGCTGCTGGCCGGGCTGGGCGTGGTCATGGCGGTGCGCGCGCACCGGCCGATCTACGCGCGGTGAGTCGCGTTTCCTGTCTAGGGCAACGCTGATCAAATCGCTTTTGCTCGTCATTCCCGCGAAGGCGGGAATCCAAGGACCTTGTTGCTCGGTTTAACGTCCATGATCCCCGCCTTCGCGGGGATGACGATGCTTGGCCTCGTACCAGCCCTTCGAGGCATTGACGATCCGCACCACCGACAGCATCACCGGCACCTCGACCAGCACGCCGACGACGGTGGCCAGGGCGGCGCCGGAGTGCACGCCGAACACGCCGACCGCGGTCGCCACGGCCAGTTCGAAGAAGTTGCTGGCGCCGATCAGCGCCGACGGCCCGGCCACGCAATGGGCGACACCGAGCCGGCGGTTGAGCCAGTACGAGACGCCGGAGTTGAGGTAGACCTGGATCAGGATCGGCACCGCCAGGATCGCGATGATCAGCGGCTGCGCGACGATCTGCCGGCCCTGGAAGCCGAACAGCAGCACCAGCGTCAGCAGCAGCGCCGCCAGCGACAGCGGCCCCAGCCGGGCCAGCAGGCGCTGCAGCCTGGCTTGGCCGCCGCGCGCGAGCAGCACGCGCCGCACGATCACCGCCACCAGCACCGGCACCACGATGTACAGCCCCACCGACAGCAGCAGCGTCGACCACGGCACCGTGATCGCGGAGAGGCCCAGCAGCAGTGCGACGATCGGCGCGAACGCCACCACCATGATCAGGTCGTTGAGCGCGACCTGGCTCAGGGTGAACTCCGGGTCGCCGTCGCACAGCTGGCTCCACACGAACACCATCGCCGTGCACGGCGCCGCCGCCAGCAGGATCAGTCCGGCCACATACGAGTCGATCTGCGCGGCCGGCAGCCACGGCGCGAACACGTGGCGGATGAAGACCCAGCCCAGCAATGCCATCGAGAACGGCTTGACCGCCCAGTTGACGAACAAGGTGACGCCGATGCCGCGCCAGTGCCGGCGCACCTGGCCCATCGCGCCGAAGTCGATCTTCAGCAGCATCGGGATGATCATCAGCCAGATCAGCAGCGCCACTGGCAGATTGACCTGGGCCACCTCCATCGCGCCCAGCGCGGCGAAGGCGCCCGGAAACAGATAGCCCAGCGCGGTGCCGGCGACGATGCAGGCCAGCACCCACCAGGTCAGGTGGCGCTCGAAACCGCCCATGCGCTGCGACAGCGGGGCCGCCTGCGCGGCCAGGGCGATGCTTTCGTTCATGCGCTGCGCTCCGGGTCGATTGCGGCGATGGCCGGTGGCGGCGCGCACGCGACCGCGCCCGGCGCACAGGCCTGGGCGTCGCCGCCGCAGCAATTGCGGGTCAGGAAGCCGATCAGCTCGTTCATGGCGGCGAAGTCGGCGCGGTAGTTGACGTGGCGGCCGCGGGCCTCGCCGTGGATCAGGCCGGCCGCGCCGAGTTCCTTGAGGTGGAAGGACAGGGTGGCGCCCGGCAGGGACAAGGCTTCGGCCAGCTGCCCGGCCATCCGGCCGTCCGGCCCGGCCTCGACCAGTTGCCGGAAGATCGCCAGACGGGTGGTTTGACCCAAGGCGGCGAGCGCGCTGGTTGCGTCTTTTATTTCCATGATTCTAGAATAGTGGAAACATTGGCAACGCAGCAACCTTCAATGACCCTCGACCACTTGCCCCACCTCGCGCCGGCCGCCCTCGAGCGGCCCGACCCCGATCGCCTGGCCGACACCGCCGCCCACCCGCCGCGCATCCTGGTCCTGTACGGCTCGTTGCGGCCGCAATCGTTCAGCCGCAAGCTCGCGCTGGAGGCGGAGCGGTTGCTGCAGCACTTCGGTGCCGAGACCCGCGTGTTCGACCCGCACGGGCTGCCGCTGCTCGACAGCGTGCCGGCCGATCACCCCAAGGTGCAGGAGCTGCGCGCGCTGTCGCTGTGGTCGGAGGGCCAGGTCTGGGTCAGCCCGGAGCGCCATGGCACGATCACCGCGGTGTTCAAGAACCAGATCGACTGGCTGCCGCTGGAGGAGGGCGGCGTGCGTCCGACCCAGGGCCGCACGCTGGCGGTGCTGCAGGTCTGCGGCGGCTCGCAGTCGTTCAACGTGGTCAACGCGCTGCGCGTGCTCGGCCGCTGGATGCGCATGCTCACCATCCCCAACCAGTCCTCGGTGCCGAAGGCTTGGCAGGAGTTCGACGAGCACGGCCGCATGAAGCCGTCGCCGTACTACGACCGCGTGGTCGACGTGATGGAGGAACTGGTCAAGTTCACCCATCTGGTGCGCGGCCGCAGCGACTACCTGACCAGCCGTTACAGCGAGCGCAAGGGCGACCTGGCCGCGCAGGCGCTCGCGGCCGAGTCCGGCGCCGTGGCATTGCCGCCGGTGACGCCGGTCGCCATCGCGCCAGCCAATACCGCCCCCGCCAACGCCGAACGCGCCAGCCCGGCATGTGGCTGCTGCAACAACGCCCAGCGCTGAAGGAACCCTCGCCATGGACGCCGTGATCTACCACAACCCCGCCTGCGGGACCTCGCGCAACACACTGGCGCTGATCCGCCACGCCGGCATCGAGCCGCAGGTGATCGAGTACCTGCTGCAGCCGCCGACGCGCGCGCGCCTGATCGAGCTGATCCGCGACGCCGGCCTGAGCGTGCGCGAGGCGATCCGGCAAAAAGGCACGCCGTACCTGGAACTCGGTCTGGACGACCCGGGCCTGAGCGACGACGCCCTGCTCGACGCGATGCTGCGCGAGCCCAGCCTGATCAACCGGCCGTTCGTGGTCACGCCGCTGGGCGTGCGCCTGTGCCGGCCGTCGGAGGTCGTGCTCGACCTGCTGCCGCCGCTCACGCGTCCCTTCGCCAAGGAAGACGGCGAGGTGGTGATCGACGAAGCGGGGCGGCGCGTGCGCTGATCCGTCGCGAACGCTTTGATACTTCGCCGCAGCGGGCGAAGGCCCGAGTGATCAGCGCAACCCAAGCTGACTCGCGGTTCAGCAGCGCCTGAACACGCGGTTTTTGCGCCTGTATCTGCGTGCTACCCTCGCCGCGATGACCCGACGCCACTTCGCCCGTCGCGCCGTGATCAGCGCGCTCTCGCTCGCGTTGGCCGCCTGCGCCACCCAAGCCACGCCGCCGGCGTCCCAGTCCGCCAAGCCGACCGCCGCTCCCGCTCCCGCGATCGTGGTGCCGGGCACGCAGGCCTTGCCCGCGCCGGTCACGCCGATGCCGCTCGAACAGGCGCGCGCCGCTTTCGTGCGCGACACCGCGGCCCAGTACGGCATCGATCCGGCGACCATCGAGTCGGTGCTGGCGCGCGCGCAGATCCGCGACAGCATCATCACCGCGATGTCGCGACCGGCCGAGGCCAAGCCCTGGCGCGACTACCGGCCGATCTTCATCACCCAGGCGCGCATCGATGGCGGCCGTGCCTTCCTCGCCGAACACCGCGACGCGCTGGCCAAGGTCGAGGCGCAGACCGGCGTGCCGGCGCAGATCATCGTCTCGATCATCGGCGTGGAGACCAGCTTCGGCGCCAATACCGGCAAGTACCCGGTGCTCGACGCGCTGTACACACTGGCCTTCGCCTACCCGCGCACCGGCGACCCGGCCAAGGCCGATCGCGAGAACCGCCGCGAGGCGTTCTTCCGCGGCGAGCTGGGCCAGCTGTTCGCGCTCGGCAAGGAAACCGGCCTCGACATCACCACGCTCACCGGCAGCTACGCCGGGGCGATGGGCTGGGGCCAGTTCATGCCGTCGAGCTACCGCGAGTTCGCCGTCGACGGCGACGGCGACGGCAAGCGCGACCTGTTCAACAACCTCGACGACGTGTTCGCCTCGGTCGCCAACTACTTCGTCAAGAAGGGCGGCTGGGTGCGCGGCGGCCCGGTCACGGTGCGCGCCAACGTCGCCGCCCACGCGCGCCCGATCGAGCCCGAGAACCTGGAGCCGGTGTACACGCTGCCCGACCTGGCCGCGCGCGGCTACCGCCCGCTCACGCCGGTCGCGCCGGGCGAAACCGCCACCGTGCTCAACTTCGACGGCGTCGACGGCAGCGAGTCGTGGTTTGGTTTCCGCAACTTCTACGCGATCACCCGCTACAACATCTCCAAGCACTACGCGATGGCGGTGTACCAGCTCAGCGAGGCGATCGCCGGACGGGAGAATCCCATGGCCAGCCCCAGCAGCAACGCCGGGCAACCGCCGGCATGACGCCGCGGCCGATCGCCGCGACGCTGACCCGGCTCGTCATCGCGGCCCTGCCACTGGCCTTGGCGGCCTGTGCCAGCGCGCCCAGGAAACCCGCGTCCGCGTCCGCGTCCGTCGCCCTGCCGGACCGCGGCAAGGTCCACGGCACGGCGCTGCCGGGCAGCAAGAAGAAGTCGCCGTACGCATCGGCGCAGGAAGACCCGCGCACGCGCGGCGATTACACCGCCGGCGGCCTGTACAAGCCCGGCGTCGCCGACACCACGCCCGATTACGTGCCCGACGTCGACGCCATCCCCGAGCCGGACGTCACCGCCGAGCCGCGTTCGAAGGTCGGCAACCGCCCCAGCTACACCGTGCTCGGCAAGACCTACCGCGTGCTTGCTGACCATAGCGACTACCTCGAACGCGGCACCGCCTCGTACTACGGGCAGAAGTTCCACGGCCGCCGCACTTCCAACCTGGAGGTGTACGACATGTACGCCTTCACCGCCGCGCACAAGACGCTGCCGCTGCCGAGCTTCGCCCGTGTCACCAACCTCGACAACGGCAAGTCGGTGACCGTGCGCGTCAACGACCGCGGCCCGTTCCACGACGGCCGCATCATCGACCTCAGCTACGCCGCCGCGGTCAAGCTTGGCATCACCCAGCGCGGCACCGGCCGCGTCGAAGTGCGTGCGCTGACCGCGGACGAGTCGGGCAAGTCGCGCTACGGCCGCGCCGCGCCCAGCCCGCCGCCTTCCGCCGCGCCGAGCGCGATGGACACGCTGGTCGCGGCGATGCCGGTGGCCAGCGCCAATGCCGGCGAGCTGCCGCCGGGCGTGCATGTCGCCACCGGCAAGCCGGCCCGGCTGAGCGCGGCCCCGACCGCCGCCGCGGCCAAGCCGGTGGCGGGCTCGGAGCACCGCTTCGACATGCTGCAGAACGGCAAGGCGATGACCGCCGAGGAGTTCGATGCCTGGATGAAGGCGCGTCAGGTGCGCGTCGCCACCGGCCAGGCCACCCCGGCCGCGCCGCCGCGCAAGCTGACCCGTGCCGAAGCCCGTGCGCTGGCCAAGCGCGAGAAAGCCGCGGCGCGCGCGCTGGTCGCCGCCGAAGGCGCACCGGCCCAGGCCCCGCCGCCGCCGAGCCCGGCCAAGGCTGCCGCCGTGATGGCGGCCGCCGCGCCGGCCAGCGCCGCCGACGTGGTGCTGCAGGTCGCCAGCTTCTCCGCCCGCGCCAACGCCGACCGCGCGCTGTCGATGTTGCGCGGCGCCGGCATCAACGACGCCCAGTTGCACGACGCCAGCGCCAACGGCCAGAAGGTCTGGCGCCTGCGCGTCGGCCCGCTGCAGGCGACGCGTGCACCGGAACTCGCCGCCCGCATCGTCGGTCTGGGTTTTGGCCAGCCGCAGCGCGTGCGTGACTAGAATTTCCCGCCTCTTTACTTTGACCTTGGCCGGTACGACACCGGCAACCGGAGCAGTTGAACGATGAACCTCAGTTTCACCCGCAAGGCCGTGGCCTTCGCCGCGCTGACCACCTTCGCGGTCGGTCTCGCCATCGCCCAGACCCCGACGCAGCCCGCCACGCCGTCCGCGCGCACCGCGCAGGCACCGGCCAGCGACGCCCTGCCGGTGCCGCCGCCGCCGAAGATCGTCGGCACCGCCTGGGTGCTGATGGACGCCGCCAGCGGCAACATCCTCGCCGGTGAGAACTATGACCAGCAGGTCGAGCCGGCCAGCATCACCAAGGTCATGACCAGTTATGTCATTGCCGCCGAAATGGCCGGTGGCAAGGTCAAGGACACCGACCAGGTGATGATGAGCGAGAACGCCTGGCGCGCCGGCGGTGCCGGCACCGACGGCAGCTACTCCGGTTTCGAGGTCAACAAGACCGCGCCGTTGCTGGAGATGGAAAAGGGCATGGTGGTGCAGTCCGGCAACGACGCCGCGATCGCCCTGGCCGAGCACGTCGCCGGCAGCACCGACGCCTTCGCCGCGCTGATGAACCAGTACGCCGCGCGCATCGGCATGAAGCAATCGCACTTCGTCAACCCGCACGGCCTGTCGGCCGAAGGCCATGTCTCGACCGCGCGCGATCTGGCCCTGCTCGGCCGCGCCCTGATCCACGACTACCCGGTCGCGTACTCGTACAACAAGATCAAGGAATTCACGGTCGGCCCGATCACCCAGCCCAACCGCAACCTGCTGCTGTGGCGCGACCCGTCGGTCGATGGCATCAAGACCGGCCACCACTCCGGCGCCGGCTACTGCCTGATGGCGTCGGGCAAGCGCGGCGACCAGCGCCTGATCTCGGTGGTGATGGGCTCGACCTCCGAGGCGCAGCGCGCCACCGACAGCCAGGCGCTGCTCAACTGGGGTTTCCGTTTCTTCGAGACCCACAAGCTCTACGACGCCGGCAAGCAGGTCGCCAAGCAGAAGGTATGGAAGGGCGCCAGCGACGAAGTGCAGCTCGGCGTCGCCGAGCCGATGCTGGTGACCGTGCCGCGCGGCAAGTACGCCCAGCTCAAGCCGAGCATGGACGTGCCCAAGACCCTGGTCGCACCGATCGCCAAGGGCCAGAAGATCGGCACGGTGAAGGTGATGCTGGACGGCAAGGTCGTCGCCCAGCGTCCGCTGGTGGCGATCAACGCGGTCGAGCAGGGCGGCTTCTTCAAGCGCCTGTGGGACGAGTTCTGGATGTGGTGGGGTGAGTAACCGCGTTCGCAAGCCACTGGCTTGCGCGGTTGCTAACGCCCGATCGCCAGGCGATCGGGCCGGGGCGTGATCCGACGCGATGTTGCATCACGAAAGGCCGGCGCAAGCCGGCCTTTTGTTTTCAGCCGCAGGTGCCCCGGTCGTGTGCGACGAGGTCAACTGAAACGACCCGCCAGCCAGTGGTGTCTCGTCGCATGACCGCCGCGCTGTCCCACCCGTGGTACCCGCCGCTACGCAGGCAGGTGTTATAGGAAAAGGAGACGTCGACATCGCTGTCGGCGCGTGCTTGTGGTGCCTGGATCGATACCGTCGACAGGTCCATCTGCGGGTGGCCCGGTTCCGGGGTATCGATATCGACGAAGACTGTGCCCGGACCCGTCGCTTCTTTCAGCACGGAGGCCGGGATCCGTGTGCGGCCCCCCAGCCCGGTAGCGGCGTAGACGCGATACGAGAACGCGTTGGCAGTCATGTATGAATCCCGGTGGGCTTCGTGGGCTATCAGCGCCAAGGCCAGCTCCAAGCCTTCGCCTGGAGTGGGCGTCGAGGCGCATGACGTGCACGAGGCGAGCAGCAGCACAGCGGATGCAAAGTGGCGCATTCGGACCTCTCCATGGCCTCACGGGTATTGGCTGAGTGTGGCATGCAGCACCTTCCGCACCCATCGTTCCATCACGCGGCCGCCTGTGTCCCACGCCTACGCTTGGGTTCACCCACCCCCGCACCCATAATTCGCCCATGGAAATCAAGTCCGACAACCCCGAGCACGGCTTCCAGTTCCCCGGCACCTTCGAGCTCAGCGCCATGGGCGCGGCCGAGGCTGGCCTCGAGCGCGAACTGCCGCAGCGCCTGACCGACGCCGGCATCGAGGTCGAGTCCGAAACCATCCAGTGGAAGCACTCGTCCAGCGGCAAGTACGTATCGGTGCGGCTGCGTTTCCGCGCCGACAGCCGTGAGCAGTACGACCTGGCGCACCAGCTGCTGCGCGACCATCCGGAAGTGAAGTGGACCCTGTAAGCGCCGGTACCCTGGCCGCGGCCACCGCCGATGACGCGGCCGTGCCACCCGGTCCGCCGCCGACCGCCCGGGTGCGCGACCTCGGCCGTCAACCCTACGAGCCGGTCTGGCGTGCGATGCAGGCTTTCACCGACGCCCGCAGCGCCGACACCCCCGACGAGCTGTGGCTGGTCGAGCACGATCCGGTGTTCACCCTCGGCCAGGCCGGCAAGGACGAGCACGTGCTGATGCCGGGCGACATCCCGGTGGTCCACGTCGACCGCGGCGGCCAGGTGACCTACCACGGCCCCGGCCAGATCGTGTTGTACCCGCTGCTGGACCTGCGCCGGCTCAAGCTCGGCGTGAAGGAGTACGTCAGCCGGGTCGAGCAGGCGATGATCGACACCCTGGCCGACTGGAACATCCACGCGCAGCGCCGCGACGGCGCCCCCGGCGTCTATGTCAACGACGCCAAGATCGGCGCGCTCGGCATCCGCGTGCGCCACGGCTGCACCTTCCACGGCCTGGCGTTCAACATCGCCATGGACCTGGGACCGTACCAGCGCATCAACCCCTGCGGCTTCCAGGGGTTGCAGGTGACCTCGATGCTAGACTTGGGCGGCCCGTCCGGCCTGGATGCGGTCAAGCCGGTGCTGGTCGGACACGTTGCCCACCTGTTCGGGTTGACGGTCGAGCCGGCACCTGCCCCCAGTTTTTGATTCCCCTTCTCCCCTGGTGGGGGAAGGTGCCTCGCAGGGGCGGAAGAGGGCGCTTTTGATTGCTGCCGCAGATCGGAAGCGACCCCTCTCCCCAGTCCTCTCCCACCAGGGGAGAGGGAGTTCAAAGCAGAGCACACACCATGACCGACACCGCCGCCAAGACCATCCCGCTCGCCGTCGTCGGTGGCGATGCCGCCGCATCGCTGCAGCCCGGGGTGAAGCAGCTCGGCGGCGACAAGATCCAGCGTTCGCCGGTGCAGTTCGCCGACGCGCCGGTGCTGCGCAAGCCGTCGTGGATCCGCGTGCGCATCCCGTCCGGTAACTCGGTGGCCCAGCTCAAGGCCAAGCTGCGCGAGAACCGCCTGGTCACGGTCTGCGAAGAGGCCAGCTGCCCGAACATCCACGAGTGCTTCAGCCACGGCACCGCCACCTTCATGATCCTCGGCGAGGTCTGCACGCGCCGCTGCAGCTTCTGCGACGTCGCCCACGGCCGCCCCAAGCCGCCGGATGCGAGCGAGCCGCTGCACCTGGCGACCACGGTCGCCGACATGGGCCTGAAGTACGTCGTCGTCACCAGCGTCGACCGCGACGACCTGCGCGACGGCGGTGCCCAGCACTTCGCCGACTGCATCGGCGCGATCCGCACGCACAGCCCGCGCACCAAGATCGAGGTGCTGACGCCCGACTTCCGCGGCAAGGGCCGCATGGAGCGCGCGCTGGAAATCCTCGCGACCGCGCCGCCGGACGTGTTCAACCACAACATCGAGACGGTGCCGGACCTGTACCGCAACGTGCGTCCGGGCGCCGACTACCAGTGGTCGCTGACGCTGCTGCGCAAGTTCAAGGCCCAGCACCCGGACGTGGCGACCAAGTCCGGCATCATGCTCGGCCTGGGCGAAACCATGGAGCAGGTGCAGGCGACGCTGCGCGACCTGCGCGCACACGACGTCGACATGATCACCATCGGCCAGTACCTGCAGCCGACCCCGCACCACCATCCGGTGCTGCGTTACTGGACGCCGGACGAGTTCAAGGCGCTGGAGGAATACGGCCTGGCGCTGGGCTTCAGCCATGTCGCCTCCGGCCCGCTGGTGCGCTCCTCCTACCACGCCGACCGCTCGGCGATCGAAGCCGGCGTCGTCGCTTCGGCCTGAGTTCAACGCACGTCACGCGCTCATGACCGGGCTTGCCGGAGGCTAACGCTTGCCTAACGGATCCCCGTCGCCCAGCTGAACGCCGGGCATGAATGCGCGATGTTGCGGCGATTGGCACGCTATTTCCCACTGCCGGTGGGGTGACAGCCGCTGCAACTTTCGGCACTGTGAGGCTGTCGGATAACGGTCCATGCTGCTTTCGACTCCCATGACTCAAGATCAGGTCGCATCGGCGGCCGCGAAGCCCCCGCGATGAATGCCAAAACCACGCTGTTTGCGTTCCTGCTGACCATGCCGCTGGCGCTGTTGGCGGCCGACGACGTCAAGAAGACGACGCAGGTCGAATTGCCGCGGCAGGACAAGCCGAGCCTGATCCGCTCGGTCGAGCCGTCGCCGCTGCCGACCGCGCCGACTACCGACCAGACCACCGCCGCCAAGCTGGTCTACGGCCTGCTCTCCGACAGCCGTTACGCCTACCGGCCGCGCGCGCTCGACGACGTGCTGTCGGCCGACATGTACAAGCGTTACCTGGAGTCGCTCGACGGCGGCAAGCAGTTCTTCACCGCGCAGGACATCGCCAAGTTCGACGCCTACAAGACCAAGCTCGACGACGCGATCAAGAGCGGCGACCTTGCGCCGGGCTACGCGATCTTCGCCACCTACAAGCAGCGCGTCGACCAGCGCGTCGGCTACGCGCGCAACCTGCTCAAGCAGGACCTGTTCGACTTCACCGGCAACGACAGCTACGAGTACGACCGCGAGGACGCACCGTGGGCTGCCGACAACGCCGCGCTCGACACGCTGTGGAAGCAGTCGGTGCGCAACGACTGGCTGCGCCTGAAGCTGGCCGGCAAGAAGCCCGAGGACATCCGCAAGACCCTCGACAAGCGCTACGCCAACATGGGCAAGTCGATCGCCGAACTGAAGGGCGAGGACGTGTTCCAGACCTTCGTCAACAGCTACGCCAACGCGATCGACCCGCACACCGACTACTTCACGCCCAAGTCGGCTGACAACTTCAACATGTCGATGTCGTTGTCGCTGGAAGGCATCGGCGCGGTGCTGCAGAAGCAGGACGACGTGGTCGCGATCCGCGAGATCGTGCCCGGTGGCCCGGCCGGCAATTCCGGCAAGCTCAAGCCCGGCGACCGCGTGGTCGGCGTCGGCCAGGGCGACAGCGGCACGATGGAAGACGTGATCGGCTGGCGCATCGACGACGTCGTCGCCAAGATCCGCGGCGCCAAGGGCACCAAGGTGCGCCTCGACGTGATCCCGGCCGAGGCCGGCCTCGACAGCCAGCCCAGCCGCATCGTGCTGGTGCGCGACAAGGTGCGCCTGGAAGACCAGGCCGCCAAGTCCAAGACCCTCACCATCCCGGGCGTCGGCGATGCCCCGGCCAAGCGCATCGGCGTGATCGAACTGCCCGGCTTCTACCAGGACTTCGAAGGCCGCCGCAAGAACGCCAACGACTACGCTTCGGCCACACGCGACGTCGCCAAGCTGCTCACCAAGCTGCGCGCCGACAAGGTCGACGGCGTGGTGCTGGACCTGCGCAACAACGGCGGCGGTTCGCTGACCGAGGCGATCGAGCTGACCGGTCTGTTCATCGATCGCGGCCCGGTGGTGCAGGTGCGCGAATCCGGCGGCCGCGTCAGCGTCGAGGGCGACAGCGACACCGGCATCGCCTGGGAAGGCCCGCTGGCGGTGCTGATCAACCGCGGCTCGGCCTCGGCGTCGGAGATCTTCGCCGGCGCGATCCAGGACTACGGCCGCGGCCTCGTCATCGGCGAGACCAGCTTCGGCAAGGGCACGGTGCAGAACCTGGTCGACCTCGACCGCTGGCCGGCCAACGAGGAAGCGCGCTTCGGCCAGGTCAAGCTGACCATCGCCCAGTTCTTCCGCGTCAGCGGCGGCTCCACCCAGAACAAGGGCGTGGTGCCGGACATCGCCTACCCGGTCTCGGTCGACGCCAGCGAGTACGGCGAGAGCACCTACGACAACGCGCTGCCGTGGACCAAGATCTCGGCGGTGCCGCACACCCGCTACGGCAATTTCGCGCCACTGCTGCCCAAGCTGGAGACGCTGCACACCGCGCGCATCGCCAGCGACAAGGAGTTCGGCTGGTGGTCGGACGACGTCGCGCAGTTCCGCGAGGAGCGCGCCAAGAAGTCGATCTCGCTCAACGAGGCCGAGCGCCGTGCCCAGCGCGATCGCGAGGACGCCAAGCGCAAGCAGCGCCAGGAAGCACGCAAGACGCTCGGCCTGGACCTCGACCCGCTGGCCGACGACTACAGCGACGACGGCCTGGCCGCAAACGAGCGCGACATCGCCAAGGACGCCGAGCGCGAGAAGCTGGCCGACAAGCGTCCGGACCCGCTGCTGCGCGAATCGGCGGCGATCCTGGCCGACGCGGTGCGTCTGCTCAACGCCGACCGCCAACTGTCGGCGCAGGTGCTGCCGACCGCGACGACGGCCGGGCACTGGGCCGACTGAGGCGTTTCCCAGGCCTGCGCCTGGGAAACCCCAAAGTTTGCTTGCGCAAACCTCGGGCCCCGCCACGCGCTGCCACACCCCATTCGCGCCTGCGGCGCGAATCGCCCCCTGACTCAGGGGGCTGTGCGAAGCGGTACAGCAGAGCAAAGCAAGGATCGGATAGCGGGCACCCGCGGGTGCCCGTTACGCTTTGGGCCATGAACACCGCCCGCCAACTGCGCGACAAACTCGACCGGGTCCGCGCGCTGCTCGATGCCGGCGAGCCGACCCTGTCCGAACTGGCCGTATCGGTGGGGCTCAGCGCCTCGCATCTGCAGCGCCGCTTCACCGACAAGTTCGGCCTGAGTCCCGCCGAATACCTCGCCCAGCGCAAGCTCGGCGCGCTCAAGTCGGCGTTGCGCGACGGCAGCGACGTCAGCGCGGCGCTGTACGACGCCGGTTACGGCTCGCCCTCGCGCGTCTACGAAGGCGGCGCCGCGAAGCTCGGCATGACCCCGGCACGCTATCGCGCCGGCGGTGCCGGCGAGCAGATCCGCTGGAGCATCGCCGACACCGCGCTCGGCACCGCGCTGGTGGCGACCACCGTGCGCGGGGTGTGCATGATCGAGCTCGGCGACGACCCGGTCGCGCTGGAGACGCGCCTGCGCCAGGAGTTTCCGCAGGCGCTGCTCGAGCGCGTCGACAGCGGCCGCGACGAGTTCCTCGCACCGCGCCTGCGCGCGGTCGCCGATGCGTTGGCCGGCAAACAGGCGCAGGTACCGGTCGACCTGATCGGCACCGCCTTCCAGAAGAAGGTCTGGGACGCGCTGATGAAGATCCCGCGCGGGCAGACCCGCAGCTACGCGCAGGTCGCCCGCCAGATCGGTCAGCCACGCGCGACGCGCGCGGTGGCGCGTGCCTGCGCCGGCAACCACGTCGCGATCGTGGTGCCGTGTCACCGCGTGGTGCGCGGCGACGGCTCGCTGGGTGGCTATCGTTGGGGGCTGCCGCTGAAGCAGCAGGTGCTGCAGCGCGAACGCGCGGCGTAACGGCCGCGCCCGCGTCAACGGTCGGAGGAGCGCCTGCGCCGACGTGGCGACTGGCGGGTCGGCAGGTTGAGGCCGATCTTGACGGTGTCGAACACCAGGCGCGTGTCGTAGCGCTTGACGTTGCCTTCGTCGACGAACAGGCGCTCGGCCACCTCGCGATAGTGCGCCACGCTGCTGGCAACGAGGATCACCAGGTAATCCCACTCGCCGGCGAGCGCATAGCACTGCTGGACTTCGGGCGCGGCGCGCATGCACGTGCGGAACGCAGCGTGCTGGCGGCGAGTGTCGCGTTCCATCGTCACCCAGACCGTGGCCAGCGTGGTGGCGGGCAGGGCGTTGGCATCGAGCACCGCGATCTCGCGCAGCAGGCCGTGCCGGCGGTAGCGGGTGATGCGCCGCTGCACGGCGCTCGCGGACAGGCCCACCGCCTCGCCCAGGGTCGTCAGCGTCACGCCGCTATCGCGCTGCAGCAGGTCGAGCAGGCGATGATCGAAGTCGTCTAGCGCGAGCGGTGCGGCGGCCATGCAAAAATTTTGCGTGCAGGCGCATTAATTTTCAAGCGTGATGCTGATGCCACGACTAATCTTTTGCCTGCGATCCACGCGCCGGGACGCGGCGCACCTCTCCCCCAGGAGTCCCGATGGTTCCGCTGAGCCAATGGCTGCTGTTCGCTGGCGCCGCACTGTTGATGGTGCTCACGCCCGGGCCAAACATGATCTACCTGATCTCGCGCTCGATCAGCCAGGGCTGGCGCGCCGGGCTGGTGTCGCTGTTTGGTGTCGTGGCGGCGTTCCTGGTGCACATGAGTGCGGCATCGATCGGAATCACCGCGCTGTTCATGGCCGTGCCGCTGGCCTACGAGGGGCTGAAATGGGCTGGCGCGCTGTACCTGCTGTATCTCGCGTGGCAGGCGGTGAAGCCGGGCGCACGCTCGCCGTTCGAGCCCATGGCATTGCCACCGGACTCGCCGGCGAAGCTGTTCCGCATGGGTTTTCTGACGTGCGCGCTCAATCCAAAGGCCGCGCTGCTGTACCTGTCGATCCTGCCGCAGTTCGTGTCGCCGCAGCACGGCTCCGTGTTCGCGCAGAGCATCCTGCTGGGGCTGACCCAGATCGCGATCAGCTTCACCTTAAACCTGCTGATCGCGATGTCCGCGGCCGGCATCGCCTCCTGGTTTGCGCACCGACCGGTATGGCTGGCGACGCAACGCTACTTCATGGCGTCCGTGTTGGGCGGATTGGCGGTGCGCATGGCGCTCGAGCAGCGGCGGTCGACATGAAGACGGAGACGCAACGATGAACACGATTTCTCCGATGGCTTCCCGCGCCGTTCCCGGCGCCCTGGCCGTCGCCTTCGCCCTGGCCTCGGTCTACATCCTCTGGGGCTCGACCTACCTGGCGATCCGCTTCGCGCTGGAGAGCTACCCGCCGTTCCTGCTCGGCGCCGGTCGCATGTTCCTGGCCGGCGCGCTGATGTACGCGGTGCTGCGCTGGCGTGGCGTCGCACCGCCGACCGGCAGGCAGTGGCGCACGCTGTGGCTGCTGTCGATCTGGATGGTGCTGCTGTCGAACGGCCTGGTGAACCTGGCCGAGACCGAAGTCGGCTCCGGCCTGGCCGCGATCGCGGTGGCGTCGATGCCGCTGTTCGCCGGCGTGTTCGCGATGCTGCGCGGCCGCCACCCCTCGAGGATTGAATGGGTCGGCCTGGTGGTCGGTTTTGTCGGCGTGCTCTGGCTCAACGCCGGCAGCGAGCTGTCTTCGTCCACGCTCGGCCTGGTCTGCCTGATCATCGCGCCACTGGCCTGGGCCTGGGGCTCGATCTGGAGCCGCGACCAGGACCTGCCCGAGCCGTTCATGGCCGCCGCCGCGCAGATGTTGACCGGCAGCATCTGGATGCTCGGCGCCGCCGTCGTCACTGGCGAACGCATCACCACCTTGCCGACGATGAGCGCGACCGCGGCGTTGCTGTACCTGGTCGTGGCCGGCTCGATCTTCGGCTTCACCGCCTACATCTGGCTGCTGCACCACGTGCGGCCGGCGTTGGCGACCAGCTATGCCTACGTCAACCCGCCGATCGCGGTGCTGTTCGGCGCGCTGATCGCCGGCGAGCGCTTCACCGCGCACGACCTTGGCGCGATGGCGGTGATCCTGCTCGGCGTCGGCATCATCACCCTGGCCAAGGCGCGCGCGAGCAAGCCCGTGCCATCGCCCGAGACGGAGCAGGCGGCATGAACGACCCAAGTCATGTGCGCAGTGGCCTGTGGGCCGCCGCGGGTTCGTTCGCGCTGTGGGGGCTGATGCCGCTGTACTGGCACTTGCTCAAGACGGTGCCGTCGCTGCAGATCGTCGTGCACCGCGTCGTCTGGAGCGCGCTGTTCGTCGCCGGCTGGTTGCTGTGGAAGAACGGCCGCGGCTGGCTCCGCGCCGCGCTGGCGCGTCCGCACGCGGCGTGGATGCTGGCGCTCAGCGGCACGCTGATCGCCTTGAACTGGGGCCTGTACGTCTGGGCGGTGAACGCCGGGCACGTGGTCGAAACCAGCCTGGGTTACTTCATCAATCCGCTGCTCAACGTGGTGCTGGGCGTGGTGTTCCTGCACGAGCGGCTCAACCGCGTGCAGTGGTTGTCGGTGGCGCTGGCGCTGATCGGCGTGGCCTGGCTGACCTGGCAATACGGCCGGCTGCCGTGGATCGCGATCGGGCTGGCGCTGACGTTCGGCCTGTACGGGTTGCTGCGCAAGCTGCTCCCGATCGAGGCGGTGACCGGGCTGGGCGTGGAGAGCGTGTATCTGTTCCTGCCGGCGCTGGCGGTGCTGGCCTGGGGCGAGACTCACGGCAGCGGCGGCTTTTTCGGTGGTTGGGGACTGGGCGTCGACGTGCTGCTGGTCCTGGCCGGGGTGGTGACCGCATTGCCGCTGGTCGGTTTCGCCTACGCGGTGCGACGGGTGCAGCTGTCGACCATCGGCCTGATGCAGTACATCGCGCCGACGTTGCAGTTCCTGCTGGGCGTGTGGTTCTTCCACGAAGCCTTCGACTACGAGCGCGCGATTGGTTTCGCCTTCATCTGGGTGGCGCTGGTGATCTTTGCCGGCGATGGCCTGTGGCGTTCGCGGCGGGCGACCGCGCTGGCGACTGCCTGACGATATCTGTGAGGTTGCCATGACAATGAACAACACGACCCTCAACGCGCTGGCGCTGTTCCCGTTGCAGCTGGAAGCGCACTACGCCGCCATTCCCGCGCAGTTCAAGCACTGGGCGCCGCCGAGTTGGGACGGCATCCCCAGCGAACCGTTCACGGCCATCGAACAGGTCTGCCATGTGCGTGACATCGAGGTCGAGGGCTATCACGTCCGCTTCCGGCGCACCCTGCAGGAGGCCAACCCCATGTTGCCGTCGATCGACAGCGAGGCGGTCACACGCGAACGAAACTACGCCGCGGAAAACGCCGACGACGCGCTGGCCGCGTTCCGCCAGGCGCGTGCCGGAACGATCGAGCTGATCTCGAGCCTGAGCGCGCAGCAACTCGCGCGCACGGCCGTGTTTGAAGGCTACGGTCCGCTGACGCTGCGCAGCCTGGTGCACTACCTGTGCAGCCACGACCAGCAGCATCTGGCCGGTTTGCAGTGGCTGCTGGGCCAGATCGAGGCCACGCGCGCTGCGCCGAATTGACGCCGCGCTAGTGCCGTGACACCCGCGTTGGATTGCTGATGGCGGGGTCTTCAGGAAGTGCCAGATCGCCGCAGTGGCCCACGTCGGCGATCTGATGCATCCAGTCGACGATGGGTGTGGCCAGCCAGTCCACGCGCACGGCGGCGGTGAGATGATCGTCGTCGGGCAGCTCGGCGTACCGCAGCATCGGCCCACCTGCCAGACCGCGCGCCTGCGCGACAGGAATCGCGCGGTCGTTACGGCCGTGGATCAATGCGGTGCACACACTACTTGCTGCAACCGTGGCGGTGATGTCGACCTGGTGCAGGTCCAGACCGAGCTGGCGGCCGGCATCGTCGATGGCTTGATCGATCGCTGCCGCGTCATAACGCCAGCGCAGCGCGGTACTAACCCAGCGGGCGGGCAGATTGCTGGATGGAGCGTTCAGCAGGAAATCGATCATCCCGCGCACGCCGTCAGCGGCGTTCGCGTACGGCGCGATAGCAATGACCCCGGCCACCATCGGCGCAACCCGATTGGCGGCAAACACAGCCGCAACCGCGCCGTAGGACACACCGAACAGGTACAGCGGGCCCTGGATCGTGCCGTCGGCGCGCCATTGGTGTATCAGGTCGACGATGTCGTCGGCTTCGCGCGTGCCATAACCCGCGGGCGCACGCGAAGAGTGTCCGTGATTGCGTAGATCGACCACCAGACCGCGGTAGCCCTCCTGACCCAGGGCGAGCGCCCAAGGCAGCATGCTGGCGCCGTCGAGGCTCCATCCATGCAGATAGATCACCGTACCGCGTGCCGGAAGCGGTATTGGCGATCGGTAGTCACCGCTATCGAATTTGAATGTCCAATGCTCGGAGTCGCGCTCGAATCGGTATTGCAGGCCACGGTCGGCCGGGTCGACGACGCGATATCCGATGGTGACGCCATCGCGTGTGCGCAGTTGCTCTTGGCGCAACTGCAGCGCACGCTCGAAGTCATTCTGGCCGCATACTCGCAGAGCAGTTGAGTGTGGTGGCTCGGCAATGCGATCGGCCAGGGTGGTGCAACCAGTGCATGCGACGATGCATGCCAACAGCATCGTCACGTAGGTGCAGCGTCCAGGACTCATGCCGCGCGCAACGCCTCCGTCACCGGCAGCCGCGCTGCGCGCAGCGCCGGGAACAGGCCGCCGACGAAGCCGATCGCCAGCGCCCATTTCAGGCCGGTCCACAGCACGGCCGGGGAGACCTTGAACTCGAAGCTGAGCTGGCCGATGCCGCCGGCGATGGTCGAGGCGGTGTAGCCGTTGAAGATCAGCCAGGCCAGCAACCCACCGATCAGGCCGCCGATCAAGGCCAGCAGCATCGTCTCCAGCATCACCGCGACCACCACCGGCACGCTGCGGAAGCCGAGCGCGCGCAGCGTGGCGATCTCGCGCGCGCGCGTGGCGACGGTGGCGAACATGGTGTTGAGCGCACCGAACACCGCGCCGATGGCCATGATCGATCCGACCACGATGCCGATGATGCGGATGATCTTGGTCATCTGCTCGGACTGCTTGCTGAAATAGTCGAGCGTGGTGCTGGCATCGACGTCCAGGCGCGGGTCGGCGGCGAGCGCGGCCTTGAAACCTTTGAAGGCCTGGGCGTTGTCCAGTCGCGCGGTCACCGATGTGCGGGAGCTGCCGCGGCGATAGGTCGTGGCGACGACGTCGGCATCGGCCCACACTTCCGATTCCATGGCATCGCCGGAGCGGAACACGCCGACCACGGTCCAGGTCTCGCTGCCCAGGCGGATCGGTTGACCGACCTCGAGGCCGCGGAACTGGCGCTGCGCGCCGACGCCGACCACCACTTCGCGCATTCCGGTATTGAAGCGGCGGCCTTCGGTGATCTTGACGTCGGGCCGCACCGCCCAGGCCTGCGCGCCGACGCCGCGCAACTGCACGCTGCCGTCCTCATCGGGGGCGCCGTTGCGGATCGGCAGGTTGGCCGCGACGACCAGCTCGGACGAGGCGATCGGGCGGCCCTGCGCGTCGCGGGCAATGCCGGGCGTCTGCGCGACCACGTTGACGCTGTCGTGGCCGAGCGTCGACATCACCTCGGCGGCGGACGCGCCACGCATGACGATGGCGGTGTCCTGGCTGCCGCTCCTGCGCAAGGTTTCGCGATAGCCCTCGGCCATGGCCAGCATAGCCACCAGCACGGCGACGACGCCGGCGATGCCGATCACGATCACCGACGAGGCGCCCAGGCGTTGGGCAATCGTGCTGACACCGACCTGCGTCACCGATCCGGCCTGGCGGCCGCGCCGGGTGAGCAGCATCCACACCGCGAAGGCCAACGCCAGCGCCAGCAGAACGAACCACGGCAGCGACAGCCAGGCGGCGATGCCCAGCACGACCAGCAGGAACAGGCCCAGGCCGCGCAGGAAGGATTTCAATTTGTTCATGAGGTTCTCCCTAGCGCCCGGACAGCGCGTCGACGATGTTCAGGCGCATCGCCCGCATCGCGGGCAGCGAACCGACCAGCAGGCCAATCGCGGCCATCAGGCCCAGCCCGAGCAGCCAGCTGTTCCATCCCACCGGTGGCATGTTGATCATGCCGCCGCTGCCGACGTTGATGATCGGTCCCAGCACGGCCGCCAACGCCAGTCCCAGTACGCCGCCGATCAGCACCAGCAGCACCGACTCGGCCAGCACCAGGCCGAGCACGCTGCGGTTGCTGAAGCCGATGGTCTTGAGCACGGCCAGCTCCGGGATGCGCTCGCGCACCGCCTGCGCCATGGTGTTGCCGGTGAGCAGCAGCAGGGTGAAGAACACCGCGCCCATGATTGAACCGACGATCAGGCCGATGTTGGCGGTCTGCTTCATCCAGTTGGCGAAGGCCGCCTGCTCGGTCATGGTCTTGGTCTCGTACGCGGAGTTGGCCGAGAGCGTGTCGATGGCCTTGGCCACGCGGTCGGCCTGCGCGGGATCGGACACGCGCACCACGTACCAGCCGGTCTCGCCGCGGTTGTAGGACGTGGACTCGTCGAAGTACTTCCACTGCATCAGCACCAGGTTGTCGTACCAGCCGCCGCTCTTCTTGTCCTTGGAGCGCAGGGTGCCGACGATGTCGAAGCTCCAGTTCTTGCTGCCGTCGCGGTTGGGGAAGATGGTCGACTGCAGCGGGATCTTCTGCCCGACCTTCCAGCCGAATCGCTTCATCAGCAGTTCGCCGACCAGGATGCCGGTGCGGGTGTTGTTGAAGGCTTCGCGCTGCGCGGGTGCGACTTCGATCTCCGGATACAGGTCGAGATAGTTGGGGGCGACCGCAAAGCTGAAGATCTGGTTGCGCGGGTCCTGGTAGGCGCCGCCGAACCAGTTGGCGTAGGTGACCGTATCGACACCGTCGACTTGTTTGATGCGCTCGTTCAGCGACAGCGGCAAGGTCTGGATGAAGGACAGCTTGGAGCCGGTCTGCAGGCGCGAGGCGCCGGCGGCGCTCTTGCCGGCTTCGGCGAAACTCTCGCGCACGCCGTTGAGCAGGCCGAACAGCAGGAACGCGGCCAGGATCGACAGCAGGGTCAGGATCGTGCGCGTCTTGCGCCGGAACAGCTCGGCCCAGATCAGGTGCAGGTATTTCATGGCATCGCTCCTCGGTTACGCCGCGCGCTCGACCTGCTCGACCAGCGTGCCCTTGTCGAGATGCAGGGTGTGGGAGGCGTACTCGGCGGCCTTGGGGTCGTGGGTGACCATCACGATCGTCTTGCCGTGTTCGCGGTTGAGCGTCTGCAGCAGCCGCAGAATCTCCTCGGCCGACTGGCGATCGAGGTCGCCGGTGGGCTCGTCGCAGATCAGCAGCTGCGGGTCGGAGACGATCGCGCGCGCGATCGCCACGCGCTGCTGCTGGCCGCCGGACAGCTCGTTGGGCTTGTGCGACTTGCGATCGGCCAGGCCGACCAGGGTGAGGGCGATCTCGGCGTTGCGCTTGCGCTGCGCGCTGCCCAGGCGGGTGAGCAGCAGCGGCAGCTCGACGTTGCGCTGGGCGCTGAGCATCGGCATCAGGTTGTAGAACTGGAACACGAAGCCGACGTGGTCGCTGCGCCATTGCGACAGCTGCCCGGCGCTCATGCGGTCGATGCGCTGGTCACCGACCGCGATCTCGCCCGAGGTCGGCGAATCCAGCCCGCCGATCAGGTTGAGCAGCGTGCTCTTGCCCGAGCCCGACGGTCCCATCAGGGCGACGAAGTCACCCTGGGTGATGTCGAGGTTGATGCCGTGCAGCACGTCGACCTTTTCCGGGCCGCGCTGATAGGTCTTGTGCAGGTTGCGGAGCGAAACCAGGGATGCCATCGCGATACCTCGTGATTCGCCGGGCGACGTCCCGACGGGTTGGAAGACGCTACGGGGACGTCGCCCCGGCCTGCGCTTGCACACTCACGACTGCTCACTGCGACTTGCTTGATACGTGCGTTACACGACTACACGTTTGTTACACGACAACATGTTTGTTACACGACGAATGGGCAGGCCGGTTTTCGACACGCCTGCTGGCGCGCTATGGGCTGTCCGCGGCCGTGCCGATGCGGACACGGGCGCCATCGTGCAGCTCGACCGGTGGATCGAGTACCACGCTGTCGCCGGCGGCGACGCCGCCCAGCACCTGACGGCCGTCGGCCAGGCGGCGACCCAGCTTGAGCGTGCGCTGTTCGACGCGGGGGGCCGAGTCCTCGTCGGCGACCACGAAGGCCACCTCGACGCCGTCGCGCTCGGCGATCGCCGCCTCGACCACGCGCACGCCCTGCGGCTGTGGTGCGGTGGCGGGGCGTGCGGCTTCGAGGAAGCGCACGTTCACGCCCATGTCCGGCACGATGCGCGGGTCTTTCAGTTTCAGTGCGACGCGCACCTTGACCGTGGCCTTGCCGCGGTCGGCGGCGGGGATGATTGCGATCACCTCGGCCGGGATCTTCCAGTCCGGATAGGCGTTGAGCGTGGCCTCGACCGGCATCTTCGGCTGCACGCGGCCGATGAAGGCCTCGCCGACCTCGACTTCGATCTCCAGCGAGTCCATGTCGACGATGGTGCCGATGCCGGTACGGGTGAAACCGCCGCCGGCCGACAGCGGCGAGACGATCTCGCCCGGTTGCGCCGCCTTGGCGGTGACCACGCCGGCAAATGGCGCGCGCACGATGGTGTTGTCGACGCCGATGTCGGTGATGCGCAGGCGATCGCTGGCGACCTTGGCATTGCGTTGCGATGTGGTGAGTTCGGCCCGCAGCGAGTCACGTGCGGCAATGGCCTCGTCGTACTGCGCCTTCGACACCAGCTGCTGGTTGACCAGCGTGGACAGGCGATGGGCGTTGGCTTCGGCTTCGGCCAGGCGCGCGCGCACGCTGTCGACCTGGCTGCGCGCGGCGCCGGCCTGGGCGTTGGCGAGTTCGCGCTCGGCATCGGCATCGATCGGATCGAGTGTGGCCATGACCTGGCCTTGCTCGACGCGCTGGCCTTCCTCGATCAACACCTCGCGCACCTTGCCGGTGATCTTGGCCGAGACCGTGGCCATGCGCCGGGCCACGACATAGCCGGTGGCGTCGAGTACCGAGGCGTTGCCGCCGTTGCCGAGGGCGGTGACGGTGGCGGTCTTTACCTCGACCGCGTCCGCGCGGCCGAACACGGCCCAGCCGGCGAGGCCGAGCAACAACAGCGCGCCGACGACGGCGAGCGCGATCCACAGCCCGCGCCGCGAAGGCGGCGGGGGCGGGGCGCTACGGTCTATGCGCAATTCCCTGAGCAGGTCGGACGAGGCAGTCATATGCAACACCAGACGCAAGACGGCGCCTAGTGTGACCGCAGCTCGCCTCGCGCGCCAACCTGCCGGAAGTCAGCAGACGCAGCGTGGTCTATGCAGACAGTGCCTTGAGCAGCGCGTAGGCGGCACGCAGGCCCTGCGCCTCGCCACCGGCGGGACGGCCGGGGCGGTCGCTGTCGTTCCAGCTGTACACGTCCAGGTGCGCCCACTTCTGCTGCGCCGGTACGAAGCGTTCGAGGTAGATCGCCGCGGTAATCGAGCCGGCCATGCGCGACGGACCACCGTTGGCGATGTCGGCGATCGTGCTGGTCAGGTAGCGCAGGTACGGGCGCCACAACGGCATGCGCCACAACGGATCGCGCTGCTGCATGCCGGCGTCGAGCCACTGCTGGGCGAGGGTGTCGTCGTTGCTGTACAGCGCCGGCAGGTCCGGGCCCAGGGCGATGCGCGCGGCGCCGGTCAGGGTGGCGAAGTCGAGCAGCAACGCCGGCTTGAGCTCGCCGGCGTAGGTCAGCGCATCGCACAGGATCACGCGGCCTTCGGCATCGGTGTTGTCGATCTCCACCGACAGGCCCTGGCGCGTGGCGATCACTTCGCCGGGGCGGAACGCATTCGGGCCGATGGCATTTTCCACCGCCGGCACCAGCAGCGTGATGTGCAGCGGCAGCTTGCGCGTCATCACCAGCTCGGCCAGGGCGATCGCGTGCGCGGCGCCGCCCATGTCCTTCTTCATGTTGCGCATGCCGTCGGCGGGCTTGATGTCGAGGCCGCCGGTGTCGAAGCACACGCCCTTGCCGACGATGGCGACGTGCGGGTGCGATTCGTCACCCCAGCGCAGCGAGATCAGGCGCGGCGCACGATGGCTGGCGCGGCCGACCGCGTGGATCGCCGGGAAGTTGTGGCTGAGCAGGTCTTCACCGCTGACCACCTCGATGTGCGCGCCGAAGCGTTCGGCGATCTCGCACACGGTCTGTTCGAGCTGGTCCGGGCCCATGTGCTCGGTCGGCGTGTTGACCAGGTCGCGCACGCGCACGCACGCCGCGAGCTGGGCGAAGGCGTCGCCGTCGCCATCGACCTGCAATTGCGCCGGTGCGCGCAGCGGTTGCTTGTAGCGGCTGAAGCGGTAGCTGCCCAGGCCCCAACCCAGTTGCAACGCCGACTGCGCACCGGCATCGAGCGCGCCGGCCAGCGTCCATGCGCGCGCTGGCAAGGCGTAAGGCGCGTGGGCATAGGCGTACGGGTCGAGCGGGTCGCCGATGCCGATCACCGCCGCGGCGATACCGCCCTGCGCGCCGGGCAACGTCAAGACGGTGCTGGGCGAGCCGTCGAAGCCCTGCGCGTCGAGCCAGGCGTTGACCGCCGCGCTCTGCGTCGTGCGCCAGTCACCGATCGTGGCACGGGTGACGATGTGCAACGGCAGCGCATCGCTGGCAGTGGCGGCGAATCCAGGGGGCAAGCTGGCAGACGGCAGGTTCATGCGGCAACAGGTTCCGGGTGATGCGACGCGTCCAGCCAGTCGGCCAGCGCGGCGAGGGTGGTGAATTCGAGGTCGGGGCGAAGCTGCGCGTGCGGCCAGGTGGCGCCGTCGCGATTGAGCCAGCAGCTGCGCAGGCCGGCGTGATGCGCGCCGACCACGTCGAGATCGACGTGGTCGCCGACGTGCAGCACCTGGTGCGGGGCGACGCCGAGCTGGGCGCAGGCGGCGTGGAAGATGCTCGCGTCCGGCTTGGCCGTGCCGTGCTCGCGCGATCCGAGCTGGAAGGCGAAGTGATGGGACACGCCGATGCGCGCCAGGTCGGCGTTGCCGTTGCTGACCGCCGCCAGCGGCACGCGCGCGGCCAGCCGTGCCAGCGCCGGCAGGGCATCGGGATAGAACTCGACGCGATTGCGCTCGCTGTAGAAGGTCTCGAATGCGGCCTGCGCGTGCACCGGGTCGTCGCCGCTGAGCTCCATCGCCCGCACCAGGCTCAGCTTGCGCAGCTGGCTGAGGTCGTGCGCCAGCTGCGGGTGCTCGGCGTACACGGCGGCGCGCAGCTCGCGCATCGCCTCGACCGGGAAGCGCTGCGCCGTGCGCGGGCAATGCTGCAGCAACCACGCATGCAGGGTCTGCTCGATCCGGGCGCCGATCGGCGCGAAAGGCCACAGGGTGTCGTCGAGGTCGAGGGTGATCGCGCGGATGGGGAAGGACATGGCGATATTTTAGCCTGCCCGGAGTAGCGGGCCGTGAGCTGGCGGCAATCGGCGAATGTGGCGGGTGTCCCGGTTCGCGGGCGGGCACGGGTGTATGGATGGCGCGGCACGCGCGGAGCCGGCCGTTGTTGCGCACGCGTGCCGCAGGCCTTGATCCACCGGGTGAGCCCAGGACGGCTCGCGCACCCGGTTTCCCGGCGGCTTCGACCGCCCACTGGAGGAAATGTATGCGTCGCGCAAGCAGATTCCTGATCGCAGTCGCCGTGCTGGCCGTCCTGGCAGCCGGCATGGCCACGGCCGGTCGCTGGCCGTACGTGATGACCTTCTATGACGCCGCCGGCACCGCCGTCGGCTGGCAGATTGGCCATTGCGACAACAGCTACAGCTTCCACGGGCAGCGCACCGAGGTGTACACCATCGAACGCCTGCAGTGCCGGGACGACTGAGCGCTCCCTCGCGGAAGTCCCGAAACCCTTCGGGGCTTCCGCGTTGCCTTGGCGGTCACTCCAGCAAGCGCGCCCAGCCTTCCAGGCCCTCGATCCGCGCCAGCACCAGCTTCACGCACACCAGCAGCGGCACCGCCAGCAGCAGACCGACGATTCCCCACAGCCAGCCGAACAGCATCAGTGCCAGGATCAGCAGCAGCGGCGACAGCCGCATGCGTCGGCCGAGCACGATCGGCGTGACGATCTGGCCCTCGATGGTGTGCAGCAGCAGGTACAGCCCGGCCGGCAGCAGCGACGGCCACAGTTCGTCGAAAGCGACCACGCCCATCAGCAGCATGATGACGATGCCGATCAGCGGGCCGACGTAGGGCGCGAAGTTGAGGATCGCCGCCATCGTGCCCCACAACAGCGCCTCGTTGAGCGGCACGCCAAGCCAGTACAGCGCCGCGGCCAGCACCAGGCCGAGCGCGGTGTTGATGATGCTGATGGTCAGCACGTAGCGCGAGATCTCGCGCTCGATCGACTGCAGGATGTCGACGGTGAGTTTCTTCTGCTGGCGCGTCGGCAGCAGCGCGATCGCGTTGCGCTGCAGGCTCTCGCCATAGACCATGAAGAAGAACGTCAGCAGCACCACCGCCAGGATCTGGGCGATGGTCTTGGGCGTGGTGGTCAACGCGCCATAGGGGTCGTTGAGTTCGGTGCGGATCACCTGCACCGGCTTGCCGGTGCTCTCGCCGCCGGCGGCGCGGGCGATGTTCTGCGCGGCCTTGTTGGCGTCGAGCATCGGCTTGGTCAGGTTGCGCAGCTTCGGCGCGATCTGCTTCATCTCGCGCGGCACCTGCCGCACCCATTCGCTGGCCGGCTCGATCAGCTGGTTGCCGAGCGCGCCGGCCGCAGCCAGGCCGCCCAGCAGCACCAGCAGCGCGCCGAGGACGCGCGGCAGGTACAGCCGCTGCAGGCCGCGGAGGATCGGGTTGCCGACCAGAGCGAAGAACCCCGCCAGCAGGATCGGCAGGATCAGCGCCTGCGCCGCCCACAAGGTGTAGCCGACGGCGAGCGTGGCCAGCACCACCAGTGCGGCCGAGGCGCGCGGGCGTGGCGCCGGGGCCGGCGCCAGGCCGGGTTCGTCATCGCCGTCGTCGGACGGCGCGGCGGAGTCGGTGTTCGGCGGAGGCGGCGTGCTCAAGGCTCGGTGGGTTCGACGGCGGCGGCGCGTGCAGCTTGCGCCGTCGCCTCCGTGCGCGCCAGCGCTTCCACCTCGGAGTCGGTGTCGGCTGCGACGACCTGCTCGGCGCTGGCCGCGGCGCGCTCGGCTTCGTCGGCCGCGGCCTGGGCACTGCCGCCGGCGAACAGGCCCGCCAGCGCCGACACGATCTGCACCAGGTTGCCGCTGTTGGCCACGGCGCGCAGCGGTTCGGCGCGACCGACCATAAAGCCGCTGGCCAGACCGGCGATGACAATGCGACCGGGTGTCCAGGCCTCGCGCCAGGAGCCCTTGAGTTGGCGCACGTCGGCGGCGACGCGACGCTCCTGCGACTCGAGCGAGTCCTCGGCCTGGCGGACCTTGGCGATGAGTTGCTCGAAGCTCATGGCGGGGTGATGTCGGCCTCGCGCGCCGATCCGGCGGCGTCGGGCGTGGGTGCGAGGTCGGCCAGTTCGCCGATGCCGAGCCGCGCCAGTTGCCGGCGCGTGGCCTGCAGGCGGGTGTGCTCGAAATAGCGCATCGCCTGCCAGCCGGCGTAGGCGGTCACGGCCAGGCTCAGCGCCGCGCCGATCAGCATCGCCGCGAACCACGACAGGCCGAGGCTGCTGAGGAAGGCGATCAAGGTCGCCACCAGCAGCAGCCAGCTCGACGCGCCGAACGCGATCGCCACGCCGACGAAGGCCAGCGCACGGCCGAAGGCGCTGCGGGCCAGCGACAGGTCGGCGGCGACCAGGCTGCGCAGCGCCCTGGCGGCGCCAGCGGCGGCGCCGAGTCCGGCGCGGCCGTTGGCACCGATCTGGCGCAGCGATTCGGCCAGGTCCGGCGCCGGCCCGCTGTCGGCGGGCCCGGACGTGCCGCGCTCGCCGGCTTCCCCGGTTTCGCTCACGACGCGTGCTTACTTGTCGCCGCTGCGGGCGAGCTTGGCGATGATCCAGCCGGCGGCGAAGGCGACGCCGAACGAGGCCAGCGGCCGCTCGCGGATCAGCTCGGCGGCGCTGTCGATCAGGTCGCGGCCCTTGTCCATCAGCGCATCGACCTGCTCGCGCGCCGCACCGCCGGCTTCTTCGGCTGCGGCGAGGCCGGCCAGTGCGCCGTCGGCCAGGTCGGCCTTGACGTTGGCCTTGCCGAGCTTGAGTTCATCGCCGGCCGCGCTGGCGGCACCGCGCAGGGCCTCGCCGGCGTCGCTGGCGGCCTGCTTGAGGTGGCCGCCGGCCTCGCTGATGTGGGACTTCATGCCGTCGGTCGAGGTGGGATTCATCAAGTGCTTCTCCTTACGAGTGGTGCCGGCGGTGGGCCGGCTTGCGGAGCGGACGTGCGCCCGACCCGCAGGAGCGCGCCCGCGGTGGCGGACGCCCGGTCTACGGTAGCGCGGCCAGCGGCCGTGTCGACCCGCAATCGCGCGAATCGACATCGCGCGAATCGACCGCCACGACCGCAGCAACGCGCCGATCACTGCATCGGCAGGTCGCCGCGTCGGTTGCCGCGCATGATGCGCAGCACCAACTGTGCCGGAGCCTGCGTGAAGCTCGCGCGGAAGCCGGGCAGGTCGGCGAACGAGCCGGTGCTGGCGGCCACCACGACATCGCTCTTCTGCAGGCCGTTCTGCGCGGCCCGGCTGCCGCGCGCGACCGACTCGACCAGGACCCCGGCATAACCCGACTGGCGCAGCTGCTCGGGCAGCTCGGCGAACACCGCACCGGCCAGGCGCGGGTCGAGCTCGAGGCCGGCCAGCGACTTGGGCTGCTCGCGCAGCGTCGCGCTCAGCTGCAGCGGCTTGCCGTCGCGGCGCACGTCAAGCGCGATGCGGCTGCCGACCGCCTGCAGGCCCTCGAAGTTGCGCAGGCCGTCGCGGCCGTCGATGCGCTCGCCGTTGGCGGCGACGATCACGTCGCCCGGCTTGAGGCCGGCGCTGGCCGCGGCGCCGCCGGCAAACACCTGCGTGACCAGCGCGCCGCGCGCCTCGTCCAGGCCCAGGCCCTGCGCCAGGCGCGCGTTGACGTCCTGCGACTCCAGGCCGAGCGTGCCGCGGATCACCACGCCGTTGTTGGCGATCAGCTGGCCCATGATGTTGCGCGCCAGGCTGGTCGGGATGGCGAAGCCCAGGCCGATGTTGCCGGCCATCGAGCCGCGCGGGTTGAAGCTGGCGGTGTTGACGCCGACCAGCTCGCCGTTGAGGTTGACCAGCGCGCCGCCGGAATTGCCCGGGTTGATCGAGGCGTCGGTCTGGATGAAGTGCTGGAAGCCCAGCCCGCGCAGGCCGCTGCGGCCGACCGCGGAGACAATCCCCGAGGTCACCGTCTGGCCGATGCCGAACGGGTTGCCGACCGCGACCACGAAATCGCCGACGCGCAGCGCGCTGGAGTCGGCCAGCGGCAGCGCGCGCAGGTTCTGCGGCGGGATCTTCATCACCGCGATGTCGGTGTCCGGGTCGGAGCCGACGAAGTCGGCCTTGAGCGTGCGGCCGTCGCTGAGCGTCACCGAGACCTCGTCGGCGCCCTCGATCACGTGGTGGTTGGTCAGCACCAGGCCCTGTTGGGCGTCGACGATCACGCCCGAGCCCAGCGACTCGTTGATGCGCTCCTGCGACAGCTCCGGAAACATGCGGCGGAACATCGGGTCGTTGCCGAACGGGCTGACCCGCACCCGCTGCTTGGTGTGCACGCTGACCACCGCCGGGGTGACCTTGGCCAGCATCGGCGCCAGCGAGGGCAGCGGCTGCCCGCCGACCGCGGTCGGCAACGCCGCCATCGGCGTGGCGGCGGCCGGTGCGGCCTCGGCCGGGGTCTCGAGGCCGTCGCGCATCACGGTGGCGGCAAAGCCGCCGAACGCGGCGGCGGCGGTCAGGGCGAGCAGGGTCTTGGTGGCGGTACGCATCGATCCGTTCCGAAGGGTTTGTGTGCTGATCAGTGTTCTAAGTCGTGCCCGTGAGCCGCCTATTCAAGAACCGCGCGGCTGCAAGCCGCCAAGCGTGTCAGGAAACAAGAGCCCGATCCAGACGACGTGAGCCTGCAACTGCGGGCGGGCCGATCGCTGCAGTGTCGGCGACGGCCGTTAAACCGCTGATGAAATCGTGCCGCCCAGCCGTCCACGCAGTCGCGCCGGCGTGCATCGGCACGCCGGCGGCATCAATGCATCAAGACCTCTTGACCGGCCCGAACCGCTTACCACAGCGGTATGAGGTTGAACGGGTAAGTGCGCCAGCGGATGGCGTTGTCGACGCTGGGCGGCGCGTCACCGCCGCCGTGGAGGCACAGCGTCCCATCGCCTTCCAGCTGGAAATCGAAGCGAACCTCCAGCTGAACCAGCAAGGACGCGTTGCGGTCCGGTAAGTCGAAATCAACGCGCGGCATGACGCGGCAGCCCTCCAGCACCGCATCGGCGCAGCCGACGATGAACTCGTTCTCGAGCTTGAACAGCTCCACCACGTGCTCGCCGAAATTAAGCACCTGCGCTGGTTGCCCGGCAGGCTGACGCAGCACGGTGACGCGGGTGACCAGCCAGCACTTGGACCACTTGTCGTCGGCGCCCCACAGCGGGTGGTAGTAGCCAGTGGAGCCTTGCACCATTCCGACCAGTTCAATACTCGGCGTTACGGTGAAGCGGGTCGCGCCGAGCGGAAAGCGACCCGACGGCAGCCCATAGTCGTCGAACCCGCCGGCGCTACAGGAGAACAGTGGATCTTGGGTGTAGCGGATGTGGCCGAAGAGCCGCAGCTCGTCACCGACCACGTCGATGCCGATCTGCGGGGAACAGCAGAACGTGCTGGTGCCGAGATAATCGAAGGTCGTGTCGGGGCTGATCAGGACCGGGCCACCCTCGGGAAAGCGCAGGTAGGGTGGGGTGTAGGCGATCGCTTCCTGCCGCCACTCGCTCAGTGCCGCAATCGCCGGGGCCATGCGCTCACGCTCGGCACCCAGGTCCGGATAGCGCTCCAGCAACTCCGCAAGGGCGCGGCGCTGGGATTGGATGAGCGCTGCCGGACGCAGCGCCGCTTGGCGGCGGAGGTGTGTCTGCAATGCATCAAGCCGCTGTTGCCGCAGCGGCTGCGACGCGGACGTGTCCCCGGCCGCCTGCGTATAGACAATGCGGCGGCTCAGATCCTGCACTTTGAACCCATGGGGCGCTGTGTGCTGCTGGTCGTTCATTTCGTGGCTCCTTGTCGGTAGCTGTGCATCCCCCTCCTAGTCAACGCCGTCGTCAGGTCAGCCGTGCACAGCACGGCGATGCGGTGACGGATAAGGGCGAGTGGCGCCGGTTCACTCGGCGCTGGGCATCAAAGCCGTGGTGCGCAAATGTGGTGCCCGGTACGCGACCGGGCGGCTGCCGTGCCGCCCAGAGCTGCGAGCGCGATTACAGCGAGCGCGTACCGACCTCGTTGCCGCAGGTGTTGGCCAGCACCTCTTCGTTGGGCCCGAGGATCTGTCCCCGGAATTCGCCGGCCATGCCATCGCCGTCGGCGCTCAGCGTCAGCGTCCGCCGGACCTGGTTGACGCCGGCGAAGCCGCCATCCGGGTGGTAGCGGTACAGGCGCATTTCCGTGACGTGCTGGCGCGCACGCGGGTCGTAACTCCACACGCCGAACGCCGGTCCGCGCGAGGTCGGTGGCGTGTTGTTGGTGTCGAGCATGGTGCCGCCGGCATTGAACACGCTGCTGGCGCGGAATCGGCGTAGGGTCTGGCCGGTGTCGCAGCTGAATATGTGGACCTGGAAGTCCCAGACGCCGACGATGCGGTTGGCCGGGGGCAGCAGGAGCAGGGGGCTGCGCTCGGGTAGCGGCGCGGCCTGCGTGGCGCCGGCGAGGACGGCCAGGACGACAGCGAGGAAGGGAGCGGTGTTCATGACGGATTTCATGGCGGATCTCCTTGAGTCAGGGCGTGGCCAGGCGTGCAGCCGCGGTGGCCACCCTCGCCGGCACTGGCCTGAAAGTCCTTGGCCATCCGCTGAAAAAAGCTGAGAACTGCTGAAGGCCCCATGCCCGAGCCCGCCCGCCGCCACTACGCTTTTGCTGGCTACCGTGTCGACACGCAGACCCGCGAGCTGCGCGCCGGCGCCGGCGCGCCGGTGGCGCTGACCGCCAAGGCCTTCGACACGCTGTGCTACCTGATCGAGTATCGCGGCCGCGTGGTCGGCAAGGACGAACTGCTGGCGGCGCTCTGGCCCGGGCGCGTAGTCGAGGAGAACAACCTGACCCAGGCGGTGTCGGCGTTGCGGCACGCGCTCGGTACCGGCGCTGGCGATCACCGCTATATCGTCACCGTGCCCGGCCGCGGCTACCGCTTTGTCGCCGACGTGCTGACCGACGCAGGCGCGGTGGCCGAACCGGGTCCCACTCAGCGAGCAACGGCCACGCATCGCCCCGAATGGGCCGTGGGTGCGTTGTTCGCGCTACTGGCGGTAGCCGCCGCGCTGGCCTGGCGCTGGCAGACGTCCCCGCCGCCGCAGGCCGCACTGGCGGTGCTGCCGTTCCGGGCGCTGTCGACGGGGCCGCGTGACGAATTGCTTGAGCTCGGCCTCGCCGAAACCCTGATCGCCCGACTGAGCCGATCGAGCGCATTGCGGGTCCGCACCCTGGCGTCGGCGCAGCGCGCCGCCGGCGAGCAACCTGACGCGCTTGCTGCCGGCCGCGCGCTGGGCGCCGCCTACGTCATCGAAGGCTCCACCCAGCGCCGCGGCGATCACGTGCGCGTCAACGCCCGCCTGTTGACCGTGCCCGCCGGCGAGACCGTCTGGGCCGACACCTTCGACGAGCGTCTTGATCGCGCGTTCACCCTGCAGGACGGCATCGCCCGTGCGGTTCTGTCGGCGCTGGCACTGCGCGGCGAGGCCGAGTCGCACCGCAGCGGGTGTGACGGTGCCGACGCCGAGGCCTACCGCGCCTACCTGACCGGCCACTATCTGAGCCAGCGCCCCAGTTCCGTGCGATTGCCGCAAGCACTGGCCGCGTTCCGCCGCGCGATCGATCTCGATCCGACTTGCGCGCGCGCCTACGCCGGCCTGGCACATGTCTACCGGTCGCTGGTCATCAGCGGCGACCGCGACCCGCGGCAGATGTTTCCGCTCGCCCGCGCCGCCGTCGAGCAGGCGCTGCGGATCGATCCCTTGTCGGCGCAGGCGCATGGCGCCAAGGGCTACCTCCAGTATTGGTACGACTGGGACTGGGCCGGTGCCGAGGCCTCGACGAAACGCGCGATCGAACTCAACCCGAGCCTGGCCGAGGCGCATTTCGCCTACGCCCACCTGCTGGTCAACCGTGGCCGCTTCGACGAAGGTCTGCGCCACGCCCGGCAGGCGCGCGAACTTGATCCGCTGTCGCCGCTGATTGATGCGATCGAGGCCGGTTTCCTCGGTGCCGCGCGCCGTCCGGACGAAGCCCAGGCACGACTGGCCCACGCCTTCGAGCTGGAGCCGGATTTCTGGATCGCCCTGCTGTTGCGCGGCAGCATGGCCCTGGACCGCCACGATTACCGCGCCGCGATCGCTGACCTTGGCCGCGCCAGCGAGCGCTCCCAGCGCAACAGCCAGGCGCTGGCCATGCTGGGCGTGGCCCGTGCCGCGGACGGTGACCGCGCCGGTGCCGAGACGGTGCTGGCGGCCCTACAGGCACGCGATGCTGCCGGCTACGTGCCGGCCTCCAGTCTGGCGGCGGTACAGGCCGCGCTCGGCCGCGACGATCAGGCGCTCGACCTGCTCGAGCGCGCCTACGACGAGCGCGACGTGCGCCTTATTTTTCTCAAGATCGACGCACGCTGGAACGGCCTGCGCGCGCAGCCGCGTTTCCGCGCCCTGGCGCGGCGCCTCGACCTGGAATCCGAGATCGCCCACGGCCGCTATTGAGTGCCGTCGGCCGCGGCCGGCGATCGTGCCCGTGCGTGCGGGGCTGACGCACTGCACACCGCTTTGCCGATGCCCGTCACATGATGTGACTGCCATCAAAAAAGCGTTGACACTTTTCGGGGGCGGGGGTAGCTTGGACCTTCGCTTTCTCCACTACATCTAGTGGTCATGATGGCGACAGGAGCCCAGATAAGGGCATTCCTGGCTTGGATTTGCTGTACGACGGGCGTCTTTCGGGGAAGGCGCGCAACGGGAGCAAGATGGGCCGAGATCGAGCACAACGTATTGGAACGCGGGCGCGGAAGACGCGCTCGCGGGCATAGCCGTCGGCGGCCGTTACCCGGCCGTTGACGGAGCAGGGCACACCATAAGAATCCACCGGCCGCATGCCCCTGCGGCCCGCAACAAGGAGACAGGACAGGCATGAGCACAGTGCGCCTCGAGGCGGTCAAGACAGCCGGACAAACGGACCTCAACCGGGACATCCCGTTGCAGCCCGCGTCGCAGGACATCTGGGACAAGAAGTACCGGCTCAAGACCAAGACCGGCCAGGCCGTCGACACCGACATCGACGGCACCTACCAGCGCGTCGCCAAGGCGCTGGCCGACGCCGAGCCCACGCCCGAGAAGCAGCAGTACTGGAACGAGCGTTTCGTCTGGGCGCTGCGCCGCGGGGCCATCCCCGCCGGCCGCATCACTTCCAACGCCGGCGCGCTCGAGCACAAGCCGGCGACCTCGACGATCAACTGCACCGTGTCGGGCACCATCGAAGACTCGATGGACGGCATCCTCGAGAAGGTCCACGAGGCCGGCTTGACCCTGAAGGCCGGTTGCGGCATCGGTTACGAGTTCTCGACGCTGCGCCCGCGCGGCGCGTTCGTCGCGGGCGCCGGTGCGTACACCTCCGGGCCGATGTCCTTCATGGATATCTACGACAAGATGTGCTTCACCGTGTCGTCGGCCGGTGGCCGCCGCGGCGCGCAGATGGGTACGTTCGACGTCTCGCACCCGGACGTGAAGGACTTCATCCGCGCCAAGCGCGAAGACGGCCGCCTGCGCCAGTTCAACCTGTCGCTGCTGATCACCGACGGCTTCATGCAAGCCGTCGCCGACGACGGCGACTGGCCGCTGGTGTTCCCGGTCAACATCAAGGAGCGCGGCGACCTCAACCTGGATAACGCCGAACAGGTCGTGTGGCGCGAGTGGCCGAGCCACCGCAACTACATCGTCCGCGACGACGGCCTGGTCGCCTGCAAGATCTACGGCCACATCCGCGCGCGGCACCTGTGGGACATGATCATGGTCTCGACGTACGACTACGCCGAGCCGGGTTTCATCCTGATCGACCGCGTCAACGAGATGAACAACAACTGGTGGTGCGAGACGATCCGCGCGACCAACCCCTGTGGCGAGCAGCCGCTGCCGCCGTACGGCGCCTGCCTGCTCGGCTCGGTGAACCTGACCAAGTTCGTGCGCAACGCCTTCACCGACCAGGCCGAGTTTGACTGGGAGGAATACAAGGAAGTCGTGCGCGTGTTCACCCGCATGCTCGACAACGTGGTCGAAGTTAACGGCCTGCCGCTGGAACAGCAGCGCGCCGAGATCATGCGCAAGCGCCGCCACGGCATGGGCTTCCTCGGCCTGGGCAGCACCGTGACCATGCTGCAGATGAAGTACGGCTCCAAGGCCTCGTGCGAGTTCACCGAGCGCATCGCCCGCGAGATGGCCGTGGCCGGCTGGGAGATGGGCCTGGCGCTGGCCAAGGAAAAGGGCGCCGCGCCGATCATGGAGGAACGCTTCGCCGTCACCGCCGAGATGCTGCGCAAGCGTCCGGAGATGAAGAAGGACGGCTGGAAGGTCGGCCAGGAGATCCCCGGCAAGCTGCTGCACGCCAAGTACAGCCGCTACATGCAGCGCATCGCCTCGGTCGCGCCGGAGCTGGTCGACGAGCTGGCCGACATCGGCGCGCGCTTCACCCACCACAGCTCGATCGCGCCGACCGGCACCATCTCGCTGTCGCTGGCCAACAACGCCTCCAATGGCATCGAGCCGTCGTTCGCGCACCACTACAGCCGCAACGTCATCCGCGAAGGCAAGAAGTCCAAGGAAAAGGTCGACGTCTGGTCCTACGAGCTGCTGGCCTATCGCGAGCTGATCAACACCAAGGCGATGCCGTTCAGCGACGAAGCCGATGCCAGGTTGCCCGACTACTTCATCGCCGCCGACGACATCACGCCGAAGGAGCACGTCGACGTGCAGGCCGCGGCGCAGAAGTGGGTCGACAGCTCGATCTCCAAGACCGCGAATGTCCCCACCGACTACCCGTACGAGGACTTCAAGGACATCTACCGCTACGCCCACGAGCAGGGCCTCAAGGGCTGCACCACGTTCCGCTTCAACCCGGCGGCCTTCCAGGGCGTGCTGGTCAAGGAAGCGGATCTGGAGAACACCACCTACCGCTTCGAGCTGGAAGACGGCAGCGTGCTGGAAGTGAAGGGCAACGAGCAGATCGAGTACGACGGCGAGATGCACACCGCCGCCAACCTGTTCGACGCGCTCAAGGAAGGTTATTACGGCAAGTTCTGATCCATGCTGTCATTCCTGCGTAGGCGGGAATCCATGGACTTTGGAGTTTTGCATCACGGCGGGGGCGACCGCGTCGCCCCACGCGGAGTCCGGGCCGGCTCCGCGCCTTACGTGTCGGCCCCGTGCAGTCGGCGCCACGGCGTATTGATTGCGCGTGCAGCAGGTATAGCATCGCTCCCGTAACACCCAGTAGCGCCCGATTACCTACAAGACGCCCGTCAGGAGGGCACATGAGCAATGGCAATGGAGTGACGGCGACCCTGTCGCAGGCCGCTGAAAACGTCAAAGAAACCGCATCCAACTTTGGCAGCGCCATCGTGCATCGCGCCGAGGACGCCGTGCAGACCGTGAAGAAGACCGCCACCAAGGCGCGCAAGGCCGCCAAGAAGGCCGTCGGCACCGCCAAGAAGAAACTTGCCACGGCCAGCGCCAAGGCCAAGAAGGAGGCCGCTGCGCTCAAGCGCGAGGCCATTGCCGTCGAGAAGAAGGCCAAGAAGAAGCTCGCCGCCGCCAGTGCCAAGGCCAAGAAGGAAGCCGCCAAGCTCAAGCGCGAAGCCAGCGTCGCCAAGAAGAAGGCCGCGAAGAAGGTCAAGGCTGCGCGCAAGACCGGCCAGACCGCCATCGCCAAGGCCAAGGGCACCGTCAAGCGCGATGTCGCCGCCGCCAAGCGCAAGGTCGCCAAAAAGGCGACCAAGGCCACCAAGGCGGTGAAGAAGGCGACCAAGAAGGTCGCCGCGAAGAAGGCCACCAAGAAGACGGTCGCCACCAAGCGCGTTGCCACCCGCAAGGCCGCCGTGCGCAAGGCCGTGAAGAAGTCCGCCGCAACGACGGCGAAGAAGGCGCCGGCCCGCAAGGCCGTTGCCAAGAAGGCAGCCAAGCGTCCCGCCAAGCGCGTGTCCAACAAGAGCGGCGCGAAGAAAGTTGCCAAGAAGTAAGGCCCCGATTGGTCGCCGCGCCCACGCGGCGCGGCGACCGCATTGGCAACACCCATAACTAGAACCACACAGAACCACCGCACCGCGAAGCGGGTCAGGAGCAGGCCGATGGCCGTCAAGATCGACAAGAAAATCAAGGGATACAGCGTTGTCACCCCGGAAGACAAGGCGAAAGAGGCTGCGAAGGTTGCCGCGCCGGTCGCCGTGACGGCCGTAGACGCGTTGCCCACGGCCGACGTCATCCAGATGCACGAGCGCATCGAGCGCCCCGAGATCCTGATCGGCAGCACCTACAAGATCAAATCACCGTTGTTCGAGCACGCGCTGTACGTCACGATCAACGACATCGTGCTCAATGCCGGCACCGAGCACGAGCTGCGCCGTCCCTTCGAGATATTCATCAACTCGAAGAACATGGACCACTTCCAGTGGATCGTCGCGCTGACCCGCATCATGTCGGCGGTGTTCCGCAAGGGTGGCGACGTCACCTTCCTGGTCGACGAGATGAAGGCCGTGTTTGACCCCAAGGGCGGCTATTTCAAGGCCGGCGGCGTGTACATGCCGTCGCTGGTGGCCGAGCTGGGCAGCATCGTCGAGGACCACCTCAAGTCGATCGGCCTGATGCACGACCCGGAAATGAGCGACGCCCAGCGCGCGCTGATTGCCGAAAAGCGCGCCGCTTACGAGCAGCGCTCAAAAAAAAACTCTGACGTAAGCGCGGACTTGTTTCCATCGCCGAAGGTGAAGGGCGACGAGCGCGTCGAGGATGTCGCCGTGACCGGCGAGGGCGCCTCGTTCCCGCCCAGCGCCACCATGTGCCACAAGTGCAGCACCAAGGCCGTGGTGATCATGGATGGGTGTGCGACTTGCTTGAATTGTGGGTATAGCAAGTGTGGCTAATCGCAAAGGCTGAGGCCTTCCAAATCTAGTTGTCCGGGCGCGTAAAAGCTTGGATTCTTAGCCCAAAAGTATGGATTCTTCGCTTAAAACTTTGGGCTGTCCTAGATAAGGAACCGATCTAGGATGGCAAATGATGCTAAGCCGTTGTCGGATTAGCAAAAACCAGCAGTTGAAGCTGCTGGATATGTTTGTGGCACAAGCCACGGCCAGAACGGCAGCCGACCTGGTCGGTATCCATCGCAATTCTGCGGCGCTCTACTATCACAAGCTTCGTATGCTCATTGCCGAGAAGATGGGCGAAGTCGCGCCGGAGCTTGCCGTGTTCGAGTGCGACGAGAGCTATTTCGGCGGCGTGCGCAAGGGCAAGCGCGGACGTGGCGCCGCAGGCAAGGTCTGCGTGTTCGGCATCCTCAAGCGCGGTGGCCGGGTGTATGCCCTGCCGGTGGCTGACGCCACCAGCCAAACCCGGCTGACCGCCCTGAAAACGCGTGTGCAGGCCGATTCCGTGATCTATACCGACAGCCTGGCCAGCTACAACATCCTGGACGTGTCGGGCTTCAAGCATCGGCGCGTCAATCACAGCAAGACGTTCGTGAACACACGTGGCAACCACATCAACGGGATCGAGAACTTCTGGAACCAATCCAAGCGCGTGCTGCGCAAGTACAACGGCATACCGCGCAAACACTTCTTCCTGTTCCTCAAGGAATGCGAGTTCCGTTTCAACTACGGAACACCAAGGCAACAGCTTGCTACCCTGCACCTGTGGGTGACTTCTAATGCTTATCTAGGACAGCCCCAAAACTTTAGAAGGACCTTTCGGGGGCCTTCTGTTCTATGCGTGCGGTCCGGAGAGCCGTTCCTGGCTTGGAGCGCCAAGAGCTACAGGGCTCCTCTAGGGCCAGCGCACAAGTTGTTAAGAATCAGTCGGGGAGTTCGCCGCCGTTACATCGTTGCCTGCTTCCGGCGTGGTGACCGACAGGCACATGGTGAGGCTCAGGAGGAGGCTTTCGCGGCCGAACTGCTGGATGCGTGCGCTGGTATCGAGTTTCAGGACCAGCCGGCCATCATCAGATTCGAAAGGTTGTGATAGTCGATCACATGCTGGCGAGTTTTCGTGGAGACTGATGGATTCAAGCTGCAACTCTCACTAGTTGCCACGTTCACAATCCATCCACGTATTCCAACGTCAGCTGAATACGGGTCATGACTCCGGCAAAAAGACGGCTATATTTCCAACACCCCAGACGAAGGAGGATTGGCATGTTTCTGACCAAGCAACATCTAATGATGGCGCGTCCGCTCGTTGTGGCGATCGTCGCCGCCGTGTGCCTTGGCGCTTGCGCCACCTACAAAGAGGAATTTGCAACGATCAACTCGCGCCTCGATTCACTCGACGCGAAGGTCCAGGGTGCGGCCCAGAGTGCCGAATCCGCCAATCAGTCCGCGCAGCAGGCCAACCAACGGCTGGATCAAATCGAAAGCCGCGTCCAGCAGCTCGAAACGAAGCCGGGCCGCCCGCCGCGCGGTTAGTCGCTTTTGCACTATTTGTGACGAACGGTTTGAATCCGGGACCCGGTGGCCTTTGCTGGCCATCGGTCCCCTTATCTTCACCCCAGTCTTCGTTCTAAGGAATCGTCCCATCCGTACGTGCACACACCCTACAATCCGGGCTGTTAATGGTGCGGCACTGGCGCTGGTGCTGGCATTCGCGAGCTTCGGCGTGGCCAGCGCCGAGGATGCCGCCGCGCAACCTGTCGCCGCCGTCGACCAGCTTCCGCGAGGCCAAGATGTGTCCGGCACGGTGATTGAGCTCGCGGGCTGGGTTGTCTCGGCCAATGACAGTCAAGGCTATCCGTTCGCGGTCATAGACAAGGCCGCCGCACAGATCCTGGTGTTCGGCGGCGACGGCCGGCTTCGCGGCGCGGCACCTGGGCTCTTTGGCTCGGCGGTCGGCGATCATACGGCCCCCGGCATCGCTGGTCTCGCGCTTCGCGAGATTCCGGGGCGGGATCGCACGACGCCTGCTGGTCGCTTTGTGGGCGGTTTCGGTCCGTCAATCGACGCTGGGCGCGTGCTGTGGGTGGACTACGATTCCGCGGTTTCCATCCACCCTACCGCTAACGTCCCGGCCGAGAGACGCGCCGAACGCCTTGCATCGCCTTCGCCGGACGACAACCGCATCACTCACGGCTGCATCAACGTCTCGCCCGAGTTTTACGAGCGGATCATCCGTCCGACGTTCGAGCGGGGCGGGGTGTTCTACATCTTGCCGGATGCGGCGCCTATATCGGAGACGTTCCCGGAGTTCGCGCAAAGTCGCGCGACTACGCAACGCAGTGATGGAAGACGTGCACGGTCCGCCCGCCAGTGAAGGGCGCGTCGGCGTGTTGCCATTGGTATGCGAGGCAGCGCAGCGGATGACGCTGCTCGTGGCCCGGCCTCTTTTGCCAGTGTGCAGCACAATGCCGTGCCTTCCATGCAGTGGGGATCCGGTCAGGCGTTACGTCTGATCTGGGCAGCTCCTCGACCCACCAGGGTCCAGGAGCATGCGTCCTTAACTCAGACATCCGTCTCCTCGGCATTGCTCCGTCCAGTTTGCTCAGTCAGTGTAGCCCGGGCAAGCGAAGCGCACCCGGGGCTTTCCGTGATGTGACGACGTGACCCCGGGTGCGGCCTTTGGCCTTACCCGGGCTACATTAAGGTCGGCGCTGGGATGCGCCGACCGATGAGGGGCCAGGGATGGTGCGCTATCGACGCAACCGCGTTCCGATAGGGCGTATTTCTTCACCGTGACCTTTGCGCAACCGGCGCAGCGATGTGCTGGTTCGGCACGTCGAGGCGCTGCGCGCGTCGTGGCGTGCGGCCAAGGTTCGGGTGCTGTACGAAGTGATCGTGGGGTGATGTTGCCCGATCACCTGCATGCGGTGATCGCGATGCGCGATGGGCCGGCGACTACTCCCGACTGTGGCAGGAAATCAAGAATGGTTTCACCCGCCGCGTGTCGCCTGGTGGGCCGTCGCCGTGGCAGGCGCGGTTCTGGGAGCACACGCTTCGCGATGAGGTCGATCTGCAGGCGCATGTCGACTACGTCCATATCAACCCGGTCAAACATGGCCTGGTGCCGCGTGTGGCGGAATGGCCGCACTCGTCCTTCATCGCTACGTGCGTTGTGGAGATCTGCCGGAGGATTGGGGCGGGAGGCGTAACGACGGCCACGTGCTGGTGATGCGAAGCTGATACGGCCTGGACGCGGCGGATTGAAACGCCGCGTCCGTTCAGCACTCGTCCGATTGCCCAGCCGAATAGCGCAGCCCGCGCCGCAGCTGCGCCAGGAAATTCGGATCGGCGTAGACCGCGGTGTCGTGGCCGAGGCCGGTGTACCAGCTGCGTCCGCCGTCGAAGGCGTGGCACCAGGTAATCGGATGGTCCGCGCCCATGCGTCCGCCGTCGTAGCGGCGTTCGTCGATGGTGGCGACCACCTGCACCTGTTCGCGCGGATTGCTGAGGTAGTTGTAGAGCTCGTCGCGGATTGGCCAGGACGCGCCGACCGCGCGACCGCGGCGCTCGGGCTGCACGCGGGTGGATTGCAGGCCCGGTGGATGGTTGTCGAAGTACGCGCCGGCCAGGCGTCCGTACCACGGCCAGTCGTACTCGGTGTCGGCGGCCGAGTGCACGCCGACGAAACCGCCGCCGCGGCGCACGAACTCCTCCAGCGCCCGCTGCTGCGTCGCATCGAGCACATCGCCGGTGGTGCTGGTGAACACCACCACGCGGTAACGGGCGAGGTGGGTGGCGTTGAAGTCGCCGGCGTCCTCGCTGTGGTCGGCGGCGAGTCCGGCTTCGCCCGCCAGCCGTTGCAGCGTCGCCACCGCGGTGGGAATCGAGTCGTGCCGAAAGCCGGCGGTCTTGCTGAATACCAGCACGCGTTCCGAGGCGGGCGCGCACGCGGCGGCTCCGGCAACAAGCACGGCGAGCGAGCACAGCCACGTCAGGAACGGTCGGCGCATGCCCGGATTCTGCCACTGTCGCGCGCAGCGATGCGAAGCAACTGCCGCTGGCCAGGCGTGGTCTGTGATGCAACTCCCGCTCTGCTGTGGCTGCGTGCTGTGTTGCACCTGCGGCGACTCGGGTCCACGATGCGCCCGGTAATGGCCATGGGAGGACGTCGATGAACCACCTGCTCCTGTCATTCGCGCTGCTGTTGGCTGGCGGCTTCGCGCACGCCGCGGAAGTGAAGTACGACGTGAAGTACTTCGATGTGCCCAAGGGCGCGCATCCGCATGACGTCGCGGCCGACCCGGCGCCGGACGGTCCGGTCTGGTACACGGCGCAGCATCAGGGTGCATTGGGTCGGCTCGATCCGCGCATCGGCAAGGTCGAGCAGATTCCGCTCGGCGAGGGCTCGCGCCCGCACGGCGTGATCCTCGGCCCCGATCGCGGCGTGTGGATCACCGACGGCGGCCTAAACGCGATCGTGCGTGTCGATCCGGTCACGCGTGCCGTCAAGCACTATCCGCTGCCGATCAGCGAGAACGCCAACCTCAACACCGCGACCTTCGACAAGGCCGGCCGTCTGTGGTTTACCGGCCAGGCCGGTTACCACGGCCGGCTCGATCCCAAGACCGGCAAGGTCGAGGTGTGGCCGTCGCCGCGCGGCCGCGGTCCCTATGGCATCACCACCACGCCGGCGGGCGATGTCTATTACGCCTCGCTTGCCGGCAACCACATCGCGCGCATCGACCTGCGCAGCGGCCAGGCCACGCCGATCGATCCGCCGACGCCGCAACAGGGCGCGCGCCGCGTGTGGAGCGATGCGGCGGGGCGGATCTGGGTCAGCGAGTGGCTGTCGGGGCAGGTGAGCGTGTTTGATCCAAAAAGCGCGAAAGACAAGGCGTGGCGCGCGTGGAAGCTGCCGGGCAGCAAACCGCAGGCGTACTCGGTGTGGGTCGACGAACGCGGCAAGGTCTGGCTCACCGACTTCGCTGCCAACGCGATCGTCCGCTTCGATCCGGACAGCGGGCAGTTCGAGAGTTTCCCGAGCGACCGACGCAACGCCGCGGTGCGCCAGATGCTCGGGCGCAAGGGCGAGGCCTGGGGTGCGGAATCGGGTACGGACCGGCTGGTGGTGGTGAAATATTCGCAGTGACGCTGCGGTGACAGCGAGCGGGTCACCTCACCCTGTGTTTGCACGCGACGGCTGTCGCTTGTGCGTGCTTTCCGTCCGGGCTCGCGCCGCTTTACCGTTCTCGAGGACGAAAAAACGAGTGGGCACCGCCGTGGCGCCCGCACAACGGAGCGCCGACCGTGACCGACCACGTCTATAAATCCCTGGAGCTGACCGGCTCGTCCAAGCACAGCAGCGACGAGGCCGTACGTACGGCGATCGAGCGCGCTTCCAAATCGATCCGTGACATCCGCTGGTTCCAGGTCACCGACGTGCGTGGGCACGTGGTGGACGGCGCGGTTGCGCATTGGCAGGTCACGCTGAAGGTGGGCTTCACCCTCGAGGAGTGAGCGGCGTCGCGCGCGGCTGCGGCTATGTCCTGGCCTTTCCTTTGCTGGCGTCACTGCCCCGCAGGCGTCGATCGAACAGCGCCAGCGTGCGCCGCCAGGCGTCGCGGGCGGCGGCCTCGTCGTAACGCGGGGTGGTGTCGTTGTGGAAGCCGTGCTGGGTGTCCGCGGGCTGGTACAGCGTGTAGTCGACGTCGGCGGCTTTCAGTGCGGCCTCGTAGGCGGGCCAGCCGGCGTTGATGCGCTCGTCATGGGCGGCCAGCACCACCAGCAGCTCGGCGCGGATCCTGGGCACGTCCTCCAGCGGTGCGGCGCTGCCATAGAACGGTGCGGCGGCGGCCAGGTCGGGCAGGCGCGTGGCCAGGTAGTTGGCCATGCCGCCGCCGTAACAGAAGCCGATCACGCCGAGGCGGCCGTTGCCGCCGTCGAGGGTCTTGAGCATCTGCGCGGCGGCGAGGAAATCCTCGCGCGTGCGCGCCTGGTCGAGCTTGGGGAACAGCGCGCGCGCCGCGTCCTCGTCGCCGGGATAGCCGCCGAGCGGAAACAGCGCGTCGGGAGCGAAGGCGATGTAGCCGGCCACGGCCAGCCGGCGCGCCACGTCCTCGATGTGCGGATTGAGGCCGCGGTTCTCGTGCACCACCAGCACCACCGGCAGCGGGTCTTTACCGGCGGCCGGCCGGGCCAGGTAGCCACGGCCGCGACCATAGCCCTGCGGCGATGCGAACTCGACGTATTTCGCCGCCAGGCGCTTGTCGTCGGGTTTGATCTGCTGCGCGATCGCGAACTGCGGGGTCAGCGCCGCCAGCAGGCCGGCGGCACCGCTGGCGCCGACTGCGAAGCGCGCGGCGCCGGCCAGGAAGCCGCGGCGGTCGATGACGCCGTGCACGTACTGATCGAACAGCTGCAGCACCTCGGGATCGAAGTCGCTGGCCTTGGAGCGGGGAGTGTTCGGCATGGCAGCCTCCGCAAGATGGAGTGCGCGACGGCCGGGCCGCCGGGCGATGGGAAAGCCGGGACGTGCAGTGCAGTGGACCGGGCTCGTATACACCGCGGCGATGGCGCGGTCAAAACCGCGCGGCGACAGGCCCGGGTCGCTGCGCATCCCGTTGTACGCGCAGCGCACTTGGCGGGTCTGAGCGCAGGTGCTACATCTGCGGCCCCTCACTGCCTAGGAAACGTCATGCCGCTGGTCCGGATCGATCTGCTTGAAGGGAAGTCGGATGCGTATTGCGCCGGTCTCGGCGAGGTCATCTACGAGGCGATGCGCGCGACGCTCAACGTGCCAGAGAACGACCGCTTCCAGATCGTCAACACGCACCCGGACGGGGCCATGGCCATCGACGGCACGTACCTGGGCATCGAGCGCAGCCGCGACTGCGTGGTCATCCAGGTGACCTTGAACCACGGTCGCAGCGTGGCGATGAAGCGCGCCTTCTACCGCGCCGTCGCCGACGGCCTGCACGCGCGGCTGGGGCTGCGCCGGGAGGACGTGTTCATCAGCCTGGTCGAGGTGGCCAAGGAAAACTGGTCGTTCGGCAACGGCGAGGCGCAGTACGCGGATCCGTAATCCGATGAACGTCGAGCCGGCGATCACGCTGACCACGCCGCACGAGGATCGCGATTTCAGCGAATGGCACGGGGGCATCGCGCAGTACGCGTTCTGGGCGGTGCCGGTCGATGGCCCGGCCTGGCACGCGCTGTTCGAGGCCGCGCGGGTGCACGTGGCGCCATTCGTGCACGACAACTACCGGCGTGCACCGCACATCACCCTCGCCGCGGCCGGTCTGCTGGACGAGCGCGATGCCGCGCCGGCGCGACTGCAACGCCAGGCGGCGGCGCTGCGGCAGGCACGAATCGCCGCGTTCGACCTGCACGCCGGCCCGATGGACAGTTTCACGTCGTCGCCGTACGTGGCGATCGAGGACCCGATGGGCGCGCTGCACGCGATCCGTGAGGTGTTGGCCTCGGTGTCCGCCGAGGACAGCCCGTCACGCTATCGCCCGCACCTCACGGTCGGTCTGTACGCTGCGGCGTACGAGTTCAAGTCAGTGATGCGGCTTGTGCAGGCGTTTGAACATCGCGACCTGCCGCCACTGCGGGTCGACGAGGTGATGTTGTGCGCGTACGCGACCCACGACATCCAGGGGCCGTATGCGGTGCTGGAGCGTGTTGCCTTGACGCCGCCATGCGCAACGGCGATGTCCTCCCGCCGGTGAGTCCGCTTACAGCTGCGACTCCACCGGCAGCAGCTTGGTCAGCCAAGCCTGCACGCGGCGGCTGGTGCTGGCCTGCGGGTCGTGGGTCCAGGTCTGGCTGCCGTCGCTCCAACGCAGCCGGCCGTCGACGCGCTGCACGTGCCAGGCGTGCTGGCCCTGCAGGCGCTCCTCGAAGATGCGCGTCAGTTCCTGCGCCAGGCGCGGGTCGGTGATCAGCACGCCCTGCTCGGTGTTGAGCGCGGTCGAGCGTGGGTCGAGGTTGTAGGAACCGACGAACGCGCGGTGTTGGTCGATCACCAAGGCCTTGGTGTGCAGGCTGGAACCGGACGAGCCGCGCAGGCTGAAGCTTGAGGACGCGGTGCCGTCCGGCTTGAGTTCCCACAGTTGCACGCCGCCGGCGAGCAGTTCGTCGCGGTAGCGTGCGTAGCCGCCGTGCACCGCGGCCACGTCGGTCGCGGCCAGCGAGTTGGTGAGGACGCGCACATCGACGCCGCCCCTGGCGGCAGCGAGCAGGTCGTCGGTGCCCTTGCGGCCGGGAACGAAGTAGGGCGAGATCACGCCCAAGGTCTGCCGTGTACCGCGTATCGCCGGCAACAACGTCGCCAGCACCGCCGAGCGTTGCAGCGGTTCGTGCTCATCGTCGAGCTTGAGTGGATCGTCGCTGACGAAGGTCCACTCGCGCGTCCAATGCAGCGCGGTGTCGCCGATGATCAGGCGCTGCACGTCGGCGTCCTCGCGCAACACCTGTGCGTAGGGACTGGCGGCGAGTTCGGCAGGCGTGGCTTCCAGCACGGCGCGCACCTGGGCCAGCGCCTCTGGCGTCGCCGGACCGGCGTTGAGTGCATCGATGGGGTAGTTGCTGGGCGCGTTCCAGAAGCGGTCAAAGCTGGCGCTGACCTCGCGCACCACCGGACCGGCCATCAGCACGTCGAGGTCGACGAAATTGCTGTTCTCGCTGGCGCCGAAGTACTCGTCGCCGAGGTTGCGTCCACCCACCAGCGCGATGCGGTTGTCGGCAATCCAGCTCTTGTTGTGCATGCGGTGATTGAGCCGGCGAAAGCCGGTGCCGAGTTCGCCGATGCGGCTGAGCGTGCCGCTGCGGCTGGCGAAGGGGTTGAACACCCGCACCTCGATGCGCGGGTGCGCGTCCAGCGCGGCGAAGCCGGCGTTCTTGGCGCGTGCGTCCATGTCGTCGACCAGGATGCGCACCTGCACGCCGCGGTCGGCGGCAGCGAGCGCACGCTGGGCGAGCATCTTGCCGGTCATGTCGGCGTGCCAGATGTAGGTCTGGATATCCAGGCTGCGCGCGGCGACCTGCGCGCTGAACATGCGGCTGGCGTAGGCCTCGGTGCCGTTGCTGAGCAGGCGGAAGCCGGATTTGCCGGCGTGGCGTGCTTCGGCCGGTGCCAGGTGCTGCGCCAGCACGCCGTCGGCGGCGGGCGGCGCGGCGTAGGCGGCGGACATCGGCGGCCGCGGCGGCAGCGTGCTGCACGCCGTCAACAAGACCAGCAGGTACGCGCTAAGGGCCGCCAACGTCTTGCGTGTCATCACCGCGTTTCCCCTGGATGGCTCGGGCAACGGATACCACAGGCACGCGGCGCGGACAAACCGCGCCGTGCCGGCGAAACAGCGCCCTGGCCCAAGGGGGCGATCCTTGCCGGCCGCCGCGCCCCGCCGTTACCCTGCGGGCACTGGCGTATGTCCACACACTGCCGCCAACACAGCGTCTGCTTCCACACAGTGTCTACTTGGGGATAAGGATGAGCGGGATGAGAGCGTGTGTGCACAATTGGTGGTCGGTGCTGTGGGTGTTGTTGGCGTGCCTGTCGTGGTCGCCGTGGCTGCATGCGCAGGCATCGGCGGAGCCCGCCACCGAGGCGGCGACGCTGCACTACGCCAACCGCGAAATCGCCACCTTCCATGCCCGGGTAGCCGGGGTGTCACCGCAGGACCGCGCCGAGCGCGCCGCTGACGTGTTGCGAGCGATGGGCGACACCGGACGCCGCGGTGCCGTGACCGTGCAGCGCTTCGTCCACGCGGGGCAGCCGGCCGTGGCGGTGAGGGTCGGCGACCGCGTCGTGTTCTCGCTGCTGCCTGGCGACACCCGCGTCGAGGGACGACCGCTGGAGCAGGAGAGCGAAGTCGTCCGGCAGGCACTGGAAGCGGCGCTGATGGCCGAGCGCGTGCAGCGGCGGCCGGACGTGCTGCTGCGCGGCATCGGCCTGACCGTGGGGGCGGCCGCGCTGGCGCTGCTGTTGTTGTGGGTGGTCGGCCGCGCCGCCAATGCACTGGAGGCCTGGCTGTTGGCGCGGATCACGTCGCAGACGCAAACGCCGGGCGACCATTTCCGCTGGCGTGAGTATGCGCGGCCGCTGCTGATCCGGGTGATCGGCCTGCTGCGCTGGGTGATCTACTTCCTGCTGGTGCTCGGCTGGCTGGTGATCGCACTGGAGGCGTTCCCGCTGACCTACCCCTTGGGTAGCCAGCTGCAGGCCTTCTTCGGCGACAAGCTGCATGAGTTCGCACGTGCCGCGGTCAGTGCCATGCCCGGACTTGTGACCGTGCTGCTGATCCTGTTCCTGACCCGCGCCGTGTCCGAGGGCGTGCAGCTGTTCTTCGACAACGTGCAGTCGAGCCGCATCCGCGCGCCGTTCGTGCACCGCGAGACGGCCTCGGCGACCAAGCGCCTGGTCAAGATCGTGATCTGGGGCATGGGGGTGGCCATCGCCTACCCCTACATCCCCGGTTCGAGCAGCGACGCGTTCAAGGGCGTGTCGGTGATGTTCGGTCTGGTGTTGACCTTGGGTTCGGCCGGCATCGTCAACCAGCTGATGAGTGGGCTGGTGGTGGTGTATTCGCGCGCGCTGCGTCGCGGCGACTTCGTCGAGGTCGACGGCATCGAGGCGCGCGTGGTCGAGGTCGGCGGCCTGGCGACCAAGCTGGTCAACCTCAATCGTCAGGAGATCACCATTCCCAACTCGGTGCTGATCGCCAACTCGGTGCGCAACTACACCAAGCGGGCCGAGTCCGAGCCAATCTACCTGTCGGTCAAGGTCACCATCGGCTACGACGCGCCGTGGCGGCAGGTGCACCAGATCCTGCTCGATGCGGCCGCGGCCACGCCGGAGCTGGCCAAGCAGCCGTCGCCGTTCGTGCTGCAGCGCGCGCTTGGCGATTTCTATGTCGAGTACGAGGTTTTCGCGGCGTTGGACGACCCGATCACGCAGCTGCAGCGCAAGCCGATGGTGATGTCCGGGTTCAACGCCAACATCCAGGACTCGTTCAACAGCCAGGGTGTGCAGATCATGTCGCCGCACTTCGAGGCGCAGCCCGAGCAGGCGGTGACGGTGCCGCGCACGAAGTGGTTCGCCAACGCCCCGGAGGCGGTGCACGCAGCCTCGGAAGACGGCAAGGCTTGACCACGGGGCTGACCCCGAGGCGTGACGGCGACATGCTCGCGTCGTCAGGCCCGGCTTCCCCTGCACGGTGCCGTGCGCCATGCTGGGCCGACGCAGTGATCGAAGGAGCCGTTTCATGGAACTGGGCATGGTGGGTCTGGGCCGCATGGGCGCCAACATGGCGGAGCGGCTGGTGCGCAGTGGCCACCGCGTGGTCGGCTTCGACCCGGGCGCACCGGCCCGCGAACAGGCCGCGGGCCGCGGCATCGAAGCGGCGTCGTCGCTGGCCGAACTCGTCGAACGCTTGCCGTCGCCGCGCGCGGTCTGGCTGATGGTGCCCGCCGGCGAGATCGTCGACCGCACCCTTGCCGATCTGCTGCCGTTGCTGTCGCCCGGCGACGCGGTGATCGACGGCGGCAATTCGTTCTACAAGGACACGATGCGCCGTGCCGCGATGCTGGCCGAGCACCGCATCGAGTGCCTCGACTGCGGTACCAGCGGCGGCGTGTGGGGGCTGGTCGAAGGCTACAGCCTGATGGTCGGCGGCGACGCGGTGGTCGTTGAGCGGCTGCGGCCGATCTTCGCCGCGCTGGCGCCCGCGCCCGACCGGGGCTGGGGGCGGGTTGGCCCGAGCGGCGCCGGCCACTTCACCAAGATGGTCCACAACGGCATCGAGTACGGAATGATGCAGGCCTACGCCGAGGGCTTCGCGATCATGCAGCGCAAGGACGACTTCGCCCTGGACCTGCCGCAGGTCGCCGAAATCTGGCGCCACGGCAGCGTGGTGCGCTCGTGGTTGCTGGACCTGAGCGCGGATGCGCTGAGGAAGAACCCCGCGCTCGATGGCATCGCGCCGTACGTGCAGGACTCCGGCGAGGGCCGCTGGACGGTGGCCGAGGCGATCGACCTCAACGTGTCGGCGCCCGTGATCACGCTGTCGCTGCTGGAGCGGTTGCGCTCACGCGAGGACGATTCGTTCGCCGACAAGTTGCTGGCGGCGATGCGCAACGAGTTCGGCGGGCACGGCATCAAGAAGTCCGGGTAGCGCTGCCTGCTTCACTGGTCGATCGGCTCCGCTGGAAATTCGACCACGGCATTGGGCGCCGGCAGTTCCGCGTGACGACGAGCGTCGTCCGCATTGTCGAGAGATGGCCACCGCCGATTGCCGAATGTATCGAGCGTGTCGTAGCGTCCCAGCAGGTCGAAGCGTTGCAGCACGTACGGCAGGCCTTCGGCGGCCAACGGCGAATTACCGTCGGCCACGTGGAAATGCAGGTGCGGTCCGGTGGAGTCACCGGTAAAGCCGAGCGCGGCGAGCACTTGGCCACGGCGGACCCGATCGCCGGGCTTCACGCGCAAGCTGCCGGGCTTGAGGTGCTCGTAGAACGCATGGCGGCCATTACCGAGATCGAGTGCGATGTAGTTGCCGCTGGCGTCCGCCATGGTGTGCTTGGGATGGGCGGCTACCGAGGCACTTTCCGTGATGCTGTCACGGGTGGCGGCAATCACCCCGTCCGCCACCGCCAGTACGTCCTCGCCGTAGCCGAGCCAGTTGCTGACCTTGTCGTCGTCACCATTGGCGTAGCGGCCATTGGCATCTAGCTTGACCCAGTCGATCGCATGGCGGCCGGGGATGCGCACGCGTCCGTCGACGGCGTAGAGGACACGGCGATGACCGCGCTCCCAGGACGGCTCGTGGATCGCCGCCCATGGTCCACCACGCAGTGGAGGGCCCAGCACCGGGAGTGTTCCGGACTGCACCGGAGTGCGCGCGCCCTCGACCACTTCCGGTTCGCGCGTGCCGGTGTCGGCAGCGGTGTACTCAACGCGATGCTTCAGCGTGCGCGGCAGCACACGCGCATCGAGCACGGGCTCCAGATAGATCACGGCGCGCATGCCGGAAGCAATAACGCGTCTGTCCGTAGCGGCCACTGGCAGGCCAGGTCGACCCAAGCGACGATCCAATTCACCATCGTCGACATCGGCAATGGTGTTGCCATGCTCGGTATCGATGATCTGCACGCGCCTGAGCGTCAGCGCGTCCTGGGCGAAATTGCTCAGGTGCAGCTCATAGAAGAGCCGTGGCGTGCCTGCGACCGTTACCACCGTCGGTGGCATGGGCACCTGGAGGTCGAATGACGAGCGCAGCGGTGGTGCTGCGCCAGCGTTCACGGGGCTGGTGCATGCAAGCACCAGCATGAGTGTGGGCAGGTAACGCTGCATCGTGTCGATGTTGATCGCTCTCATCGGTGGGGGCGTCAGGGGCGGCGATGCGCAACGAGTTCGGCGGCACGCGATAAAGCGCAGCGAGTGAGACAGGCCGCGTGCGCTAGCCGCCTAAGGCAATGCTGAACAAGTGTCGTCATTCCCGCCTTCGCGGGAATGACGAGCAAGGGCGACCTATTCAGCGATGCCTTAACGGAACTCGAACTGTTCGTAGTGCAGTTGCGTGTCGGCGACGCCGTGCTCATGCATGAGCGAGCGCAGCCGCTTCAGAAGCCCTTTGGGCCCGCAGAAGCTGATGCGCACCGGGCTGGCGCCGTCGTCGCCGACGATGCGGGCGAAGCGCTGCACGAAAGACGGAGTGCCGGGTCCGGTCGTTATCGGTATGTACTCGACGCCGCGACGTTGGGCGAGCGTTTCCAGATCGACCGTTTCCGGCAGGCCACGCCCGGGCGTGTAGAAATAGAACAGTGTGACGCGATCCAACCCGTCGGCGCGCTCGTCCTGCAGCCAGGCCAGGAACGGCGTGATGCCGACGCCGCCCGCGACCCAGATTTCACGGGCGCCGTTGCCCGCGCGCTCGAAGCGTCCGAACGGGGCATAGACGCTGGCACGCATGCCCGGGGTCGCTTCGGCCAGCAGCCGCCCGGTGTAGTCGCCGAGCGCGCGGATGACGAAAGCGATGTGACCGTCGGGACGGTCCGCGCTGGCGATCGTGAACGGATGCGGTTCGCGCAGGCCAGGGTGTTGCCACGCCACGAACGCAAACTGCCCGGGTGCGAAGTCGAGCCCGCGTTTGACCGGTGCCAGTTCCAGTCGCGCCGCTGAATCCGATGGCGACACCGCGACCAGACGGTATTCGGCGTGGTTGGACAGCAGCGGATACAGCAGCAGCTTGTACAGCGCGGCCGCGGCACCCAGTGCGCTGACCGTCGCCAGCCACAATCCGGCCGGGCTAAGCAACGCGATCGGCGACTTGAAGGTCAGCCAGTGTGCGATGACCACCAGCAGCGACGGTCCCGACAGTTTGTGCCACCAGCGCCAGACGCTGTAGGGGATCTTGCGGTTGAGCGCCAGCAGCACGATCAGCATCAGCACGACGAAGCTGAGCTGGCGGATCAGACGCGTGGCCGGCCGCGGCAACGGGACGATCGCCGCCGAAGTCCAGGCATCGCTGCTGGCGCTGAACACCAGGTGGAACGACGCGAGTCCCAGCGCCCACACGCCCAGCCATTTGTGCGTCTCGTAGACACGGTCGAGCCCGCCGAAGGCGGCCTCGACGAAGCGCCAGCGTCCGCCGAGTACGGCAGCCCACGCCATCAGCGACAACGCCGCCACGCCCGAGCCCAGGCTCAATGCGGCCGTCGATGCCCACGCGTCGCGCGGAATCTGCAACGCGACCGTGAGAAAACTGATGGCGACCAGCGCAGTAACGGTGGGCCCGGTCTTCAGCATGAGCGGCTTCCCGAACGTGGGGCACCGGCATTGTGGCAGCGATCGGGCAGGCGCGCTTGCGGCCGATCCAACCGCGTCAGCGCGACCGTATTTGTCGAATCGATGCACGGCTGCGCCGTTCTTCCGTGGCTTCAAGCCGTGTCGGTTTCGCCGAGGCCGCACTGGCATTGGCCAGAGCGCGGGAGGCGCGCAGACCGGGCAAACCTATCGCGTCGGTTGGCCGTCGACTACTGCCGCCGTTGGCCCATCCGCGGGACGCGGTTTCCCGTTCGCGCCGGCTAATCGGCGGCGACCGGGGCGACTAACCTGTGCCTGCCCTTTGCGGCGCCACCCTTGTCTTCGTTATTGCCGGAACCCGTCATGTCCCTGTCGATGCACCAGGCCACCGTGCCCGTCTTTGTCCGCTCGCTCAAGAATCTGCGCCGTGTACTGGAAAAGGGCGAGGCCCATGCCCGCGCCAAGAACATCACCCCCGATGCCTTGCTCGAATCACGCCTGATCGACGACATGCTGCCGTTGCGGCGCAACGTGCAGATCGCCACCGACATGGCCAAGAACGGCAGCGCGCGCCTGGCGGCGGTCGATCCGCTGAAGTTCGAGGACAACGAGACTACCTTCGACGAGCTGTACGTGCGCATCGATCGCGCGATCGACTACATCGGCAGCTTCGACACCCAACAGCTGGGCGGCAGCGAACAGCGCACGGTCAGCTTCCGCACGCAGACCTGGGGCGAGTTGCGCTACGAGGGGCCGGCGTACCTGACCGAGTTCCTGCTGCCGAACTTCTTCTTCCACTGCACCACCTGCTACGCGATCCTGCGCAAGGCCGGCGTGGAGCTGGGCAAGAAGGACTATCTGGGCCTGGCCTGATCGCGGTGGTGGTGATGCAAATGGCCGGTGGCGGATAGGGCGGCTGCAACCGGTCGATTGCCGCCGCCGGCGACCCTGCGCGACAGGGGACTTTGGTCTGGCGGCGTGAACGGGCACACTCGACAGCCCTGTCCTGCCCCGGCGACTGCAGATGACGGCTGACACGCTCGACACGCGCCAATTGAACCGCGCCCTGCTTGCACGGCAGGGGCTGCTCAAGCGTCGCCGCACGCCGGTGGCGCAGGCGGTGCACGCGTTGGCGGGATTGCAGTCGCAGGAGCCCAAGGATCCGTTCGTGGCGCTGTGGTCGCGACTGAGCGGCTTCAAGGGCGAACAGTTGCGCGCCGCCGCGCAGCGCCACGAGATCGTGCGCGGCAGCTACCTGCGCGCGACGATCCACACGGTCAGCGCCAGCGACTACCTCGCCTTCCGCCCGCTGTTGCAGCCGGTGATCGATCGCGAGCTGACCAGCGTACACCGGCGCTCGATCAGCGGTGGCTTCGACGGCGCGCAGGTCGAGCCGTTGGCACGTGCGCTGATGGCGCAACGGCCGATGAGCGCGCAGGCGTTGGGTGAGGCCTTGTTGCCGCAGTTTCCCGGGGCCAACAAGGCCGGGCTCGGGCATTGGGTGCGCACGCGCGTGCCGCTGGCGATCGTGCCCAGCGATGACCGCTGGGGTTTCCCGCGGCCGCCGCGCTTCGTGCCGGCCGAGCAGTGGCTGCAGCGGCCACTGGCGCCGGCCTCGCTTGCGCAGTTGCTGCTGCGTGGCATCGCCGCGATCGGCCCGGCCAGTTCCGCCGACCTGCGCGCGTGGTCGGCGCTGGGCGGGATCAAGCCGGTGCTGGAATCGCTGCGGCCGCAACTGCGCGTGTTCCGCGACGAGCGCGGGCGCGAACTGTTCGACCTTTCCGATGCGCCGCGCCCGCGCGAGGACACGCCGGCGCCGGTGCGCTTCCTGCCCGAGTACGACAACGTGTTCCTGTCGCACGACGACCGTGCCCGCATCCTGCTGTCCCGGCACAACCCCCATTTCACCCAGACCAGGAACGGCCGCCGCTTGCGCGCGGTGCTGGTCGACGGCTTCGTGCGCGCGGCTTGGAGCTGGCAGCGCGTGCGCGATGCGGCGACGATCCGGGTGCAGATGTTCGAGACGTTCGCCAAAGCGACGCAGCACGAGATCGGCACGGAGGCCGAGGCGCTGCTGCGTTTTCTGGAACCGGACGCCGACCGCCATGCGGTCGAACTGATTGACGTGACAGGGAGCCGATGATGACCGCACGCACCGCAACCCATCTGCTTGGCCTGCTGTTGCTGGTGGGCCTGACCGCCTGTGCCAGCGCGCCACCGGTGGCGCGCAACCCGCTCGCCGACTGGCGGCCGTCGCCGAACCACAACCCACGCCAGGCATCGCTGATCGTCGTTCACCACACCGAGATGGACAGCGCCGAAGCAGCGCTGCGGACCCTGCAGACGCGCAACTCCGGTGGCCGGGTCAGCGCGCATTACCTGATCGGCAACGATGGCCGGTTGTACCAGCTGGTGGCCGACGGCGAACGCGCCTGGCACGCCGGCGCTTCGCGCTGGGGCGGGCTGGCTGATCTCAATTCGGCCTCGATCGGCATCGAGCTGGACAACGACGGCCGCTCGCCGTTCAGCACCGCGCAGATCGACAGCCTGCTGCGGCTGCTCGACGACCTCACCCGCCGCCTCGACATTCCGCGCCAGCTGGTGGTCGGGCACGGCGACATCGCGCCGACGCGCAAGAGCGATCCGAGTGTGCTGTTCCCATGGCAGCGCCTGGCCGAGGCGGGCTTCGGCCTGTGGCCGCGCGCGCCGCTGGCGCCGGCGCCGGCCGGGTTCGATCCGTGGGCGGCACTGCGCCTGATCGGCTACGACCTGAGCGACCCCGCGGCGGCGCTGCGTGCGTTCCACCGTCACTACCGCGGCCACGAGGCCGAGCAGTGGCAACCGGGGGATGCCGACCTGCTCCACGACCTGCAGCGGCAGCTGATGGCGATGCCGGCCATGGCGCCGGCCGACACCGTCGGCGCCGCGGCCGTCACGCCGTAACGCGGACGGCGGGACTGCCTGGGGGCTTGCACGAACTCCCGTTTTCATCGCACGGCAAAAGCGACAATCCCGCTACGCCCGATCATGCCCACCGGCCGGCTGGCGCCGGAACCGGTAGATCACCGCGCCCAACAGCAGCGCGACCACCGCGGCCAGGAGGTTGACCGCGCTGGCGCTGGCGAGCAGGCCCAGCGCCAGCACGATCGCGGCCACCGGGATCAGCGCGCCGCCGGGCAGGCGCAGGGCCTCGGCGCGATCGCCGTGGCGCGTGCGCAGCACCAGCACCGCACCGGCGGTGCCCAGGTAGGTGCACAGTCGCGACACCACCGACAGCAATGCCAACTGCACGAACGAACCCGACAGCGCCAGCGCCAACGCAATCGCGCCGAGCACGAGGATCGCCACCACTGGCGTGTGGAAGCGCGGGTGGATCGCGGCGAGTGCGCGCGGGCCGTAGCCGTCATTGGCCAGCGCCAGCAGGTAGCGCGGCGCCAGCATCACCGTGTTGCTGCTGGTGCCCAGGATCGACACGCTGGCGCCGATCGTCATCAGCAAGGCCAGGCCGGTGCCGCTGAAGCGCGCCGCGGCCTCGGCCAATGGCGTCGGCGACGTGGCCAGGTTGGGCAAGGTGTTCAGCGCCACCCACTGCACGCTGACATAGACCAGCGTGACCGTGACGATCATCGTCAGCAGCGCAAACGGCACGTCACGGCGCGGATTGCGGTACTCGCCGGCTGCGGCCGGCAGGTTCTCGAAGCCGGCGTAGGCGAACAGCAACAGCAGCGCTGCCTCGCCCAGGGTCTTCGGCGACAGCGGCGCGTGCGCCAGCGCGGCGTCGACAGGCTGCGTGCTGATATGGAGCGCGCCGATGACGACGAACAGCAGCAACGGCAGCAGCTTGGCGATTGCCAGGAACACGCCGGTGCGTGCCGCGGCGCGCACGCCGATCACGTTGATCGCGACCAGCAGCCCCAGCGAGCCGGTGATGATCGCCACGCGCGGTGCGCCGGAAGTGGCCGCCGGCCAGAAGTGCGCAACCGCCGCGGCCAGGCCGTTGCTCAACGCGGCCGCGGTGGCGATGCGGGTCAGCAGCAGCATCCAGCCGACCTCGAAGCCGATGAACGCTCCGAACGCTTCGCGCGCATACAGATAACCGCCACCGGGCTGGTCGAAGTAGCTGGCCGCCTGCGCGTAGCACAGCACCAGCAGGCTTACCGCGAGCCCGGCCAGCAGCACCGCCCACAGGCTGGCCGGGCCAAGCAGCGCGGCCGCGGCCGCCGGCAACAGGTAGATGCCGCTGCCGATCACGTCGTTGATGGAGAGGCCGACGATCTGCCAGCGGCTGACGGCACGCAGCGTGCCGGGCGCGGGCAACGAGGGGGCGGAACGGGGCGGTGTCGGCAGAGCCAAGCGGTCACCCGCGCGGTGGTCTGACCGCGAGAGTGCCTGAGCCGGCCCCTGCGTACCACGACCGGGTTCAACTTCTGGCGGGCGGTGGCGCGACGATGGAAACGACGAAGCCGCCGGCTTGCGCCGACGGCTTCGTCTGAACGGCTTGGTCCGTCAGGCCATCAGAAGTCGTAACGGACCTGCAGCTGCGCCAGGTCGAGGTCGGTGTCCTCGACTTCGAAGCGGCTGTACTCGCCACGCAACGCGATGCTGTCGTTGAAGCGGTATTGCAGGCCGACGCCGTAGGTCGGGTCGGTGCCGTTGTCGTCGTTGTTGCCGACCAGCCCCGGGATCGCCGTGTCCAGGTCCCAGCGCTGGAAGCCGGCCTTGGCATAGGCCGAGAACTTGTCGGTGAAGGGCACGCTGCCGACCGCGGTCAGGTAGACCGAACTGGCTTCCAGATCTGTGCCGGTGCCGCGCGGCTCAAGCTTGCCGAAATCGGCATAGCCGCCTTCGAGGCCGAAGTAGCGATTGAACTGGTAGCCGCCGAACACCGAGAACGCGGTGTCCTCGTCGTCGTAATCGCGCTCGTCGACATAGGACTGGCCGACACCGGCACCGGCATAGAAGCCTTTGTCTGCGGCCTGCGCGCCGAACGCGGCGGCACCGGCCAGGACGGCGATGAGGGCGCTGAAAAGCATTTTGTTCTTGCTCATTGCTGTTTTGACTCCTGCAACGGACACCGCGACCAATCGGGGGAGGGAGCGGTGGCGTCTAGGGCGAAGGGCCCCGGCGGAATGCCTGGACTGCCATCGCTGCAGGACAAAAGTGGGTTCGCCAAATCCAGAACAAAGCCGGATTTCGGGCGATACACAATCCCGCATGTGGAACAAATGCGGCGCCTCGCGTGCCGCACCTTCGGGGCCGACTTGACCGAATCTGGCGAAACGCTGCGACCCGATACGCAAGCGATTGCGGCAGTTTTACGATCGCCATCGCGCGATCGTGATGGGGGGCACGATCGCGAGGGGCCGCCCAGGTGCCGGATCGAATCCTCCGTGACGTGTTTCAAGGGTGGTGCTCGTCTGCGCCGCCCTTCCATGGTTCGTTCGCGGCGCAGTGCTGCGGTCGAACCCTCCATCAGCAGCAAGGGACTCATGCGCATGGTTTCGAAAAATCGGATTTTCAGCGGGCTGTTGCTGGCCCTTGCCCTGTCGTTGTCCTTCGCCGTCGCGGCGGTCGAGACGGCCCAGGTTTTCGATGTGGCGACGGTGAAGGCCAAGCAGGACAAGATCCGTCGCGCGATGCAGTCGGGCACGGGCGGCTACCAGGACCTGCCAGCCGAAACCCGCAGCGAACTGCAAACGCGCCAGGGGGCATTGCTGCAGACCATCGACGGACGCACGTACGCCGACCTCAGCGAGCAGCAGCGTGCCGAAGCGTCACAGAACATCGCCTGGATCGACAAGGTGTCGCAGCAGGCTGAAGACGGCCGCATGATCTGCGAGCGCGTCAAGCCAGTGGGCAGCAACCGCACCGAGCGGGTCTGCAAGACCGCGAAGCAACGGCGCGAGGAACGCGAAGCAGCGCGCGGGTCGGTGGAGAATGCGGGGCGGGGGATCGAGAGAGCCAAGTTGGATTAATTCCGCATGGCGGCTGTTCCAGGAACCGCAGTGCCTCCTGTATGGCATGCAGTGCGCACCGCTCCCATCAAACGCTCCCATCAAAGACGGCGCGAACCTGCCGGTTCGTAAACGTTGTGTTGGGTTCACGCGCAACGGCGTGCGACAGAAGGCGAAGCTTTGATCAGAGTCACGTTTTAATGAAACGTGCTGCCAAATAACGCGTGTGCCTAAAGCCTGCGGCGGATTGGTTGGTTAACTCTCTGTGATTCGTGCAGTTGCAGTGTGGTTCGGGTTCATCACCGTGACGGCAGTGTGCGGTGGTGCGGCCATGACGAGGCACACATCCATTCTTGGAGAGACTCATGAAGACAACCGTTCGCACTGCTTTCTTCGCCCTGCTGACGTTGAGCGTACTGACGCTGGCGGCCTGCGCCACCAAGGAGCCGGCCTCGGAGGCGGCGCCGGCAGCCGAAGCCGCGGCGACCGGCGACGCCAGTGCCACCCCCACGCCGTAACAGGCCTGCCGTAATCGTTATCCGCGACAAGGCACCGTCGCGACAAAGTGACCGGCCCCGCTAGAGGGCAGGCCTTCGAGTTGTTGGTGCGAAAGGCGGCTACGGCCGCCTTTCGCTTGTCCAGCATGCGGAAAATGTGCCCGGCGAAGGCCGGGCCGGTCGTAGCGGTGCAGCAGCTGCGCGGGGAAGCGGGAAGCGGTCGACATGGGCGGGCAGCCTGGGCAACGGCTGCCGCGCCCGCCTTGACCTGGATCAAGGCGACAGGCCGTCACCGCACCATTGCACCGGCGCTCAGCCATCAGGCCTAGAATCCGCGGCATGGTCCGGTTACGCCCTGGTGCGATGATCGCGCTGGCCGTCATGGCGATGGCGAGTACGCCGGTGCAGGCGCGCACGGTCTACCGTTGTGTCCGCGACGGCACGGTCAGCCTGGCCACCGCCCCGGAGCCGGGCTCGCGCTGCACCGCCCGCGAGATCGACGACAACGCGGTCAAACTGCCCAACCTGTGGGGCGCGATGGGCGCAGTCAGCGGCACGCTGTACGAGCGCCAGCAGGACGGCAAGACCGTGTACAGCACGCGCAAGCTGCCCGGCTCGGTGAAGGTGCTGTCGTTCACCGTGCAAACGCCGCCGGGCGAGCCCGCGCACCCTGGCCTGGGCCGCATCGGCCGGCCGCAGTTGGACAAGTACCCGGCGCAGTTCCGTGCCGCGGCCCGGGCCACCGGCGTCGACGACGCCTGGTTGCGTGCGATCGCCCATGCCGAGAGCGGCTTCGACGCCGCCGCGGTGTCGCCGAAAGGTGCCCAGGGCGTGATGCAGCTGATGCCGGCGACGAGTCGCGAGTACGGCGTGGCCGATCCGTTTTCCTCCAGCGAATCGATCAACGCCGGCGCGCGTCATCTCCAGCTTCTGATGAAGCGCTACCGCAACGACCTCACCCTGGTCGCGGCGGCCTACAACGCCGGCATCGGTGCAGTCACCCGCTACGGCGGCGTGCCGCCGTACGCCGAAACCCAAGTCTATATCGCCAAGGTGCAGGCACTGCACGCCGGCTACCGTGCCGCGCTCACCGGCAAAACGGCACCCTCGGCCAAGACCGCGGCCAAGGCCACGACGGCGCCGTAGCCGGCTCGGCTGCGGTTGATCCGAACAGCCGTTGCAACCGCCCACGCGGCACGTATCCGATGCTTGCTGCGCGACTCCTCGCCGCGTGATCGGCGCGAACTCAGGCCATCGCCTTGGTGGCCTCGTACGGCAACGGTGTCGCGCCCGCCTGCACCAGGCTGGGCTCGATCTGCGTGAGCAGTTCCTTGCTGCCGTCCAGGACTACCAGGATGCGGCCGGCCTGGATCTCGGCGTCGAACTTGCGACGGATCGGATCCGGCAGCGACGACCCCACCAGCGCCGATGCCCAGCTGCCGACCAAGGCGCCGGCCACGGCCGCGGCGGCGGCACCGGCCAATGTCAGCCCGATCGGTGTCAGCACCACCGCGGCCAGTCCGGCCAGCAGGCCGGCGCCGCCGCCGTACGCGGCGCCACGCAGGGCTGCGGGTAGCAGATCGGTGTCGGCTTCCTTGCGTTCGTTCGGGATCGCGTCGAGTTCGATGTCGGAGCGCGCGACCAGCAGGATGTCGTCGTCGCGGATGCCGGCGTTGCGGGCGGTGTTCATGACTGCCTGCGCGGCGTCCAGGTCGGGCGTGCTGAAGACATGGCGGAGTTTCATCGTCGCTCCCGGTTGCGATGGGCCGGGCGCGTCGGCACGCGGTGCATGACCACCGTGACGAGTCGACGGTCCAGTCGTTACAGCTTTGTCCGCCTGCGGTTACCGGCGCGTGATGGGGTCCACCGGCGTGGTGCTAAGGTGCTTGCGCCCATCGCACGAGGTTCGGCCATGACCGCATCGCGCAAGCCCTGCCTGTGGACGGCCAGCCTCGTACTGGCCCTGGGGGCGTGCCAGCAGCAGACTCCGCCGACCGAGCCCAACTCGCCCATCGAGGCGCAGACCACGGCCGACACTTCGGCGCAACCGGCGCGGTCGACCGACGCGCCAACGCCGATGGCGGAAACCGCAACGGCGACGCCCGCCGCTGCAGTCGATCCGGCCGCGTTTGTCGGCAAGGTCTGGCGGGTGAAGGAAGCCTCGGCGGTCGAGCCGGGCACCACCTACGCCTTCCTCGCCGATGGCACGCTGGTGATCGATTCACCCAACGGCACGCCGTTGTACGGCCAGTGGACCTTCGCCGACGGCGCGCTGACGCTGGTCGAGGAAGGCCTCTCGTACCCGGCCGACATCCTCAAGCTCGATGCCGGTGCGTTCCACCTGCGCAGCCACAACCCGGGGGGTGCGGTCGATATCCAACTGGTGCCCGCGCCGGACGTGGCACTGCCGACCAGGAAATAAACACGCGGCGTGTCATGCGCGCGAGTCGAGACCATGCTGCCTTCAGCGGAAGTCCAGTGCCCGTACTGCGGCGAGTCGATCGTCCTGATGATCGACGACTCCGCCGGCGCGCAGCGTTACATCGAGGACTGCCAGGTCTGTTGCCGGCCGATCACCGTGGCGGTGCGCTTCGACGAGGACGGCGTGCCGCAGGTCGCGGTGTCGTCCGAGGACGAGGCGTAGCGCACGTTTCGCAGCGGTTGACACGCCGGTTCGTAAACGTTGTGTTGTGTTCAGTGATGCGCGGCCGGTGCATCAAGTGCGAATGACGCTTTGCGTCACGTTTCGACGCGACTGTCATCACCGATTGCCCTGCGGCTTAGCGTCATTGCCGGCCACGGTGGTTAAGCCAACGTAGCTTTAACGCTTGTGACCTCCGGTTCGTTCATGCGTGCGCCGGCAAGGTGCCTGCGTGCGGTACGCAACAGGCAAACAGGCCGCGCAGCACATTCATTCCAGGAGACACGCATGAACCACCTTTCCCGCAAGTCGCTGATCGGCACCTTCGCGCTGGTCGCCACGCTGTCGGCACCGCTGGCCTTCGCGCAGGCGCAATCCGCCGACGCAGCCGCCGAACAGGCCGCCCCGGCCGCGCAGGCCGACACCGCAGCCGCTGGGCCGCAGAAGAAGAGCTGGGCCGACGTTGACGTCGACAAGGACGGCAAGCTGAGCAAGACCGAAGCCGGCACGGTGCCGGCGCTGGGCCAGGTGTTCGACCAGGCCGACGCCAACGCCGACGGTGCGCTCACCGCCGACGAGTACAAGGCCTATGTCGCCAAGGCCCAGACCGGCGGGGCCAAGGTCGGCAGCGGTGGTCAGCGCTAAGCGCTAAGCAGGGCCAGGACTCTTTGCACAGGAAAGGGCGGCCCATCGGCCGCCCTTTCCGTTTCCAGGTGCCACGCTCCAGGCGCCACGTTCTGGACGACACCACGACGCTTCATAATGTGCCGATGAGCATTCAACTGATCGGCTTCGATGCCGACGATACCCTCTGGCGCAGCCAGGACTATTTCGACCAGGCCCAGCTCGAGTTCGAGCGCATCGTCGGCGGTTACGTCGACCTGCGCGATGCGCGCGTGCACGAGCGGCTGTACGACGTCGAGAAGCGCAACATCGCCCTGTTCGGCTACGGCGTGAAAGGCATGGTGCTGTCGATGATCGAGGCGGCGGTGGCGATCACCGGCGAGAAGATCAGCGCCCAGGACGTGCACCGCATCGTCCACCTCGGCAAGGACCTGCTGCAGCACCCGGTCGAGTTGCTGCCCAGCATCCGCGAAGCAGTCGAGGCGATCGCCGCCGATTACGAGGTGGTGCTGATCACCAAGGGCGACCTGTTCCACCAGGAGGCCAAGGTCAGGCAGTGCGGCTTGGCCGGACTGTTCCGTCGCATCGAGATCGTCAGCGAGAAGGACACCGCCACCTATGCGCGCCTGCTCGAGGAGTTCGCCTTGCCGGCCGAGCGCTTCGTGATGGTTGGCAATTCGCTGCGTTCGGACATCGCGCCGGTGCTCGCGCTCGGCGGCTGGGGCATCCACATGCCGTATCACACCGTGTGGGCGCACGAGAACGAGGCTGAGGTGGCCGAGGATGCGCCGCGCCTGCGTCGGGTCGACTCGGCGGCCGGGTTGCCGGCGGCGGTGCGCGATCTGGCGGCCGCGGCGCAGCCCTGAAGCAGCCCGGCAACCCCAACGCCGGCTAAGTGGCCGCGGCGGGCGGCGGCTGGATTAAAAAATGGTTCACGCACGCGGCCGCATCTTCGCTCCGTGCCTGCCGTGGTGCAGGCGATCAAGGAGAGAAGAAATGGCCACTGCCCTGTCCCGCTGGCTTGCCCCGATTGTCCTGGCTGCCGGCTTTGGCGTGGTCGCGTTGTCACCGGGCACCGCCCGCGCCAACGACGGCGATGAGCTGGCCCGGGTCATCGTCGACGTCGCCGACGTGATCTTCCGCAGCGGCACGCCGTACTACCGCCATAGCGATTACGGCTACAACGATCGCCTGGTCGTGGCCCGTGACCGCTACGGCCGCCCGATCTACTACCGCAACGTCTATCGCAACGGCCCGCCTTACGGCAATGCCTATGGCTATTACCGCAACGGCCCCGGCCGCCATGGCAAGTGCAATCACCACGGCAAGTGCAAGACGCAGTACTACGACGCCCGTTACGACCGTCGCTACGACAATCGCTACTACGGTTATGACCGCTACGATCGTCATGATTACCGCGGTGACCGCCGCTGGCGCGATCACGATGACGATTGACACGCAGATGATCGATCTGCACGGATGGCCCGCCCGCGACGGCATCGGCATGTTCGCCGGTGCCGTCGCCAGGGGCATGCGTTGCTATACCCGCAACGGTCTAGACTCGGTCGATCCGATCGGCACCGCAGACCCGCACCGCGCATGGCATTCACCGCCGCCGGCCCCATCCGACGCGGCCGGCCGGCGCCGGTCACAGGAGAAAGCACCATGTCCAGCAAGCTGAAATCCCGCGTCTTCGCGTTTGCCGCCGGGCTGGCCACGCTCGCCGGCGCGGGCGCGGCGAGCGCACAGGATTTCACCTTCGGCTGGAACCCGCGCAGCGGCGACGTCTGGGTCGATACCTGGCTGAGTGACGTCAACCGCTACGGCACGCGCTACCGCGAGCCGTTCGTCGACGAGATGGTGCGCTACTACGGCGCGCCGCGCGATCTGGTCAGCGAGTTGCTGGTGCGCCGCCACTGGGCGCCGGGCGATGTCTACTACGCCTGCGCGATCGCGCAGATCCTCGGTCGCCCGTGCCGGTATGTGGTCGACGAGTGGGACCGCAACCACGGCCAGGGCTGGGGCGCGGTCGCCAAGAACCTCGGCATCAAGCCGGGCTCGCCGGAATTCCACCGCCTCAAGCGCGGCTTCGTGCCGACCTACGACCGCTGGGCGCGGCCGATCACCATCGATGCCGACCTCCACAACGACTTCCCGAACCGGGCCAAGGCCGGCAACAACGGCAAGCTGCCGGATCGGGCGAAGGTGTCGCCGCAGAAGGGCAAGCCGGCGCAGGCGGCCAAGGGAGCGGACAAGAAGTCGACCGGTTCCCAGAAAGGTCCGGGCGACAAGGGGCAGGGCGGCAGCAAGGGCAAAGGCAAGGACAAGGGCGGCAGCGACAAGCATTAGGCGCCGCGGCGAGGCCGGCCGCATCCGCCTTGTCGACACCTATGGCGCGTTGACGTCGCGCCACCCGCCTATCATGGGCGGGCATGGACACCTTGCCTCCCGATATCCGCATCGTCGATTTCGCACTGGCCTGGCGTGCCGACTTCGCCCGCCTCAACCTCGAATGGCTGGAGCGCTGGTTCACGGTCGAGCCGATCGATCGCGAGGTGCTGCACGACCCCGAAACCCATCTGCTCGCCGGCGGCGGCCGCATCGTGTTCGCGATCGCGCGCCAGGCCGACGGTCGCGAGTACGCCGTCGGCACGGTCGCGCTCAAGCACGAAGGCGACGGCGTGTACGAACTGACCAAGATGGCGGTGACGCCCGGATTGCGCGGTGCCGGCGTCGGCCGCCAGCTCATGCAGGCGGCATTGGCCACGTTTCACGCGCTCGACGGCCGCGAGCTGTTCCTGGAGTCGAGCAGCAAGCTCGGCCCGGCGCTGGCGCTGTACGAGAGCGTCGGTTTCCGGCACCGTCCGGCGCCGCGGCCGGGATCGCATTACGCGCGTGCCGACGTCTACATGGTGTGGGAGCCGGTCGCCCCCTGAGCCCACGGCCGACCGCGCCGAGCGCCGCCGTTGGCTCGGACAGGTGAGGTCGGCGCGAATGCCGCGCCGGTCCCGGGACGCGGAGGGTGCGCGCATGTCGTCGGTCACGGTACGAAGGCTCCTGCTGGCGGCATCCGTGCTCATGGCCGCCTGCATGCCGCGGCCGCAGGCGCAGCCCACGGAGCAGCTCGTGCCGGGCGGGTGCCAGCCACTCGGCCTGCAGCGCAGTGGCGAGGTCGGTTGCTTCATCATCGCCAGCCAACCGCTGGGGCGCGTGTCGTTGTCGCCGCTGTACTGGCACATCGACGCCTTTGCCACGCCGCACGCCGCGCGCCTGGCGATGTCGTCCTCCAGCACCGTGGTCGAGGCCTTCGACCGTGTCTGGTTGATGACCATTGCCGCACCGGACTGGCGGGCACGGGATGGGGCGCGCATCGCCCGGATCGGGCCGCTGCCGCGTGGCAGCGCGCAGGACTACACCGCCACCTACATGGAAACCACGTTCGCTCCCGGCATGCAGTCGCGCGTGCATTGGCATCCCGGTCCCGAGGCGTGGTGGGTGCTGGAAGGCGCGCAATGCCTGGAGACTCCGGAAGGGCGGATGGAGGCCAAGGCCGGCGAGGGCATGCTGGTGCACGGCGACCTGCCGATGGTGCTGCACGGCGTCGGCGCGCAACGCCGCCGCTCGCTGGTGCTGGTCCTGCACGACAGTGCCGAGGCGCCGGTGCAACCGGAACGACAGTGGCTGCCGAAGGGGCTGTGCGGTTAGCTGTGAGGTTTCACCCTGCGCCTACCCGGCGGGCAAGCCCAGGCGCACCGCGTATGCGGTCAACTCGGCGGCGCTGTGCAGTTCGAGCTTGCGCATCAGGTTCTCGCGGTGCTTGCGCGCGGTGAGGAGGCTGATGCCCAGCCGCGCGCCCATGTCCCGCGCCGTCACGCCGTGGGCGACCAGGGCCAGCACCTGCAGTTCGCGCGGGGTCAGCGGCACCGGCGACGTGGCCTCGGCCACGGGAGGCTCGCTTGCGCTGTGCAAGGCATCGGACCCGGCAGTCGCGTAACGCATCGACGCGGCGATCACGACATCGCCTTGCTGCACCGCCTCGATGGCGGTGACGAGTTCGGCAGGGTCGCCGTGCTTGGTGAGGTAGCCGGCCGCGCCGGCGTCCAGCGCCGCGCGGATCACCCGCGGTTCGATGTTCGCGGTCAGCACCAGGATCTTCAGCCGCGGAAAGCCGGCCAGCAGCTCGCGGATGAAAGGTGCGCCGGTGACACCGGGCATGCCCAGGTCGAGTGTCAGCAGGTCGACGTCGTGCGTGCGCAGCTGCGCATGGATGTCCCGCGCGCTGCCTGCTTCGCCGACGACACGCAGGTGCGGCAGGGTGGACAGCAACAGCTTGAGGCCTTCGCGCACAATGGCATGATCGTCGGCGAGCAGGACGTTCAAGGGGCGCAATCCATGCAGTCGTACCTCAAGGCCGAAGGGGGCGGTCGGCAGCGCGATGCGCGCACGCACGATGCACTGGTCGGATTGCTGTACCGGCAATCTTACGCGGTCCTGTTCGCCAACCTCGTCATCCCGGCGCCGGTCGCCTATGTGCTGTGGGGGGCGGTGCCCGACGCGTTGCTGCTGGGCTGGGTAGCGCTGATCTTCGCGCTGACGCTGGTACGGATTGGCTTGTCGCGGCGCTATTTCACCGCCGGTACGGCCACGCTCGACACGCCGGCCTGGACGAGGAGTTTCACCGTGTTGTCGTGGTTGTCGAGCGCGCTGTGGGGTGCGCTGGGCTGGTTCGGTTTCCTGCCGGACGCGCCGCACCTGCTCGCCTTTGTCTGCATCGTGTTCACCGGCATGTCCTGCGGCGCGGTGCCTTCGCTGTCGGCGTACCCGCCGGCGTATGCCGGGTCACTGGTGGCGATGCTGGCACCGTTCATGCTGCGCTGCCTGCTTGCCGGCGAGGCGATCTACCACGTCTATCTGGCATTCGCGCTGTGCCTGATCGGCGCCAATCTCTACTACAGCCGCATCACTTACCGGACGCTGCGCGAAAGCGTGCGCCTGCGCTTCGAGAACCTCGCGCTGATCGGTGACCTGGAGCAGGAACGCGACAAAGCGCAGGCCGCCGACCGCGCCAAGTCGCGCTTCCTCGCCGCCGCCAGCCACGACCTGCGCCAGCCGATCCACGCGCTGAGCCTGTTCGTCGCCGCATTGGGCGCGATGGCGCAGCGCGGCGACCTGCGTGCGGACGAGGCGCGCGGCATCGCCGACCGGCTGCGTGCGGTGGTCGGCAACGTCAGTGGCTTGTTGAATGGCCTGCTCGACATCTCGCGTCTGGATGCCGGCGTGGTGGCCGTATCGCGTGAGCCGGTGTCGCTGGCGCGCCTGTTCGACGACCTGCGCCACCAGTACGCCGCGCAGGCGCAGGAACGCGGCCTCGACTGGCAGGTGGTCGGCAGCCGCGTTTGGGTCGACAGCGACCCGGTGCTGCTCAAGCGCATCCTCGACAACCTGCTGTCCAATGCCTTCCGCTACACCAGGCACGGCCGGGTGCTGCTGGGCGTGCGGCGTCGCGCCGGTCAGGTCGAGATCCAGGTCATCGACACCGGCTTGGGCATTGCCGCCGAGCAGCAGGCCGTGGTGTTCGACGAGTTCGTGCAGTTGCACACCTCCGGGCACGACCGCGACCGCGAGCAGGGGCTCGGGCTGGGCTTGGCGATCGTGCGCCGTACCGCCGACTTGCTGGGGCATGAGGTCAAACTGCATTCGCGCGCGGGACGCGGCACGCGGTTCTCGTTGCGCGTGCCGCTGGCGGTGCCGACCGTGCCGGCGAAGCCGATGCCGGCGGCATCTGCGACCCGCACCGCGCTGGGCATCGTGGTGGTGGATGACGAGCGCGACGTGCTCGATGCCGTCGGCCGGCTGCTGCAGGTGTGGGGGCACCGCGTGTACGCCGGGCGCAGCGCGCAGGAGGCGCGCGACGTGCATGCCGCGGCACTGCGCACTGGCCAGGCGCCGGTGCACCTGATCATTGCCGATCACCACCTCGGCGACGGCCACAATGGTGTCGAGGCGATCGGCATCCTGCAGCGCCACCTGGGCGCGGCCGTGCCGGCCATCATCCTCACCGGCGACACCTCGCCGCAGGGGCTCAAGGACATCGCCATCAGCGGCCATCGCCTGTTGCACAAGCCCGTCGACAGCGACGACTTGGAGGCGGCGATCGATGCGGCGAGCGGCTGATCTTCCCGCAGCATTCGACGAAAAGCAGGCAACTACGGCATTTGCCGTTATTACCTCTCGCGGTTCCCGGAAGACCGATCCGGAGCTTCGTCCGAACCGGGCGTGGCGGGACGACGCGCTGTGCGTGGAGATTCGGTGGGTGTGGGATGAGAGCAAGAAGGTTTGCAGCTCGACGACGGTGAGCCTTCTCCAAGAGGTTTCCCGCGGGCGCGCTGCTGATCCAGTTCCGCTTCCCGGCGGTGCATCAGTTGGCGGCGGCCGAGGGTCTCCGACTCGGCATGGATGCGGATCCGGGCCGTGTAATCTAGTGATCCGTCCTTGCGGCGGCGACTGATGATGGCCCTATGTGGCCGATGCTATGCGGCCGTTCGCGTAGCATCCAGCGTAGTAACGAGAGCCCGAAAACTCGCGAGTGGCCGATCATGAGCGCAACTGAGGCGCACGAAAACGCGGGTAAGTCCTTGGATTTGCGCAAAAAATCGCGCTATGAGGCGTCCCTGCGTCTTTCGGTAGCCCCGATGATGGACTGGACCGATTCGCACTGCCGCGTCTTCCATCGCCTGTTGGCGCCGCACGCGCGGCTGTACAGCGAGATGGTCCACGCCAACGCGGTGATCCACGGCGACCGTGATCGCTTGCTGGCCATGGACCCGGTCGAGCACCCGGTCGCGCTGCAACTCGGTGGCAGCGAGCCGGAGCTGCTGGCGCAGGCCGCGAAGATCGGCGCCGAGTACGGCTTCGACGAGATCAACCTCAATTGCGGCTGTCCGTCCGACCGCGTCCAGGCCGGGCGTTTCGGCGCCTGCCTGATGCGCGAGCCAGCACTGGTGGCCGCGTCGGTCGCGGCGATGGTTGAAGCCTGTGACGTGCCGGTCACGGTGAAGTGCCGGCTCGGTGTCGACGACGATCATGACTACGGCACGTTCAGCGCCTTCGTCGACACCATCGCGCAGGCCGGTTGCCGCATGTTCGTGGTCCACGCGCGCAATGCCTGGCTCAAGGGCCTGTCGCCGAAGGAAAACCGCGAGGTGCCGCCGCTGCGTTACGACTGGGCCTACCGGCTCAAGCGCGAGCGGCCGGACCTGCAGATCGTGGTCAACGGCGGCATCGCCACGCAGGACGAGGCTACGCAGCACCTGCAGCACGCCGACGGCGCCATGCTCGGCCGCGCCGCCTATCACGATCCTTACTTGCTGCACCGCCTGGACGTCGCCTGGTTTGGCGGCGAACTGCGCACGCGTGGCGAGTTGCTGCGCGCGCTGCGTCCCTACGTCGAAGACCAGCTTGCGCGTGGGCCGCTGCAAAAAGGCGTGTCCCTCAAGCACATCACCCGCCACCTGCTCGGCCTGTTCGCCGGTGAGCGCGGCGGTCGCGCGTTCCGTCAGGTGCTCAGCGAAGGCGCACACAAACCCGGCGCGAACTGGTCGCTGATCGAGCAGGCATTGGCGCTGACCGAATCGTTCGCCGACGCGCAGGTCGACGCGGCCTGATGCGGCGATGATCACCCGCGACCACGCCGCCTTCCTCGCCTTCGCCCGCGGCGTGCCGGCGGACTTCGGCCCGGCCACCGCGCGCGCGGCGTTTCTGGTCGCGCCCGACGGTTTCCGTCTGGCCGAACAGTCCGCGGCCGACAACCGCTACATGGGGCAGACCATTGCGTTCGACGCCGCGCGTGCCTCCAGCCAGCACCGCGAACTGCAGCGCGCGCTGGCGCAGGTGCTGCCGACCCTGTGTTTCGCCGGCGACCCGGCCACGCCGGACGCGGTGTTCCCGAACAACGTGTTCGCCACCGCCGCCGGTCGCTACCTGATCGGCCGCATGCGCCACCCGGTGCGCCAGCGTGAGGCCGATCGCGCCGACATCCGCGGCTTCTTCGGCGGCGTGCTCGACTACGCCGAGATCGACCTGTCGACGCAGGAGCACCCGTGCGAGCTGACCGGTGCGCTGGTGATCGACCGTGCCCGCGGGCTCGGTTTCGCCGGCCTGTCCGAACGCTGTGACGAAGTCGGTGCGAAGTTGATGCACGACGCGCTCGGCCTGCGCGCGACGCTGCTGTTCGATCTGGCACCGGGCGAGTACCACACCAACGTGGTGCTGGCCGTGCTCGCCGGCCGCGCCGCGTTGATCTGTCCGGGCGGTTTTGCCGATGCGGGCGTGGTCGCGGCGATCGCCGAACTGTACGCGCCGCATGCGTTGCAGCTGGCGCCGGGCGAGCACGCCGCGTTTGCCGGCAATGCGATCGCGCTGTCGGACGAGGCGGTGTGGATGAGTGCGCGGGCCGCGCAGTCGCTGACGGCCGCCAGTCAGGCTGCCCTGGCCGCCGCCGGTTTTGCGGTGCGCGCGGTCGAACTCGACGCGATCGAGGTCGGCGGCGGCTCGCTGCGCTGCTGTGTCGGCGAGATCTTCTGAGCGTGCCCGGCTGCGCTGGGCACGGCAACGGCTGCCGGACTGAATGTCGGCCAGAACCCTGCGGAAAAGTTCAGACCGGATTCACTGCGGCGTTTCGAAAATGCACCCTCGCCGTACGACCGTGCCATATTGTTCCGCCGAGGACACCCGCCAGGCCATGAAGACGCTGTTCGCCCCTGCCATTGCGCTGTCGCTGCTGGCCGTGTCCGCGGTCGCGGGTGGCGATGCCTGGGCGCAGGATCGCGGTCAGGACCGCAGCCGCGACCGCGACCGCAGCGGCAGCGGCCACGATCGGCGTGAGGACCAGCGCGAGCTGTCGGATGCCGTGCGCCGGGTCGAGCGCCGCACCGGTGGGCAGGTACTGAGCGCCGAGCGGGTGCCGTACGATGGGCGCGACGTCAACCGGGTCAAGGTGGTCGACTCCAGCGGGCGCGTCCGGGTCTACATGGACGACCCGCAGTCGCGGGGCCGCGGCGACGACAACCGTACACGCCGCGACGACGACTGACCCGCCACGCTCTGGGGCGACGCTCCCCGGGCGATCAAGACAGACCGACTGACAATGGAGTCCCCATGCGTATTCTGCTGGTCGAAGACGAAGCACCGCTCCGCGAAACCCTGGCCGCGCGCCTGAAGCGCGAGGGCTTTGCGGTCGACGCCGCCCAGGACGGCGAAGAGGGCCTGTACATGGGCCGCGAGGTGCCGTTCGACCTGGGCATCATCGACCTGGGCCTGCCCAAGATGTCGGGCATGGAGCTGATCAAGGCCCTGCGCGACGAGGGCAAGAAATTCCCGGTGCTGATCCTGACCGCGCGTTCGAGCTGGCAGGACAAGGTCGAGGGCCTCAAGCAGGGGGCCGACGACTACCTGGTCAAGCCCTTCCATGTCGAGGAGCTGCTGGCGCGCCTCAACGCGCTGGTGCGCCGCGCCGCCGGCTGGAGCAAGCCGACGCTGGAGTGCGGGCCGGTGACGCTCGACCTGGCTGCGCAGACGGTCAACGTCAACGGTACCAACGTCGACCTGACCAGCTACGAGTACAAGGTGCTCGAGTACCTGATGATGCACGCCGGCGAGTTGGTCTCGAAGGCCGACCTCACCGAGCACATCTACCAGCAGGACTTCGACCGCGACTCCAACGTGCTCGAAGTCTTCATCGGCCGCTTGCGCAAGAAGCTTGACCCGGATGGCGCGCTCAAGCCGATCGAGACCGTGCGCGGCCGCGGCTACCGGTTCGCCATCCCGCGCAGCGGCGAATAAGCCAACACCGTTGCAGAACGGATGACAGGGGCGCGCCGCGCGATGGCGAGTGATCGCCAACGCGCGGTCGCGTTAGTACCCTGCCGGCGCATGTCGATTCCTGTGTTCACCTCCGTCGGGCTGACCCCATGAGCTGGGGCCAGCCGCGCTCGCTGCAGGCCCGCCAGTTGCTGGCGGCCAGCCTGGGCCTGCTCGCGTTCCTGGCTCTGGCCGGCTACGCGCTCGACCGCGCGTTCCTCGAGACCGCCGAAAGCAACCTGCGCCAGCGCCTGCGCAGCTTCGCGCTGTCCTACGCCGACGACATCGACTTCCTGCGCAGTGGCGAGCTGTACTACGAACCCGCGGCCCTGCCGGACCCGCGTTTCGAGCGCCCGGGCAGTGGCCTGTATGCCGAGGTGGTTCTGCCCAGCGGCCATTGGGACTCGCCTTCGGCGCAGGGGCCGCAGCTGCCGGCCGGCAAGATGCTCGCGGCCAACGACGAAACCTTCGAAGGCCCGTTGCCGATCACCGAGATCAACGGCAAGCCCGGCCAGGCCTATCGCTACGGCCGCGGCCTGATCTGGAGTGTCGACGGCCACGCCCAGTCCGAGTTCCCGTACACGATCTACATCCTCGAGGACACTACCGCGCTGAGCCGCCAGGTCAGCGTGTTCCGCGAGGCGTTGTGGCGTTACCTCGGTGGCGCCGGTTTCATCCTGCTGCTGTTGCAGGCGCTGATCCTGCGCTGGAGCCTGCGCCCGCTCAAGCGCGTGGTCGACGAACTCAAGCGCGTGCAGCGCGGCCTGGCTTCGCGCATGAGCGGGCGCCACCCGCGCGAACTTGAACCACTGACCGAAAGCATCAACGCCTTCATCGAGAGCGAGCGCGAGAACCTCGATCGCCAGCGCAACACCCTGGCCGACCTCGCCCACAGCCTGAAGACGCCATTGGCGGTGCTGCGCGCGCGGCTGGACGATCACGCGCCCGAGAACGAGCTGCGCGAGGACGTCGACCTGCAGCTGCGGCGCATGAACGACATGGTCTCCTACCAGCTCGCGCGGGCTGCCAGCGGCGGCCATGCCCTGTTTGCCGCGCCGGTGGCGATCGAGCCGCACGCCGAGCAGATCGTGCGCGGGCTCGAGAAGGTCTACGCCAGCAAGGGCGTGCTGTGCGAGTTCGACATCGCCGACGGCGTGCAGTTCTACGGAGAAGCCGGCGACCTGCAGGAGCTGCTCGGCAACCTGCTCGAAAACGCCTTCAAGTGGGCGCGCTCGCGCGTGCTGCTGACGGTGAAAGTGGGCGAGATCGCGGTCGGCCGCCGCCCCGGCCTGCTGCTGGCGGTCGACGACGACGGCCCCGGCATTCCGCCGGAGAAGGTCGCGCTGGTCCTGCAGCGTGGCGTGCGTGGTGACGAGCGCGTGCACGGCCACGGCATCGGCCTGGCGATCGTGCAGGACCTGGTGCGCGGCTACCGCGGCACCCTCGACGTGCAGGCCTCGGAAGAGCTGGGCGGTGCCCGCTTCGAAGTGAAGCTGCCGCCGGGGCTTTGAAGCTGTGATTCGTGATTGGTGATTTGCAGAAGGCGTGTCTGCGAGCATCGAATCACGAATCACGAATCACGAATCACGAATCACGAATCACGAATCACGAATCACGAATCACGAATCACGAATCACGAATCACGAATCACGAATCACGGCCTCAAACGGTGACGGCCCGTAAAAGCGATCCAGGTGCGCGGCGATGGCCGGCATCGCCTCGCGCAGCCGCTGCGGGTCGCTGAAGTGGTACTCGGTGACCACGGCGAAGAACTCTTCCGGTGCTTCGGCGGCGTAGCCGTCGATGGCGCTGTCCCCGCCAGCGTCGACCTGCGCAGCCAGCGCGTCGTAGGCGGCCTGGAAATCGCGCGCCCACTCGCGCTGCCACGGCCGTGGCAGTGGCGGCGTGCCATCGAGCACACCGTCGAGGACGTCGAGCTTGTGCGCGATCTCGTGCGCGGCGACGCAAAAGCCGGCGCGCGGGTCGCCGCAGTCGGCGACGACGTCGGCCCAGGACAGGATCACCGGCCCCATCTCCCAGGCTTCGCCGATCAATTCGTCCTGCCACTCGTGCAGCACGCCGGCGGCGTCGATGTGGCTGCGATTCACCCGGAACGCGTCGGGGTAGACGATCAACTGCGACCAGCCGCGCAGGCCCTCGTCACCGAAGGCGAGCAGGGGCAGGCAGCACAGCGCGGCGAGGCTGCAACGCTGGGTGGCGTCCAGCGTCAGTTCGCCGATCGGGCTGATGGTCTTCTCGTCGAGGAAGCGCGCGCTGAGTTCTCGCAGGCGGGCCCGACGGGTGTCATCCAGCGCTGGCAGCCACGGCACCGCGGCACACGTGGCGCGCCAGGTCTCATCGGGAATTGCCGCGGGGCCACGTCGCAGGCGCCGGAATAGTCCTAACAAAAGCCGGTCCTAAACGAAGCGGGTTCTGACGAAGCGAGCCTATCGAAATACGGCCTGACGAGATAAGGCCCTAACGAACCCGCCAGCAACGCGAGCATTCGCTCAGCGGAACATGCCCGGCAGGAAGCTGTGCCAGCGCGGCGACTGCATGCGACCACTGCTGCCGGCATCGCTGTGCACGCTGGGTTTGGCTTTGACCTCGCGGGCCGGGGCCGTGGTGCGAGGGGCGGTGCGCACGGTTTCCTTGTTGAGCGAAACCGCGTCCGGGCAGCTGCCGCCATTGGCGGAGCTGAGTTTGATCTCGCGCGCGGCCACGGTCGTGCTGGCGACGACGATCAGCAGGCACAGGCAGATCCGGAGCATGGCGGAATCCTCGGACGGGCCCGGCAATGGTGCTCCCGGGCGATTTCGGACTATAGCGCGAAAACAGGCAGACACTGGGACTGACGGGTGGTGCATTGCAGCAACTCTCCCTGTACGTGCGGATACCGCTCGGGGCGACCCGGTGACCGGGGCGACGCCCCGGATGGCGCCTGCAAAGCGCATCATCTCCTATCGATGCACGCCGATGGCGAAGCGTTGCAACCGTTTGGCGTGCTTTGCCACCGCCCTGCCGATTCCCGGGTCGATGGCGCCCATCCACACTGTGGCGACCCTCGTTGACGTGGCTGCTGCGCGGCTTACGGCGCGATCGCGGGCGTACGGCCAGACGTCGATGGGGCCGGTTCATCGCCGGGCGGTTCGCCATGGCCGGCTCCGGCTCACGCATAATTCGCGCCATGACGCCTGCCGCCCGTTCACCGCTTCAGGAGCGGTCCCACCACGCCCTGTCCGTGTCCGATCGCCGTGCGTTTCAGCGACGGTCGGAACGCGGTTGATGGATGACCGCGCCCTGCTGCTGCAGCTGATCGCCGGCCCGGTCTCGGGCGACGCCCTGGCGCGTGCCAGTGGCCAGACCCGGGCTGCGGTGTGGAAGCGGATCCAGGCCCTGCGCGAAGCCGGGCTGCCGATCGAGGCCCAGGCCGGGCGCGGCTACGCGCTGGCGCAGCCGCTGGACCTGCTGGATGCGACCGCGATCCGGGCGGCGTTGCCGGCCGGCGTGCAGACCGGCCTGGCTGGGCTGGAGGTCGCCTGGACGCTGGATTCGACCAATACCGAGCTGCTGCGCCGACTGGCACCCGAGCACGGTGCCGTGGCCTTGCTGGCCGAGCGCCAGACCGGCGGCCGCGGCCGTCGCGGTCGCGAATGGGCCTCGCCCCTGGCCGCGCATGTGTACCTGTCGGTGGCGCGCCAGTTCAGTGCCGGCCTGGCCCGGCTCGGCGGGCTCAGCCTGGTTGCCGGTATTGCCGGCGCCGAGGCCTTGCAGGCGCTGGGTTTCGGCCGGGTACGCCTGAAATGGCCGAACGACCTGGTCGCGGTCGACGGCGACGGCGGGTTGCGCAAGCTCGGTGGGGTCCTGGTCGAGGGCGGCGGTGAGCACGCCGGCCCGGCGCGGGCCGTGATCGGGCTGGGCATCAATGTGCGCATGCCGGCGGCCGTGGCCGCACGCATCGACCAACCCTGGTGTGACCTGGCCGGGCTGGCAGCCCCGGCGTCGGCGCCGACGCGCAACGCCGTTGCCGCGGCCGTGCTGGCGCGCTTGCTGCCGGCGCTGGAGGAGTTTGACGCCACCGGGCTGGAGCCGTTCCGCGCGCGTTACGCCGCGCTCGATGCGTTGGCCGGCCAGCCGATCAGCGTGCACGGTGCGACGGCCACGCAGCACGGCGTCGCATTGGGCCTGGCCGATGACGGCGCACTGCGCGTGCGCCTCGACGATGGCCACGAGCGCCATTGCCATTCCGGTGAGGTCAGCGTGCGCCGCCATCCCGGGAGCGGCGCATGAATGCCTGGCTGTTCGATCTGGGCAATACCCGGCTGAAATGTGCGCCGCTTGGTGCCGACGGGCGCGCGGGCGCGGCGATCGCCTTGCCGCACCGCGAGGAAGACGTGGCCGAGGCCTTGGCGCAGGTGCTGCCAGAGCGCATCGAGGTGGCCTACATCGCCAGCGTCGCCGGCCCCGGCCTGCGCGTCGCCGTGCTTGACGCGCTGACGGCGCGCAGCCGGCGCATCGCGGTCGCGCGCACGCAGGCCCGCTTCGGCGCGGTGCGCATCGCCTACGCCGACCCGCGCAAACTCGGCGTCGACCGGTTTCTGGCGTTGCTGGCAACGCACGCACGCGGTGCCGGCGCGGCGCTGGTCTGCGGCGTCGGCACGGCCCTGACCGTCGACCTGATCGACCACGACGGCCGTCATCTCGGCGGCCGCATCGCGCCGTCACCGGCATTGATGCGTGAGGTCCTGCACGCGCGCGCGCCGCAGCTGCCGGCCAGCGGCGGTGACTACGTCGACTTCGCCGTCGACACCGAGGATGCGCTGGCATCCGGTTGCGACGGCGCCGCGCTGGCCCTGATCGAGCGCAGCCTGGACGCGGCGCGCGAACGGCTCGGCCAGGCACCGCAGCTGATCCTGCACGGCGGCGGTGCCGACGCATTGGCCGCGCAGCTGCCGAACGCGACGCAGGTCGCAACGCTGGTGCTCGAAGGGCTGGCGCTGTGGGCCGGGGTCGAGGGCGCCGCTTAGAATCGCCGCATGTTCGTCCGCGCACTCCTGGTCCTGCTGCTCGTGCTCAACCTCGGCGTCGCCGCGTGGTGGATGCTGCGTGCACCGCCGCCGGTGCCGGCCGCGATCGAACCGCCGCTGGGCGTGGCCCGCCTGCAGTTGCTCAGCGAGGTGCGGCCCACGCCCGCGCCCACGATCGACGCACCGCCGCCGGCCTCACCGACTGCACCGGCCGCCGCACCGGATGCGCCGGTCTCCGCTTCCGTGGGCACACCGGTGGCACCGGCTGTGCCAGCGCAGTGTTTCAGCTTCGGCCCCTTCGCCAGCGCCGAGGCCGCCGAGGCCGCGCGGGCCCTGCTGCAGCCGGTGGCGCAACGGGTGGTCGCGCGCGCGCAGCGCACCACGCCGGCGCGCGGCTGGCGCGTGTACCTGCCGCCGGCCGCCACCGTGGAGGAGGCACAGGCCAGCGTGCAGCGCATCGCCGCGGCCGGTTTCAGCGATTACTTCATCGTGCGCCAGGGCGCCGAGGCCAATGCGATCGCGCTGGGCCGCTACCGCAACGAGGACGGTGCCCGCAAACGTGCCGAGACCCTGGCCGCGGCCGGTTTCCCGGCGCGCGCCGAGGCCTTGGGCGACGCACGCGCGCCGACCTGGCTCGACGTCGTCGCCGGCAAGGGGTTCGATCCGGTGCGCGCGCAGGCCGCGGTCGTGGTGCCATATCGATCTCTCGACTGCGCTCGGTTGCGCTAGTGCGGTCGATGCCACGCGTCTTGCGCGCGCAAGCTAGAATGTCCGTCTCGCCGGCATAGCTCAGTTGGTAGAGCAACCGCCTTGTAAGCGGTAGGTCGTCAGTTCGATTCTGACTGCCGGCACCAGACGAGGACACAGCATGAGTCGCAGCTATCCCCCGGTCTCGCTCATCGGTGCACCGACCGATGTTGGCGCCGGTCATCGCGGCGCGCGGCTCGGGCCGGAGGCGTTGCGCATTGCCGGCATCGGCGAGGCGCTGATCAGGCGCGGCATCGACGTGGTCGATCGCGGCAATCTCGACGGGCCGCGCAACCCGTGGCAGAAACCGGTCGACGGCTACCGTCACCTGCCGGAAGTCGTCGCCTGGAACCGCGCGGTGATGGACGCGGTCGCGGCCGAGTTGCGGGCGGGCCGGCTGCCGATCCTGCTCGGCGGCGACCACTGCCTTGGCCTGGGCTCGATCACCGCGGTCGCGCGCCATTGCCGCGATACCGGCAAGCAGCTGCGCGTGCTCTGGCTCGACGCCCATGCCGACTTCAACACCAGCCAGGTCACGCCGTCGGGCAACGTCCACGGCATGCCGGTCGCCTGTCTGTGCGGCATGGGCCCGGAAGCACTGACCCGGCTCGGCGGCGAGGCGCCGGCACTGCGGCCCGACGAAATCCGCCAGATCGGTATCCGCTCGGTGGACGAGGGCGAGAAGCGGCTGGTCCAGAAGTACGGCCTCGACGTGTACGACATGCGTTACATCGACGAGATCGGCATGAAGCGGGTGATGGAGGAGGCGCTGGAAGGCGTCGACGGCAACACTCATCTGCATGTCAGCTTCGACGTCGACTTCCTCGACCCGAGCATCGCCCCCGGCGTCGGCACCACCGTGCCGGGCGGACCGAACTACCGCGAGGCGCAGCTGGTGATGGAGATGATTGCCGACAGCGGCCGCATGGGCTCGCTCGACATCGTCGAACTCAATCCGATCATCGACAAGCGCAACCGCACCGCACGGCTGGCGGTGGACCTGGTCGAGAGCCTGTTCGGCAAGTCGACGCTGATGCGCGATTGAGCCTGGCGGGCGCGTGGCTGAATGGCAGCCGATGGCAGTGCGACGCCGGCCACTGCCCGCGGCGTGTCCGTCATGCGATCCTTGTGCCAAACCGATCGCAGGAAAGCCCATGAAACGTGTGATTGTCTTGTTGCTGCTTGTGCTGTTCTCGACCGCGACCCTGTCCGCCTGCAACACCATGGAGGGCCTCGGCAAGGACGTGCAGAAGCTGGGTGGCAAGGTCGAGCAGAAGGCCAAGAATTGATCGGCATCGCCGATCCCATTGCGTGATATGGACAAGGCCGGAGCGATCCGGCCTTTGTTCGTTGTGGCGACGGGTTGGTCGAACGCCCGCTGACCAGCAAGCCGTGCCGTGCACCGGATTGCACACCGGCTTCACATCCGCTCGCGTCTGATGCGGTCAGGGTCGCGCGGCCCCATGGCGCGGACCAGGATACGTGTCCTCAACCGTCCCAGGAGAATTTCATGAAGCGTTTGATTGCCCTGATGCTGTTGGCCCTGTTCTCGATAGGCACTCTGAGTGCCTGCAACACGATGGCCGGTGCCGGCAAGGACGTGCAGAAAGCCGGCGAAAAGGTCGAGGACGCGGCGACAGGTAACTGAGGAGATTCCCATGAAGCGTTTGATTGCCCTGATGCTATTGGCCCTGTTCTCGATGGGCAGCTTGAGCGCCTGCAACACCGTGGCCGGCGCCGGCAAGGACGTGCAGAAGGCCGGTGAAGCGGTTGAAGGCGCGGCCAAGGATTGCAGCGACGGCAAGTGCTGATAGCAACCAACGCGCAAGCAGCAAAAAAAGGCCGGAGCAATCCGGCCTTTTTGTTGGCATTTGTTTGCGCCACTCGCTGAAGCGTTCACCCTGTTCATCGACATCAAGCTGTGCCTAACGCAAAAGTGACCCTGTGCGAATGGCGATGCTGCGAATCTGCGCAGGCGGTGCCGAAGCGATTCGGCGATCCGCTCTCCCCACTAGAGGAATGCATGAGATGAACAAAGACATCATTGCCGGCAAGTGGACGCAGCTGAAAGGCAAGGCCCAGGCTCGCTGGGGCGATCTGACCGACGACGACTTCGATGTCGTGGAGGGAAATTCCGAATACCTCGCGGGTAAATTGCAGGAGCGCTATGGCTGGGAGCGTGATCGTGCCGAAAACGAGGTGCGCGATTTCGAGAAGACGCTCAACTGATTTCATGTGACTTTGCGGCGGCGCGCGCGCCGACAGTGACACAAGCGAGGAGAACGGGCCGGCCCTGCCGGCCCGTTGCCTGTGGCGATCAACCGCCGGGTGGATCGGCGACGAAGCCGTCCGGGAACGCGCGCGGTTCGCCATGGGACACGTGCGGATACGGTCGCAGCACGCCGCGCGCAACCAGGCTGGTGTAGTCGTCGTAACGCAGCTTGCTGAGCTGCGCCGGCCTGCGCGAGGCGCGGACGAAGCCGGTGCGAGCGACCGGTGACCATTCGCGCGCGCCATGACCGGTGCCGATCGACTGTGGCGCGGGTTGCATTGCCCGGTCGGCGTGTGTTTCGGCCGCAGCCGGCGCCTCGGCGCGGCTGCTGGCGCGTTCGCGTTCGTCGCGCGGGTAGGGGGCCGGGTAAGGCGGCGGTTCGAAATAGGTCGGCCGTGCCTCCTCGAACACGGCCACGCCGATCACGCCGACGTGGTCGGGGCGGCCGGTGCGGGCGGCATAACTGTCGGCCAGGTCGGTGAAGACGAACTGGGCGACATCGTCGAGCGACTTGCGCCAGCCGTGGATCTGCGTGCTTTGCCACGGGCCGAGCACGTAGCCGGCCTGCGACGGATGCGCGGTCTCGCCGCTGACCGCGTTGACACCGTCCACCGCCAGCACCGCCAGCACGCGGCGACTGCTGGTGTTGGTCAGCCGCACCGAATAACGGTGGCCGGGCGTGCCGGTGATCCAGTGCTGGCCGCGGTGCGGATGGGGCGGCAACCAGTCGCCACGGTCGCGATCGATGACGGCGACCTCGACCAGCGGCCGCGCGCTCAGCGGCGCGCAGGCGGCGGTGGCGGCCAATACGGCAAACGTTGCGAACAAGGTGCGGAACATGCGGGCTTCTCCGGGGGGCTCGCCGTATTCAACGCCTGGAGGCCGGCCGCGGGGTTGGCGCACGGCGGGTACACTGTCGGGCCGTTTCCGCAGCGTCAGAGTTCGATGAGCCCCACCCGCATCCTGACCGGCATCACCACCTCCGGCACCCCTCATCTGGGCAACTACGCCGGCGCGATCCGCCCGGCGGTGACCGCCAGCCGTGCGCCGGGCGTGGAGAGTTTCTACTTCCTCGCCGACTACCACTCGCTGATCAAGGCGCAGGATGCGGCGCGCGTGCAGCGCTCGACGTTGGAGATCGCCGCCACGTGGTTGGCGTGTGGCCTGGAGCCGGACAAGGTCTGGTTCTACCGCCAGAGCGACATCCCGGAAACCACCGAGTTGATGTGGTTGCTGACCTGCGTGGCCGGCAAGGGCATCCTCAACCGCGCCCACGCCTACAAGGCGGCGGTCGACAAGAACCGCGTCGAGGGCGAGGACGACGATGCCGGCGTCACCGCGGGCTTGTTCATGTACCCGGTGCTGATGGCCGCCGACATCCTGCTGTTCAACGCCGACAAGGTGCCGGTCGGCCGTGACCAGATCCAGCACATCGAGATGGCGCGCGATTTCGGCCAGCGCTTCAACCACCTCTACGGCGAACCGGTTGGCAAGGAGTACTTCACGTTGCCGGAGGTGGTGATCGAGGAGAGCGTCGCCACCTTGCCGGGCCTGGACGGCCGCAAGATGAGCAAGAGCTACGACAACACCATTCCGTTGTTCGCGCCGCGCGAGACCTTGAGGAAACTGATTTTTTCGATCGTCACCGACTCGCGCGCGCCGGGCGAGGCCAAGGACGCCGACAGCTCCAACGTGTTCCAGCTCTACCAGGCGTTTGCCACGCCAGCCGAAACGGCCGAGATGCGTGCCGCGTTTGCCGGCGGCATCGCCTGGGGCGATGCCAAGCAGGCCTTGTTCGAGCATATCGACGCCGAGATCGCCCCCAAACGCGAGAAGTACGAGGCGCTGATGGCCCAGCCTGCCGCGATCGAGGCGGTGTTGCGCGATGGTGCGCAGCGGCTGCGCGAGCGTTACGCGACTGCCACCATGCGCACGCTGCGCGAGGCGGTCGGCCTGCGTGACCTGTCGCAGGTCAGCGTCGGGCCCGACAAGAAAACCACCCGTGGTGCCCTGCCGGTCTTCAAGCAGTACCGCGAGGCCGACGGTCGCTTCTATTTCAAACTCGTCGATGGTGACCGGGTGCTGCTGCAGAGCGTTGGCCACGAATCGGCGCGCACCGCTGGCCAGCTGATCGGCCGCCTCAAGCAGGAAGGCGGCGCCGCGCTGCGCCACGCCGAGGCCAGCGCCGTGCACCTGGGCGATGAGTTGATCGGTCATCTGCACGAGGGCACCGAACTGGTCGACGTGGTCGAGGCGCTGGCGCAGTTCGCGGCCGAGGACGCATGAACCCGCTGGTCGAACTCAACCTGGCACTGATCCTGTTCCTGCCGTGGTTCGCGATCCTGGGCGTGTTGTACTGGCTGTTTCCGCGTCAACCGCGGTTCCTGGCGCGCACGCTGTTCGATAGCGGCGCGCTGATCGCGGCCTTGCTCGCCTTCGTTGCCAGCATGTACTGGTCGCACGCCAACGCCGATCCGGTCTACGGCAAGATGTGGCAGCAGATCCTCGCTACCGCGCTGGGGTATGGCGTGTTTCTCGCGGTGCTGACGCTGGCTTTTTTCGTGCGCCGGTACTGGCTGCGCGGGCGTGCGGCACGCTGACCCGACCAAAGCCGCATCGTCGTCGCTGCGGGCGATGGCTAGACTGGGCACGGATCTCGCAGCAGGGCACGCGTCACGCATGAACGCAGCACACGGCATCGTCACCGTCGACACCGGCTTCCAACGTCCGCAGTTCGACGCGGCGTACCTGATCGTCGAAGCCGGCCGTGCCGCATTCGTCGACTGCGGCACCCAGCACTCGATTCCGGCATTGCTCGCCGCGTTGGCGGGGCAGGGCCTGACGCCGGCATCGGTGGACTGGTTGATCCTCACCCATGTCCATCTCGATCACGCCGGCGGCGCCGGGGCATTGATGCGGCAGTTGCCGAACGCGACCCTGGCGGTGCACCCGCGTGGCGCGCCGCACATGGTCGATCCGGCGCGGCTGGTGGCCGGCGCGACCGCGGTCTACGGCGAGGACGAAATCGCACGCAGCTACGGCGAGATCGTGCCGATCGCGGCCGAGCGCGTGCGCGTCGTCGAGGACGGCGACACGATCGACCTGGCCGGGCGGGCGCTGCAGTGCCTCGATACCCCCGGCCACGCCCGCCACCACCTGTGCGTGTGGGATGCGCGCAGCCGCGGCTGGTTCACCGGCGACACCTTCGGCCTGTCGTACCGCGAGTTCGACAATGCCGACGGCGCACCGTTCGTGATCCCCACCTCCTCGCCGGTGCAGTTCGAGCCGGAGCCGCTCAAGGCCTCGATCCGCGCCCTGCTGGCGCGCGATCCGCAGGCGATGTACCTGACCCATTACGGCCGCGTCGGCGACGTGGCGCGCCTGGCCGATGAGTTGATCGTGCAGATCGATGCGATGGTCGCGTTGGCGCGCGCGGCCGACGGCCACGCCGATCGCCACGCGCGCCTGGTCGCCGCGCTGACCGCGCTGTACACCGAGCGCGCGTTCGCGCACGGCAGCCGCCCGGACGCGGCGCAGGTGCAGGAGTTGCTGGCCATCGACATCGAGCTCAATGCGCAGGGCCTGGCGGTCTGGCTGGACCGCGGCGGTTGAGCTGAACGAAGTGGGGCGACGACCGCAGCTGCTGGCTGAACGAAGGCTTGGAGAGTCCGTAGCTGTGGAGACCGTCACAGGTTGCCCGAGGGCAGCGGGGTAGCCTGAGCCGCCCCGAATACCGCCCCGATGTCCGCCGTACGCCCCCTGCCGCTGCCGCCCCCAGACGACGACGAAGCCCGCCGCCAGGCCGCGCTCGATGCGTATGCGATCGTGGACACGGTGCCGGAGTTGGCCTATGACGACATCGTCCGGCTGGCCGCGACCCTGTGCGACGTGCCGGCGGCGGCGATCTCGCTGATCGACCATGAGCGCCAGTGGTTCAAGGCGCAGTACGGTTTCGACCGATGCCAGACCCCGCGCGAGGAGGCGATCTGCGACCGCACAATCCGCCATCCCGGGCAGATGCTGGTGATCGAGGACCTGCGCGCGCAATCGGAATTTGCGCCGCCGTCGCTGCGGATCGGTGAACAGTCGCTGCGGTTCTATGCCGGGATGCCGTTGCTCAGCCCGGACGGCCACGCGCTCGGTGCGATCTGCGTGCTCGACAGCAAGCCGCGGGCACTGAGCGCCGCGCAGCGCGAAGGGCTCGAGGTGCTGGCGCGGCAGACCCAGCACCTGTTCGAACTGCGCCGTTATGCACTGGAGCAGCGGCGCCTGCTGTCCGAGCGCGAAGCGTTCGCGCAGCGCCTGGAGGATGCGCGCGCCGACCTGCAGCGTCGCAACGACCAGCTCGAGCACAACGCCACCCACGACGCGCTGACCGGCCTGCTCAATCGCGCCGCGCTGGCGCAGCTGCGCGACAATCCGGCCGCGATGCGACAGCTGCAGCACGCGCCGTACACGCTGATGCTGCTCGACATCGACCACTTCAAGCAGGTCAACGACCGCCACGGCCACCTGCTCGGCGATCGCGCGCTGCGCGCCGTCGCCGACGCGGTCGCCGCTTCGATCCGGCAGCACGACATCGCCGTGCGTTATGGCGGCGAGGAGTTCCTGGTGCTGTTGCCCGACACGCGTCTGGCGACGGCGGCGCAGGTCGCCGAGCGTATCCGCCAGCGCATTGCCCACGTGGCCTTGCCGTTTGCGCTGACCGTGTCGATTGGTCTGGCCGCCAGCGAGCCGACGCGCGACTGGTCGGAGCGGGTGTTCGACCGCGCCGATCAGGCGCTGTATCGGGCCAAGTCCGCCGGCCGCAACCGCGTGGTGGTCGACGACACGCCGTTGCACGAGTGAGGCAGGCCGCTCACGCGGCAGTGCTGTGTAGCCGGATGCGTCGCGCCATGGATGGCGGTGTGAGCATCGGCGCTCACCACCTCAACGATGAAGACGGCCGACGAAGCCGGCCATGGAAGGACACGGTGGTCCTCAATCCCATTGCTTCGCCGGCGTGCCGCGCTCCGGGTGCTTCATGCGCACCACGCAGAAACGCTGGCCGGTTGGTGCTTCCATCACCCACCAGCGCTTCACGAACGCGATCTTCCTGGCGCCCAGTGTCTCCAGGCGCGTAGCTTCGGCGTCGATGTCGTCGGCTTCGATGTCCAAGTGCACGCGCGAGGGGTGGTCGACCTTCTGCACCTCGATGTGCAGGTCGTCGCGGGTGTCGCCGAATTGCTGGTACTCGACGGTGTCGTCGCCGGCATGAGGATCGGCGATGGTCACACCGAGCGCCTGGCTCCAGAACGAGGCGGCGGCATCGAGATCGTCGGTCTGGCAGTCGATGATGAATCCGGCGAGGCGGCTGCGGTGGGGCATGGGAAAGGCCGTGATTGGTGAATCGTGATTTGTGATTCGAGTCGGACGTGAAGGTGATGGAGAGGCGTCCTGCTCCAGCTTCTCCCAATCACGCATCACCTATCACGAATCACTGCGGTAATGCCATGTCGTCGAGCAGCGCCTTGAGGAAGCGCGCAGCCTCGCCACCGGTGCAGGCGCGGTGGTCGAAGGTCAGCGAGATCGGCATGCGCCGGTGCACCTCGATGCCGCCGATCACCGCCACCACGTCATGGCTGAGCTTGCCGGCACCGACGATCGCCACCGTCGGTGGCACCACCACCGGTGTGGCATAGCGGCCGGCGAACATGCCGAAGTTGGACAGCGAGATCGTGAAGCCGCTGAGCTCGCTGGCCGGGATCGAACGGTCCTCGACCTGCGCGCGCAGGCGCCCGATGGCGGTGCGGATGCCGGCGCCGTCGAGCATGTCGGCATTGCGCAGCGCCGGTACGAACAGGCCGTCGTCGGTGTCCACGGCAATCCCGATGTCGACGTGTGGGTGCAGCGTGCGCAGCAGTTGCTCGCCGTCGAACCAGGCGTTGAGCGCCGGCACGGTCTTGCAGGCGGTGACGATCGCACGCACCAGGCGCGCGGTGATGTCCTGCTTGCCGAGCCAGGCGTGCAGGTCGGCGTCGTCGCACAGCGTGGTCGGCACGACCTTGGCGTGCGCGTCGGCCATCACCCGCGCCATGTTGCGACGCACGCCCTTGAGCTGCTCTGGTTGGCCGCTGGTGGCCACGCCCGGTGGCTGCGTGCGCATCGGCTTGCCGGCCTGCGACAGCGTGCTGCGGGACGGCGCGGCCGTCGGGGTCGCCGATGCGGCCGGTGCGCCCGCGGCCACCACACGCGCGGTCGGCGCGCTGCCGGCCTTGGCCGAGCCGTCGGCGGCGGCGCGCTTGACGTCGTCCATCGTCACCACGCCTTCGCCACCGCTGGCACGCACGCGCGACAGATCGACGCCGAGCTTGCGCGCCAACGCGCGCACCGCCGGCATCGCCTTGACGCCACCCACTGCCACCGCCTGCTCGCTGCGCACCGCGTCGGAGGACTGCATGGCGCCGACCACGGTGCCGGCGTCGTCGCGCTTGGCCTCGCCCTGCGGCGCAGCCGTGCCGGCGGCACTGATCGTGCCGCCGTCGTCGGAAGCGATCACCTTGTCGCCGTCGCTGGGCGCGTGGCTGCCGGCACCGTGGTGGTGACCGGTGTCCTGGCCCTCGGCGCGCTGCGGCTGCGACGGGTCGATCTCGAATTCGGCCAGCACCGTGCCGGTGACGATCACGTCGCCGGCGCCGCCGGCGAGCCGCAGCACCTTGCCCGAGACCGGCGACGGCACCTCGACCACGGCCTTGGCGGTCTCCATCGACACCAGGTTGTCGTCGAGGCGGATCGTGTCGCCGACCTTGACGAACCATTCGACGATGGTCGCGTCGGGCAGGCCCTCGCCGAGGTCGGGAAGCAGGAAGCTCTTCTTTGCGGTCATGACTGCGTTGTCTCGTCTTGAATACAGTGGTGTTTGAATGGGTCAGGTGAGGCGATGGTGGCTTCCCTCAGGTCCGATCGCTCGGATCCCTGCTCGGCGCGGATGATCGTGCCGACGCGTGGGGACGCCGGGGCTCATGTCGGTGGGCCATCGTCGTCGAACAGGTCGTCGTCGGGCAGGTCGTCGAGCAGTTCGAGCGCGCGGGCCGGCACCCAGCCTTGCTCGCCGCGCGCGTTCTCTGCCCACCACCACTGAGCGAGCTCGTAATGCAGGCGCAGGACTTCGTCGGCGTCGGCATCGAGTTCGCGCGTGTCGTAATCCGACAGCGCGGTCGCGTGCCCGTGTTCGCGGTCGAACAACGCCGCCGGCACCCAGCCGCCATGGCCTTCGGCAAGCGTGGTCCAGACGAACTGCGGCCAGTCGACGTCACGGTTGCCCAGCGTCACCGTGGCGCCGCGCGCGACCTGGATCGCGGGGCGGTCCGGGGCGCGGTGCGCGACGACGACGCGGGCGCGACGCATGGCTCAGCGGCTCCTCTTCAACTGCCGGCCAACGCCCGCCTGGCCGCCGCGACGATGCGGTCGACGCTGGGCAGGTACTTCATCTCCAGCCGGAACAGCGGGATGTGCGTGTCGTAGCCGGTGACGCGTTCGACCGGCGCGAGCAGGTCGTACATCGATTCCTCGGCCAGGCGCGCGGCGATCTCGGCACCGAAGCCGGCGGTCTTGGGCGCCTCGTGCACGATCACGCAGCGGCCGGTCTTGCTGACCGACTCGGCGATGGTGACGAAGTCGAGCGGTTTGAGCGTGGCGACGTCGATGACCTCGGCGCTGATGCCTTCGCTGGCGAGCTTCTCGGCCGCCTCCAGCGTCTCCTTGACCTGCGCACCCCAGGTGACCAGGGTGATGTCGCTGCCGTCGCGCAACACGTAGCACACGTCCAGCGGCAGCGCTTCGCCGTCGTCGGCGACGACTTCCTTGTACTGGCGGTAGATGCGCTTGGGCTCCATGAAGATCACCGGGTCCGGGTCGCGGATCGCGGCGAGCAGCAGGCCGTAGGCGCGCGCCGGCGACGACGGCATCACCACGCGCAGACCCGGCACGTTGGTGAAGATCGCTTCGTTGGCTTCGCTGTGATGCTCCGGCGCGCGGATGCCGCCGCCCCACGGCACGCGCAGCACCATCGGGCAGGTCAGGCGCCCGCGCGTGCGGTACCGGAAGCGCGCGGCGTGGCAGATGATGTGGTCGACCATCGGGTAGACGAAGCCGTCGAACTGCGATTCGGCGACCGGCTTCATGCCCTGTGCGGCCAGGCCGACCGTGAGTCCGGCAATCGTGGTCTCGTCCAGCGGCGTGTCGAGCACGCGCTCGGAGCCGAACTGCTGTTGCAGGCCGGCGGTGGCGCGGAACACGCCGCCGTTGACACCGACGTCCTCGCCGAGCACCAGCACGGTGCTGTCGTGCCTCATCTCGTACGCCAGCGCCTGGGTGATCGCTTCGATCAGGGTGATTGCAGCGGGCGCGGCAGCGGACTTGCTCGTATCGAGCTTCGGAGTGTTCTCGGCGTTCATCAGCGGCCCTCCTGAGCGAGTACGGCGGCGCGTTGCGCGGCCACGTCCGGTGGCATGTCGGCGTAGAGGAAGTCGAACATCGCCTCGACCGGCTGCACCGGCGTTTCCAGGTAGGCGTTGATCTCGACGTCGACCTTCTTGCCGCATTCCTCGGCCCAGGCCTTCTCTTCGGCTTCGCTCCACAGACCCTGCGCGGTCAGGTAGGCGCGCAGGCGCGGGATCGGGTCACGCGTCCAGGCATCCTTGACCTCGGCCTCGTCGCGGTAACGGCGCGCATCGTCGGCGGTGGTGTGGTCGTGCAGGCGGTAGGTCATGAACTCGATCACGCTGGCACCGATGCCGTTGCGCGCGCGCTCGGCGGCGCGGCGCATGCCTTCGAGCACCGCGATCAGGTCGTTGCCGTCGACCTGCAGGCAGTGCAGGCCACCGGCCAGGCCCTTCTGTGCCAGCGTTTCGGCGCCGGTCTGGGCCGAGCGCGGCACCGAGATCGCCCAGCCGTTGTTGATCACGCACAGGACCAGCGGCAGCTTGTAGGCGCCGGCGGAATTCACCGCGGCGTAGAAGTCGGTCTTGGACGAACCACCGTCGCCGCAGCAGGCCACGGCGAGGTTCTCTTCCTTGCGCAGCTTGAACGCCAGCGCCGCGCCGGCGGCGTGCAGGCATTGGGTCGAGATCGGCACGCACCAGGAGAAGTCTTTCTTCGGTCCGGAAAAATCGTTGCCGCGTTCGTCACCGCCCCAGTACAGCAGCACTTCGCGCGGCAGCACGCCGCGCATGAACTGCGCGCCGTACTCGCGGTAGCTGGGGGCGAATACGTCATCGGGCTGCATCGACGCGCCAATGCCGACGTGGGTGGCTTCGTGGCCGAGGCTGGCGGCATAGGTACCAAGCTTGCCGGTGCGCTGCAGGGCGATGGCCTTGCTGTCGAAGGTGCGCACGAACAGCATCTGCTTGAACAGCGGCAACAGCGCCTTGGCATCGCGGAACGCGGGCGGCAGCTCGGCGACCGGCGTGCCGTCGGGGCCGAGGTATTGCAGATATTCGATTTCGAAACGTGCGGCGACAGTCATCGCGTGGAAATCCTGGCGGTCGATCAAGCCCTAAATCATACCCACGCGGTGTAAATCTCCCGTTGCGCGCTGCGGCAAAGCGGCGGCGTACGGTCGAAAAAAAGCGCGGCCGAAGCCGCGCTTTGCAGATGCTGGCAACTGGCTGCACCGAGCGCGGGGGCGTGGGCCGCCCGCGTCGGTGGCGGTCAGTGCGGGCGACCGATCAGCCGCACGCTGTGACTCGCGTGGTTGTTGTGCGCATGCGGGTCGCGCACCGGCGCGGAGACCTGCGCGGTCACGGTCAGGCGCTCGTCGCCCTCGCGCGGGGGCGCGACGATCGCCAGCGCGAACGGGCGGATGGTATTCGCCGCGAGCGTCGCGCCGCTGCAGCTGGCCTCGAAGCCGGCGCCGGCCGCTGTGACGTCGCAGGTCCAGCCTTGTGGTGCGTCGATCGCGACATTCGCTGCCGGCGCGTCGCCGCTGAGGGTCAGGCGGGTTTGCGGGGCGATGTCGGCCCCGGCGTTGCCGAGCGTCACCAGGTACGAGCCGACGGTGCCGCTGCGCAGGTGCTTGCCCGGGCCGAGCAGGCTGACGGCGAGGTCGGCGACGGCGAACACTTCGGCGCTGGTGCTGGCCTGGTCATTGCTTGCCACCGGGTCGAACGACTGCGCGTCGGCGGCGACGGCCAGGGCCACGGTGGCGCCGACCTGCGCCTCGGTGGCGGTGGCGGTGACCACGAACGTGGCGGCCGCGCCGTCGGCCAGTGTCGACGCGGTGCAGGCGACCGAGGTCTTGCCGGCGTCGACCTGCGGGGCGTCGCAGTTCCAGCCAGCCGGCGCGACCACTGCCATCGTCGGCAGCGCGCCGTCGAGGACGAAGCCGATGCCGGGGAAATCGGCGGCCTCCGGGCCGTGGTTGGCCAAGGTGGCGTCGAAAGCGATGGCTTCACCGACGCGGGTCGCGGCGCTGGTCGCCGTGGCGGTCACGCCTAGATCGGCGTGGCTGCGCGGGACGAACGTGGCCAGCACCGGGTCGTGGTCGGACAAGCGCGACGGCGATGCGGCATCGTTGCGATTGATCTCCGGGAAGTCGGCGTTGATGCGTGCATGGTCGAGCGCGATGCTGCTGGTGTGGACGACCAGTTCCTCGTTGACCAGCACGTGATCCAGCGTCTGCGCGTTGCCACCGAACAGGAACGAGTAGCGCTCGGCGGCCGGTGTCAGTCCACCAAGATTGACCAGGTTGGGCTCGACCAGGTCCGCACCATCGCCGGGCACCGCCGTGGCCTCGTCGGCGCTGGGGGTACCGGTCACCACGTTCATCGCATCGACCAGGCCGTCGTTGAACTCGAAGGCGTTGAAGTCGCCCAACACCACCAGGCGCGCGCCCGGCGTATCGGCCTGGCGTCGGTTGAGGTCAGCGGCGAGGAATTCGGCCTGGTATTGGCGCTTGTGGCGGATGCGGTCGCCATCGGCATCGTTGGCATCCGCGCCGCTCAGCGAGCGCTGGTGCACCAGCACCACGCCGAGCGGGAACGCGCGGCCTTGAGCGTCGTGGATCATCGCCTCCAGCACCAGCGGCGGGCGGTCGTTGAGCAGGCTGCTGGAGCCGTTCGGCTCGACCCAGGTGGTGTCCTTGCCAATCTGGGCGACCGACTGCACCTCGACCCGGGCGACGCCGGCCTGTACGTCGGCGGTCTTGACCAGGAAGCCGACGTCGATGCCGCCGACGTCATTGCCTTCGAGCAGGTAGGGGACGTAGCGCGGATCCGGGTCGCCGGCAGCCACGGCGTCGGCGTTGATGCGCGAGGCCAGGGTCTGCAGCGTCGACAGGTTCTCGACCTCGATGGCGCCGAGGATGTCCGGTGCGTGCAGGTACTTGCGGATGCCCAGCGAGGCCTTGGCCAGGCGACGTTCGAACGCCGCCGCGGTCAACACCGGTTCGCCGATGGATGGATCGTTGGTGGTGTCGAAGAAGCGTTCGAGGTTGTAGCCGGCAACGGTGAACGCGGCCGGGTCGGCAGATGCGGCGGCTGGACGTGGTGCGAACTCCGGTGACCGAAGAATGGTGGTTGGCAACAACTGGTCGGGGAGGAGGGTGTAGCGGCGGAAGCCGTAATCCAGTGGGCCGATCATATTGCCGATCTGGGCGCCGAACGAGACGTCCCAGCGCTCGCCGCCGAGCGCATCGCTGTCGACGGTAAGCAGTTCGGGGTTGAAGTCCCAGCGCGGGATCGGCGGTGCGGTGCCGCCGTCGGGCGGGTTGTCGGGCGCCTGGATGCCGGGCTCGCGGAACGGGCGTGGCACGCCAGCGACGACCACGTTGAACACGCCGTTGCTGCTGCCGGTGGCGTTGGGCTCATTGGTGCTGCCCTGGGTCGGTGCGACCACGGTGGCGCTGGTGATCTGCACGCGCATGCCTTCCACGCGCTCGAGCTGGTCGAGCGGACCGTTCGGGTCGGGGAAGGTGGATGTCAGCTGGACCGGCGCCGGCAGCGAGAACCACGGTGGCAGGTCAGGGTTGGCGACCGCGACCAGCGCCACTACCGGCGAGCCGCCGATTTCGGTCAGCGGCGCCTGGCCGGGGTCGGCCGACGGCACGAACTCGAACACGGTGCCGGTCACCCGCACGCGGTTGCCGATCGCGGCGACGGCCGGCGCAGCGGCGCCGGTGAACACGAACACGCCCTCGGAAGTTGTCGGGTCGGCGTCGGGCTGGGTGGACTGGATGAAGAAGCCGTTGTTCTTGCGGCCGGTGACGACGCCTTCGGTGGAAACCATCTGACCGACCATCGGCGAGCTCGCACCGTTGCCCTGGATGTGATGGATCGCGCTCAGCGCGAGCAGGTCGTCGTTGTCAATGCTGCCCTCGGCCTGCGCATCGCCGGCGATGGCGCCGGCGATGTTGGTCAGGTTCAGGAGCACGATTTCGCTGGGTTCGTAGCGCGTGTCGCCGTTGACGGTGATCGCGATCACCGCCTGGCGACCGGCACCCCCAAGTTGCAGGCTGCCGCTGGCGGCCGAGTAGTCGCCGTCGGCCACGGTGGCGGTGCCATCGACCGTGGCGTAGTCGAAAGTGACTTGGCGATTGTCATCCGGCGTGCCCGACAGGGTGACGGGGAAGTGCAGCGTGGCCTGGCCATCGTTGCCTTCGACGACGACGGCATCGCCGACGCTGAGCACCGGCAGGTCCGACGCGATGCAGACATGCAGCGGGCTTGCACCGTTGCGAGGCAGCGGGGTGCCGGCCACGAGGTCGGCGCCGTTGTTGTTGGTGTCGATGCAGCCGCTGTCGCCGCGCAGGGCGGCGGTGGCATTGCCCAGGTTGGCGGTCGGCGCTGCGCCTTCGGCGCAGGTGGCGGTGGCGCCGAAGCCGACGAAATCCACGTTGCCGGTCGGGCAGGCACCGCTGAGGACGGCGGTGCTGTTGACCAGCGCGACCTTGCCGGCGCTGCCGGCCATCGGGATGGTGCCGACCGCGTCGGGTGTCGGCAGCGTCGGCGCATCGGCGTTGGCGCCGGCGGCCTGCTGGATCAGGTAATAGGCGCCCGGGGCGATGCTGCCGCTCAGCTCGGTGCGCTGCCAGCTGGTACCGGCGGCGGAGGCGTACTGCACCGACCAGCCGCTGAGGTCGACCGCACTGGCGCCGTTGTTATGCAATTCGATGAAGTCGTTGCGCAGCGGCGCACCGTTGTTGCCGCCGCCGCCGTACACCTGGCTGATCACCACCTGCGCGGGCGACGCGCCAGCCAATGCGAACGCCAATACCCCGGCCGCGATGCGGCCTGCGAACTTGTCCATAAGTTTCCCCGTGTGAGGCCGTTGTGGTGAGCGCTGCCGGACTCCCGTGCGGGTGTGCCCGCGTCCGTGAGCGCGATTATGGGGGCAATCCTGCCCGCGCGGGATTGCAGGCCGGTGACGCCGTCAGCGTTGCGGCCTGTGGCTGGCAGGAGGCGATGCGCTACCCTTTACAACTTGGCCGAGAGAGCGATTGATGACCGTCGAGAAGAACCAACGCGAGCTGGAAACCGGCATCCACACCGACCTGTCGGGGCGGATGACCTACTCCGGCTACCTGCACCTCGACCGCCTGCTGTCGGCGCAGCAGGGCCTGTCGAACCCGCCGCATCACGATGAGCTGCTGTTCATCGTCCAGCACCAGGTGTCCGAGCTGTGGATGAAGCTGCTGATCCACGAGCTGCGCGCGGCGATCGGCCACCTGCAGCGCGACCAGGTCTGGCAGTGCGGCAAGACCCTGGCCCGCTGCAAGCAGGTGCTGCGCCTGTTGACCGAGCAGTGGTCGGTGCTGGAGACGTTGACGCCGTCGGAGTACATGGGCTTCCGCGACACGCTGGGGCCGTCGTCGGGCTTCCAGTCGCTGCAGTACCGCACCATCGAGTTCATGCTCGGCAACAAGAACGCGGCGATGCTCAAGGTGTTCGCCTACGACCCCGCCGCCCAGACCGGGCTGGCCGAGGTGCTGGCGCTGCCGAGCCTGTACGACGAATTCCTGATGTACCTGGCGCGCTTCGGCCACGCAGTGCCGGCGCAGCACCTGCAGCGCGACTGGGGCCAGGCGCACGTGTCCGACGCGGCGCTGCTGCCGGTGTTCGAACGGATCTACGAGGACACCGCCCGTTACTGGCGCGAGTACGAGCTGTGCGAGGACCTGGTCGACCTGGAATCCCAGTTCCAGCTGTGGCGCTTCCGCCACATGCGCACGGTGATGCGCATCATCGGCTTCAAGCGCGGCACCGGCGGTTCCAGCGGCGTCGGCTTCCTCAAGCAGGCGCTGGAGCTGACCTTCTTCCCGGAGCTGTTCTCGGTGCGCACCTCGATCGGCACCGGCAGCGACTACGGCGCCACGCCGGAGTAACGTCGTGACGGCGCGCGTGCACGATTGTGTCGGCGCGCTCATCGTCCACGACGGCAAGGTGTTGCTGGGCCGGCGCAGTGCCGACCGAGAGTGGCTGCCGGGCGCTTGGGACGTGTTCGGCGGCCATGTCGAGGCCGGCGAGAGCGGGCCGCAGGCGCTGTGCCGTGAGCTGGACGAGGAACTCGGCATTGTCCCCACCCGGATCGAGTACCTGGCCAGCCCTCGACGGCACCGCGCCTGAGCCATGGCGGCTGCGCCTCTACACCGTGACTGCCTGGCAAGGCACGCCGGAAAACCGCCAGCCGCAGGAGCACGAGCGACTGCGCTGGTGCGCGCTAGATGAGGCGCAGCGGCATCTGAGCGCGGCTCATGCCGAATTCCCGCGCCTGCTCGCTCTCGCGGTTGGCCAGCGTGGCTGAATAGGGCGCAGTGACCCATCCACGTGGCCCAGGCAGCAGATGCGGCAAAAAGCCGGACAATGCTGCATCGCAGCAAGAGGTGTCGGCCTTCACGCCGGTTTGACGTGACCGACCTGTGTCGGTAAATCTCCCCGGTCCCGTGCCACCCGGCGTGGGTTTCCATCAGTACTCGAACCACACGGGGGCACACCGCATGAGCGGAACCGCGACACCTACGCCGGCCATTCCGGAATTCAAGCAGACCCTGGGGCATCCCAAGCCCTTGTGGATGCTGTTCATGACCGAGTTCTGGGAACGCTTCGCGTTCTACGGCATCCGCTGGGCGCTGGTGCTGTACATCGTCGCCCAGTTCTACGGCGGTGATGCCACTGGCGAGGCGCCGGCCAACCGTGTCTACGGCGCCTACCTGGCGCTGGTCTACGCCGCGGCGATCTTCGGCGGCTACATCGCCGACCGCGTGCTCGGCTACCAGCGCTCGATCCTGCTCGGCGCGGTGATCATGGCCGCCGGCCTGTTCATGATCGCCTTGCCCAACGAGCAGATCTTCAAGCTCGGCCTGGCCACGATCGTGGTCGGCAACGGCCTGTTCAAGCCCAACATCTCGACGATGGTCGGCAAGCTCTACAGCACCGGTGACGAGCGCCGCGACTCGGGCTTCACCATCTTCTACATGGGCATCAACGCCGGCGCCTTCATCTCGCCGATCCTCACCGGCTTGCTCGCCGAAAAGGTGTTCGGCACCAGTGTCATGCCGGCCTACAAGATGGTCTTCATGGCCTCCGGCATCGGCATGCTGATCAGCCTGGTGTGGTTCTGGTTCGGCCGGCGCGAACTCGCCGGCATCGGCCGGCCGCCGGCCGACAGCAGCGAGAAGCGCAAGGTGCTGTACGTGCTGATCGGCGCGCTGGTGGCGATCCCGGTGGTGTACCTGCTGCTGGCGGTGGGCGCGACCACGCTGCAGTGGATCCTGCTGGCGATGTTCGTGGCGTTGTGCGCGATGCTGCTGGTCGAGGCCTTCCGTGAGGGCTCCGTGCAGCGCGACCGCTGCATCGCCATGCTGATCATCTTCACCTTCAACATCCTGTTCTGGATGTTCTTCGAGCAGGCCGGTAGTTCCTTCACCTTCCTCGCCGACAAGATCGTCGACCGCGACCTGTTCGGTGCCGGCGGCTTCGTGTTCCCGAATGCGTGGTTCCAGTCGGTGAACTCGCTGGCGATCATCACGCTGGCGCCGATCATCGCCTTGATCTGGGTGAAGATGCGCTCGGCCAACCCGTCGATCCCGCGCAAGTTCGGTCTCGGCCTGATCTTCAACGGTCTGGCATTCCTGCTGTTGATGTTCGCGCTGTCGAGCCTGGTCAACGACGCCGGCAAGATCCCGTTCTGGACCCTCTTCATGGTCTACGTGATCCAGTCCATCGGCGAGCTGTGCCTGTCGCCGATCGGCCTGTCGATGGTGACCAAGCTGGCACCGATGCGCCTGGTCGGCTTCGGCATGGGCGGCTGGTTCCTGTCGACCGGCATCGGCAACAACCTGTCGGGCATCTTCGCCGGCATCGTCAGCGGCGAAGGCGGCATGACGGTGCAGTCGGCGCACTCGGGCTACACCTTCGGCTTCTGGGCCCTGGTCGGCGCGGGCGTGTTGCTCTTTCTGATCGCGCCGCTGGTGCAGAAGCTGATGCACGGCGTGAAGTGACGCATCGGCCGGCCCGCGCGACGCGCGGGCCGCTTTGCCGATGCGTCATCCCCGCGAAGGCGGGGATCCAGTGACTTCGCTTTCAAGCGCCTTGCTGTTTTCCTGCACGCCACGGCCCGGCCGGCCCGGTCCGTGGCGTTGCTGCATCTGGAGACGAGAATGACCGAGAAACCACACGTCGAGCCCGCCTTCCTGCCACCGCCGCCCGGCGAATTCGTCGGCCACCCGCGTCCGCTGTGGATGCTGTTCGGCGCCGAGTTCTGGGAGCGCTTCGCCTACTACGGCATGCGCGCGCTGCTGGCGGTGTACGTGGCCACCACCTTCTTCGGCCTGCTGCCCGAAGGCGAGGCGCGTGCCCAGGCCAGCCTGACCTACGGCGCCTACACCGCGCTGATCTACGCCACCGGCCTGTTTGGCGGCTTCGTCGCCGACCGCTATCTGGGGTACCGCTCGTCGATCATGCTCGGCGGCACGTTGATGGCGGGCGGCCTGTTCCTGCTGCTGATTCCGGACCTGACCTGGTTCCTGTTGGGCCTAGCGGTGATCGTGGTCGGCAACGGCCTGTTCAAGCCGAACATCTCGACCATGGTCGGCCAGCTCTACGCGCCGGGCGACGCGCGCCGCGACTCGGGCTTCACCATCTTCTACATGGGCATCAACGCCGGTGGCGCGGTCGCGCCGTTGATCTGCGGCACGCTGATCGGCGCCAGGTACGGCTACGAGTGGGGCTTCTTCAGCGCCGGGCTGGGCATGATCGCCGGGCTGATGCTGTTCCACTGGCTGCGCGGCTGGCTCGGCCACGTCGGCGAGGCACCGGTGCCGGCGCGCAATGCCTCGCGCGTGTTCAAGGTGCTGCTGGGCTGCATCGCCGCGGTGCCGGTGGCCTACCTGATGCTGAGCCAGGCCAAACTCGTTGGCTACATCCTGCTGGCGCTGTTCGTGGTGCTGGCGGTGTACTTCATCGGTAGCGGCGTGCGCAGCGGCGACAAGGTGCAGATGCACCGCTACATGGCGATGCTGCTGCTGTTCCTGGCCAAGATCCTGTTCTGGGGCATGTTCGAGCAGGCCGGTACGTCGCTGAACTTCTTCGCCAAGGACCACGTCGACGCGCCGTTCGATTTCACCTTGTTCCAGTCGGCCAATCCGATCTTCATCATCGCCCTGGCGCCGCTGTTCGCCTGGCTGTGGCCAAAGCTGGAGGCGAGCCGCCTCAACCCCTCGATCCCGCGCAAGTTCGCGCTGGCGCTGATCCTGGTCGCGATCGGCTTCACCACGCTGGTGCTGAGCATCGGCCACCTGCAAGACAGCGCGGAGCGCATCCCGTGGGGGATGCTGGCGTTGGCTTATGCGATCAACACCATGGGCGAGCTGTGCCTGTCGCCGATCGGCCTGTCGATGGTGTCCAAGCTGGCCGCGCCGAAGGAAACCGGCATGGCGATGGGCGCCTGGTTCATGTGCTCGGCGATCGGCAACTACGTCGCCGGCGTGATCGCCTCGGTGGCCTCCGGCAGCACCGGCGCCGGCATCGCCCAGTACGCCGAGACCTACACCCACATCGCCTGGGCCGGTTTCATCATGGGCGCGGCGTTCCTGTTGTTTGCACCGTTGATCAACCGGTTGATGCACGGGGTGAAGTGACGCAAGGGCAAGCGGCGGCCTGCGGGCCGCCGCTTGTGTTGCGCTGTCACCACAGCGCCAAGGCAAAGCGCGGGGAGGGGCGGTAAGGTAGCCGCTTCGCCTTCACGGACCTCGCCATGACCCAGCCGGCTCCGATCACCCGCGCCGAAAGCAGCGACTACAGCGAAACCTCGCGCCATGCCGACGTCATGGCGTTCATCGACGCGCTGGCCGCGCACAACGACCCACGGCTGCATATCACCGACTTCGGTGTCACGCCAGAAGGACGCACGCTGCCGCTGCTGGTGCTGTCGGCCAGCGGCGTCACCACTCCGGAGCAGGCGCGCGCTGCCGGCCTGCCGGTGGTGCTGGTGTTGTGCGGCATCCACGCCGGTGAAGTCGAGGGCAAGGAAGCCGGCCTGATGTACGTGCGCGACCTGCTCGATGGCCGGCACGGCGACGTGCTGACGCGCATGACCCTGCTGCTGGTGCCGCTGTTCAACGCCGACGGCAACGATCGCATCGACCCGGCCAACCGCAAGCTCGACATCGCCCACCTCAGCGGCCAGCTCGGCCCCAACAGCGGCGTCGGCACGCGCGTCAACGCCGCCGGCATCAACCTCAACCGCGACTACATGCGCCAGGACGCGCCGGAGATGCGCCTGCTGCAGACACGGGTGATGCACCCGTGGAGCCCGCACCTGACGATCGATTGCCACGCCACCAACGGCTCGATCCACCGCTTCGCGTTGACCTACGACATTCCACACACCGTGCACAGCGGCCGGGCCGAGCCGATCGCCTACCTGCGCGAGCAACTGCTGCCGGCGGTGAGCGCGGCGGTGAAGGCCAACGACGGCCTCGACACGTTCTACTACGGCAACTTCCTGCGCGACGAGGGCGGGCAGGGCATGGGCTGGATCACCTATACCCACCACCCGCGCTTCGGCGGCAACTACCGCGGCCTGACCAACCGCCTCGACCTGCTGCTGGAGACCTACGCCTATCTCCCCTTCGCCGAGCGCGTGCGCACCACTTACGCGTTCGTGCGCGAGGCATTGGCCTACGTCGCCGCACACGCAGAGGAGATCGTCGAGTTGCTGGCCGGCTGCGAGATGCCGCCGGACGAGATCGCGGTGCGTTATCGGCTGGACGCTTTCCCCGATCGCGAGGTCGAGATCCTCACGCGCGAGCCGTACACGCTGCAGGGCGACCCGATCAGCGTGAAGGTGCCCTACCTCGGTCGCTTCGTCGCCGAGCACGCCGTGCAGCGTCCGCTGGCCTATGCCGTGCCGGGCGACATCGCCGATCGCCTGGAAGGCCACGGCCTGGTGATCGAGCGGCCGCCGCTGCCGCCGACGTTGGATGCCGAGATCGCCACGGTCACCGCGCACGAGGTCGAAGCGGGCCGCGACATCCTCGAAGCGAACGTCACTGCGTTCCTGCAAACCGAGCACCGCCGCGAGAAACGACCGCTGCCCGAAGGTTGGGCGCTGGTGCGCACCGAGCAGCAGCGCGGCGCGATCGCGGTGTACCTGTGCGAGGCCGGCAGCGACGACGGCCTGCTGGCCTGCGGCTGGATCGACACGCCGGCGGTGGGTGCGGAGTTCCCGGCCTGGCGCGTGCTGGTGATCGAGCATGCGTAGCGGCCAGGAACCGCTTGAAGCCGCGCTCGAATGAGCGCCGTCATTCCCGCCTTCGCGGGAATGACGAGTAAAACGACTTCAGTCAGTGGTTACCGCGCGCCAAGGATGACGCGCCCGCGAAACTGCCCTAGGGCGACGACGGTGACTCCGTCTCGGCGCGCAATTCCAGCTCGTCGAGGCGATCGAGCAGGCGGAACAGCACGGCGCGCTCATCGGCGTCGATGCCGTCGAGCAGGCGCCGTTCAAATGCCAACGCCAGCGGCGCGACCTCGTCGTAGATCCGGTAACCGGCCTCGGACAGACACAGCACCGAGCGGCGGCGGTCATCGCCGTGGGTTTCGCGCTGCAGGCGGCCGGCCTCCAGGAGCCGCGCCACGGCACGGCTGACTGCCACCTTGTCCATCGCCGTGCGCTGAGCCACCTCGTTGGCCGACAGGTCCGGGTAGCGGCCGAGCACGGCCATGACCCGCCATTCGGTGATGCCCAGGGCGAAGCGTTCGGTGTAGATGCGGGCGATCGTGCCGCTGACCCGGTTGCTCAGCACCGACAGGCGGTAGGGCAGGAAATGCTCGAGGTCGAGTTCGGCGTGGCCCGGGCGGGGCTGGTTCATGTTGCGCTGTACCTTGATTATGGTTTCATTTGAAACTATAAAGTGGCCTTCTGATCCAAGGCCGTCCGCAGCGGGCGTCGCCGCTATCTGAGAACAATGCCATGAATGCGCAGCCCAACCTCGGCATGCAGGTCACCACGTTCGAGAACCCGCTCGGCATCGACGGGTTCGAGTTCGTCGAATTCGCCGCCCCGACCGGCCAGGGCGAACTCCTGCACGACTATTTCCGCAAGCTCGGCTTCACCGCCGTGCTGCACCACAAGACCCGGCCGATCACGGTCTACCGCCAGGGCGGCGTCAACTTCCTGGTCAACGAGGATCCGGACAGCTTCGCCGCCGATTTTGCCGCCCAACACGGCCCCTGCGCCTGCGGTTTCGCGATCCGCTTCAAGAAGCCGGCGCAGGAGGTGTTCGACGCGGTCATCGGCAACGGCGGCGAAGCCATCACCGACCAGGCCGCCACGCGCGCCGTCGACGCGCCGGTGGTCAAGGGCATCGGCGATTGCATGCTGTACCTGGTCGACCGTTACGGCGACACGGGCAGCGTCTACGAGGACTATCTGCCGGTGCAGGGCGCGCAGCAGAACCCGGTCGGGTTCGGCCTGACCTTCATCGACCATCTGACCCACAACCTGTTCTTCGGCAACATGCAGAAGTGGTCGGATTACTACGAACGCCTGTTCAATTTCCGCGAGATCCGCTACTTCGACATCAAGGGCGCCAAGACCGGCCTGGTTTCGAAGGCGATGACCGCGCCGGACGGCATCGTGCGCATCCCGCTCAACGAGTCGAGCGACCCGAAGTCGCAGATCAACGAGTACCTCGACGCCTACAAGGGCGAGGGCATCCAGCACATCGCCTGCTTCACCGACAACATCTACGACACCGTCGAGGCGATGCGTGCGCAGGGCGTGGAGTTCCTCGACACGCCCGAGACCTATTTCGACGTGATCGACCAGCGCGTGCCCAATCACGGCGAAGACGTGCCGCGTTTGGCCCGCAACAAGATCCTGATCGACGCCGACCTGGAAACCCACCAGCGCAAGCTGCTGCAGATCTTCACCCAGAACGCGATCGGCCCGATCTTCTTCGAGATCATCCAGCGCAAAGGCAACGAAGGTTTCGGCGAAGGCAACTTCCAGGCGCTGTTCGAGAGCATCGAGCGCGACCAGATGCGTCGCGGCGTGCTGTAAGCGGCTTTGAGCCCCTCTCCCGCCGGGAGAGGGGTTGGGGTGAGGGTTCGGCGAAGTCATGATGCTTGGCTTACGATCTGCCAACAGGACTCGCGGAACTGAAGTGCCGTGCCAAGGACGATCAAGCCGCCGTTGCCGACCGTTTCACTGACGCGTGCCAGGTCGCTGCGCAAGGAAATGACGGAGGTCGAACACAAGCTCTGGCGATGCCTGCGGGGTGGCCAGCTGGGGAATTCAAGTTTCGCCGGCAACACCCGGTTCCCCCGTACATCGTCGATTTCTGCTGCGCCGACGCAAGGCTCATCGTCGAACTGGATGGTTCGCAGCATTCGCACGAAGTGAACGCTGCGAGAACGAAGTATCTGGAATCGCAAGGCTGGCGTGTGATCCGCTTCTGGGATAACGACGCGCTGACGGCGACCGAAGCGGTGATCGAGGCGATCTTCGACGCACTCGGGCACCGTACCCTCACCCCAACCCCTCTCCCGATGGGAGAGGGGCTTTGAGCAAAGCGCTGCATATGACGATCACCAGCAACGGCTTCCAATCCGGCTTCGGCAACGAGTTCGCGACCGAGGCGGTCGCCGACAGCTTGCCGCAAGGGCGCAATTCGCCGCAGCGGGTGGCCCACGGGCTCTACGCCGAGCAGTTGTCGGGCACGGCGTTCACCGCGCCGCGTGGCGCCAACCGCCGCAGCTGGCTGTACCGGGTCCGGCCGGCGGCGATGCACGGCACGTTCGAGCGTTACGAGCAGCCGCATCTGCACAGCGACTTCGGCGATGGCCCGGTCACCCCCGACCAACTGCGCTGGAACCCGCTGCCGCTGCCGCAGGCCCCCACCGATTTCGTCGACGGCCTGTACACCATGGCCGGCAATGGTTCGCCGGCCGCCCAGCACGGCGTCGGCATCCACCTGTACGCCGCCAACCGCGACATGCAGGGGCGTTACTTCTACGACGCCGACGGCGAATTGCTGATCGTGCCGCAGCTCGGCCGCCTGCACATCGCCACCGAGCTGGGCGTGCTCGCGGTCGAGCCGCAGCAGATCGCGGTGATCCCACGCGGCGTGCGTTTCACGGTGTCGCTGCCGGACGGGGAAGCGCGCGGCTACGTCTGCGAGAACTTCGGCGCGTTGCTGCGCCTGCCCGACCTCGGCCCGATCGGCAGCAACGGCCTGGCCAATCCGCGCGACTTCCTCACGCCTCATGCCGCGTATGAGGACCGCGAAGGTCAGTTCGAGCTGATTGCCAAGTTCCAGGGCCACCTGTGGCGCGCTGACATCGGCCACTCGCCGCTCGACGTGGTTGCCTGGCACGGCAACTACGCGCCGTACCAGTACGACCTGCGCCGCTTCAACACGATCGGCTCGATCAGTTTCGATCACCCCGATCCGAGCATCTTCCTGGTGCTGCACTCGCCCAGTGACACGCCGGGCACCAGCAACCTCGACTTCGTGATCTTCCCGCCGCGCTGGCTGGTGGCACAGGACACGTTTCGGCCGCCGTGGTTCCACCGCAACATCGCCAGCGAGTTCATGGGCCTGGTGCACGGCGCCTACGACGCCAAGGCCGAGGGCTTCGCGCCGGGCGGCGCGTCGCTGCACAACTCGATGACCGGGCACGGCCCGGACGCGGCCACGTTCGAGAAAGCCAGTGCCGCCGACCTCGCCAGGCCGGACGTGATCGCCGAGACCATGGCCTTCATGTTCGAGACGCGCGCGGTGATCCGGCCGACGCAGCAGGCGCTCGATGCCGCGCACCGGCAGCGCGACTACCAGGCCTGCTGGGCCGGCCTGCAGAAGCACTTCGCGCCGCCGCGGGGCTGATTTGCGACACAGTTCGCATCGTTTTCACGGCTTCGGGTTAGGCTGCGCCCCCGACCTTGACGCGAAAACAGGCGAGATGACGGGCCGAATCAAGCTGTGGTTGCCGACGATGCTGTTGGCGCTGGCTGCCTGCGGCGGCGACCGCGCCGGCGACGCGCCGAGCGCGGCCGTGCCGGCGCCGGAGCAGGAGCAGGACGCGCCGGTGCAGGACGTGCCGCCGGCGACCGCGCCGCAGACACCCGGTGCGATGCCGGCGCCGGGTACGATCGGCTTTGCCGGTTTCGGCCCGGCCCGATTCGGTGCCGATCAGGAGCAGGTGCGCATGGCCTGGGGGGCCGACCTCGGCGATGCCAAGCCGGCTGAGCCCGGCGGCTGCTATTACCTGATGCCACGGCCCGTGCCTGCCGGTGGCTACCGTATCGCCTTCATGATCGAGCACGACAAGTTCGCCCGCATCGACGTTGAAAGCACCGACATCATCGCGCCCGGCGGAGGCAAGGTCGGCATGAGCGCCGACGAGATCGGCAAGCTTTACGCCGGCCGCATCCAAACACGACCGCACAAGTACGCCGAGGGCGGCCAGTACCTGCGCATCCAGGACGCGGCTGCCGGCAACGGCGTGCTGCTGTTTGAAACCGATGCCGGCAAGGTCACCGGTTGGCGCATCGGCGTGCCACCACAGATCGACTACGTTGAAGGTTGCTCCTGATCGGCGCGGAACGCGCGCCATCAGGGCAGGCATAGAATCACCGGCTTGACCGGGGAGGGGGGATGCAATGCTCGAAGCCATCGGTTTATTCGTGCTGGGTCTGGTGCTGTTGGCGCTCGGCGGCGATTCCATCGTCAAGGGCGCCGCCGGATTGGCGCAGCGCTTCGGCGCCTCGCCGTTTGTGGCTGGCCTGGTCCTGGTTGCGTTCGGCACCTCGCTGCCGGAACTCGCGGTCAACCTGCAGGCGGTCGCGCGCGGGCAGCAGGCGCTGGCGCTGGGCAACGCGGTTGGCAGCAACGTCGTCAACTTCGGTCTGACCCTGGGCCTGGCGGCGATGGCCGCGCCGCTGCTGGTGCGCTGGCGGGCGTTATCGCCGCTGCTGCTGGTGCTCATCGCCGGCACGTTGCTGGTGATCGCGCTCGGCCTCGATGGCGTGCTGACCCGGTTTGAAGGCTTTGGCCTGTTGATCGTCTTCGTCGCGGTGGTGGCCTTTGCCGCGGTGCGCACGCGCCGCGAGGCACCGGAGTTGCAGGACGCGATCGCCGCGTTCGCGCGCACCAGCACCGACCTCGGCCTCAACCTGCTGCGTTTCGCCATTGCCGCGGTGCTGCTGTCCTACGGCTCCAAGCTGGTGGTAGGCAGCGCCCCGGCGCTGGGCGCCGGATTCGGGCTGACCCCGTTGCTGACCGGCCTGTTGCCGGTGGCGATCGGCACCGCACTGCCGGAAGCGGCCGCTGCCATCGCCGCAGCACGGCGCGGGCAGAGCGACCTGGTTGCCGGCCATGTGATCGGCTCGAGCCTGTTCAACCTGCTGGTGGTGGTTGGCGGCATGGCCGCGCTCGATGGCGCGTTGCCGTTGCCGGAGTCGTTCGTTCGATTTGAACTGCCGGCCGCCGCGGTGTTCGCGCTGATGCTGTACCCGATGCTGCGCGGCGACCTGCGCGTCAGCAAGACCGAAGGCGCTGCGCTGCTCATCGCCTTGCTGGCCTGGGTCGCGTTCGAGTTGCTGATGCTGCAACACTGAGTGCAGCGATTCTCGGCCCGGTCGTAAAAATCGTGTCGGTATACTGAGCGTATGACCGAGCACCGACCCTCGCTGACGCGGCCCCTGCCGCGGCGCGCACTGCGCGCGCTGAGCGAATTCTTCCGGCTCGAAGCCGCCGGCGGCATCATGCTGATCGCCGCCGCGGCACTGGCGATGATCGCCGCCAACTCACCACTGTCGCCGGCCTACGAGGCGTTCCGCGAGCTGCCGGTGCAGGTGCGCATCGGTGAGCTGGAGATCGCCAAGCCGCTGCTGCTGTGGATCAACGACGGCTTGATGGCAGTGTTCTTCCTGCTGGTGGCGCTGGAGATCAAGCGCGAGACGTTGAGCGGGCAGTTGGCCAGCCGCGACCAGTTGATCTTGCCGCTGGTCTGCGCCATCGCCGGCGTGGCCGTGCCGGCGTTGTTGTTCACCGCATTCAATCGCGGCGATGCCGGCGCGATGCGTGGCTGGGCGGTGCCGACCGCGACCGACATCGCCTTCGCCTTGGGCGTGCTGGCGCTGCTCGGTTCGCGCGTGCCGGTCGGTATGAAGCTGCTGCTGTCGACGATCGCGGTGGTCGACGACCTGATCGCGATCCTGATCATCGCGCTGTTCTACTCGCACGGCATGTCGCTGGCCGCGCTGGCCTGGGCCGGTGCCGCGCTGGCGGGCATGTGGCTGCTCAACCGCCGTGGCGTGACCCGGTTGGCGCCGTACCTGGTGCTGGGCGTGGTGCTGTGGGTGTGCGTGCTGAAGTCCGGCGTCCACGCGACCCTGGCCGGCGTTGCTACCGGCCTGATGATTCCGCACACTCAGAGCAGGCACATCGACAAACACAACGCGGTGCCGGACGAGACCGAGCATTCGCCGCTGGAAACGCTCGAGCATGCGCTGCACCCGTGGGTCGCCTACGCGATCCTGCCGGTGTTCGCCTTTGCCAACGCCGGCCTGGTGCTGCATGGCTTGAGCATGGACGACATGCTCTCGCCGCTGCCGATGGGCGTGGTGATCGGCCTGCTGCTCGGCAAGCCAGTGGGTATCGTCGGCGCGGCCCTGGCGATGCGCGCGCTGGGCTGGGCGCGCTTCCCTGACGGCATGGACCTGCGCGCGATGCTCGGCCTGGGTTTGATGTGCGGCATCGGCTTCACCATGAGCCTGTTCATCGCGTCACTGGCCTACAGCGAACCGCTGCACTACGAAGAAGCCGTGCTCGGCATCCTCGCCGCCTCGGTGTTGTCGGCGCTGATCGGCTACGGCTGGCTGCGTGCCGTACTGCCGACCCGATCGAAGGTCGACTGATCCATGCGACATGCCCTGGTGTTTGGCGGCAGTGGCCAGATCGGGCGGCCGTTGCTGGGCCTGTTGCAGCGCAACGGATGGCGCGTGACTGCGGTGTCGCGCCACGCGCAATCCGATCAGCCCGGCTTGCAGTGGTTGCGCGGTGATCTTGCCGGCCTGGGCGGCGCGCCGACGCGGGTTGACGCGATTCTCAGCTGCGGGCCGCTCGACGGATTCGCGCGCTGGTACGCCGCGGCCACGATTGAATGTGGACGCGTGATCGCGTTCGGTTCGACCAGCGTCGATACCAAGCGCGGCTCGGCCGATGCCGCCGAGCGCGATGTCGCCCGGCGTCTGCGCGAAGGCGAGGACGGCGTCTTCGCCACCGCGCGCGCGCGCGGTGCGGCGGCGACACTGCTGCGGCCAACGCTGGTATACGGCGCCGGCCGCGACGCGACCTTGACCCGGATCGCGCAACTGGCGCAACGCTGGGGGCGCTTCCCGCTGCCGCGCAACGCCAACGGCCTGCGTCAGCCGGTCCATGTCGACGACCTCGCCGCGGCCGCGTTCGCCTGCCTCGGCAGCGCTGCCGCGCACGGCCAGGCGTATGCGCTGCCTGGTGGCGAGACCCTGGGTTACCGCGACATGGTCGCGCGCGTGCTGGCGGTGCTGCAGCCGCCACCGACGCTGATCGAGCTACCGTCGCCGTTGTTCAACGCCGCGTTGCTGGCGGCCCAGCTGACCGGCCGCGCTACCGGACTCGGCGAGGCCGCGGTGCGGCGCATGCGCAGCGATCTGGTGTTCGACCTGGCGCCGGCGCAGCGCGATTTCGGCTATGCGCCACGGCCGTTCCGGCCGCGCGCGGACATGTTCGCGCTCGATCCGGTCGCCGGGGACTAGTCGAAGCGACTGGCGCCGGGCACCGATCGTCCTCCTGTGAGGACAGCGGGGAGTGTGGCCACTGCGCCGATAGCCCGCATGCCCACCCGGGCGCATGACCGATCCGGTGCCCGCCAGAAGCAGAATTCATATCGTCGGCAACGGTTGACAGCGATGAGCGCGGCATGGTGTTCTCACCGGCAATGAATCTCTCTTTCGCCCCGCGCAAACCGGTCGCCCCTGCGTCGTACGACGCGGCGACTCCGTGCGGGCGTGCCCAGCCCGCAGGTTCGATTGGGTTTATTACCTTTACCTGGGCATATCGCGCGGGGATCGGGCACGTGTAGGCAACGCCAACAGCCCAGCAACAGACCGAACCCCGCGGCCGACACCGCGGGGTTTTTTGTTTTTGGGCCTGACATCCATTCAACCGAGGAAGCCGTCCATGACCATCACCGCTGCACACGACAGCCCACCGGCAAGCGCGGGTTGCGTCGCCGCGCCGCACAGGCGCACGAACTGGGCGCCGGCCTTGGCGCCGTTGCGCGCTGTCGAGGCAGTGCCCACCCTTGCCGGCGAGCCGTTGCTGGGCCACTGGCTGGCCCTGGTGTCGCGCAGCCGTCACCTGCGGCTGGAGCGCGCCGCACGCAAGCTGCGCATCACCGTCACCGAATGGGTAGCGCTGAAGCAGCTGCAGCACGGCAGCGGCATCAGCCAGTGCCGGCTGGCCAGCGCGGCCGGGCTCACCGCGCCGTCACTGTCGCGCGCATTGGCCTCGCTCGAGGACACGGGATATGTGACCCGCAGTGCCGATGCCGGTGACCTGCGTTCGGTGCGCGTCGACATCACCGACGCCGGCCGCGCGTTGGTGCCGCGATTGCTGGAAACCGAAAGCGAGGTCGATCGCGAGCTGTTCGCTTGCCTGGGACCGGTCGCACGCGAGGAGCTGGCGACGGCGCTGCGTGCGGTGGCCGCAGTGCGCGGCGGCGCGGCCTGAGCGAGGAGCGAGGTTCGGTGGTGGGGCAGGGCCGCCTTACAGCTCTTCCGCCGGCGCAGCGGTGCGCGACGTGATCAGCGTGCGCAGTGCGATCACCAGTACCCCGCCGAGCACCATCGCGCCGCCGAGCAGCAGGCGCGGGCCCGGCCGGTCGCCCCAGAACGCGATGCCCAGGCCGATCGCGAACACTGGCACCAGCAGCAGCCACGGCGTCACCTGCGCCACCGGGTGGCGCTGCACCAGCACGTAGTACAGGCCATGGCCGAGCAGTGAGGAGATGAAGGCGGCGTAGACCGCGCCGAACCAGCCGACCCCGCTCACCGACGGCAGGCGCGCCAGTCCACCGGGTTCGAACGCCACGCTGAGCGCGAGCAGCGGCAGCACGCTGAGCAGCGCGGTCCAGCCCTGCTGGCTGTAGGCATCGAGCCCACGCAGGCCCTTCATCAACACCGTGCCGACGGCGAGGAACGCGGCCGAGACCAGCATGGTGACCAGCGCCATCGGCCGGTCCAGCACCAGCGGGTCGAAGCCGAGCACCAGCACGCCGGCGAAGCTGATCGCGATGGCGACGCCGGTGCGCCAGGCGAAGCGTTCGCCGAGCCACCACCAGGCCAGCAACGTGGTCATCGGCACGTAGCTCTGCATCACGATCGCCGGCGAGGACAGGTCGCCGGCCAACTTGAGCGCGGTGAAGCTCAGGCCGAAGTGCAGCACGCCGATGCACAGGCACACCGCGACCAGGCGCGGCCACTGGCCTGGAGCCGGCCGCTTGAGGAAGAACGCCAGTGGCAGCGCCAGCAGGGCGAAGCGCAACGCGGTGAACAGGATCGGTGGGATCTCGCGCAACGCCAGCGCCGAGGTCAGGAAGTTGCCGGCCCAGGCGAGCACGACGAGCAGGACGAGGACGAGATCGCGGGCGGGCATGGACGCTGGTTCTTGAAATGCAATGCACCGCCGTCCCCGCTTGCACGGGAGCAACGGCCGGGAAACACACACGGTTACCGGTGCGTCAGTACGACCAGCCCAGCTTGCGGTACAGCTTGGACAGCACCCAGGCCGGGCCGATCAACAGGTAGGTGAGGTCGGTAAGGAAGCTCGGGCGCTTGCCCTCGAAGCGCTTGCTGTGGCCGATGAACTGGCCGATCCAGGCGATCACGAACACGCCGATCGCCAGCGCCAGCAGCGCCTGGGTGCCGTAGCTGTCGTGCAGCCAGCGCGTGAGCAGGCCCATCAGCACAAACACCACGACCATGCCCAGGCCGAGTGCGCGCGAGGCGCGGTAGTAGAACAACGCCGTGGCCAGCATCGCCAGGCCGGCCCAGAAGCCGGCGCGGAACCAGGTGCCCGGTGCCGGGATGCACCACAGCAGGGCGATCACGCTCCACAGGATCGCCGGCACGCAGATCACGTGGAGAAGTTGGTTGGTGGCATTGCGGTGGTCGCCGGAGTAGTGGGCGAACCAGCGGTCGATCGGGCGTTGCGCGGAATGCGAGGACTCGGCGACGGTGCTCATGGCAGTCTCCCCCGGTACGGTAGCCGGCCGCTCAGTGTGCGGCCGACTGGGAGAATAGCTGGATTACGGCCACGCCGGCGACGATCAGGGCGATGCCGGCCAGGGCGGCCGCGTCGAGCGGCTGCTTCAGCACCAGCCAGCCGATCAACGCGATCAGCACGATGCCGACGCCCGACCAGACCGCGTAGGCGATGCCGACCGGCACGCTCTTGAGCACCAGCGACAGGAAGTAGAAGGCGACGCCGTAGCCGGCGGCGACGATCAGCGACGGGCCCAGCCGGGTGAAGCCTTCGGAGGCCTTGAGCGCGCTGGTGGCGACCACTTCGGCGGCGATCGCGATGCCCAGGTAGAGGTAGCCGGGGTTCATGTCTGCTCCTGCGATGTGGGGTGCCGATGTCGTCGATGCGGCACGCCATGCGCACGCGGCTGATCGCGTGCAGCCGTCGGTTGCATGCATCCGCCCGGCGGTGCGCCACTGCCTCGCACAATCGCCACCGGCAAGGCGGGCCTTGCCGGTGGGACGCGCTTGCGCTCAGTCGATCGAGATGCCGGCGAGCTTCTGCAACGCCTCGGCGTACTTGGCGCGCGTGCGTTCGATCACTTCCGCCGGCAGCCTCGGGCCGGGCGGGGTCTTGTCCCAGTCCAGCGTCTCCAGGTAGTCGCGCACGAACTGCTTGTCGTAGCTCGGCGGGCTGGTGCCGACCTCGTACTCGTCGGCGGGCCAGTAGCGCGAGGAGTCCGGCGTCAGCATCTCGTCCATCACGTACAGGTGGCCGTCGGCGTCGAGGCCGAACTCGAACTTGGTGTCGGCCAGGATGATGCCGCGCTGCGCGGCGTAGTCGCGCGCGTAGCTGTACAGCCGCAGCGTGGCGTCGCGCACCTGCTCGGCCAGTTCGGCGCCGACCGTGCGCACCGCGGTGTCGAAGTCGATGTTCTCGTCGTGGTCGCCGACGGCGGCCTTGGTCGAGGGGGTGAAGATCGGTTCGGCCAGTTGCTCGGCCTGGCGCAGGCCGGAGGGCAGGCCGATGCCGCTGATGCGGCCGGTGCGCTGGTAGTCCTTCCAGCCGCTGCCGATCACGTAACCGCGCGCGATGCACTCGATCGGCACCGGCTTGAGGCGCTTGGTCACCACCGCACGCCTGGCGTACAGCGCGGCGTCGACGCCGGCCGGCAGCACCGCGGCCACGTCGATGCCAGTGAGGTGGTTGCGGACGATGTGCTCGGTCTTGCCGAACCAGAAGTTGCTGATCTGGCAGAGCATCTCGCCCTTGCCCGGAATCGGGTCCGGGAGGACCACGTCGAAGGCGGAGAGGCGGTCGGTGGCGACCATCAGCAGGTAACCGAGTTCAGAGGCGGCGCCAGCGGCCGGGCCGGGCGGCAGGTGTTGCGCGGGCAGGTCGAAGACGTCGCGGACCTTGCCGCGATGGCGCAAAGGCAGGCCGGGCAGGTCGGACTGGAGCAGTGTCGTGGACAACGCAAAACCCCCAAGGTGTGCACGGATCGCCCCCGCCGCACCGTCGCCTTGGATCGCGCGCGGGCGCGACAGGGCCGGGCAGTGTACGCCGGCCGGGCGCGGGCTGCAGGTAAACTGTGCATCTAGAGGGCCTGAACAAATCCATCCTGGATTTTTCAGGCCTCGCCCGTCCGGTGCACGCCCGGACGGGCTCACGCGGATCAAGCACTTGCGTGCATGATCCGCGAGCGCGCCATCCTTGGCGCGCGAACCTCTGAACAGGTTCAAAGGTTCCTAAACCCACGGAGACGGCCGCATGACGCAGCGGGGATGGCGATGAAACGCTGGTACGGCAAGCTACTGGGCTTCTTCGCCGGGGCCGCGCTGATGCGTGCCAATCCGTTCCTGGGCGCCATGATCGGGCTGCTGATCGGCCACGCCTTCGACACCGACTGGTTCAAGCTGCGCCGCGACAACCCCTATGCCACCCTCGGCCTGACCGCCGACGCCAGCGATGCCGAGGTCGACCAGGCCTATCGCCGGCTGATCTCGCAATACCACCCGGACAAGCTGGCTGGCGCCGCCACCGAGCTGCGCCAGCACGCCGAGGTCAAGGCGCGCGCGATCAACAACGCCTACGACCGCATCAAGACCCTGCGCAAGAAGTGAGCCCCAACAGCATGCAGCCCACCGTCATCGCCCCGTCCATCCTCTCGGCCAACTTCGCCAAGCTCGGCGAAGAGGTCGACCACGTCCTGGCGGCTGGCGCCGACTGGGTCCATTTCGACGTGATGGACAACCATTACGTGCCCAACCTGACCATCGGCCCGATGGTGTGCGAGGCGCTGCGCAAGCACGGCGTGACCGCACCGATCGACGTGCACCTGATGGTCGAGCCGGTCGACCGCATCGTTCCCGACTTCGCCAAGGCCGGTGCCAGCATCATCAGCTTCCACCCCGAGGCCAGCGCGCACGTGCACCGCACCGTGCAGCTGATCAAGTCGCACGGCTGCCAGGCCGGCCTGGTACTGAACCCGGCCACGCCGATCGAGGTGCTGGACTGGGTGCTGGAAGACCTCGACTTGGTGCTGCTGATGTCGGTCAACCCGGGCTTCGGTGGGCAAAGCTTCATCCCTTCCGCGCTGGAAAAACTGCGTCGCGTGCGCGAGCGCATCGACCGCAGCGGCAAGGCGATCCGCCTGGAGATCGACGGCGGCGTCAAGGCCGACAACATCGCCGAGATTGCTGCCGCCGGCGCCGACACCTTCGTGGCCGGCTCGGCGATTTTCAATGCGCCGGGCTCTGGCAAGCATGGATACGCAGAGGTGATCGGACGGATGAAGGCGGCCGTGGCCGCGGTGCGGGGATGAACACCTGCGACCTGTGCGATCTGCACGACGCGCAGGTCCGCGTGCTCGACCTGCCGCTGCGCGACTACGGCGGGCGGCTGGCGTTCAACGGCCTGGTCAGCACCGTGCGCGCGTTCGAGGACAACTCGCGCGTGCGCGAAGCGGTGGCCGAGTCCGGCCAGGGCCGCGTGCTGGTGATCGACGGCAACGGCTCGACCCGGCGCGCGCTGCTCGGTGACCTGCTTGCCGCACAGGCGGTGGAGAACGGCTGGGCCGGCGTCGTCGTGTTCGGCGCGATCCGCGACAGCGGTGCGATCGGCGCGCTCGACTTCGGCGTCAAGGCGCTGGCGACCTGCCCGCGCAAGACCGACAAGCGCGGCCTGGGCGAGCGCGATGTCGAGGTCGGGTTCGGCGGGGTGACCATCCGCCCCGGCGACTGGCTGTGCGCCGACGAGGACGGCGTGGTGATCGCCGACACCGATCTGCGCTGACGGCGCTCTTTCCCTTCTCCCATCGGGAGAAGGTGGCCCGCAGGGCCGGATGAGGGTGCGCAGACGCGATGACGCTTGAACCTCTCTCGCTTCGCCGAACCCTCACCCCAACCCCTCTCCCGGCGGGAGAGGGCTTTAAAAGTCGAAAACGGAAACGGCCAGCCGTTGCCGGCTGGCCGTTGGAAGATTTGGAGGCAATCCCGCCTCCGCCCGTCGTCCTTGGTATGGACTCCCATGTTCCGGGACGACGATGACGAAATGATGACCTGCGGGTAACTCGGACGAGTTGCGGCGAATTCAGTCGCTCGCGATCGCGATCACCCGCAAGCCGGCGGCTGCGATGTCGCCGCGCACCCAGCCGCTCCAACCGTGTGGTGCGGTGCCGCGATCGGGCACGGCCAGGCCGATCGCACGGCCACCGGCATCGACGATCACCAGCCTCTGCGCCGGCGTGTCGGCCGCAAACGTGACGTGCGCGCCGGGGCCGTCCAGGCGGTTCTCGACGGGCTGCACCTGCCAGTTGCGGGCCGCAATCACCGTGCCCTCGTCGCGGCCCGGTACGCGGCCGAGCAGGCGCGTCTGCGGCCACGCGTACATGGCCGCTTGCCGCGCGCGCAACGACGGCAGCGCGGCGGTCACCTCCTCGGGCAGTGTTTCTCCCAGCGGCTGCGTGGTCGCCAGTACGCCGACGGCGACGCCGAGCGCGGTCTGGTCGGCGATCTGTTGGGTGTGCCGCGCCAGCTGCCCCATCCACAGTTGGCTCGGCAGCATCGCGATGGCCAGCACCGCGACCGCGCTGCGCGCCAGCCGCGGGCGTGCGGTCATGGCTACGGTGGCCAGCAGGGCACCTTCGGTGACAGCCACAGCATCGCCGCCATGCCACTGGCGACATAGCAAGCGGCGAGGAAGAACAGCAGGAAGGCAAGGCGGGGCGAAGGCGCGGGTCGGGCGTCCATGCAGGCAGATGCGAGGGAAGGCCGGAATCTTAGCCGCAGCCGGTCGGCTGTGGTCGAGAGCAGCCTGTCCAGCCATCGCGTCGCCCGCGCGAAGCCGCTACAGTAACCGCATGAAGTTCCGGGCGAACCCGCAATTCCTTGCTGCCGACGTGGGTTGGCGATGGTGGCCGTTGGCTGTCGTCGTCCCTGCCCTCCCGTCTTCCAAGGAAACGCCGCGTGATCTCCGCAGAACAGTTCCAGCAGCAGGCCGCTGACGGCCACACCCGCATCCCCGTCGTCCGCGAGGTGCTGAGCGACCTCGACACGCCGCTGTCGGTCTACCTCAAGCTGGCCGACGGCCCGCACACCTACCTGTTCGAGTCGGTGGAGGGCGGCGAACGCTTCGGCCGCTACTCGATCATTGGCCTGCCGGCGCGGCGCGTGTACGCCTTCGCCGGGCACACGCTGTTCGTCACCGAGGACGGCGAGCTGGTCGAGTCGCGCGTGGTCGCCGACCCGTTCGCCGAGGTCGAGCGCCTGCGTGCCGCGCATTCGGTGCCGAAGATCGACGGCCTGCCGGGTTTCACCGGTGGTCTGGTCGGCTGGTTCGGCTTCGAGTGCATCCAGTACATCGAGCCGCGCCTGGCCGGTTCGCAGGCAGACGGCACGTACAAGCCGGACGAGCTCGGCACGCCCGACATCCTGCTGATGCAGAGCGAGGAGCTGGCGGTCTTCGACAACCTCAAGGGCCGCCTGTACCTGATCGTCCACGCCGACCCGCGCGAGCCGCGCGCGTATGCGCGTGCCAGCCGCCGTCTCGACGAACTCAGCCATCGCCTGCGCCACGGCGGCGCCGGTTACCCGGAAACGCGCGATCCGAACGGGCTGGAGGAGGGCGACTTCGTTTCCGGCTTCACCAAGGACGGCTTCATCAAGGCGGTCGAGCGGTCCAAGGAGTACATCCGCGCCGGCGACATCTTCCAGGTGGTGCTGAGCCAGCGCCTGAGCGTGCCGTTCAAGGCGCGACCGGTGGACGTGTACCGCGCGTTGCGCGCGCTCAATCCCTCGCCATACATGTATTTCCTCGATGTCGGCGACACCCAGGTGGTGGGCTCGTCACCGGAAATCCTGGTGCGCTTGCAACACACCGAGTCGGGGCAGGGCCAGATCACCGTGCGCCCGATCGCCGGCACGCGTCCGCGCGGCGCCACACCCGAAGAAGACGCCGCGCTCGAGGCCGAGCTGTTGGCCGACCCGAAAGAGCGCGCCGAGCACCTGATGCTGATCGACCTCGGCCGCAACGACGTCGGCCGCGTCAGCGAACCGGGCACGGTAGAAGTTGGCGAACAGTTCGTGATCGAGCGCTACAGCCACGTCATGCACATCGTCAGCGAGGTCACCGGCACACTGAAGCCGGGCCTGAGCTACGCCGACGTGCTGCGCGCGACGTTCCCGGCCGGCACGGTCAGCGGTGCGCCGAAGATCCGCGCGCTCGAGGTGATCCGCGAGCTCGAACCGATCAAGCGCAACGTCTATGCCGGCAGCATCGGATACCTGGGCTGGAGCAGTCCGGGCCGGAGCGGCGACGCCGACACCGCCATCGCCATCCGCACCGCGGTGATCCAGGACGGCCGTCTGACCGTGCAGGCCGGCGCCGGCATCGTCTACGACTCCGACCCGCAAAAGGAGTGGGAGGAGACGATGAACAAGGGCCGGGCGCTGTTCCGCGCGGTGGCGGAGGCGGCGCGAGGGTTGTGAACTCGGATTAGCCGTTCATCGCGCGCTTGCCGGCGCGCGTCCGCGCACTGCGTGGACGCTGCAGTTGCGTCACCACACCATCACACGCATTGCGCAGGCCGTGTCCGCACGGTCGCGCGCTGTCGGCGTGGCCGTGGACATTTGCTCTCAACGTTTTATTCACAAGACCCGGTATTCACTGGGGGCCATAGGTCGGGTGCCTCAAGGATCCGGGATTCCAGCGAGGAGAAAGCCGCGATGCAAGTCGTCCATGACAGCCAGGTGCAGTCCCGGTTTTCCAATACCTTCCCGCGCACGGTCGAGATGATCTGCCCGCATTGCCTGAAGGAGGCGCTGTTCGAGGCGCGCTCCTGGCAGGAACACGGGCGCCAGGTCTCCGCCAGCGAGCTGTTGTGCTCGCGCTGCGAGGAAGCGGTGCTGTTCGTGCAGTTGCTCGACCGCGACGGTGTCAGCAAGGCCGGGGCCTTGTACTGCCACCCGCGTTCGGGCGGACGCGAGACCATGGCCGGAGTCGGTCACTTGCAGGCGTTGTCCGGGCCGCTGGCGCGGACCTACGACTCGGCGGTCAAGCTCTACAACCGTGCCGAATGGGGGGCGGCGGCGTTGACCGTGCGCCACCTGCTTGAAGGCCTAGCTGCGCGCCTGATCGCCGACGACAAACGCGAGCTGCCGCTGATCCGCCAACTCGAGGCGCTGCCGCACGAGATGGATCTGGCGCGGCCGTTGCAGGACATCGCGCAATTGCTCGCGCCGGCCGGCACCTTCGGCCGCCAGTTCGAGGACGAGGCGACCATCGACAAGGTCACCGCCGAACAGCTGCTGGAACTGGTCGAGCAGCTGATCACCTACCTGGTGGTCCTGCCCGGCACGATGGCCGAGCTGAAGAGCCGCATCGCCACCGCACCGGTGCCGCTGCGGCGCGGCAGCGGCACTGCTTGATCGCGGCCTGCACGCGCTGCCACCGGTTGCGCTGGACGATCGTGTCGAAGCGCGGTCGCGTCGAAGCGGGCGAGCCGGTACAGTAGGGCCATGATCGCGCGCACGACCCCGCACTTCCTTGCTGCCGACCTGGGTTGGCGATGGTGGCCTCTGGCTGCCGTCTCCGTTGCCCCGTCGTTCTCCAAGGAAGCCTTGCGTGACTCCCGCGTTCCCAGCTGATCTGCCCCCGGCCTGCGTCCGACACCGTCCCGCCGCCAGCGGCGACATGATTTCCTCTCCGTCACGATCCCCTCGGCCCAGCCGAAGGCGGGATAATCGTGCGTTGATGGCGGTCCGGCGGCGGGCGCGATCCTCCCTACGAATCCAGCGAGTCAGCCCCGATGCTGCTGATGATCGACAACTACGACAGCTTCACCTACAACCTCGTGCAGTACCTGCAGGCGCTCGGGGCTGAAGTGAAAGTGATCCGCAACGACGAGTTGTCACTGGCGCAGATCAAGGCGCTGGCGCCCGAGCGCATCGTGATCTCGCCGGGGCCGTGCACACCCAACGAGGCCGGTGTCTCGGTCGAGGTGATCCGCGAGCTTGGCCCGCGCATCCCGACCTTCGGCGTGTGCCTCGGCCACCAGAGCCTGGGCCAGGCCTACGGCGGCGACGTGGTCCGCGCCAAGACCATCATGCACGGCAAGACCTCGCGCATCCGCCACGAAGGCCACGGCGTGTTCGCCGGCCTGCCGGACGGCTACGAGGCCACGCGCTACCACTCGCTGGTGGTGTCGCGCGAGACGCTGCCGCCGTGCCTGGAGATCACCGCCTGGACCGATCATGAGGACGGCTCCTTCGACGAGATCATGGGCCTGCGCCACCGCGAGCACCCCGTCGAGGGCGTGCAGTTCCACCCCGAATCGATCCTGACCGAGCACGGCCATGCCCTGCTCAAGAACTTCCTGGAGCGGGCGTGAGCCGTCCGGGCGCGCGCCAAGAGGTCATCGTCCCCATGCCCATCACCCCACAAGAAGCCCTGCAGCGCAGCATCGAACACCGCGAGATCTTCTTTGATGAGATGGTCGAGCTGATGCGCATGATCATGCGCGGCGAGGTCTCGCCGACCATGACCGCGGCGATCCTGACCGGCCTGCGCGTCAAGAAGGAAACCGTTGGCGAGATCGCCGGCGCGGCGACGGTGCTGCGTGAGTTCGCGCGGCCGGTGGTGGTGGCCGACCGCAGTCATCTGGTCGACATCGTCGGCACCGGCGGCGACGGCGCGCATACGTTCAACATCTCCACCGCCAGCATGTTCGTGGTCGCTGCGGCCGGGGCCAAGGTCGCCAAGCACGGCAACCGCAGCGTGTCGTCCAAATCGGGCAGCGCCGATGTGCTGGAAGCGCTGGGCGCGGCGATCGAGCTGCAGCCCGAACAGGTCGCGCAGTGCATCGACGGCTGCGGCATCGGCTTCATGTTCGCACCGGTGCACCATCCGGCGATGAAGGTGGTGGCGCCGGTGCGACGCGAGATGGGCGTGCGCACGCTGTTCAACATCCTCGGGCCGCTGACCAACCCGGCCGATGCGCCGAGCATCCTGATGGGCGTGTTCCACCCCGACCTGGTCGGCATCCAGGTGCGTGTGCTGCAGGAGCTGGGTGCACAGCGTGCGCTGGTGGTGTGGGGCCGCGACGGCATGGACGAGCTTTCGCTCGGTGCCGGCTCGCTGGTCGGCGAGCTGCGCGACGGTGTGGTACGCGAGTACGAGGTGCATCCCGAGGACTTCGGCATCCCCATGGCGCACAGCCGCAACCTGCGCGTCGGCGATGCCGGCGAATCCCGGGCCATGCTGCTGCAGGCGCTGGACAACCGCGACGGCCTGCCGCGCGAGATCGTCGCGCTCAACGCCGGCGCGGCGATCTACGCCGCCGGCGTCGCCGACAGCATCGCCGAGGGCATCGAGCGCGCGCGCGCGGCGCTGGCTTCGGGCGCGGCCCGGGCCAAGCTGGACGAGTTCGTCGCTTTCACCCGACAGTTGGCCGGCGTGCCGGCAGGCGTCTGAGATGAGCGATGCCTTTGCCGCCCTGCCCAAGCCGCCGTATTACGCGGTGATCTTTTCCTCGCAGCGCAACGGCGAGGACGATACCGGCTACGCCGCGGCCGCGCAGCGCATGGTCGAGCTGGCCGCGCAGCAGCCGGGCTACCTCGGCGTCGAATCCACCCGCGGCAGCGACGGCTTCGGCATCACCGTGTCGTACTGGGACAGCGAGGCGGCGATCGCCGCCTGGCGCCAGCATGCCGAGCACGCGGCGACGCGCGCCCACGGCCGCACGCACTGGTACGACCATTACGAACTGCGCGTGGCGAAAGTCGAGCGCGCCTACGCCAAGTCCGCCCTCGACCCAGCGAGGCAACGGGATTGACGAATGCCGCGCGCGCGGCTGGCCAAGTGGGCCAGCAGGGCTTTACCGCAAGCAACCCGTAAATCTTCAGCACGGCCTTAGAATTCTCCCCATGAGCGACATCCTCCACACCATCCTCGCCCGCAAGGCCGAGGAGATCGAACAACGCAGCCGCGTGCGTTCGCTCGCCGACCTGCGCGCGCGTGCCGCCAACCAGCCGCCGACGCGCGGTTTCGTCAATGCGATCCAGCGCAAGCTCGGCGCCGGTGGCGCCGCGGTGATCGCCGAGGTCAAGAAGGCGAGCCCGTCGAAAGGATTGATCCGCAAGGACTTCCATCCCGCCGATATCGCCCGCAGCTACGAGGCCGGCGGCGCGGCCTGCCTGTCGGTGCTGACCGACGTGGATTTTTTCCAGGGCAGCAATCTCTACCTCGGTGAGGCACGCGGCGCCTGTTCGCTGCCGGTGCTGCGCAAGGATTTCACCATCGATCCGTACCAGGTCTACGAGGCGCGCGTGATTGGCGCCGACGCGATCCTGCTGATCGTCGCCGCGCTCGAGGACGCCCCGCTGGTCGAAATGGCCAACCTGGCGATGGAGCTGGGCATGGACGTGCTGGTCGAGGTCCACGACATCGACGAGCTCGAGCGCGCGCTGCAGACCGGTTGCGAGCTGATCGGCGTCAACAACCGCAACCTGCGCAACTTCGAGGTCTCGCTCGACACCACGCTCGCGCTCAAGGATGCGGTGCCGCGCGACCGCACCCTGGTCACCGAGAGCGGCATCGCCACCCCCGCCGACGTGGCCAGGCTGCGCGCAGCCGGCATCGATGCCTTTTTGATCGGCGAGTCGTTCATGCGCGAGCGCGACCCGGGCGCGGCGCTGCAGCGGCTGTTTGCGGTATGAGCATGCCGGATGAGGGCGCACCGGACGAGTGCGCACGGCCGTACGCGCCGCTGGTGGTGTTCGACTTCGATCACACGCTCTATGACGGCGACTCGGGCAGCCACCTGGTGCTGTGGTTGATCCGCCGGCATTGGGCGCGCCAGCTGGCCGCGTTGCTGCTGATGCCGCTGCTGCTGCCGATGATTGCCTGGCTGCCGACGCGGCGCCGCGCGATCTCGGTGTTCGTGTGGATCGGCACGGTCGGTACCCACCGCCGGCGCGACATGGACCGCTTGATCGACCGCTACGTGCAGACCCACGCCGCGCAGATCCGCCCCCGGCTGCTGCCGGCCGCGCTCAAGGTGTTGCAGGCGCACCGTGACGCTGGCGACCGCGTGATCATCGCCACGGGTGCCTCGCCCGAGCTGGCGCGCGCGATCCTCGACTTCGTCGCCCACGAGGACCTGCCGGTGATCGGCAGCATCAGCGGGCCGTTCCTCGGCGGCATGATCACCGTCGAGCACTGCCACCACCAGAACAAGATGCGGATGATCTGGGATGCCGGCTACGACCAGATCGCGATCGCCTATTCCGACAGCAGCGCTGACCTGCCGCTGCTCAAGGCCGCGCGCCGGCCGGTGGTGGTCAATCCCAAGCGCAGCCGCGTGGCGATGTTCCGGCGCGTGCTGCCGGAAGGCACGCCGATCCTCAACTGGGGTTGTGTCGGCCGGGGTGGCGATCCGGTCGCGTAGCGGGCTCCGCTCGTTCCGGCTCGTGGGCACACCGCAATCGGCCATGCCACTCCGACGGGATCCGCCGGAACCAACCAAACAACGAGGCGACGCGCGGCAGACGCCTGCAAGGGGAAAGTGTCGATGATGAGAGTGCTGTTCGTCGTCCTGATCTTCATCGTCGGGTGCCTGCACGCGAATGCGCAGGACTGTCCGGACCGCTCGTCCTACCAGCCGGCGCGGGAGGTCATCCAGGACCTGGGCAGGATCGTCGCGCCGTCAGGCGTGCAGGAGGCCTACAAGACCCGCATCGGCGGCATCGATCAATGGCTCAACGTCCGCGGTCAGGACCGCGACAACCCCGTCATCCTGTTCGTCCACGGCGGCCCGGCATCGCCGGTCACGCCGACGCTCTGGCAGTTCCAGCGCCCGCTCGAGGAGTACTTCACGGTCGTCAACTGGGACCAGCGCGGCGCTGGCAAGACCTACAACGAAGCCAGCCCGCCGGAGTCCATCGCCGACAGCATCCACATCGCGCGCTACGCCGACGATGCCATCGAAGTGGCCGAGTACGTCCGCAAGCGCTACGGCAAGGGCAAGCTGATCCTGATGGCGCACAGCTGGGGCACCATCCCGGGCATGACGGCCGCGCTGAAGCGTCCGGACCTGTTCCATGCCTACGTTGGCATCGGACAGGTCATCAACGTCCGCGACAACGAGCAGATCAGCTTCGACTACGGGCTCAAGCAGGCCCAGGCACACGGCAACCAGGAAGCCCTGCGCGAACTGAATTCGATCGCGCCGTACCCGGGCGATCAGCCGATCACGCGCGAGCGGATCATCCTGGCCCGCAAGTGGCCCCAGTTCTACGGCGGCTTGACGGCGTTCCGCGACAACTCCGACTACTTCTACCGTGGGCCGCGCCTATCGCCGGAGTACGACGACCGCGACCGTTGCGCCATCAACCTCGGCAGCATCTTCACCCTCGGAAGGGTGCTGGACGAGTTCCTCAAGGTCGACTTCAAGGGCGTCCGCTCGTTCCCCATTCCCGTGGTGATGTTCATGGGACGCCACGACTACACCACGCCATCGCAACCGACCGAGGCTTGGCTCCAGCGCGTGGATGCGCCGTACAAGCAGGGCGTCTGGTTCGAGCGCTCCGCCCACATGATGCCGTGGGAAGAGCCCGGCAAGGTGCTGACCAGCCTGCTGCAGTACGTGCGGCCCCTGGCCGCTGAGGGCGGCGCCCCGGGCCGACCAGATCGCTGACGGACAACGTTTACCGTCATCTCCGCGAAGCGGAGATCCTTCGACGCCTTGCCAAAACCCGAAGTCGCGGGTTCCCGCCTGCGCGGGAACGATGGGCCAGGGCAAGGTCGGTGTTCAGGTGGCCGGAGCCGCGGGCAGGTCCCGGGTCGTGCTCGCGTATGGCCGCGCCGGTCAGTCGCGCGCGGGTGCGTCGAGGTCCTGGAAGAACTCGAGCAGGGTGTGTTCGGCGTAGTCGCGGAACTCACCGGCGTCGTAGAAGCGGCCGAAGCAGAACTTGCAGCTCTCGAACCAGATGTGCGGCTGCTGCGGGTCGACCATGCGGATCAGCTGGCTGTCGACGCAGCTCGGGCACTTGATGCGCTCGACGCGGTTGTAGCGCTCGCCGGCCGCGGCGTCACCGCTGTCGATGATGTCGGCGGCGTCCTTGAGCAGGCGGTAGTCGCCCAGCGCGAACCACAGCCCCCGGCACTGGGTGCAGCGCTGCGCGTGGGCAGCCAGGTGGTCGATCCGTTCCATCGGTGAGCTGCATTTCGGGCACTGCATGGGGCGTCCTGTGGGGTGGGTCAGTCGCCGAGCGCCTTGAGGAAGCGCAGCGAGCTGTCGGCATAGCCGCATTGGCGGTAGAAGGCGTGGGCGTCGGTGCGGCGGGCGTTGCTGGTGACCTCGATGCGGGCGACGCCGTTGCGGCGCGAGATCAGCTCGACCTCGCGCAGCAGGCGCCGGCCGACGCCCTGGTGCTGGCAGGCCGCGGTCACCACCAGCGCGGTGATGCGGGCCAGCTCGCTGCCGTGGACCACCGAGTAGAGGCTGTAGAGCGCGACCAGGCCGCAGGCCTCGCCGTCGATCTCGGCCAGCAGCAGGTGCTGGCGCGGGTCGTGGCGGACCAGGGTGATGCGTTCGGCGGCCTCGTCGCGGCTGCAGGGGTAGCCGAGTTCGCCGAGCAGGCGGGCGACGTCGCTGGCGTCGCCGAGTTCCGCCGCCCGCACCCGCGGCGCAGTCCCGGCGGACGCGGCGCCGCGGCCCATCTCAGCGCGTGCCGAAGAGGACGACGGTCTTGCCGCGGGCGTGCAGCTTGTCGTCGGCCTGCAGTTTCTTGAGGACGCGGCCGGCCATCTCGCGCGAGCAGCCGACCAGGCGCGACAGCTCCTGGCGCGACACGCGCAGCTGGGTGCCCTGCGGATGGCTCATCGCCTCGGGCTCCTTGGCCAGGTCGTGCAGGGCGCGGACGATGCGGTCGGTGACGTCGAGGAAGGCCAGGCGGCCGGCTTTCCTGCTGGTGTCGAGCAGGCGCCGCGAGATCTGCGCGCCGATCGCGTACAGCAGCTTGGGCGCGTCCAGCGACAGCCGGGTCAGCAGCAGGTCGTAAAGGCGCTCGTGGCCGATCTCGGCCAGCTCGCAGGTGCTGCGCGTGCGCAGGATCACCTCGCGCTGGTCGCTGGCGATGAACAGGCCCAGCTCGCCGACGAACTCGCCGGGGCCGAAGTAGCCCAGCACCAGCTCACGGCCGTCGTCTTCCTCGGTGATGATGCTGACCGAACCTGAGACCACGTAATAAAGCGTACTGGCCGGGTCGCCGGGCCGGAACACGTCGGTGCGCGACGGGTAGCGGCGACGGTGGCAATGCGCCAGGAAGCGTTCGATGGTGGCGCCGTCCGGCAACAGCGGACTGTTGGTACGACGCATGGCAGTCATGGGTGCAACCGGATTGGCGGACATGGGCGTGAAGGCGATGTGATCGGTCGAGCTTAGGACGAACTAACGCATTGGGCAAATATCCGCCGTGCAGCGTCACCCGGCCGCGGATGGATCCTGTGACGCAGTGCCGATTCGGCGCCGATGCCAGCCCGGCGCCGGCGCGCGTTCCCCCGTCACCACAATTGCCGCATAATCGCGTCCCTCGCCGCCCTACCGGGACTTCACCATCGTGGTCAAGCCGTTGCCTCGCCTGAGGTTGCAAGGTTTCAACAACCTCACCAAGGCCCTCTCGTTCAATATCTACGATGTCTGCTTCGCCGCCTCCGAAGACGAGCGTCGCCGCTACATCGAGTACATCGACGAGGCCTACAACGCCGACCGCCTGACCCAGATCCTGACCGATGTGGCGGACATCATTGGCGCCAACATCCTCAACATCGCGCGCCAGGACTACGATCCGCAGGGCGCGTCGGTGACGATCCTGATCTCGGAAGAGCCGGTGATCGACAAGAAGGACGCCGGCAAGGAGATCATCTCCGACGCCGTGGTCGCGCACATGGACAAGTCGCACATCACCGTGCACACCTACCCGGAGACCCATCCTGACAACGGCATCGCCACGTTCCGCGCCGACATCGACGTCGCCACCTGCGGCGTGATCTCGCCGCTGAAGGCCTTGAACTACCTGATCGAGAGCCTCGAGTCCGACATCGTCATCATGGACTACCGGGTGCGCGGCTTCACCCGCGACATCAAGGGCCGCAAGCACTACATCGACCACAAGATCAACTCGATCCAGGACTACCTGGCCAAGAACGTCAAGTCGCGCTACGAGATGCTCGACGTCAACGTCTACCAGGAAAACATCTTCCACACGAAGATGCACCTGAAGGAGTTTGACCTCGACACCTACCTGTTCGAGGAGAAGGCCAAGAACCTCTCGTTCAAGGAGCGCATGAAGATCGAAGCGCGCCTGAGGCGTGAGATCGAGGAGCTCTATCACGGCCGCAACCTGGCTGATTGAGGCCGTGAGTGGTCATTCGTGATTGGTGATTCGTAGAAAAAAAGGGCCCGCAATGCGGGCCCTTTTTTGGTCGTCGACTTTTTACGAATCACCAATCACCAATCACCAATCACGAATCGCCAAATCACAGCCTGTAAGCCACTGTCTTCATCAGCTTCGACGCCGCCGCCATCAGGCTCGGGACGGGCGGTGGCAGGACGCGCGCGCCGGCCGCCTCGGCGTTGTCGGCGTGGCGGGCCTCGTCGGCCTTCATCACCTCCAGGATCGCGCGGCTGCGCGCGTCGGCGGCGGGCAGTGACTCCAGGTGTTCGTCGATATGCGCCTCGACCTGGCGCTCGGTCTCGACCACGAAGCCGAGGTTCCAGCCATCGCCACGCAGGCCGGCGACAGCACCGATCGCGAAGCTGCCGGCGTACCACAACGGGTTGAGCAGGCTCGGCCGGCTGTCGAGCTCGCGCAGGCGGTCGGCGCACCAGGCCAGATGGTCGGCTTCCTCCTGCGCGGCCTCGAGCAGGTGGGCGCGGGTGGCGGCGTCGCGGGCAACGGCGGCCTGGCCGCAGTACAGCGCCTGCGCGCAGACCTCGCCGACATGGTTGACCCGCATCAGCCCGGCGGCGTGGCGGCGCTCGTTGTCGTCGAGCTCGATCTGGGCGATGTCGGCGGACGGGTTGGCGCGAACCGCGGCGGGCGCGCCGAACACGGTGTCGAGTGCGCGCTGGGTGTCGGTCAGGAAGCGGTCGAGCGGCGTGAGTTCGCGGGTGCTGGTCATGGCGCCAGTTTACGGCGCGGCGAGGGCCGGGGCCGGTGAAGGAAGTGGCTCGAGCCGCTCGGCGAGGAATTCGAGTGGATGCTGCACCGGCACGCCGGCGGCGCTGGCCAGGTGCAGGCGGCAGCCGATGTTGGCGCTGAGCAGGCGGGTCGCACCGCTGGCGACCAGCTGCCGCAGCAGCGGCTCGCGGTAGTCGGCGGCGCGGACCGGGTCATCGAGCATCTGCAGACCGGCGGCGCCGCAACAACCGTAGCCGGCATCGAGCTCGATCACCGTCAGCCCCGGCACCTGCGCGAGCAGCCGGCGCAGGGCCGGCACCGACTTGACCACGTTGCGCTGGGTGCAGGGCAGGTGCAGGGCGACCCGCTCGGCACCGCCGCGCAAACGCAACCGGTCGGCGTGCTCGGCGAGGAAGGCGATCGCATCGACAGTACGAGTGTTGTCCGGCAGCGCCTGGGCCAGGGCCTCGTGGCAGCCGCTGGCCAGGGTCAACACGGTGTCGGCACCGGCGAAGGCGGCGCGGTTGCGCCCGGTCAGCCGCTGGGCGCCGGCGCCGGCATGCGCCAGCACGCTGCCGCAGCAGGTCTGGCCGGCGGGCTCGGTCACCGCGACGCCGAGAGCGGCGCAGCAGCGCGACACCGCCGCGCGCAGGTCGGTCTCGTAGGTGGCGGCGACACAGCCGACAAAGAGCGCGACCTCGCGGCCGTGGGGCGTGGGGGCGCTGGCGCCCGCCGCCCGCAGCGGGCGCGGAGGACGGGGCAGCGGCCGCCAACGGGCGGGCAGCCACGGGTGTGCGTATCGGTACAGGGCGAGCAGTCGCGCCAGTGCCCGCGGCCGGGCCACCAGCCGTTCGATCCAGCGCTGCCGCCACGTCGCCGGGCGCCGCTGGCGTTGCTGCAGGCGCGCGGCGGTGAGCAGTTCGCCATACTGCACGCCCGCCGGGCACACGGCCTCGCAGCTGCGGCAGCCCAGGCAGTGGTCGAGGTGGGCGTCGCCGAGGGCGGTCGGTTCGATGGTGTTCAGGGCCCAGGCCCGCGCCAGGGCGATGCGGCCGCGCGGGGATTCAGCTTCGAGGCGGTCGTGGCCGTAGGTCGGGCAGGCCGGCAGGCACAGGCCGCATTGGACGCAGCGGTCGGCCAGTGCCACCACAGGATCGGCGGAGGGCGGACGAACGGCGGGCATGGCGGGCGATGCTAGCACGCGGGTCCCGGCGACTTGCGGCCGGTTTGGAAGCCCGCTATCATTCCGCCTCTTTCGTTCCACATTCACAACGCGCGGCGAAATTCCGACGCGACGCCCACTCGGGTCGCACGCGGAATCAGCCCGACCAGGCACCCAATAGCAGATCCTTCATGAAGACTTTTAACGCCAAGAACGAGACCGTCCAGCGCGACTGGTACGTCGTCGATGCGTCGGGCAAGACGCTCGGCCGCTTGTGCTCTGAACTCGCGCGCCGTCTGCGCGGCAAGCACAAGCCTGTTTACACCCCTCACGTCGACACCGGCGATTACCTGGTGGTCATCAACGCCGAGAAGATTGTCGTCACCGGCAACAAGCTCGCCGACAAGAAGTACCACCGCTTCACCGGTTACGTCGGCAACCTCAAGACCGAGACCCTCGGCCAGGCGCTTGAGCGCCACCCCGAGCGCGTCATCGAGATCGGCGTGAAGGGCATGCTGCCGAAGAATCCGCTCGGCCGTGCCATGTACCGCAAGCTCAAGGTCTACAAGGGCTCCGAGCATCCGCACGCCGCCCAGCAGCCGCAGCCGCTGGACTTCTAAGGTAGAGACATCAATGGCACTCCAGCAGAATTACGGCACCGGCCGCCGCAAGTCCTCCACCGCGCGCGTGTTCCTGCGCAAGGGTGACGGCAAGATCACCATCAACCAGCGTTCGATCGAAGACTTCTTCGGTCGCGAGACTGCGCGCATGATCGTGCGCCAGCCGCTCGAGCTGACCCAGTCGACCGACAAGTTCGACGTCACCGTTACCGTCGCCGGCGGCGGCATCACCGGCCAGGCCGGTGCGATCCGCCTGGGCATCGCCCGCGCGCTGGTCGAGTACGACGAGACGCTGAAGTCCGACCTGCGCAAGGCCGGCTTCATGACCCGCGACGCCCGCGAGGTCGAGCGCAAGAAGGTCGGTCTGCACAAGGCCCGCCGCGCTACCCAGTTCTCCAAGCGCTAATCCTTGCGTTAAAATCAGCTGCATAGCCCCGTCGCCAAGCGGTAAGGCACCTGACTCTGACTCAGGCATTCGGTGGTTCGAATCCATCCGGGGCTGCCAGATCCAAACAAAAAACCCGCCGCAAGGCGGGTTTTTTGTGTCCGCGGCCGGTGACAATCGCGGGCCGAAGCGCGCCGTGGCGATGTCGCCTCGAATTGCCGGGCTGGCGCGATGCCCGGGGCCGGCTCGGGTAGCATCCGCAGGCGGCACCCCTCATGCGCGGCGACAAGGAGTCGGACGGCAATGAGCGAGAACCTCACCCGGTTGTTGCAGGACTGGCGCGGTGGCGATCAGGCCGCGCGCGATGCCCTGCTCGAACAGGTCTATGACGCCCTGCGCGAGATGGCGGCCGCCCGGCTCGGCCGGGGTCGGGACCGCACACTGCAGCCCACCGCCGTCGTCAACGAGGCGCTGATGCGCCTGCTCGGCAGCGACACCGACTGGCAGGACCGCGCCCACTTCTTCGCGCTGGCGGCGCTGAAGATGCGCGCCGTGCTGGTCGACCATGCCCGCGCGCGTGCCGCCGAGAAGCGCGGCGGCGACGTCGCCATGCTGACGCTGTCGCATGTCGACCGGGAAGCGGCCGGTGACAGCGTCGAGTACGACGTGCTGGCGCTGCACCAGTCGCTGGAGCGTCTGGCCGAGCACGACCCGCGCGCCGCCAAGGCATTGGAGCTGGCCTATTTCGGCGGCATGGAGCGCGACGAGATCGCCTGCGTGCTCGGCGTGTCCGTGCCCACGGTCGATCGTGACCTGCGCTTCGCCAAAGCCTGGTTGAACAAGCAGCTGGCATGACCGGTCGCCCCGGCGCGGAGTGACATGAGCACCGCGAATGCGAAGACGCTGCGAGAACTGTTCGACGCTGTCTGCGACCTGCCGCCAGGGCAATGGCGCGCCCGGGTGCGTGAGCTGAGCAGCGACCCCGCGCTGATCGAGGAAGTGCTGGCGCTGCTGGAGGCGCAGACCGTCAGCTTCAACCGCGCGTTGAAGCCGCTCGGCGAGTTGATGGCCTCGTTGCCCGAAGTCGAGCTGCAGCCGGGTGACCGCTTGGGTGCCTGGCAGCTGGTCGCGCGCCTCGCCAGCGGCGGCATGGGCACGGTGTTCGTGGCCGAGCGCGCCGACGACCTGTTCCGTCAGCGCGTGGCGATCAAGCTGTTGCACGTCACCGTGGCCAACCTGATCACGCAGCAGCGTCTGGCGGCGGAGCGGCAGATTCTCGCCGAACTGCAGCACCCCAACATCGCGCGTCTGTTCGATGGCGGTACCACGCCGTCCGGCCACCCCTATCTGGTGATGGAGTACATCGACGGCCTGCCGCTGGACCGGCATTGCGCGCAGCACCGCCTCGACTTGCCCGAGCGCCTGCAACTGTTCCTGCGTGTCTGCCGCGCCGTGCAGGCGGCGCATCAGCGCCTGGTGGTGCATTGCGATCTCAAGCCCAGCAACATCCTGGTGCGCGACAACATCGCGCCGGTGCTGCTCGACTTCGGTATCGCGCGCGTGCTCGACGAGGCGCAGAGCGATGAGGGTCATGATTTCTGCACGCCGGCCTACGCCAGCCCGGAACAACTCGATCGCGGCCACGTCGGTGTGGCCAGTGACGTGTTCAGCCTGGGCATGGTGCTGACCGAGTTGCTGGCCGGCCGGCGTGCAGAACGCACCATGGCCGACCGTGATCGCGCGGTGCCGCCACCGAGCAGCCTGGCCGGCCCCGAGTGCCGCTGGCAAGCGAACTTGCCCGGTGACCTGGACGCAATCGCCGGCAAGGCCTGCGCGCTTGCACCGGAGCAGCGCTACCCCTCGGTGGAAGCGTTGGCGCGGGACATCGAGCGGCACGTCGCCTGCAAACCGGTGCGAGCACGCAAGCCCACCCTGCGCTACCGGACCGGGCGTTTCCTGCGGCGGCACTGGCGCGAGAGTGCGGCGGCGCTGGCGCTTCTGTCGCTGGCCGCCGGCTTTGTCTGGCGCCTGGACGCGCAGCGTGAGCAGGTCGAACGGGAGGCGGCCACGGCGCGCGAGGTCGGTGACTTCCTGGTGGCCGCCTTCAATGCCGCCGACCCGCGCATGCGTGGTGCCGATGGCACGCAGCAACCGAGTGCGCGCGACGTGCTCGATCTGGGCGCGGCAAAAATCGACGCGGAACTGGCCGATTCGCCACGCGTACTGGCCCGCATGCGCTTCGTGCTGGGGCGGGCATACCGCAACCTCGGCCAGCCGCAGCAGGCCGAGGCTCTGCTGGCCCAGGCTGCGGAAGGTTTCCTGGATGCGCGCATCGACCAGCCCGAGCAGGCCGTGCAGGCCCTTTGCGAGCTGGCGCTGCTGCGGGTCGAACAGATGCGCGCCAGCGAGGCCTTGCCGGTGGCGCAGCGCGCGCTGGTGTTGAGTCGCACGCTGGAGAATGCTCCGGCCCTGGTGGCCGATGCCTACGCCGCGCTGGGGCGCGCCCTGCAGGGGACCGCGGCATTCGACCGCGCCCGCGATGCATTGGAGCAATCCCTGGCCTTGCGCCGCACGGCATTCGGTCCGGGCTCGCAGGAGGTGGCCGCGACGCTGCACTGGCTCGGCCTGCTCCATCGCGACCAGAGCGACAACCTCCGCGCTGAACGCTACCTCCGCCAGGCGCTGGCGATCCGGCGCCAGTACGGCGCGCGCAGCGTCGACGTGCAGCTCAGCTTGCAGGGGCTGGCGGCCACACTGACGGCGCTGGCCCGTTATGACGAGGCGATCGCCCTGCGGCGGGAAAACCTTGAACTGGCCCGGGCGCTGTACGGCGCCCACAGCAACCGCACCGCCGCCGCGCATGGCGAGCTGGCCGGCGCGTTGGCCAACACCGGCCGGTACGTCAAGGCGCGCGACCACTACCTGCAAGCCATGGCCATCCATGCCCGCGTATCGGGAGAGGACAGCCTCGACCACGCGATGACCTCCAACAACCTGGCGCGACTGGAGGAGGCGCGTGGCCACTATGCCGAGGCGATGCGTCTGGACCGGCGTTCGCTGACGATCCGGCGCCTCCACCTGCCGGCCGATGACCGCCTGGTGTTGCGTGCGCAAAGCAACCTGGGGCGGGTGCTGGCGCGCATGGGCGAGCTGGCGCAGGCGCGGCCGTTGCTCGAGCAGGCACTGGCACGGTGGGAGCGCCACTACGGCGACGATCGCCGGGGGCTGTACGCGGCGCGCATGAACTGTGTTGACCTGTGGTTGCGTGAGGGCCGATGGGACGCGGCCGAGGCGGCACTGCGTCCGTTGCCGGCCAAGGACGAGCCGACGCTGATGCTGCGCCGCCAGTCCCTGCTGGCGGAGCTGGCGCAGCGGCGGCGCGTCTGGGGCCAGGCGCGGTCGCAATGGCAGGCCTTGGTGGCGCTGTCCAGCGGCCGGAACGGCATCGATCCGGTGTCCGTCGCCAAATGGCGCGTGCCGTATGCCGAGGCCCTGGCCGCCACCGGCGATGCCGGGCTGGCGCAAGAACAACTGCGCCTGGCGCAGCCGTTGCTGCAGCGCGAACTGACCCCCGGTGCCGAATGGCTGCAACGGCTGGACGCCGTGCAGCGCAGCCTGGCCGGCCGCTGAGACGGGTAGGGCCATTGCCGTGGATCGATGCGATGAAGTGCAGCGTCACGCAGCTTCGTGGCGATGGTCGGTCGCGGCCGAGCCGGGCGGGTAGAAGCCGCCGAACATTCGTCGCGCTGGGATGGGGAAAATGATCGCAAGTGAAAACTGGCTGGAGCTGCGGCAACTGTTCGATGCGGTCTGCGACCTGCCGAGCACGCAATGGAAGGCGCAGACCGCCAGCTTCGATCGGGCGCTGCAACGGTAGAAGTCGAGGACCTCCTCGGCCCGGCCACGTAGTGACGATGTATTCCAGTTTCACGACGGCACCCTGATTGTCGCTGTCCCGGTGGACGTGCGCCGCCCGCCGGGACGCGCCTCTTCACAGATCGACGCCGAAGCCGATGCCGGCGGCCTTCTCGCCGCCGCCGAACGCGCCGCCCAGCGAGAACGAGCCGCGTGTGCCGATGCGCTTGCCGTAGCCGACCGACAGAGCCTTCTCGCCGCCCTGGAAACCGGCACCGACCGCCAGGCGTCCACGTGGGCCGGTGCCGTTGGCGGCGTTGGCGCTCATCTGCACCATCGCCGAACTCAAGGCGCCGACCTGGCTGATGCGGCGGTTCTGCTGATGGAAGCGGTCGTCGACCGAATCGCGGAAAGTGTTGAAGTCGTCGGCAAAGCCGGTGATCGCGGCGACCTTGCCGTCGGTATAGGCGTTGGCTGCGGTCAGCGTCTGGGCATCGCCGGCATCGGCGTAGCCCTGCGCCGACTGCAGCGTGGCGGTATCGGCATCGCCCATGTCGTTGCGGATCGCGGCCTCGCGGTTGTCGGTATAGGCGTTGGCCGCGGTGCCACCGGTGGCGACCGCGGTATCGGTGTAGGCATTGGCCGTGGTCAGCGTGGCCTGCAACTGCGAGAGGTTCACCGCATCGGTGAGCGCAGTGCCTTCGGCCACGTTCACTATGCGCCGTTCGCTGCCAGCGCTGCCGACGGAAACCGTGTCGGCCTGGTCGGCGAGCGAACCATTGCCCAATGCAACGCTGTTGTCGGCAGTGGCCGCCGAAAATGCACCCAGGGCCAGCGATTGATACGCGGTCGCTTCGCTCAAGTCGCCGTAAGCGCCGCTGCCATAGCCGCTGGCGACGCTCAGCGCGCCGACCGCGATGCTGCCTTCGCTCGTGGCGTGGCCGCCTTCGCCGATCGCGATGCTGAATTCGCCGCTGGCCACACTGAAAGCACCCACCGCCGTACCGGCCAGCGCCGTCGCCTGGCTGCCATAGCCCAATGCGGTTGCGCTGCCTTCGCTGGCGACGCTGTTCGCACCGAAGCTGGAGGCTTGCAGTTCGCTGGCTGCGCTGCCCGCGCCGATGGCGGTGCTGTACTCGCCGCTGGCATTGCTGGTGGTGCCGACGGCCGTGCCTTCCAGGGCTTGCGCAGTACTGCCCGCGCCGATGGCGGTGGCATGCTCCGCGGTGGCCTGGCTACCTTGGCCATTGGCGGTGCTGCCCACGCCGCTGGCGTTGCTGCCGGCGCCGGTGGCCGTGCTGGCGACGCCGGTGGCGGTGCTTTCGGTACCCAGCGCCGTGCCCAGATTGCCGGAGGCCATGCTGCCGGCGCCCAAAGCAGTGGCGATCTGCCCGCTGGCCTCGCTCTGATAGCCGATGGCCGTGCTGAAATCGCTGCCCGCCACGCTTTCCGCGCCGAAAGCCGAACTGTTGTCGCCGCTCGCGCTGCTGAAGAAGCCGATCGCCGTGGCGTCTGCACCGCTGGCCGAACTGAGCGCGCCGTTGGCGGTACCGCCGGCACCGCTGGCCGAGGACTGGGCGCCCGTGGTGGTGGCGAACGCCGCGATAGCCTGGCTCGAGGTGCCGACCGCGGTGCTGTCATTGGCGCTGGCCTGCGCGGCGGCGCCGATGGCGACGGTGCGGTCGAGGACGGCGCGGGTGTACTCGCCGGTGTTGACCGAGCCGTCGTTGTTCTTGTCCAGCCAGCCTCCTATGGCGAGGCTGTGCGCACTCTGGGCGTAGGCATTGCCGCCCACCGCCAACGCCGACTGGCCGACGGCCCAGGCGCCATGGCCGAAGGCATTGGCGTTGTCACCCTGGGCATTGGCGCCGTAACCGCAGGCGAAGGCGTCGACGCCGGGTGCGTTGGCGCCGGCGCCGTCTTCGCCGGCCTGTGTCGTGTCGCAGACCTCACCGGCGAAAGCGCTGCCGGCGACGGCGAAGCACAGCGACAGCGCTAATGCCAACGCGCGCTTGCGTTGCGGGTGGAGGTGGGGGTTGGAATCGAAGCGGTGCATCGGTGTTCTCCCAAGGGGTGTGGTGGAATCGCACGGGCATGGCGCGTCGTGCTCAGGGAGCTAACCGGCAAAGGTGCTGCAAACCCATCACGTGGCTGCGATGCGGGATTTGCCGAGGTAGTGACCTGCGACGCAGGCGAGACGAGCGCGCAAAAAAAGTAGGGCGGCGATGCGCTCGCCGCCCTGCCGCCGGTCCGCCCACGGGCGGCGACCGGACTTTGAAGCGAAATCAGAAGTCGAAGCCCGCGCCGCCACGAACCATCGCGCGGCGCAGCGTGCACCGGCTGGCCGCCGCGGAATCACCGCGCGACGGAAACAGGAAGTGCCGCGTACCGCGGCACTTCCTGGGCCAGTAGGCCACCGTCGAGGGCGCGCGTTACTTGACCGCCGCGACCTTGGTCGCGATCTCCTCGGCCAGCGCGTAATCGGCCGCGTCGTTGTTCCAGCGGTTGGCGGCGATGGCGACGTGGATGCCGGTCATGTCGAGGCCGCCGTCGGTCTTGTAGCCGTCGGGGTACAGCAGCACCAGTGCGTTGCCGCCATCAAGGGCGCCTTCGTGGCCGAGCCGGCCGTCACCGGCGGGCAGCCAGCCCATGTTGCGCAGCTCGCCCCAGCCCCACTGGCCCAGCAGGCTGCTGCTGATCCGGGTCAGCGAGCGGGCCGAGGCACGGAAGCCGCCGGCGGCCGGGCTGCTGGTCTCCTTGAACGGCAACGCCTTGTAGTTGCCATTGCCGTCGAGCGTGTAGCCGACCGCATCGTTCGCCGCCGGCGTCGCGCTGGCGACGACGACGCGCTTGTCCATGCCCATCGGCTTGAGGTAGTTGTCGCGCGCGTAATCGAGGAACGGCTTGCCGGCGATGACTGGCATGATCAGCGTCCACAGGCCGAAGCCGTGATTGGAGTAGTTGTACTTGGTGCCGGGCGCGGCCAGCAGCGGACGGGTGCGCAGCATGTGGCGATGGGCTTCCTCGTAGGTCACGTCCTCCACGTCCTTGCCGAACATCACGGCCGCACCGGCCAGGTCGCCGCTGTGGGTGAACCCGGCCTCGTGGCGCAGCAGGTCCTGCAGGGTCATGTCGGCGTACCACGCGTACCAGTTGTCGCCGCTGTAGCCCGACGCCGGCACCTGGTACGCGTACGGGGCGAGGTAGTGGTCGAGCTTGGCGCTGTAGCCGCTGCTGGCCTTGCCGTTGCGGTACCAGGCGTAGACGTGGTCGTTGCCGGCGATGTCGATCTCGCGGATGTCATAAGGGGTGAGGCCGGCCGGGGTGGCGAACGCCTTCGGCGCGGCGTGGTAGTCCAGGTCCAGCGAGTAGCCGACGCTGTAGGTGCCGTCGTCGTACCAGGTGTAGACATGGTCGTTCGACTTGGCGATGCCGATGCCGACAATGTTGTAGAAACTGCGCCCGCCGGGCAGGTCGATGTCCTTGCAATCGGGCGCCGGGTTGTCGACCTTGCAGGAGGTGGTCTGCTTCTCGTACTGGTCCAGGTCGGTGGCCGTGCCGACGGAGCGCGTCAGCTCGCCGCCGTTGCGGTACCAGGTGTAGACCATGCCGTTGCTGGCGATGGACATGCCGATGATGTCGGCGGGCTTGCGGCCGGCCGGCAGCGAATACGGCACCGGCGGCTCATACTGGTCGAGGTGGTTGCTCGCGCCGACGCTGACGGTCCCGTTCGCGTACCAGGTGTGGACCTTGTTGTCCTTGTTGATGCCGATGCCGACGATGGGCGTGTGCCGCTGCACGCCGACGGTGAGGTCGGTGGCGAACTTCTGTCCGAACACGGCGCCGGTGCCATAGAGGCGGCTGGCCAGCGAATAGCTGGGCGACTGCGCGAGTGCCTGGTAGCCGCTCGGGCCGGTGACAGCGGCCTTGGTGACGCTGCCGATCATCGTGCGGGTATCGGCGCTCATCGCCGTGGTGTCACTGGCAATGCCATAGCCTTTGGCGAACAGTTCCATGCCGTCGCGGGTGACGGAGACCGTCAGGCCCGGAATCTTGTAGGTGGTCCGATATTGGTTGACGAGTTGCTGGATTTCCGTCTCGAGCGGATCGGCGGCCAGCGCCGGGCAGGACAGGGCCAGCAGGGCGGCGAGCGCCGGCAGTCGGCAGGTGGTGCGGGGCGGGTGGGCGGCCATGCGGGGAAGGCGGTAGCGATTCATCTGGGGTGATCCTGTGCGGGAAGGGTGTGCCTGGGCGGCGGTTGCCATCGGTCACAGGAACAACACCGGACAATCCGGGCCAAACCCATCACGCCTACGACACGCCTACGATCAGGTAGCGCGCCGGGCGCGATCTGGCCCGCCGCATCGGGTCGGTTACAATTGAAACCATCACGCCGGCCCATGCCGGCACGCTGAGGACCCCATGAAGCTTGGTTCCCTGAAGGAAGGCGGCCGCGACGGCACGCTGATCGTTGTCTCCCGCGACCTGGCCCGCGCCGTGCGCGCCACCGGCATCGCCGACACCCTGCAGCGCGCGCTGGAGGACTGGTCGAACACGGCGCCGCGCCTCAATGCGCTGTCCGACGCGCTCAACGCCGGCGCCGCCGACGGCGCCTTCGAGCTCGACCTGGCCGCGCTGGCGGCGCCGCTGCCGCGCGCCTACGAGTTTGTCGACGGCTCCGCCTACCTGCCGCACGTCGAGCGCGTGCGCCGTGCGCGCGGCGCCGAGGTGCCGGAGAGCTTCTACGTCGACCCGCTGATGTACCAGGCGGTCAGTGCCGGCTTCTACGGCCCGCGCGATCCGGTGCGCGTGCCGAGCGAGGACTACGGCATCGACCTGGAGGCCGAGGTCGTGATCGTCACCGACGACGTGCCGATGGCGGTGACGCCGGCGCAGGCCGCATCGCACATTCAGCTGATCGGGCTGGTCAACGACGTGTCCCTGCGCAACCTGATTCCCAACGAGCTGGCCAAGGGCTTCGGCTTCCTGCAGTCCAAGCCGCGCTCGGCGCTGAGCCCGGTGTTCGTGACACCGGACGAGCTCGGCGCGGCCTGGCTGGACAGCAAGGTGCACCTGCCGCTGCTGACGCACATCAATGGCGAATGGTTCGGCGCGCCCGAGGCCGGCGTCGACATGCAGTTCGACTTCGCCCAACTGGTCGCGCACGCGGCCAGGACGCGGCCGCTGTCGGCCGGCACGATCGTCGGCTCCGGCACCGTCGCCAACCAGGACACGTCCTTGGGCGCCTCGTGCTTTGCCGAAAAGCGCACCGTGGAGACGCTGGAACGGGGCAAGCCGCAGACGCCGTTCATGAGCTATGGCGACGTCGTGCGGATCGAGATGCTCGACCGCGACGGCCATGACGTGTTCGGCGCGATCGAGCAGCGCATCGAGCGCCCGGCCACGCCCTGACCGGCGGGCCCGGTGGCCGGCGGAAGGTCGTCATCGGCGCCTGGGGCGGGCTAAGGTGCGCGCTCGACAGGGCGCAACACAAATCGGGATCGACACGCGTGGCTGAGCAACTGCGGCTGTATTCGTACTGGCGTTCGAGCGCGGCCTATCGCGTGCGCATCGGCCTCAACCTCAAGGGCCTGGCCTACGAGACCGTGCCGGTGCACCTGGTGCGCGACGGCGGCGAGCAGCACGGCGCCGCGTTCCGCGCCGCCAACCCGCAGGGACTGGTGCCGGTGCTGCAGCACGGCGACCGCGTGTTGCGGCAATCGCTGGCGATCCTCGAATACCTCGACGAAACCTGGCCCGAGCCGGCCCTGCTGCCGGCGGCGGCGTACGACCGCCAGCGCACGCGCGCGCTGGCACAAAACGTCGCCTGCGACATCCACCCGCTCAACAACCTGCGCGTGCTGCAGTATTTCGAGCGCACCTGGCACGTGCCGCAGCCCGAGCGCGACGAGTGGGTCAAGCATTGGGTCGGTGAAGGCTTCACCGCGATCGAGGCGATGCTGTGCGGCGATGCAGGCCGTGGCCGCTACTGCGTGGGCGACACGCCGACGCTGGCCGATTGCTGCCTGGTGCCTCAGCTCTACAACGCGCGCCGTTTTGGCGTGGCGCTGGAGACATTCCCGACACTGTTGCGGATCGAGCAGGCCTGCCTGGCATTGCCCGCGTTCGACGCGGCCCGCCCGGAGCGGCAGCCGGACTGCCCGCCGCCGCAGTAACCCGGTGCCGCTGCCGCGCTCAGTGCGCGGCAGCCTCGTAGACGTCGGCGTAGGGGTCGTGCTCGCCGGTGCCGCCTTCGGACAGGCGGAACTTCAGCGCCAGGCCGTCGCGCGAGTCGGCCGCCTTCAACGCCTCCTCCATCTCGATCCGACCTTCCTTGTACAGGCGGAACAGGCACTGGTCGAAGGACTCCATGCCTTCCTCCAGCGACTCCTCCATCGCCTGCTTGATCTCGTGCACCTGGCCGCGGCGCATCAGGTCGCGCACGTGCGGGGTGTTGATCAGCACTTCGGCGGCGGGCAGGCGGCGGCCGTCGGTGCCGATCACCAGGCGCTGGCTGACCACCGCGCGCAGGTTCAGCGCCAGGTTCATCAGCACGTTCTTGTGCGCGGCCTCGGGGAAGAAGTTGAGGATGCGCTCCAGGGTCTGGTCGGCGTTGTTGGAATGCAACGTCGCCAGGCACAGGTGGCCGGTCTCGGCGAAGGCGATCGCCGCCTCCATCGTCGTGGCGTCGAGGATTTCGCCGATCAGGATCACGTCCGGCGCTTCGCGCATCGCGTTCTTCAGCGCGTTGTGGAAGGCATGGGTGTCGAGGCCGACCTCGCGCTGGTTGACGATCGATTTCTTGTGCTTGTGCAGGTACTCGATCGGGTCCTCGATGGTGAGGATGTGACCGGAGATATGGCTGTTGCGGTGGTCGATCATCGACGCCAGCGTGGTCGACTTGCCCGAACCGGTCGAGCCGACGATCAGCACCAGGCCGCGCGGGGCCATGATGATGTTCTTCAGCACCTGCGGCAGCTGCAGCTCCTCGATCGAGGGGATCACGCTGCGGATCGCGCGGATCACCATGCCGACCTCGCCACGCTGCTTGAACACGTTGATGCGGAAGCGGCCCGCGTCGGGCAGCGCCAGCGCCATGTTCAGTTCAAGCTCACGCTCGAACGTGGGTACTTGGCCCTCGTCCATCAGCGAGTAGGCGATTTTCTTCACCATGCCCGCGGGCAGGCCGGTGTTGCCGAGCGGGTAGAGCCTGCCTTCGACCTTGATGTACACCGGCGCGCCAGTCGTCAGGAACATGTCCGACGCGTTCTTTTCCGTCATCAGCTTCAGGAAATAGCCGATGTCCATGCAGAAACCCCTTGTTGACGGTAGCGTATCGTTGCGACATACCGTTGCAACCCCGCCACCGGCTTCCGACAATGGCCGCGCGACACCCTCATCGTCACGGCACCCCCAATGAGCCCAAGCTTCGCACAATTTCGTTTCCCACTGCTGGCCGCAGTTCTCGCTTCCGCACTGTGCGCGTGCGCATCGTTGCCACCACCGACCAGCGAGCTGGCTGCCGCGCAGCAGGCGGTGACGCGGGCCGAAGGCGCCGACGCCGACCAGTACGCCGTGCAGGAGCTGGGCGTGGCCCGCAACGCGTTGTCGCGGGCGCAGGCGGCGATGGCCGAAGGCCGCGAGGACGACGCGCGCCGGCTGGCCGCGGCCGCCGACGCCGATGCCGACCTGGCCTACGCCAAGAGCCGCGACGCCCTGACCACGGCCGAGCTCAACCAGCGTCGCGCCGAGGTGGCCGAATTGCACCAGCGCCTGCAGACGGGGGGGCGTCGATGAACCTGCATCGCCTGATCGCGCCGTTGGCGCTGAGCGCCGCCTTGATCGCCGCGCCTGCACTGCAGGCCGCCGACAATCCCGACCTCGCCCGCCTGGCGCAGCGCCTGACCGCGTTGGATGCCAACCCCGAGATCAACAGCTTCGCCGCCTACGAGCGGTTGCAGGCGCGGCACGCGCTGGACGCCCTCGCCGCGGCCTCCAGTCGCGAGCGCGATGCCGCGCTGTACGTCGCCGAGCGCCGCGTGCAGATCGCCGAAGTCAGTGCCCGCAGCCAGGCCGCGCAGCGCGAGGTCGATCGCCTCGACCGCGAGCGCAGCGATCTGCTGGTCGAGGCCAGCCGCCAGGATGCCGCGAGCGCCCGCGCCGAGGCCGAGCGCCTGCGCCTGCAGGCGCAGATGCAGGCCGAGGAAACCGAGCGCCTGCGCCTGCAGAGCGAATCCGATGCGGCCGCGATGCAGGACGTGGAAACCGCGCTCAAGGGCGTGGCCGGCGCGCAGACCGCTCGCCTCAGTGCCGCGCGCGAGCGCGAAGCCAAGCTGGCCCGCCAGGAAGCCGAGCTGGTGGCCGGCGGCAAGTTGCCGGCCTCCAAGCGCGACAGCCGCGGTGAAGTGTTCGCGCTCGGCAAGGACAGCTTCGCCGCCGGCAAGGCCGGCCTCAGCGGCGGTGGCGACAGCGCCGTGCGCACCGTGGCGGCCTACGCGGAAGCGATCTCGGCCGGCTCGGTCAAGGTCGAGGTCAGCGGTGCCGACGCCAAGCTGGCCCAGCGTCGCGCCGATGCGATCCGCGATGGCCTCGTCGCCGGCGGCGTGGTGGGGTCCAAGGTCCAGGCGACCGGGCGGACCGGTAAGGCCGAGCGCGCCGAGGTCGTGTTTCCAGGTAAATAATTCGTAAATAAATCAACCGCTTGCTGGGTCGGTGGCGCGCAGCGTGGGTCGATGGAGGTCGCGCGCCATGCCCTGGATGCGCCGCTGGCGAGGCCCCGCTGCAGTCGCTTGCCGGTCGCTTTTGAGAGGAGTAGGGTCGGATACCCAAGCGGCCTGATTTCCGCTTGGCGATGAGTCAGGTCGATGACGCCAACGCCCCTCACGCAGGATCCCGCCACCGCACGCTTGCAGGTGGCCGGTCTGTGTGAAGCCGGCCCCGCCTTCCGCCTGATACCCCACGACCCCGCGCGACGCCCTGGTCTTCCGGCCGGGGCGTTTTCGTGTGCGGGGCCTTCCGCAAGAGCCCGGTCATGACGCCCGGACTCCTCGAAAACGCTGAAGGAGGCTTTACATGTTCGAAGAACGACCGCAGCCAGAGATCGACGCGCTGATCAAGAGCAACCCCGAATTCAAGCAGCTCTACCAGCGCCACAAGGATCTCGACAAGAAGGTGATGGACGCCGAACTCGGCGTATTGCCGATCGATGACACCACCCTGGCGCAGATGAAGCGCGAGAAGCTGGCTGCGAAGGACCGCCTGGTCCGCCTGTACGACACCCAGCACCACTGAGTTCCTCGCCGCGGGCGACCGGCCTCCTCGTCGGCCTCCGCCCGCGTCATTCGGAACCGGGGCGGCTGCGCAACGCAGCCGCCCCGGTGCGATGGCGGTTTCGTCCCGCAGCACGGTGCCCGCGTGCGGCCCCGCAGTTAGAATCCGGTGATGCCGCGCCGTTCGCGGGCCAGGATTCGCATGACCATCCACTCCTCCGTACTCGAACTGATCGGCGACACGCCGATCATCAAGGCGCAGCGCCTCGACACCGGCGTGTGCGAGCTGTATTTCAAGCTCGAATCGCAGAACCCGGGCGGCTCGATCAAGGACCGCATCGGCCTGTCGATGATCGAAGGCGCCGAGAAGGCCGGCAGGATCAAGCCCGGCGACACCCTGGTCGAAGGCACCGCCGGCAACACCGGCATCGGCCTGGCCCTGGTCGCGCAGCAGAAGGGCTACCGGCTGATCCTGGTCGTGCCCGACAAGATGAGCCGCGAGAAGATCTTCAACCTCAAGGCGATGGGCGCGCAGGTGGTGCTGACGCGTTCGGACGTGGCCAAGGGCCACCCCGACTATTACCAGGACCTGGCTGAGCGCCTCGCCCGCGAGACCCCGGGGGCCTACTTCATCAACCAGTTCGGCAACCCGGACAACCCGGCTGCGCACGAGTTCGGCACCGGCCCGGAAATCCTCGAGCAGATGGCGCAGGTCGGCGGGCTGGACGCGATCGTGTTCGGCTGTGGCAGCTCCGGCACCATGACCGGTCTGTCGCGCTGCTTCGCCGAGAAGTCGCCGCACACCGAGCTGGTATTGGCCGACCCGGTCGGTTCGATCCTCGAGGAATACATCAACCGCGGCACGCTGTCGGACAAGTCGGCCAGTTGGATGGTCGAGGGCATCGGCGAGGATTTCCTGCCGCCGATCTCCGACTTCACCCGCGTCAAGAAGGCCTACGCGATCACCGACAAGGAAAGCTTCCTGACCGCGCGCGAGCTGCTGGAGAAGGAGGGCATCCTCGGCGGCTCCTCGACCGGCACGCTGCTGGCCGCGGCACTGAAGTACTGCCGCGAGCAGACCACGCCCAAGCGGGTGCTGACGCTGGTGCCCGATACCGGCAACAAGTACATCTCCAAGATGTACAACGATTACTGGATGCTCGACAACGGCTTCCTCGCGCGTGAACCCAGCAACGACCTGCGCGACCTGATCCTGCGCCCGTACTCGCAGCGCGACACGGTGGTGGTGGCGCCCACGGACCTGCTGGTCACCGCCTACCAGCGCATGAAACTCTACGACGTCTCGCAGCTGCCGGTGATGGAGGGCGACCAGATCGTCGGCATCGTCGACGAGAGCGACGTGCTGCTGCATGTTTATGGCGACGAAGCGCGCTTCCGCGATCCGGTGTCCACCGCCATGGTCAGCAAGCTCGACAAGATCGACGTGCGCTCGCCGATCGAAACGCTGCTGCCGGTGTTCGACCGCGGCCATGTCGCCATCGTCGTCGACGGCGACAGGTTCCTCGGCCTGATCACCCGCATCGACCTGCTCAACTACCTGCGCCGGCGCGTGCAGTAATTGGTGCGCCGGGCGATGGTTTCCCGAGGCTGCCGTGGCGTACGGTGCCGTCCCTGCACGGTCCGGTGCCGGATTTGCCCCGCCTGCATATGCCCTGAAGCCGAGTCCCCGCGGCCGGGCCGAGGGGGCGGGCGATGCTAGACTTTGCGGTCGCGTGAGAGCGGAACTGGAAGGACGCAATGACTGAACGAAAGCCGGATGGCGAGACGCGCAAGCCCGGTTTGGGCACCCTCGCGATCCACGCGGGCCAGTCGCCCGACCCGAGTACGGGCGCGGTGATGACGCCGATCTACGCCACCTCGACCTACGCCCAGAGCAGTCCGGGCGTGCACCAGGGCTTCGAGTACTCGCGCAGCCACAACCCGACCCGTTTCGCCTACGAGCGCTGTGTCGCCGGCCTCGAGGGTGGCAGCCGCGGTTTCGCCTTCGCCTCGGGTCTGGCCGCCACCTCGACGATCCTGGAACTGCTCGATTCGGGCAGCCATGTGATCGCGATGGACGATGTCTACGGCGGCACCTACCGGTTGTTCGAGCGCGTCCGCCGCCGCTCCGCCGGTCTGGATTTCAGCTGGGTCGACCTCAGCGACGCCGCGGCGTTCGAAGCCGCGATCCGCCCCGAGACCAGGCTGGTCTGGATCGAAACCCCGACCAACCCGCTGCTCAAGCTGGTCGACATCGCCCAGATCGCCGAGATCGCGCGCAAGCGCGGCCTGATCGTGGTCGTCGACAACACCTTCAGTTCGCCGATCCTGCAGCGCCCACTTGAACTCGGCGCGCACATCGTCATGCATTCGGCGACCAAGTACCTCAACGGCCACTCCGACATCGTCGGCGGCATGGTCGTGGTCGGCGACAATGCCGAACTCGCCGAGCAGATGGGCTTCCTGCAAAACGCCATTGGCGGCGTGCAGGGACCGTTCGACAGTTTCCTGGCGTTGCGTGGACTCAAGACGTTGCATCTGCGCATGAAGGCGCATTGCGAGAATGCGCAGGCGCTGGCCGAGTGGCTGGAGACGCATCCGGCGGTCGAGAAGGTGATCTACCCGGGGCTGAAGTCACATCCGCAGCATGAGTTGGCCAAGCGACAGATGCACGGCTTCGGCGGCATGGTGAGTATCTACGTCAAGGGTGGCGAAGCTGCCGCTCGCCGCATGATGGAACGCTGTGAGTTGTTCGCCATCGCCGAGTCGCTTGGCGGCGTGGAAAGCCTGATCAACCACCCGGCGATCATGACGCACGCGTCGGTGCCGGCCGAGCGCCGCGCCGCACTGGGCATTGCGGATAACCTGGTTCGGTTGAGCGTGGGCGTAGAAGACCTCGGCGACCTCAAGCGGGAGTTGTCGAGAGCGTTGCCTGCATGAGTCGCTCGCTCGTTCGAGATTATCGCGACAGCCTGCGTTACCCGGAGTTCTGGATCTACGCCACGTGGCTGGAAATCGTCACCAAGTATCGACGTTCCAGGCTCGGGCTGTTCTGGGCGTTGATGCCGCCGGCGTTGTACGCCTTCGGTGTCGGTGGATTCTTTTCCTACATCCAAGGGCAAAATCCGCGCGATTTCATCGCCCACCTAGGTATCGGCTACATCGTCTTCCGATTCATCACGGTGTCGCTCAGCGAGGCCACAACGGCCTGCACGGGGCACGCCAGCTTCATCCTGGATGGCCGTGTGCGCCTTACCGATTACGTGTTGCGCGTGGTCGCCAAGGCGATGTTCTACCTCATCGTGTCATTGCCGGTCGCTGCCGCCGCGTTGGCGGTGAGCCCGCAATTCCAGTGGATGGGGCTGGTGACCCTGCTTCCCGCGCTGCTCCTGGTAGTTCTCAATGTTGCCTGGATGGGGGCGATCGTCGCAGTCATCGGCGCGCGCCTGCCGGATGTGCACGAGCTGATAGGCAGCATCCTGATGATCAGTTTCCTGTTCACCCCGATCTTGTGGCACGCCGACCAGACCCCGGCCGACACCCTGCGTGGTGCGATCGCGCGCGCCAATCCGCTATACCACATGGTGGAAATCGTCCGTGCACCGCTGTTGGGGGAGCCCATCGAACGACTGACCTATGTGTACCTGGCGACCATGCTCGTCGTCGGTGGGCTGCTCGCGGCTTGGGTGTACCGCCGCTTCGCGCGCTATGTGCCGCTGTGGGTCTGACATGAATGTATTTCTGGAAGCGCAACACCTGGGCCTGGACCTGCCGATCTTCACGCAGGAGCAGCGCAACGTTAAGGCGACCGTGGGCCTGTTCCTGCGCTCCGCCTTCCAGCCGCCCAAGCGCGAACTTCGCACCACGCTTGATGACGTTTCCTTCCGCCTCGAGCCGGGTGACCGGGTCGGCGTGGTGGGCCGCAACGGTGCAGGCAAATCGACCCTGCTAAAAGTGCTTGTGGGCGCTTACCCGCCCTCGCGGGGGGGGCTCGAGGTCAACGGCAGCAGGCAGGCTTTGCTCAATCTGGCGCTTGGCTTCAACCAGGAAGCCACGGTTGTCGAGAACATCATGCTGCGAGGGATCGCCATGGGCCTTCGTCCTGCACAGGCCGCGGCGGTCATCGACGAAGTACTCGATTTCTCCGAGTTGGGCGAAAAGGCCGGACACCGCCTGCGCACGCTGTCATCTGGCCAGCGCATGCGACTGGGCTTTGCACTGGCGACGGCCGTGCAGCACGAGATACTGATCATGGACGAGTGGATCGGTACGGGCGATGCATCGTTCGTCGACAAGGCGAAGAATCGCATCCGCTCGCGCGTTGACAACGCCCAGATCGTCGTCTTGGCGAGCCACAATTTCTCGCTGCTGCGCAGTGTGTGCAACAAGGCGATGCTGCTGGAAGGCGGCAAGCTGCTGGCGCTGGGTGACGTCGATGAAGTCCTGAAGGGCTACGACGAACTACTCCACATGCCGCATGGTGACGCATCGCCGGCGGTCCAGGCGATGGTGTGACATGCGCATCGTCCTGATCGCCTACGATTTCCCGCCCGTGCCATCGCCGCAGAGCCTGCGCTGGGCCTACCTGGTGCGTGAGCTCGCCCTGCAGGGCCATGAGATCCATGTCCTTACGCCGGACTTGCCTGGCTATGGCGTCGGTGGGCTGCCAGTGATCCCGGCGACGGTGACCATTCACCGTGTATATCCGGGGCCATTTTCGGCGTTTCTGCGCGGTCGCCAGACTAGGAGCATCGCGCCTGCTCCCGCCGGAACGGTCGCGACGGAGGTCGTTCAGCAGGCGCCGCCGCCCGGTCAGTCTGGACACGCTTTCCATGAGCTGAACTGGAAGGGGCGGGTTCGCTATCGCCTGGAGAACGGTTTTTCGGAGCGGCCTGTATCGTCGCTCAACTGGAAGGGCCGGCTGGCCGAGAAGTGCAAGGCCGGGCTGTCGTACTTCCTGTTCCCCGACTATCGGGCCGAGTGGCTGCCGTGGGCTCGAAAGTGTCTGCATGCATTGCTCGAGGACGTCAGGCCGGAGATCGTGGTGACATCGCACGAGCCTGCCTGTTCGCTGCCGCTGGGCCTGGAAGCCAAGCGCCTGGGTTACAAATGGGTCGCCGATCTCGGCGATCCGGTGCTTGCCACGTACACGCCGGCGCGGTGGCAGGATCGCGCCGGCGAACTCGAGCGCGACGTCTGCCTGAAGGCCGACCTGTTGTGCGTGACGACCGAGAAGACCGCGGAGTTGCTGGAACACCGTCATGGCGCCGGCATCGCGCGGCGACTCGTCGTGACCCAAGGCTACGACGCCAGTTTCGTCGATGAGCCATCGCTGGCTGCATCGGTGACCTTTGACGCCGACAAGCTCGAGTTGCTTTATACCGGCAGCTTCTACAGTTTCCGACGGGCGGATGCGCTGATCGACGCCGTGGCTTCGGTGCCGGGCATGCGCCTGTCGATCGGCACGATCAATGCACCGGACTACATCCATCGCGCAGTCGCTGAGCATCCGGGCAAGTTCCGACTGCTCGGCTTCCTTTCGCACCGGACGGCCCTCAGCGCGCAGCGTCGCTGCGATGTCCTGGTGAACATTGCGAATGCGGACCCGGTACAGGTTCCGGGCAAGGTTTACGAATACCTGGGTGCAAAGCGGCCCATCGTCCATATGCGCGGTGCAGACGAAGACGCGACTAGTGAGCTGATCGATGCCGTGGGCGGCGGTTGGCATGCCTCTGCCCAGTCAGGGGAGCTAGCGGAGATGCTGCGCGCGTTGAAGGTCATGAAGGATGCGGGCCAGCTGCCGGAAGGGGCCGGCAATCCGGAAAGGCTGGTTTCACATAGTTGGCAGCGGCTGGCGAGCCTGTGGAGCTCGGAGGCGTTGCGACTGTCGAACGTGGCCGACGTGGATATCGGCGGGAGAGTGGTCTCCCAAGTAATTTCAACGAGGAAATGAAGGTGTCGAAGGGCTTTCCAAGTAGTGTTTCTGTGATCGGTCTGGGTTATATCGGGCTGCCGACTGCCACAATGTTTGCATCGCGCAAGGTCAATGTAGTCGGCGTCGATATCAATCAGAAGGCAGTCGACATCATCAACGACGGGCGCATCCATATCGTCGAGCCGGAACTGGACATTCTTGTCCACGCCGTGGTTACCGAGGGTTACCTGCGCGCGACCACCAAACCGGAACCTGCCGACGCATTCCTCATCGCCGTCCCGACGCCGTTCAAGAACGGTCACGTCCCGGATCTGTCGTATGTCGAGGCTGCGGCAAAGTCGATTGCGCCCGTGCTTAAAGCCGGTGACCTCGTCGTGCTCGAGTCAACCTCGCCGGTGGGCACCACCGAGAAGATGGCGTCGTGGCTGGCCAATGCACGCCCGGACTTGAAGTTTCCGATACCGGGCGTGGAGACGCCCGACGTCCACGTCGCCTATTGCCCGGAGCGGGTTTTGCCGGGCCAGGTGGTGCATGAACTGGTCGTCAACGACCGCATCATCGGCGGCCTGACCGCGAAGTGCGCAGAACTTGCCGCCAAAGTCTATGAAGTATTCGTCGAAGGGCAGTTGGTCCGGACCGACGCGCGCACCGCCGAGTTGTGCAAGTTGACCGAGAACTCATTCCGCGACGTCAACATCGCGTTCGCGAACGAACTGTCGATTATCTGCGACCGGTTGGGGATCAACGTGTGGGAGCTGATCAAGCTCGCCAATCACCATCCGCGGGTCAACATTCTCAAGCCCGGCTGTGGCGTCGGCGGGCACTGCATCGCAGTGGACCCCTGGTTCATCGTCGACAGCGCACCTGAGGAGGCGCGCATGATCCGAATGGCCCGCGAGATCAACAACGACAAACCGCATGTCGTGTTGCGTTGGATCAACGAAGCGGTTCAGTCCGTCGTCGTGAGCGGCAAGCGCATCGAGGATGCATCCATCGCCATCCTGGGTCTTGCCTTCAAGCCGGACATCGACGATCTGCGCGAAAGCCCGGCGCTCGGAATTGCCGAGAAGGTGGTGTCTACCTGGAGCGGAGATCTGCTGGTGGTGGAGCCCAACATCGACGAACTGCCTGCTTCGCTAGGCAGCGCCACCATGGTGGACTTGCGTACCGCCCTGAATCGTGCCGACATTCTTGTGACACTGGTCGCGCACCGCGAGTTCGCCGAGATTTCCCGCAATGTCCGACCAGGAGTGATAATGGTCGACGCAGTGGGTATACGTGATGTGGAGAATGACGGCAGCGAGATTATTGCGCCGTGGCAGGAAGCCCGGCGGGCCATCCGTTGAGATCCATGGCTCTCAGGGCGCCTGCCAATGGTGGCTGCCTGGCGGAAGTGTCCCAGTGAGCGAGGGTGAAACGAACATGCACGACAAGCACGAAGACAAAGCCGCCCATGACGCCAATCCGTGGCCAGACCGGATTAATGAGGCGTACTACGACAAAATGGGCGCCGATTTCGGCCGTCAGACCCGCGACCGGATCAACTGGATGTGCTCTCAGGCGCGTGGCACGACCGTGCTGGACGTGGGCTGTAGTCAGGGCATAGCGGCCGTGTTGCTCGCTCGGGAAGGGTTTCATGTGCTTGGCCTGGACATTTCCGAGCCTGCCATCGAATACGCAAATCGGGAGCGTGGCAGCGAAATCGAAACTGTCCGCGAGCGCCTGACCTTCCGTTGCGGCGAACTAGCCTCGCTGGAGGACGCATGTTACGACACCGTGCTTATGGGCGAGGTCGTCGAGCATCAGACTAATCCGGTGCGCTTCATTCGTGTCGCTGCCTCCCATGTGGCGCCAGGTGGGCGCATCGTCATCACCGTGCCGTACGGCCTCCACCCATGGCCGGACCATAAGTCGACGATCTTCCCGCGTGACCTGCACGAAGCGCTCGCTGGGGAGTTCGCGCCGCAGACGATCGAGGTCACCGACGACTATATTCGCGTCGTTGCCGACCGCCGCCGCGCCGACGAGGTCGTGGGCAACGATATGGACGTACTGCTGCGTGCGACCGAAACGGGCGCCCTTGACGCGCAGTCCAGCTACTACGCGGCTAACGCTACTGCGCAGGAGCACGCGAAGGCGAGGGGTGCGCTCGAGAGCAGCCTTAAGGCGATGCGTGAGGAGCACGGCAAGCTCGCGGTGCGCCACGCCGAGATCGAACGCGATCTCGCGGTCGGCGCCGAGCATGCCAACGGCTTGAGGGACGCGCTCGAGCGCGCGCGACAGACCATCGTCGATCGCGGCACCGAATATGCCGAGGCGTTACGCGGGCAGAGAGAGGAGCAGATGCGGGTGCAGGAAGCGCTCACCGACGCACACGCGCGGCGCGTCGACGAGTTGCTTCAGCAGGTCACCGCCCTGCAGATGAGTACGGCCGAGCTCCAAGCCACCGAGCGCATGGTGGCCGGCAGCGTGGAAGCATTGCAGCAGGAAGTCGAGCTCCTGCGTGCTGCTGAGGGGGAGCGTCCGCGCGCGCTGCACGAGGCCCTGGAGGCTGCGCATGCGCGTGCGCAGGAGTTGCAGGGGGCGGCGGACGAGTTGAAAGGCCGCATGCGTAAGCTGACGGAAGAACTCGTGGACGCGCAGGCAAAGCGCTCCGGACACTGGGCGAAGCTCGAAGCCGAGCAGGCGCGTTCGAAGCAGCTGATAGAGCTTGCGCAGAGCCTGCACGAGGAGAGCCAGCGCTACGAACATTCGATCGCGTTAGCGATTGGGCGCGCGATACTGGGACTCGGAAGCGTGCGTGGCATCATCGGCTTTCCGCGCGCGATGGCGCGCGTCGTACGCTTGTACCAGCGGCGCCGCGATGGCACCCTGCAGATGGCACAACTTGCGCTGCCGTCGCTGCCGAATCCCAAGCCCGTCGCAACGGTGGCTGATGACGGCGCCGCACGCGGCCTGACCCCCATGGAAGAAGCTCCCCGGCCTCGCAACGAGGAGCAAAAAAAAAAGCTGGCGATGATCGGGTGGGAGCAGGAGAATTCGCGCGGTTCCCTCCCAGTCATGAGCGTGCTGGATGAGTTCTCGCGCGCCTGCTTCGCGCCCCACGCGAACCTGATCGAAGCTCGCCCCGACAACTGGGATGGTCTGCTCGAGAAATTCTCACCGCGCTTCCTGCTGGCCGAGTCGGCGTGGCGCGGCAACCGTGGCACGTGGTGCTACCGCGTGGCCAGTACCGAGTATGCGCCGGGCAACGAGTTCGCGCAGATGGTTGAAGGCTTCCGCAAGCGTGGCGTGCCGACGATTTTCTGGAACAAGGAAGACCCGGTGCACTTCGATGCGTTCATTGAGTCGGCCAGCCGTTGTGATGTAGTCCTGACCACGTCCGCCGAATCAATCGAACGCTATCGATCGAAGACCAAGGCCCGCGTTGAAGTGATGCAGTTCGCCGCCGAGGACAGTTTGCACAACCCGCAGGGGTCTTCGCGCCGGAACGGCAAGGTGTGCTTCGCCGGCAGCTACTACGCGCAAGGCTTCGAGGCGCGGCAGCACTCGCAGTCGATGCTGCTCGAAGCAGCGAAGGCACACGATCTCGACATCTACGACCGCAACCATCGCGCTGTCGGTGCGCGCAGCGAGTTCGCGTTCCCCGAGGACTATGCACCGTACATCCGTGGCCGCCTCGGCTACGAGGACCTTTCGCGCAAGTACCGCGAGTACCAGGTATTCCTCAACGTCAACTCGGTGGACGATTCGTCCACGATGTTCTCGCGGCGCGTGTTCGAGTTGCTCGCCTGCGGCACGCCCGTCGTCAGCACATGGTCGCGAGGGATTGCTGAGACCTTCGGCAACGATATCGTCTGGCAGGTCAGGAGCCAGGCTGAAGCCGAGGAGGCGCTGCGCATGCTCACCACCGATCCGGTGGAATGGCGCCGCCGCAGTCTCGCCGGCATCCGTGCGGTGCTCGCGCGGCATACATACCGTCATCGCTTCGACCGGATACTGTCGTTGGTCGGTGAACGTGCGGGGCAGGGCGTGCAGTTGATCGCGATCGCCGAGGTCGCCGACCAGGCGGAGGCCAACGCCGCGTTAGTCTCGTTCCGTCGCCAGCAGACCACCGACGACATCCGCAGGCAGCTTCTGCTCGTGTGCCGGAACGGCTTCCGCCTCGAAGGCCAGTGGCCCGACGTGCGCACGATGTCCGACACTCAGGTGCCGCTGGCGCAGCTCATCGACTGGGAACGCGAATCCGCCCCCGGAGCAGTGGTCGCCGTACTGTCGCCGCACGCCGTGTACGGCTGCCACTATCTGCAGGACGCGATGCACGCCGTGCGCTACAGCGGTGCGCTGGTCGTCGGCAAGGCCGTCGACGGCACCGAGTACGAATGGGGCCAGGCGCTGGATCCGCGCACACTGGTCGTCAATACGGCCGCGCTGGGCGCGACAGGCACAAAGGCCGGCGGGTTGCTGGACGCACAGGGCGGTCTTGCTCCTTCCTTCGTGTCGAAGACCTATGCGTCCGATTCGGCGAACTTCGCCGCAGTGCATGCAGATGCTGACCGCGACGCGTTGCTGCAGAAGATCGAGGTCTAGGGGGGGATGGTGCGTAAGATCCGTGTAGCGGTCATTGGCCACGACCTGAAGTTCTGGCGCGCCATCCAGGCACAGCTCGAACGGACGGGTCATTATGAATTCCGCGAGGACGAATGGGAAAACCATGACGTCCACGATAGCGAGCGCACGCTGTCGGCGATGGCGTGGGCCGATGTCGTCGTTGCCGAATGGGCGCTGGGCAACGCGGTCTTCTGTTCGCACCACAAGCTGCCGCACCAGAAGCTGGTCATCCGCCTGCACCTGCAGGAACGCGGGACCGCATATCCCGCGCAGGTCGACTGGGCGAACGTCGACCAGGTCGTGTTCGTCGGCCCGCACATCCTGCGCGAGTGCGTGGATAAGTTCGCGATCCCGCCGGGAATCTGTCGCGTGCTGGGCAACTTCGTCGACTGCGATTCCTACGCACTGGCCAAGCTGGACGGTGCCGAGTTCACACTGGGTATGATCGGCACCGCGCCGTCACGCAAGCGCTTGGATCGGGCGCTTGACGTGCTCGAAGTGCTCATGACGAGGGACGATCGCTACACGCTGCGTGTGAAGGGCGAAAGTCCGGCTGGGCATGAATGGCTGTGGGAACGTCTGGACGAACGGGCGTACTACGAAACGGTGTATCGCAGAATCAATTCCAACCCGGTTCTTCGCCATCGCGTAATCTTCGACCCGCCTGCCAACGATGTGCAGCACTGGCTGCGTCTGGTGGGCTCGGTAGTGTCGTCCTCCGACTTCGAAAGCTTCCACATGGCGGTGGCAGAAGGCGCGGCATCGGGTGCACTGCCCATCGTGTGGCGATGGGAGGGTGCGGAGGAGATCTACCCGGAGCTGGCGTTGGTGGACTCCACGGAAGTCGCCGCCGACCAGGTCGAGTCGGTGTTGAAGAACGAAGCTGGCGACCGAATCAGTGCGATCCGCGATGCGGTGCGCGCCCGCTACGGCGTCGAGACGGTGATCGGCGAATGGGACACTATGCTGCGCGCGCCGGCGTCTGGCAGCGGCTACATGCCGTCGACGGAAATGCGCGTTCACATGACCGCGCCGCGTGCGAACCGGCACCACGTTGTCGCCAAGGAGCTGTCTGGGCTGAAGGTCGCGCTGCTATGCGACGAGTTCACCTACAATAGCTTCAAGGACGAGTTCCAGTCGATCGTCATCGAACCGGATAACTGGCGCGCGCTGTTTGAGCGCGACAAGCCGGACCTGTTCTTCTGCGAATCGGCTTGGTCAGGCGTGGATTCGGTGCGCCGCCCGTGGAAGGGGCGTGTCTACACGAGCACCAATTTCAAGAACGAGAACCGCGGCGAGCTGCTGGCTATCCTTGAATACTGCAGGGAGAACGGCATCCCGACGGTCTTCTGGAACAAGGAAGATCCGTCGCACTACGACGACAAGATTCACAATTTCGTCGATACCGCCAGGTGCTTCGATGTCGTGTTCACCACCGACGTGCAGTGTGTGGAACGCTACAAGCGGGACCATGGCCTGCGCCATGTCTATTGCCTGCCGTTCGCGACCAACCCGCGGATCTTCAATCCGGTGGAGGTGGGCCCACGTAGCGATGACGTGGTGTTCGCCGGAAGTTGGTACGCATACCACGTCGATCGCAGCACCGTCATGCGGCAGATCTTCGACGCGGTGATCGCGAGCGGGCGGGGTCTGGTCATCTACGACCGCTTCTTCGGCGGCGATGACCCAAACCACCTGTTTCCCGAGGAGTACCGGCAATACACACGCCCGGCGGTGCCTCACTCGGAGATTGACAAAATATACAAATCGAGCGTCTTCGGCTTGAACCTCAACACCGAGACACAGTCGCCGACGATGTTCGCGCGCCGCGTGTTCGAGTTGATGTCGTGCAACACGCTATGCCTGACGAACCATTCAGTCGGCATGGAGCGAATGTTCGACGACACGGTGGTCTTTCTCGATCGTGATCCGGATGCGCTGGCTGGTCTCTCGCTCGGGGAAATCGACGATAAGCGCACCCGCGCGCTCCGCGACGTGCTACGAAATCACACTTACAAAGAACGCTTCAAGACCATCCTGCGCGCAGTTAATATCCCGTTTGTCGACCGCGGCGCGCAGCTGACGGTCGCCTGTGTCGTGGATTCGCATGCCGCGGCGCAGACCGCCATCGCATACTTCAACAGGCAGGCGCCGTCGATTCCGGAGGCTGGCCTGCTGCTCGTGCTTGCCGAGTCGATCCTCGAGATTGAAGCGGCGCACTACTACGAAAAATATAACCGCCTGGGTGTGGCGGTACTGTCCTGGAACTGCCTGGAGCGCTACATGGAGAAGCCTGCGGCGGCGATCAAGACTAATCACTTTGCACTTGTCGACCCGGCCAAGTCGGTGGTGCCGGACTACATCGGCAATGCCTTCCTGCACACGAGCTATGCGGGCGATGCCATCCTCGCGATGGGTCAAGACGGGAAATACCGGTACACGCCTGACGGGGAGGTAGGAGACGTGATCGCGGATAGTCGCTGGTTCCTGCACCTTCTCAGGAACCGCGGCAAGACCCTGCAATCGCGCTTCTACGCGGTCTGAATCATGAAAGTCTCCATCATCGTTCCGTGCCATAACGCCATCGGGAAGGTCGAGCGTTGCATCGCCTCCCTGCGGGCGCAGGATTTTGCGCATCCGCATGAAGTAATCTTCATCGACGACTGTTCCGACGACGGCACCCATGCTTTCCTCGAGGCCGAGGTGGCCCGCCATCCGGATTGGCGGGTGTTGCAGACCGAGCGAAATAGTGGCTCCCCTTCGCATCCCCGCAACCTTGGCGTCCAGGTCGCGCGCGGCGACTACGTATTTTTTCTCGATTGCGACGACCGTATCTTCGAGGACACGCTGACCGTCCATCACGCCCATGCCGTCGCAAGTGACTGCTGCGTGGTGCGCGGCTTTCTGATCGTGGATGACGGCAAGTCCCTTGTCGAGATGAACCGCGTCACAGACTTCAGTCAGGCGAGCAGCAATAAGCAGCGCATCGAACTGATCATTCGAAAACAAAGCACGACGGTGCCTTCGCTGATAAAGCGCGACCTGCTTGTGCGCCACGGTATCGTCTGGAACGAAGGCCTGCGCATGGGCGAAGACACAGTCTTCCTCATCGACGTACTCACCGCGTGCGAACGAATCGGCTACATCGACCACCCGACCTTCGTTTATAACAAGGCAGTGTCTCGCGTCACGTCATCCACGCGCACCTATGGTGCGCGCGAGCTTTGCAATCACCTGGAGGTCTGGAGCACGGCCGAGCGTATGCTCGAACGACAGGGCATCAGCTACGTTACCATCCGCTTCCAGGTCGGCTTGCAGACCGTGTTGCAGGCCCTGATCCACTATTCCCGCGGCGACATTGATGAAGCCCTGTTCAAGCGCTTCTCCGACTTCGTGTCCGAGCGCTGGCGCGCGGTGTCGGCCTATCGCCTCAATGCGCGCCTCGCGTCCTTGCTGGATTTGCTCCGGGCGAACGACTACACCGGTTTCTTCGAGGAAGCCAAGCCGCGCCTGCTCATCGCTGGCTACGATCTGAAGTTCATCGAGAAATTGGTGCCAGTGCTTTCGCGCAGGTTCCAGGTGCGAGTGGATGAATGGGTCGGCCACAACGCGCACGACACCGCTGCATCGAATGAAGCACTCGACTGGGCGGAGTTTATTTTCTGCGAATGGTTTCTCGGGAACGCGGTCTGGTACGCGCGTAACAAGCGGAAAGACCAGCGGCTGGTCGTTCGTACGCATCGCTTTGAGCTTTCGCGCAAGTTCGGCCACGTCGTCGCGGACGACAACGTGGATATCTACATCGCGGTGTCCGTCCTGTACTTCGAGCGCCTGGTCGAGACCTTCAACATCGATCGTGCCAAGGTCCGCCTGCTGCCGAACCACGTGGACTTTGACGGCTACGCATCGCTTGATGCCCCTTCGCGCGTGTTCAACCTCGCACTCGTCGGTTCGCTGCCGTCGCGCAAGGGGCTACTGAAGGCGCTCGAGCTGCTGCGCTCGCTCGTCGCGCTCGACCCCCGCTACAACCTGGTGGTCTACGGTAAGAGCGCGTGGGAAACGGCTTGGGTCACGCGCGACCCGGTTGAGTTGGCGTACTTCCAGCGGTGCGACGAGTACATCCAGGCCAACGGTCTGTACGACCACGTGAAGTTCAAGGGCCACGTCGATGTGACGCGGGCCTTGGCCGACATCGGCTTCGTGCTGTCGACCAGCGATGATGGGCACCTGCCGGAGAGCTTCCACATCGCCCCGGCTGATGGATTCGCCGCCGGCGGGCAGGGCCTGCTGCTGGACTGGTCGGGGGTCGAATACATCTATCCGGCCGAGTTCGTCTTCCCCTCGCTGGACGCGATGCGCGACCACATTCTGCACAACGCGGACTACGAGCTGTTCCGGGAAGGCGCCCGCAAGGGGCGCGAATTCGTCGCGCACGAATACTCGGTCTCGCAGTTTCTCGACCGTCTCGACCGGATCTTCCGTGACCTCCTCTGACTTCGCGACCAGGGAGGTGTCCGCCCTCCCGGGCTGTATACTGCCCGGCCCAGAATTTCGTTGGAGTTCCAAGGATGCGTCGTTTCATCGGTTTGGTCGCCGCCGCCCTGTTTCTCACCGCCTGCAACCAGCCTGCGCAGCAGGCCCCCGCCGATAGCACCGCCGCGGATGCCGCGGTGCCGGTCGATTCGCCGACGGTCCAGGCTGCGGCCCCGGCCGCATACAATCCCGACTTCCCGACGGGTTTCGTGCCCGCGTTCAAGTACTCGATCCGTTCGCGCTCGGTCGAAGACGCGGCCGGCGGCAAGCAGCGCAGGCTCGTCATCGAGTACAAGGACGGCGATGCGCCCGCCATCGACAAGCAGATCGAAGAGCTCCTGGCCGCCAAGGGTTACAAGCGCTACAAGACGTTCGAGCGCGGCGACGACCTCGTCGGCGACTACGGCAAAAGCGGCAAGCGCATCACCGTGACGACCACGCCCGCGAACGACAACCTGAAGATGAAGCTCGCTGCCGATTCGCTGGGTACGGTGTATTTCGTCTGGCAGGAATGACGGCCTGAAGGCCATGGGAATGTCCGGAGTGGCAGTGGCGGCGCCCGCGAACGCGGGCGTCGAGCAACGCGCGACCGTGGCCGCAATGCGGAGGGCGGAGACCGTTTACCGGCCCGACATCGATGGCCTGCGCGCCGTTGCCGTCCTCAGCGTCGTCATCTACCACCTCAACAAGGCATGGATGCCCGGTGGTTACGTTGGCGTCGACATCTTCTTCGTCATCTCCGGCTACCTGATCACCCGCAACATCTGGGGCGAGATGGAGGACAACCGGTTCTCCTTCGCCAACTTCTACCTGCGGCGCATCCGCCGCATCGCGCCTGCATTCCTGGTGATGACCGCGGTCACGCTGGCCGCGGGCGCACTGACGCTGCTGCCGGAAGACCTGCTCGCGCTGGGCAAGTCCGCGTTGTGGGGCGTGTTCTCGCTCTCGAACGTCTACTTCTGGCGTTACCTCGACACTGGTTACTTTGCGGACTCGGCCGACGAAGTGCCGCTGCTGCACACCTGGTCGCTGGGCGTGGAAGAGCAATTCTACTTTCTCTGGCCGAGCGTGCTGCTGCTCGCCTCGATGGCGCGAAGCCGGCGTGCCGCGGCGCTGTCCATCGCGGCGGCGATCTGCGTAGCCTCTTTCGCCATCGGCGAGATGACCAACCTCTCGGCGCAGAAGTTTGCGTACTACATGCTGCCCGCGCGCGCGGGCGAGTTGATGGTGGGTGCACTGCTTGCGTTATGGATGCGCAATCCCTGGAGCCACGCGGACGACGCGCGGCGCGCGGGCGCGGAAGTCCTCGCAGCTGCTGGCTTCGGGCTGATCGCCTGGTCGCTGTACGCGCTCGACGACAACTCGGCGTTCCCGGGGATCAACGCGATCTACCCCTGCCTCGGCGCGGCGCTGCTGATGCTGGCCGGTGGGATGGGGTCGCGCCTGGTAGGGTTCGTGCTGACACCGCGACCGATGGTGTTCGTCGGCCTGATCTCGTATTCGCTCTATCTCTGGCACTGGCCGATCCTCGCCTTCCTCCGCTACTTCCTCGGTGAAGTGGAGGGTTGGTGGATCGTCGGTGCCGTGGTCGCGATGTTCGCGCTGGCGTATGCGAGCTACCGCTGGGTCGAATTGCCCGCACGGCACTGGCGCGGCGGCCGGCTGAAACAGGCAATCGTGTTGTATGCGGCGCCAAGCGCCGTGTTGTGCGCGATGGCCGGGACGATCTGGTACAGCGGCGGCCTACGCGCGACGATCGAATCCGCGCCGGGCTATCGCGAAGGGCGCGCACGCCTGGCTGCGTATACCTCGCCGGCAAACGAGTCGGTGTCCTACAACTGTATCGTCAACGAAGTCGATGAGAAGATCCTCGACGATGCTCGCTGCCTGACCGGTGACTTGGAAGCCAACGAAGGTCGTCCCGACGTGCTGCTCTGGGGCGACTCGCTGGCTGCGGCCTACCTCGGTACGATGTCCGTATTCGCGAAGGAAGAACGCCTGCTCGTGCGCAATGCCACGCATTCGGCGTGTCCGCCGGTGTTCGGTGAGATTGAGTACGGTATGCCGCGCTTCCATGCGAGCTGCTCGAAGTTCCGTGCGAACATGCAGCCGCACATCCTGTCCGGCAGCTACCGTGTTGTCGTCATCAGTGGCGGCTGGGCGCAGTACGACAAGGACGCGCGCTTCCGCGAAGACTTCCGCGCGACAGTGGTCGCGATGACGTCTGCCGGCATCGACGTCGTGATCATTGGCCAGATGCCGTGGATGCAGAACTACAATCGCGAATGCGACTCGCGCGGCGTGCGTCTCGGCCTGTCGTCGTGCGAAGCGCGAATGTCCAATCGGGACACCGGTGGAGCTGACATCGAAGGCTGGCTTGAGGGTCTCGCGCAAGCCACTCCTCGTGTCACGTACCTCACGCCGCGCAACGTGATCTGCAGGTCGGGATTGTGTTCACCCTACCTCGATGGCCGTCCCGTCTACTACGACAAGTCGCACCTGAGCATGAGCGGTTCGTGGGCCGTCGGCCGTCACCTTCTCGTGGGGCCGGAGCGGACGGCCTGGTCCACTGCGGTGTCGCGTGGAAACCGGATGGGGGCGAATGACATGCGCGCGGTCACGACAGCTGAGCCGGTCGCGGAAGCATTCAGGCCACGCCTGTTACCTTTCGCTCTCGGTGGCTATTATCCAAGTTTCCCCTATCACGTACGTTCGCAACAGGGACTCGATTCCACGCGCGGTCCGGCGGCAGCCGTCCTCGAATACTGGGGCGTGAATGAGGGGGAGGTGCTCGCTTCGATCGAGCGCGATATGGGTAGCCTGGGCTTCACGCCCGTTGCCCGGCGCGCATCTGGCGGAGCGACCCGGCTGGATTTCGAAAAGCCCGGCGTCCCCCGCGTCTCCGTCAGCGTCGGACCGCTTGGTATGCTGCAGCCCCAGGCGCCGAAGGTGGCTGGGGTCGTTTACCTGCGATGGTGACCTGACACGCGGATACGGAGCGGTGCATGTGGGATGAACTACAGCCTTACCTGCCGAAAGACACCGCGGCGCAATACAGCGCAACGCAATACGCGACGAAGCTTGCGCCACTGCTACCTGCCGGGGCCCTCGTCATCGACCTGGGATGCGGCTCCGGTGTTTCGATAGACCTGTTCAAACGCGCCGCGCCGCATGCGAAGTGGATTGGCGTCGACATCGAGCATTCGCCGGAAGTCGACGCACGTTCGCGCGAGGACGCCGAGTTTCGCACCTACGACGGCGTGAACATTCCCGTCAAAGCGGACTCGATCGACATGATCTACAGTCGCCAGGTGTTCGAACATGTCCGCTATCCCGAGCAGGTGTTGGCCGACATCAAGCGTGCACTGAAACCGGGCGGTGTGTTCATTGGCTCGACGTCGCACCTGGAGCCGTACCACTCTTTCAGCTTCTGGAACTTCACCCCGTTCGGTTTCAAGCGCCTGGTGGATGCGTCGGGGCTGCGACTGGTCGAGATCCGCCCCGGTATCGACGGCGTCACCCTCATTACTCGCGCGTACCGCAACAACGACCCTGCGATGAATCGTTGGTTCGGGGAGGAATCGCCGATGAACCAGGAGATCGATGCGTGGGCGAAGGAGAACAACTACAGCGTCCAGCAGGCGGCATTCCGCAAACTCGCCTTTTGCGGGCAGTTCGTATTCTGGGTCAAGAAGCCGGAATGACGCAACGCGTTTTCATCTTCGGGAGTTGCGTCTCCCGGGATGCGCTGGAGCAAGTGCCAAGCGTGTTCGAATTGACCGGGTATCTCGCACGCACGTCGATGGCGAGCATCGGCATGCCGATGGTCGACGAGACGGAAGTGCGCGAGGTTGTGGCGGGGTTGGCGAGCCCGTTCCAGCGTCGCATGGCCACCAACGACCTCGACAAGGGCACGTTATCGGCGATCGTGTCGACGCCGCACGACGTGCTGCTCATCGACTTCATCGACGAGCGGTTTAACCTGCTGGCGACGGGCTCGTCGTTCTTCAGCCACTCGGGCGAACTGCAGCACGCAGGCATCGAGCCCGGCGAACGCGCCGTGATCGCGCCGGGCAGCGACGCTTTCATGTCGCTGTGGGTCGCCGGTTTCGAGCGATTCCTCGCCACGGTCGACGTTTCGACAGTAGTGCTCAATCGCGCGTACTGGGCCGAGCGATTCCAGGATGGATCCGATGCATCGAGCCTACGCTGGATCCGCGACAGCAACGCGATGCTGCAGCAGATCTACGACAAAGTGGATGCGCGCTGGTCGTTGCGCGCCATCGACTATCCCGAAGACATCGTCTTTGCCGACCCCCAGCACCGCTGGGGGAAGGCGCCGTACCACTACGCGCAGCCCTTCTACGAGCACACCGTCCATTCGCTGCAGGCATTGGCCCGCAGCGAATGACGTATACAGTCAGGCGCCTTTGTCGAACGCCTTGGCGATGAGATCAGCGATGCGGTGCGAGGCGAGGCCGTCGCCGTAGGGATTGTGGGCTTCCGACATCCGGGCATATTCGGCCTGGTCGTCCAGCAATTGTTCTACCGCGGCAACGATGCGCGCGTCGTCCGTGCCGACCAGACGCACGGTGCCGGCCTCGACTGCTTCCGGTCGTTCGGTCGTCTCGCGCATCACCAGCACCGGCTTACCGAGCGAAGGTGCTTCTTCCTGCACGCCGCCGGAGTCGGTGAGGATCAGGTGGGCCTGCTGCATGAGATAGACGAACGGCAGGTAGTCCTGCGGTTCGATCAGGTATACGTTGTCCAACTGCGACAGGTGGCGGCGCACCGGTTCCTGTACGTTCGGATTGAGGTGCACGGGGTAGACCACCTGCACATCCTCGCGGTGCGCGATGCGGGCCAACGCCTTGCAGATCCGTTCGAAGCCCGCGCCGAAGTTCTCGCGACGGTGACCGGTGACCAGCACGAGTTTCCGCGACGCGTCGAGGAATGGGAAGCGCTGGTGCATCGCCTCGCTTAGGGTTGCATCGTCCTTCAGACGCGCATCGACCTCCAGCAGCGCATCTATGACGGTGTTTCCGGTCACGTGGATGTGGTTGGCGGCGATGCCTTCCTGCAACAGATTAGTGCGTGAGCCACCGGTGGGGGCGAAGTGTATCGCGCACAGCGGCGCGGTCAGGCGCCGGTTCATTTCCTCGGGCCACGGCGCATGCATGTTGCCCGTGCGCAGGCCCGCTTCGACGTGCCCGATGGGGATGCGCGCGTAAAAGCCAGCAAGCGCCGCCGACAGTGTCGTGGATGTGTCGCCATGGACCAAGATCATCTGCGGTTGCAGTTTGTCAAATACCGGTGTCATGCCCTGCAGGATGCGCGCGGTGATGTCCGGTAGCGTCTGGCCAGGCTGCATGATGTCAAGGTCCGCATCCGGGTGGATCTCGAAGATCGCCAGGACTTGGTCGAGCATCTGGCGATGCTGCGCGGTTACTACTACCTGCGCCTGAAGTTCCGGATGTGCCTGGATCGCGTGCACGACGGGGGCCATTTTAATGGCTTCGGGGCGCGTCCCGAAGACCACCATGATCTTCTTCTTCGCAGGCATCAAAGCGCGGCCTGCAGTTCCGGCAGCAGTTGGAACAGATCCCCTGCCAGCCCGATATCGGCAATCTCGAAGATCGGCGCGTCGCCGTCCTTGTTGATCGCCACGATCGTGCCTGCGTCCTTGATGCCGGTCAGGTGCTGAATCGCGCCGGAGATGCCGACTGCGATGTACAGCTCAGGCGCGATGATCTTGCCGGTCTGGCCGACCTGCAGCTCGTTGGGTACATAGCCGGCGTCGACTGCAGCGCGCGATGCGCCGACCGCGGCGCCGAGTTTGTCGGCGAGGTCGTAGATGATCTTGAAGTTCTCGGCCGAGCCTACGCCGCGCCCGCCGGACACCACACGGCGGGCCGACTGCAGGTCGGGGCGGTCGGACTTGCCGGCGGCCAGGCCGACGTAACGGGTGTGCGACGGCAGGGTGGCTTCGACCGATACGGCCTCGACAGCAGCGCTGCCGCCCTTGGCCGCTTCCGGCCAGGAGGCGGTGCGCACGGTCGCGACCACGGCGTGGTCGGCCGGGGCCTCGACGGTGATGATCGCATTGCCGGCGTAGATCGGGCGCTTGAAGGTGTGGGAGCCTTCCACCGCCATCACGTCCGACACCTGGGCCACGCCAAGCAGGGCGGCCACGCACGGCATCAGGTCCTTGCCGAAGGTGGTGCTGGGGCCGAATACGTGGCTGTAGCCGGCGGCGGCCTTGGCCACCTGCGGTGCCAGCACCTGGGCGATGGCATGGGCGTTGGCGGCATTGGCGACGGTCAGTACCTTGCCGACGCCAGCGATCTGCGCGGCCTGCGCGGCGACGACGACGGGGTCGGCCGCCAGCACGACGATGTCGATGGACTCGGGCTTGAGCACCTGCGCGGCGGACACGCACTTGGCGGTGGAGGCGTTGAGCTTGCCGTCCAGATGTTCGGCGACGATGAGGACTTTGGACATGTCTAGTTCCCTTGTTCCGTCGTTCCCGCGTAGCCGGGAACCCAGTGTCTTTGGTTTGGATGGCGACAAAGTCGCTGGATTCCCGCCTTCGCGGGAATGACGAGCGTCAAAGCAGGCCTTTCTGCTTGAGTGCGGCAACCAGTTCAGCCGCGTCCTTGACCATCACGCCGCGGCTGCGCTTGGCCGGCGCGGCGTAGTGGGTGGTCTTGAGGGTGTCGCCGGTGTCGACGCCGAGATCGGCGAAATTGATCGACTCCAGCGGCTTGCTCTTGGCCTTCATGATGTCGGGCAGCTTGATGAAGCGTGGCTCGTTCAGGCGCAGGTCGGTGGTGACCACGGCCGGCAGATCGACTTCCAGCGTTTCCAGGCCGGCGTCGACTTCGCGGGTGACGGTGGCCTTTCCGTCGGCGACCTCAAGTTTCGAGGCGAAAGTAGCCTGCGGGCGGCCCCACAGCGTGGCCAGCATCTGCCCGGTCTGGTTGGCGTCGTCGTCGATGGCCTGCTTGCCCAGGATCACCAGGTCCGGCTGCTCCTTCTCGATCAGCTTGAGCAGGGTGCGGGCGGCTGTCAGTGGCTGGATCGGGGCGTCGCTGACCACGTGGATGGCGCGGTTGGCGCCCATGGCCAGGCCGTTTCGCAGGTGCGCCTGGGCGTCGGCGGGGGCGATCGTGGCGACCACGACCTCGGTGGCGATGCCCTTGTCGCGCAGGCGCAGGGCTTCTTCCAGGGCGATTTCGTCGAACGGGTTGGGCGACAGCTTGACGCCGTCGGTGACCACGCCGGAGCCGTCCGGCTTGACCTGGATGCGGACATTGAAGTCCACCACGCGCTTGTAACCGACGAGGATCTTCATCGTTCGGGGGTCCTGTGGAGTTGCGCGGCCGATTGGGCCGAGAGCCGCCAATTCTAGCCGAGAGCCGCCCCCTACGCAGGCGCACGGTGCCGACGTCCGTACCTGACCCGGTCTGTCGTCGGTTGGTCGCCGATTACGTTTTGCAGGTATATGGGCAAGTATGGGCAAGGAAAATGGGAGCCGAGGAGATTCGAAGCCCGATCCGGTACCCTTCAGGCCGCTCTATCCATGCGGAGTCGAAATGCTTCATCCGGTCATTCTCAGCGGCGGCAGCGGGACCCGGCTGTGGCCGTTGTCGCGGCAGAACCAGCCCAAGCAGTTCCTTGCCCTGATCGGCGATCACTCGCTGTACCAGGAGACCGTCCTGCGGGCCAGCAAGCTTCCTGGCGCGCAGGCGCCGGTGACCGTGTGCAGCGAGGACCATCGCTTCATGGTCGGCGAGCAACTGCAGGGCATCGGCGTCGCCAGCGGCGGCATCCTGCTGGAGCCGGTCGCGCGCAGTACTGCGCCGGCGATCGCCCTGGCTGCCTTGCATGTGCTGGCGCGCGATCCTGCGGCGACCTTGCTGGTGATGCCGGCCGATCACCTGATCGAGGACGAGGTCGCCTTCCGCAGTGCAGTCGAGGCCGCCACCAGCCTGGCCGAACAGGATTGGCTGGTCACCTTCGGCATCACGCCTGAGTACGCCGAAACCGGCTACGGCTACATCCTGCGTGGCGAGTCACTGGGCGATGGCGGCTACCGGGTGCAGCGCTTCGTCGAAAAGCCGGACCTGGCTACGGCCGAGGGGTATCTGGTCGAAGGCACCTACGCCTGGAACTCGGGCATGTTCCTGTTCCGCGCGCAGCGTTATCTCGATGAGCTGGCGCGCCATGCACCGACGGTTCTGGAGGCGGCACAGGCCGCCATGGCGGCTTCCACGTCCGATCTGGATTTCATCCGCGTCGGTCACGATGCACTTGCCGCCAGCCCCAGCGATTCGATCGATTACGCGGTCATGGAGAAAACCGACCGCGCCGCCGTGGTTCCGGTCCGCTGCGGCTGGAGCGACATCGGCTCGTGGTCGTCGCTGTGGTCGGTGGCGCAGCGCGACGACGACGGCAATCGCTACGAAGGCGACGTGATCGCGGTCGACACGCGCGACAGCCTGGTACGTGCCTCGGAGCGGCGGATGATCGCCACCATCGGGGTCGAGGATCTGGTCATCGTCGACACCGCCGACGCCACGCTGGTCGCGCGCAAGGACCGGGTGCAGGACGTCAAGGCCGTGGTCGATCGCCTCAAGGCCGCCGGTCGCCAGGAGCATTTGTTCCACCGCAAGGTCTACCGCCCCTGGGGCAGTTACGATTCGATTGGCGTGGGTGCGCGGTTCCAGGTGAAGCGGATTGTGGTCAAGCCGGGTGCCGCGTTGAGCCTGCAGAAGCATGCTCATCGCGCCGAGCACTGGGTGGTCGTGTCGGGAGTAGCCGAGGTCACCTGCGACGACAAGGTGTTCGACCTGCACGAGAACCAGAGCACCTACATCCCGCTTGGCAGCGTGCATCGCCTGCGCAACCGCGGCAGCGAGCCGGTCGAGCTGATCGAGGTGCAGTCGGGCCATTACCTGGGCGAGGACGACATCGTCCGGCTCGAGGACGTGTACGGACGTTCCTGAGGCCTAACCGGTGCGGGCGCTTGCTCCCAGCGTCCGCATCAGCAGCGTGGCGAAACGGTCCGCGCTGCTGGCGGCGTGTTCGAAGAACAGCGACGGCTCGCACAACTCCAGTTCGAGCAGCTGCGGCCTGCCGTCGTGGGCGCGGATCAGGTCGACGCGTGCATAGTTCAGCGGTGCGTCGAGACCCAGTGCCTGTGCAGCCACGGCAAGCACGCGTTCGGCGAGGGCGACCTCGTCATTGCCCGGCGTGCGCGGCACGATGGTTTCTGCGGTCAACAGGTGCGGGGTGGGGCCCTCGTCGCGCTGTAACAAGGCGCCTTTGCGGATGGCGTGGCTGAAGCGGCCGCCGAAATACATCAGCGCCGTTTCGCCATCGCGGTCGACCGATGCCAGGTACGGTTGCAGCAGCGCGCTGCGTCCGGCCTCGAGCAGGCGCCTGAGGTGATTGGTGGCGCCGAATTCCTGTCCGCGGGCGTAACGCTGGGTGTCGGAAGAGCCGGCGCCGACCGCCGGCTTGACCACGAACTCCCCGGCATCGGCGTACTCGGCGAGAAAGGCCCGCAAGGTCGGCAACGGCTCCTCGTCCGGTTCGACAAAGCGCGTCGGAACAATGGGAATGCCGGCTGCTGCCAGATCGGCGAGGTAATGCTTGTCGGTATTCCATGCAATCACGTGCAGTGGATTGATCAATCGCGTCTGCGCCGAAATGCGCTCGCACCAATCAAGAAACTCGGGCAGGCGGGTGGTGTAGTCCCAGGTCGAGCGCAGCAGCACCGCGTCGAATCGTCCCCATGCCACGGTCGGGTCGTCCCAGGCGCGCGCCTGAGCGTGAATGCCGGCGCGCGCGCAGGCATCGAGCAGGGGGATGAGATCGTCGTCGAGTCCAGCGGCGACAATCGCGGTGGCAAGGGCAAGACTGGGCATGGGCGCAGTCTAGACGCAGCCGCGGTGTCTGGGTCGCGCAGGGCATGCCCGAAGGTACGGTGGCCGTGCCGGGCCGGCACGGTAAACTGCAGGGGTTTCGCAGTCCCGAATCCCGCAGCTCTCTCCCGATACGGAGTCTTCCATGGCCCAGGCCATTGCCGCGACGCCAGCCGGCGCGACCCATAAGAACAAGGCGCCCAAGAACAAGGTGTTCCCCAGCGCACGCGAGGCGCTCGCCGGAGTCGTCGCCGACGGACAGACGCTCGCCGTCGGCGGCTTCGGCCTGTGTGGCATCCCGGAAGCACTGATCGCGGCCTTGCGCGATTCCGGGGTCAAGGACCTGACCGCGATCTCCAACAACGCCGGCGTCGACGGTTTCGGCCTCGGCCTGCTGCTGGAGACTCGGCAGATCAGGAAGATGATTTCGTCGTATGTCGGCGAGAACAAGGAGTTCGAGCGCCAGTTCCTGTCGGGCGAGCTCGAACTCGAGTTCAACCCGCAAGGCACGTTGGCCGAGCGCCTGCGCGCCGGTGGCGCCGGCATCCCGGCGTTCTTCACCCGCACCGGCTACGGCACGGTCGTGGCCGAAGGCAAGGAGACGCGCGAGTTCGATGGCCACCATTACGTGATGGAAACCGCGCTCAAGGCCGACGTGTCACTGGTCAAGGCGTGGAAGGCGGACCGGGCCGGCAACCTGGTGTTCCGCAAGACCGCGCGCAACTTCAATCCGGCCTGCGCGATGGCCGGCAATGTCTGCATTGTCGAAGCCGAGCAGATCGTCGAGATCGGCGCGATCGATCCCGATCATGTGCATCTTCCGGGCATCTATGTCGATCGCATCGTGCTCAATGCGACCCCCGAAAAGCGCATCGAACAACGCACCGTGCGCGCCGCGTAAGCGCCGCCGAACCCTTCAAGGAACCACGACATGCCCTGGACCCGCGACCAGATGGCGCAACGCGCCGCGCAGGAACTCACCGACGGCGCCTACGTCAATCTCGGCATTGGCCTACCGACGCTGGTGGCCAACTTCATTCCCGAGGGCATGGACGTGTGGCTGCAGAGCGAGAACGGTCTGCTCGGTATCGGCCCGTTCCCGCTTGATGCCGAGGTCGACGCCGACCTGATCAACGCCGGCAAACAGACCGTGACGGCGCGGGCGGGCGCCAGCTATTTCGGCAGCCACGATTCCTTCGCGATGATCCGCGGCGGCCACATCGACCTGGCGATCCTGGGTGCGATGCAGGTGACCGACAAGGGCGATCTGGCCAACTGGATGGTGCCCGGCAAGATGGTCAAAGGCATGGGCGGGGCGATGGACCTGGTTGCCGGCGTCAAGCGCGTCGTCGTGCTGATGGAGCACACCGCCAAGGGCGGTGAGCACAAGATACTGTCCGAATGCACGCTGCCACTGACTGGTGTGGGGGTGGTCAACCGCATCATCACCGAGCTGGCGGTGCTGGATGTCACACCGCAGGGCCTGCGCTTGATCGAGCTGGCGCCGGAGGTCAGCGAGAACGACCTCAGGGAAAAGACCGGCGTGACTCTGGTCGAGGTCTGATCGGCCTCGGGACAGCGAAGGACTCCTTAAGTGAAGATCCTGGTTTGCGGCGGCGCGGGCTATATCGGCTCGCACATGGTGCGCACGCTTGTCGCGAACGGTCACGAGGCCGTGATCTTCGACAACTTGTCGACCGGACACCCGGAGTCCATTCCCGGCCTGCCGTTGGTGCAGGGCGATTTGCTTGATTCACGCGCGCTGCTGCAGGCCTTTGAGCATCATTCCGTCGATGCGGTGATGCATTTCTGCGCGCGTTCGCTGGTGAGCGAGTCGATGAGCGAGCCCAATGCCTATTACCAGAACAATGTCGCAGGCACCTTGAACCTGCTCGACGCGATGCGCCGTGCCGGTGTCGACAAACTGGTGTTTTCCTCGACGGCGGCGATCTTCGGGCAGCCGCAGTCCGATGTGATCGATGAAACCCATCCGACGGTGCCGATCAATCCGTACGGGGCGAGCAAGCTGATGGTCGAACGGATGCTGGCCGATGCGGCATCGGCTTACGGCTTGCGTTCGGTGACCCTACGCTATTTCAACGCTGCTGGTGCAGACCCGGATGGCGACATCGGCGAATCCCACCAGCCGGAAACGCATCTGATTCCGAACGTGCTGCGTTCCGTGCTCGGCAGGGGCGATGGGTTGAAGGTGTTCGGAACGGATTACCCCACGGCCGACGGCACCTGTGTCCGCGACTATATCCACGTCAATGACCTGACTTCGGCCCATTTGTGTGCGCTGCAGTTCATGCGCGCGCACACCGGAGCGCACGCCTTCAATCTGGGCAATGGCTGCGGATTCTCCGTGCTCGAGGTGATCGAATCCGCGCAGCGCGTGACCGGCGCGCGCATCGAGTTCGAGCGGGCGCCGCGCCGCGCCGGTGATCCGGCGGTACTGGTGGCCTCGAGCGCCAAGGCGCGGGAGCAGCTGGGCTGGGAGCCCGTCTATACCGGCATGGACGAGATCATCGCCACGGCCTGGCGGTGGCATCGGGATCAGCGCTACTAGCGGTCAGGCTTCGGTCTTGCCTGGACGATGCCGGGCAATCACGGTCACGGCCACCGATGGCGCGGGCCGCACTCCAGCGCCTTGACGTTACAGGTTCTGGTAATTCGGCCCCGAACCACCTTCCGGCGTCACCCAGTCGATGATCTCGTAGGGGTCCTTGATGTCGCAGGTCTTGCAGTGCACGCAGTTGGCGGCGTTGATCTGCAGGCGCTTGCCCGCTTCGTCGGTGACGATCTCGTACACCGCGGCGGGACAGAAACGGGTGCAGGGGTTGTCGTACTCCTCGACGCAGCGGGTCACGCAGATCGAGGTGTCGCGTACTTTCAGGTGCACCGGCTGGTCTTCGTCGTGTTCGGTCGCTGCGAAGTAGACGCTGGCGAGGCGGTCACGCGGGGCGAGGGTGCGATCGACGTAATCGCGCTTGGGCTGCTCGTGCGTGCCGAGCTTGTCCAGCGACGACCAGTCCGGTTTGTTCTTCAGCGTCCATGGCGAGCGGCCGCCAGTGATGGTTTCCCAAGCCGCATTGAGCATGCCGAACCACAGGCCGCGCTTGAAGCCGGGCTTGATGTTGCGGACCTTCTTCAGCTCGGCCATCGCCGCGGAGGCGCGCAGCTTGGCGTCGAAGCCAACGGGCGACAGCTGCGATTGCACCAGGTGCTCGGCGGCGAGCATGCCGCTGCGGATCGCCTGGTGGGTGCCTTTCACCTTGGGTACGTTCAACAGGCCGGCGGTGTCGCCGATCAGCAGCGCGCCGGGCATCTCGACCCTGGGCAGTGACTGCCAGCCGCCGGTGACGATCGCGCGCGCGCCGCCCGAGACGATGCTGCCGCCTTCGAGCAGCGGCTTGATCATCGGGTGGTTCTTCCATTGCTGGAAGGCTTCCCACGGCTTGTATTCCGGGTCCTGGTAGTCGAGCCCGCTGACATAACCGAGCGCGATCCGGCCCTTGTCCAGGTGATACAGGAAGCTGCCGCCGTAGGTTTTGCTGTCGGCCGGCCAGCCGAAGCTGTGCACGATCTTGCCCGGCGAGACACGGTCTTCGGGCACCTGCCAAAGCTCCTTGATGCCGATCGAATACCCCTGCGGGTCGCTGTCGGCATCGAGCTGGAACTGCTTGATTAGCCGCTTGGTGAGGTGGCCGCGCGCGCCTTCGGCGAGCACGGTGACCTTGGCGTGGATGTCGATGCCGGCGGTGTAGCCGGGCTTGTGCGATCCGTCCTTGGCCACGCCCATGTCGCCGATGCGCACGCCGATCACGGCACCGTCGGTATCGTGCAGCGTCTCGGCGGCGGCGAAGCCGGGGTAGATCTCCACGCCCAGTGCTTCGGCCTGCGGCGCCAGCCACGCGCACATCGCGCCGAGGCTGACGATGACGTTGCCGCGGTTGTGCATGCCCGGCGGCACCGGCAGCTTGCGGCCGCCGGTCTTGCTGAGCAGCCAGAACTCGTCGTCGGTGGCCGGCACGCAGATCGGCGGCGGGTTGTCGCGCCAGTTCGGCAGCAGCGCGTCGAGTGGGCCGGTCTCGATCACCGCGCCGGAAAGGATCTGCGCGCCGATCGTGCTCGCCTTCTCGATCACACACACCGAGATGGCCGGGTCGAGTTGCTTGAGGCGGATCGCGAACGCCAGGCCGGCCGGGCCAGCACCCACCGTGACGACGTCGTACTCCATCACGTCGCGTTCGATGGCGGTGTTGTCGGGTTGGCTCATGCTGGCGGCTCCACGGCGGGCGGCTGACTACAACCGTGAATTGTCGCGGGTTGCGGCAGGGGCGGCAAATCGCCGTGCTAGCGTGGGCGTATGGCCCTGATTCCGCTGCCGCTGGACGATGCCGCGCTGGCCTTCGACCCGCATTGGCTGGCGCCGGACGAGGCCGACGCGCTGCGGCAGGCATTGCACGTGCGGATCGCCTGGGAGGTGCATAGCATCCGCTTGTTCGGACGTGAGGTCGCTTCGCCGCGGCTGAGCTGCTGGATCGGCGATCCGGGCACGGCCTACCGCTATTCCGGCGTCGTGTTCGAGCCGCGCCCCTGGCCGGCGGCCCTGCAGCCCGTGCGCGAGCGGCTGGCGCAGGCGTTGGGTGGCGACTTCAACAGCGTGCTGGCCAACCGCTACCGTGACGGCCGCGATGCGATGGGCTGGCACAGCGACGACGAGCCCGAACTGGGGCCGGCACCGGTGATCGCCTCGTTGAGTCTGGGTGCCACACGACGTTTCGCGCTCAAGCACCGTCAGCGGCCCGAGCAGCGCCTGACGCTGGACCTGCCCAACGGCAGCCTGCTGGTGATGTCCGGGCCGACCCAGCGCTGCTACCGTCACGCCCTGCCGCGTACCGCGCGGCCGGTGGGCGAGCGCCTCAACCTCACGTTCCGGCGCCTGCAGCCGCGCTGATCCGGGTTGGTTCAGCGCCGGTGCGTGGCCTCGTGGGCGTTGCCGCTGGCCAGCGTCCAGCCGGTGATGTCGTGGCTCATCGTGCCCAGGGCCTGCTCGAAGGCCACCACCACGTCCGGCACGGCGCTGCTGCGCGGCGGCTGCTTCTGCTCGAAGGTGCGTGTCGCGACGATCTGCTGGTCCTGGTTGTGCAGCAGTTTGGCGACGACCTCGATCGTGGCGACCGGCGCGGCGGTGCCGGCGTAGTCGGATTCAAAGCGGCGGATTTCCATCACCAGCTTGTACTGCGCGCCGACGCCGGTGCCCTGGCGCGCCACGGCCGGGATGCGCCCGGAATCCTCGAGTGCACGCAGCACCGTGTCTTCCAGCATGCCGCTGGGCAGGCGCGACCAGCGGGCGCCCTTGTAGGCCTGGATCTCGTTCGGCACCGGCCGCACCGCGATGCGCAGGCTGTCGATGGTGCGCGAGGCTTCCGGCGAGGTGAGCGCCAACTGCCATTGCGCCGATGGCCATGTCGGGTCCGCCGGCACGCGCGGGTCGAGGATGTAAGTGGTGCTGCGATCGCTGGGCTTGTCGCTGAGGATCGAGCAGCCGGCCAGGGCCAGCAGCGCGAGTGCGGTACCGAGCGTACGCCGCCATGGCCGGGAGCAGGACATCTGACGCGTCGTCATTGCGGTTCGAACTCCTTGGGGGCGTCGCGGCCGAGCAGGAACCGGGTCGGGCTGCCTTCGAGGCGATCGCTCAGCCGGCGCAGGTCGCGCACCAGCGAACGCAGCTCGCCCAGCGTCGGGCCCAGCTGCGACAGCCCGTCGTGGGCGAAGCTGCGGATGGCGGTGCGGTTGTCGTCGAGGATGCCGTTGGCGTTGTTGGCTGCTGAATCCAGCCGCGTCAGCGTGCTGTCGAGTTTGGCGATCAGCCCCGGCAGCTTGGCAACCAGCTCGCGGTCGACGTTCTCCACCGCGCGGTTGGTGGTGTCGAGCGTGGTCGTAAGCTGCTCGCTCGACTTGCGCGCATTGACGATCAGGGCGCGCAGGTCCTCGCGCTGGTCGGCAATCGAGCCGGTCATCGCCTCGATGTTGGCCAGGGTGTTGGACACCCGCTTGACGTTCTCGTCGCTGAGCACCTGGTCCAGGCGCGCCACCAGGCGGTTGGCGGTGTCGGCGATGTTCTGCAGCGCCGAGGCCTCGGTCTGGATCACCGGCACTTCGCGCCGGTCGACATTGGCCAGCGGCGGGCTGCCGGGGTTGCCACCGGTGAGCTGGATGAAGGGACTGCCGGTGATGCCCTGGATCGACAGCTTGGCACGGGTGTCGGTCTTGATCGGCGCGTCGGATTGCAGGCGCAGCAGCGCGATCACCCGGCGCGGGTCGTCCGGGGCCAGGCGCAGGGTCTGCACGGTGCCGACCGAGATGCCGTTGTACTGCACCGAGCCGCCTTCGCTGAGGCCGGTCACCGGCTCGTTGAAGATCACCGCGTAGTTGCGCCAGTCCTTCTCCGACGTGTACTTGGCCGCCCACAGCGCGAACAGCAGCAGGAACAGCGTCACCAGGATGGTGAACGCACCGATGAGGACGTAATTGGCCTTGGTTTCCATGGCTAGGGCCGGGAATGGGGAGTCGGGAATCGGGAGTCGCGGTTCATTGGCGGATCACTCCTGTCGGCAAGCCGACTGCATGGTGGCGCAGGCATCGAGCCGGAATAGGGTTCGCGGTTTCATCGATTTCCGATTTCCGAATCCCGATTCCCGGACTGCTGCGCGGCGCGCGCGCGCGGACCGTGGAAATATTCCTGTACCCAGGGGTGGTCGAAGCGCTCGACCTCGGGCAGAGGCGCGCAGACGATCACCTTGCGGTCCGCCAGCACCGCAACGCGGTCACAGATAGCGTATAGCGTGTCGAGGTCGTGTGTGATCAGGAACACGGTCAGGCCCAGGGCCTGCTGCAAAGTGCGGATCAACCGGTCGAATGCGGCCGCGCCGATCGGGTCGAGGCCGGCGGTGGGTTCGTCGAGGAACAGCAGCGGCGGGTCCAGCGCCAGCGCACGCGCCAGGCCGGCGCGTTTGCGCATGCCGCCGGACAGCTGCGACGGCAGCTTGTTGAGTGCGTCGGCGGGCAGGCCGGCGAGCTTGACCTTCAGCAGCGCCAGCTCGTAGCGCAGCGAGTCGGCCAGGTCGCTGTGGTACTCCTTGAGCGGCACCTGCACGTTCTCGCCCACGGTCAATGACGAGAACAGCGCGCCGTCCTGGAACAGCACGCCGGTGTTGCGTTCGATCGCGCGGCGCTGCCCGGCGTCGTCGCTGCGCGCGTCGATGCCGAGCACCTCGATCTCGCCTTCGTCCGGCCGGCGCAGCCCGATGATCGAACGCATCAGCACCGACTTGCCGGTGCCCGAGCCGCCGACCACGCCGAGGATCTCGCCCGGCCGCACGTCCAGGTCGACACCGTCGTGCACGACCTGCTCGCCGAAGCGGTTGACCAGGCCGCGCACCCGAATGATCGGCGTGCCGAGCGAGGTGGCATCGGTGCTGGTGTCGTGCGGATCGTGCAGGGTGGGAGACGTGTTCAGAACCCCATCTCCATGAACCAGATCGCGAAGAACGCATCGAGCACGATCACCAGCGAGATCGCCTGCACCACGCTGGAGGTGGTGCGCTCGCCGACCGATTGCGCGGTGCCTTGGACCTGCAGACCCTCGAGGCAGCCGATCAGGCTGATCAACAACGCGAACACCGGCGCCTTGGCCATGCCGACCAGGAAATGGCGCAGCTCCATGGTCTCGTGCATCCGCGCCAGGTACTGCGGCGGCGGGATGTCGAGGCTGTAGGCGCCGACGGTGAGACCGCCAATCAGACCGAAGATCATGCCGATGAAGGTCAGCAGCGGCAGCATCACCAGCAGCGCCAGCATGCGCGGGATCACCAGCAGGTCGATCGGGTCCATGCCGAGGGTGCGGATCGCATCGACCTCCTCGCGACTGACCATCGCGCCGATCTGCGCGGTGAAAGCGCTGGCGGTGCGCCCGGCCAGCACGATCGCGGTCAGCAGCACCGCGAACTCGCGCAGGAACGAGATGCTGACCAGCTCGACCACGAAGATCACCGCGCCGAAATCGCGCAGCACGGTCGCGCCGAGGAAGGCCACCACCGCGCCGACCAGGTAGCACAGCAGCGCGATCAACGGCACCGCGTCCAGGCCGACCTGCTCCATGTGGTGCACGGTCGCGGTCGGGCGGAACCGGCCCGGCTCCTTGAACATGCGCAGCAGCTTGACCAGCGTTTCGCCGAAGAACGCCAGCAGCGCCAGGAACTCTTTCCAGTTGTCGGTGACCGCATGGCCGAGGCGCGCCAGCGCTGCGCCGACGCCGTACTCGCGCTTCTTCTTCGGGCGATCGTCGGCGACGTCTTCGATCGCACTGACCAGGGCGCGGTGGTTGTCGTGGAAAGTGAAGGTGTTGAAGTCGAGGTCGCGGCGGCGGGCGAAGCGCATCAGCTGCAGCACGCCGACCGAGTCCAGTCGTTCGACCGTCGTCGCGTCGATGGTGCCGACCTCGCGTGGCGCCGCGGTGAGGGCTTCGCCGATCTGGGTGGCGTATTCGAGGGTCCAGCGCCCGGACAGACGCAGCCGCGAAGGCGCGGGGCCATCGGTGGCGATCTGCGGCGTGTGCGCGTTCGATACGGTCATAAGGCCTCGAACGCGAGGATACAGGGTGAGCCGATGTGCTTGCGAGCCACTGGCTCGCGCATCGGCGAACGCCCGGCCATGGATGGCCGGGCTGGGGTATCCGAAGCCGGAAGTGTGTCGCCATGGATGACATCGAGTTCACCCAACGAAGCGAGTGCGCTTGCGATCCGCTGGCTCGCGCGTCGACGAACGCCTGGCCATGGCTGAACGCCCCGCGCGCTGCGCAGGGTAGGCAAGCCAGGCCGGGGTGTCCGAAGCCGGAAGTGTGCCGCCATGGATGGCATCGGCGCGCGTAACGATGCCGATGCGCTTGCGCACCGCTGGCTCGCGCATTGGCGAAACGCAAAGCTAAGGAACGTCTGACAATTGTCGTCATCCCCGCGAAAGCGGGGATCCAGCGACTTCATCTGTTGAGCTCAAAGACACTGGGTTCCCGCCTTCGCGGGAATGACGGACAAAAGCAGAGTTGTTCAGACCTTGCCGAAGACCATGGTGCACCGGTCGCGAATCCCGATCGCCCCGCTGCCACCGGCCGCGAGCGCATGCGATGCTATCGCGGATGTCGACCCCCATGCCCCTGAGCGCCGCCAGTTACGCCGCACGCATCGGCTTCGTGATCGAGCTGGCCGAGCGCCTGCACGCCTACGGCACCACCGCGCAGCGGCTGGAAGGCGCGATCAGTGCGGTCGCGCAGAAGCTGCGTCTGGAGTGCGAGCCGTGGTCGAACCCGACCGGCATGATCCTGACCTTCAGCGACCCGCAACGCGCGCCCGGCGAGAGCGACACCACCCGCGTCATCCGCCTGCCGCCGGGCGAGAACGACCTGTACCGCCTGGCCGAGACCGACCGCATCGCCGAGGAGGTGATGGCCGGCCATCTGGGTCTGGCCGAGGCACACGCGGCGATGAGCGCGCTCGACCGTCCGCCGAGCGCGCGTTACCGCGCGATGCAGGTGCTCGGCTATGGCCTGGCCGCGACCGCGATCGCCGGCGTGCTGCGCCTGCCGTGGCTGGACATCGGCGTGGCCGGCATCAACGGCCTGCTGATCGGTTTGTTCGTGCACCTGTCCGAGTCGCGGCCGCGCTTCAAGGAAGCACTGGAGGCGGTGACGGCGATGTTCGCCGCCGGCGTGACGATCCTGGTCGCCGACTACGTCGCGCCGCTCAACCAGAACACGGTGATCATCGCCTCGCTGATCGTGCTGCTGCCGGGCATGGCGTTGACCAACGCGGTCAACGAGCTCACCAGCCAGCACCTGGTCTCGGGCACCGCGCGTTTCGCCGGTGCGGTGACCACCGTGCTCAAGCTCGCGGTCGGCACGGTGATCGCGTTGTACCTGGCCGATCTGCTCGGCCTGCAGCCGCAGGTACGCGCCTCGCGGCCACAGTCGGAGTGGGTGGAATGGGCCGCGCTGATGGTGGCGGCGTTCGCGTTCGCCGTGCTGTTCCGCGCGCAGCGCCGCGATTACCCGAAGGTGATGGCGGCGGCGGCGGGCGGTTACCTGATCTCGCGTTTCGGCGGGCAGACCTTCGGCAGTCCGGCCGGTATTTTCCTGGCCGCACTGGTATTGACCGCGGCCGGTAACGCCTATGCGCGCTGGTGGCACCGCCCGGGCGCGATCATCCGCGTGCCCGGCATCATCATGCTGGTGCCCGGCAGTGCCAGCCTGCGTGGCCTGCTCACGTTGATCCAGCAGCAGGACGTCGATGCCGGGCAGGTGGCGTTGCTGGCGGTGCTGAATATCCTGCTGGCGCTGATCGCCGGCCTGCTGTTCGGTAACCTGTTATTGCCGGCCAGGCGTAATCTGTAGTCCAGACAAAAACGCCGGCACAGGGCCGGCGTTCTGCATCGAATCGGCGGATAACCCGCGGTCGATTACTGGATCAGGAAATCCTCAAGCTTGCGCCCACCGCTGGTATGGGCAGCCAGCCAGCGCGGCTGCTTGCCGCGGCCGGTCCAGGTCTCGGCGGCATTGGCCGGGTTGCGGTACTTGGGCGCGACCTTGCCCAGCGGCTTGCGGCCTTTCCTGGCTGCCGCCTTGGCGGGTTTGCCCGCACTGCGCGCCGGCGCCGCGCCGCCGAACAGCTCGGCGACGCTGTAGCCCTCGGCCTTGGCCAGCTGGGTCAATTTCTTGCGGACCACGGCGATCGGCTTGCGCTTGTTCAGCGTGCTCTTGCGCTTCTTGGCCTGATTGATCAGCGATTCGAGTTCTTTCGCGGACAACGAGGTGATATCGATCGACATGAAACCTCCGAAACTGTGGGGAGTAATATCGGCCAGTCCATGGCGGATCGCGGGATCATAATCCCGCGATACTGTTGTCGTAAATGCGGCGTATATGACAGTTAATGCATTAACTGCCGAGCCGGCATCAAATCATTTGCCGAATCTGGCGAACACGCCGGCGTGGTCGATATTTTCCGCTTCGCTGGCGCGGCGGTGGCGGTATTCGAACGTGCCGGCGGCCAGGCCGCGCTCGGAGACCACGATCCGGTGCGGGATCCCGATCAGTTCGATATCGGCGAACATCGCGCCCGGGCGCAGGCCGCGGTCGTCGAGCGCGGTTTCCACGCCGGCGGCATTGAGCTCGCGGTAAAGCGCGTCGGCGGCTGCGGTCACGGCGGCATCGTTTTTCGGATTGATCACGCACACCACCGCCTGCCACGGCGCCATCGCCTCGGGCCAGACGATGCCGTTGGCATCAAAGTTCTGCTCGATGGCGGCGGCCACGATCCGCGACACGCCGATGCCGTAGCAGCCCATCGCCGGCATCACCGCCTTGCCGTTGGCGTCGAGCACGGTCAACTTCATCGCCTCGGAGTACTTGCGGCCAAGCGCGAACACGTGGCCGACCTCGATGCCGCGGGCGATGGCGAGCGTGCCGCGGCCGTCGGGCGAAGGATCGCCTTCGACGACGTTGCGGATGTCGGCCACAACGTCCGGTTCGGCCAGGTCACGGCCCCAGTTGACACCGGCGAGGTGGTAACCGGCCTCGTTGGCGCCGACGACGAAGTCCGCCATCGCCGCGACGCTGCGGTCGGCGACGATGCCGATGGCCTGCTTCGGATTCCCGGTGGCGCTCTTGGCGCCGCCAACAAGTACCGGGCCGAGGAAGCCGGGTTCACTGCCCAGGTGCGCGTCGATTTCTGCTTCGGTGGCCAAGCGGTATTCGGCCAGGCCCGCGAGCTTGGACAGCTTGATCTCGTTGACGACGTGGTCGCCGCGCACCAGCGCCAGCACGAACCGGGCGTTGCCGTCGGCATCGACGCCCATCACCGCCACCGACTTGACCGTGCGCTGCAGGTCGATGCCCATCAGCGCGGCAACGTCTTCGCAGGTCTTCTGCGTCGGCGTGTCGACCTTGCGCAGCGCCTCCGCCGCCGCGGCGCGCGGGCCGGGCGCGACGGCCTCGGCCAGCTCGACGTTGGCGGCGTAGTCCGAACCGGTGGAGAAAAAGATCGCGTCCTCGCCGGAGTCGGCCAGCACCTGGAATTCGTGCGAGGCGCTGCCGCCGATCGCGCCGGTGTCGGCGGCCACGGCGCGGAACTTCAGACCCAGGCGGGTGAAGATGCGGCCGTAGGTGTCGTACATGTTCTGGTATTCGGCGGCGAGCGATTCGTCGTCGACATGGAACGAGTACGCGTCCTTCATCAGGAACTCGCGCGCGCGCATCACGCCGAAACGCGGGCGGATCTCGTCGCGGAACTTGGTCTGGATGTTGTAGAAATTGACCGGCAGCTGCTTGTAGCTGGACAGCTCCTGGCGCGCGAAGTCGGTGATGACCTCCTCGGCGGTCGGGCCGTAGCAGTAGCCGGCCTCCTTGCGGTCCTTGATCTTGAGCAGCTGGCCGCCGAACTTCTCCCAACGGCCGGTTTCCTCCCACAGTCCCTGCGGCTGGATGGTCGGCATCAGCAGTTCGACCGCGCCGCTGGCGTCCATCTCCTCGCGCACGGCGCGCTCGACCTTGCGCAGCACGCGCAGGCCCAGCGGCGACCAGGTGTACAGGCCGGCGGCGAGCTTGCGGATCATGCCGGCCTTGAGCATCAGCTTGTGACTGATGATTTCGGCCTCGGCGGGGGTTTCCTTGCTGGTGTGGAGATGGAACTGCGACAGGCGCATCGGCTCGGCTTCGGACGTAGGGAAGCGGGCATTTTGCCATGCGCGGCGCGGGCTGCCGGCGCCGCGGGCATGGCAACCGCGCCAGCCATCGCCGTTTGCAGGCGTATGTGTGGGTCAGGTCCGGCGTGGGGGGCCGGGTTCGCCCCGGCCTGCGTTGCGATCAGGCGCCGCTGGCGACGCTCGCGCCTTCGCAATAGGTCTTGATCTGCGCCTCGGCCAGGGTGGTGCGGTTGGCGCGCTCGCTGTCGTTGAGGGCGCGATCGGGCTTGCCGTCCTTGTCCTCGTCGATGTTGACCGTCGTACTGCCCTGGAGCACGGTCAGGTTGCTGCGCGCGTTGCTGCAGTTGGCGTTGATCGCCGGCTTGGCGGCCGCGGTAGGTGCGACGCTGCCGCCCTTGTCGTTCATCGTGCGCCCCTTGATCGCCTGGTCCGGCGGTGGCGAGTCCGAGTAGTGGCTGACGCCCTTGGCGTCCTTCCACTGGTAGACCTTGGCGGCGAAGGCAGGCAGGGCGAAGACCAGGCACAGGCCGGCGAGCAGCCCGGGCAGCAGGCGAAGCGTCGGGCGGGTCGGCATACGGGACATGGCAGGCTCCGGACTGGAACGGCGGGGCGGGGGAGCCCGATTGCAGCACCGCGTCGGCGTGCAGGCAAGCGTTAAACTCCCAAACATGGACGAAACGCAACAAACCCCACGCCCGCGCGGACGCGGCATCTACCTGCTGCCGAACCTGTTCACCACCGGCGGCCTGTTCGCCGGCTTCTACGCGATCATCGCCGCGACCCAGGGCCGTTTCGACGACGCCTGCATCGCGGTGTTCATCGCCGCGATCCTCGACGGCGTCGACGGCCGCGTCGCGCGCCTGACCAACACCCAGAGCGAGTTCGGCGTGCAGTACGACTCGCTGGCCGACCTGATCAGCTTTGGCCTGGCGCCGGCGCTGGTGATGTACCACTGGGCGCTGGTGACGATGAAGTACGACGGGGCGATGCCCGGCAAGATCGGCTGGATCGCGGCGTTCCTGTACGCGGCCTGCGCGGCGCTGCGGCTGGCGCGCTTCAACTCGCAGGTCGGCCAGGTCGACAAACGCTGGTTCATCGGTCTGGCCAGTCCGGCCGCGGCCGGCGTGGTGGCGAGTTTCGTGTGGACCTTCCACGAGCTGGGCTACACCGGCGAGCAACTTCGCTACGCCGCGCTGGCGGTGACGGTGGCCGCCGGCGGGCTGATGGTCAGCCGCCTGCGCTATTTCAGCTTCAAGGGGGCTGGCCCGCGCCACGACCGGGTGCCGTTCCTGGCCATCATCGTGGTGCTCGCAGCGGTAATCGCGATCGCGATCGACCCGCCCAGCGTGCTGCTGGCAATCGGCACGCTGTACGCGCTGTCCGGCCCGGTCTACGCGGCCTGGCGTCGCCTGCATCGGCCGGCTTCGCCGGAGGCCGGGGCATGAGCGCCTTGTGGAGCCAGGAGCAGCACGAATGGTTGCGGGCGCTGGGCCACCCGGTGCTGACGCTGGCATCGGCGACCACCGCCAGTGCCGATCCGGTGCCGATGGCACGCAGTAGCGCCGCCGAGGCGACACCCGACAGCCCGTTGTGGCGCGCGCTGCTGTGCGCCGCCGGGCGGCCGCCCGGCGCGGCGGCCGATGCCGCACTGGCGGGCCTGCCCGATCCGGCGGCGCTGCGCGGCAACGCCGCCGCCAAGCGCGCGTTGTGGCCACGCTTGCGCGCCCTGCGCCGGCAGGTCGGCCCGCGGTGAGCGCGCTGGCGGTCGACACCGGACTGGTCGCGCCATCGCCGGCGCTGCGGCCGATGCGCGAGGACGATCTCGATGCCGTGCACGCGATCGAGATCCGCGCCTATGAGTTCCCGTGGACGGTCGGCATCTTCCGCGACTGCCTGCGCGCCGATTACCCGTCATGGGTGCTGCTGGCCGATGGCCGCATCGTCGGCTATTTCCTGATGAGCATCGCCGCCGGCGAGGCGCACGTGCTCAACGTCTGCGTCGACCCGGCGCGGCACGGCCATGGCCATGGCCGCAAGCTGCTGCTGGCGCTGCTGCAGATCGCGCGCGGTCGCGGCGCGCAGCGCGTGTTCCTCGAAGTGCGGCCGTCCAACATCGGCGCGATCGCGCTCTACCACTCCGAGGGCTTCAACGAGATCGGCCGCCGCCCGCGCTATTACCCGGCCAAGGACGGGCGCGAGGACGCGCTGGTGATGGCGATCGAGCTGCTGCCGCCGGAGTCGTAAGGGTCGCAGGCAGCCAGTAGCCCGGGTAAGGCCAAAGGCCGCACCCGGGATGGCGGTTGCGGCTGCCTGAAAGCCCCGGGTGCGGCTTTGCCTTACCCGGGTTACGCAGAGGTTCCGATTACTGCAGCTTCGCGCGCTGCGTCGCCAGCGCCTCGCGCTGCAGGTTCCAGTCGGCCAGGCGCTTGCGTTCCTGCTCGACCACCGCCGCCGGTGCGTTGGCGACGAAGGTCTCGCTGGCGAGCTTGCCGTGGCACTTGCCGATCTCGCCGTCGACGCGCTTGAGTTCCTTGTCCAGGCGCGTGCGCTCGGCGTCGAGGTCGACCAGGCCTGCCAGCGGCACCAGCAGCTTGAGTTCGCCGACCAGGGTGGTGGCCGCGGCCGGCGCGGCGCCGGCGTCGGCGAGCACGTCGATGCGGTCGAGCCTGGTCAGGAAGCGCAGCTGCGAGTCGAAACGGGCGACGCGGGCGCGATCGACCGGGCTGCAGTCGGCCAGCAGCAGCGGCACCGTCTTCGATGGCGCCACGTTGAGCTCGCTGCGGATCTTGCGCAACGCGGTGACCATCGCCTTGAGCCATTCGACGTCGGCTTCGGCGGCAGCGTAGTCCTGGGTGGCGAAATCGCCGGCCTGCGGGTACGGGCGCAGCATGATCGTGGTTTCACTGATGCCGAGCTTCGGCGCGACCTGTTGCCACAGCTCCTCGGTGACGAACGGGATCAGCGGATGCAGCAGCGACAGCAGGCGCTCGAGCACGTACAGCAGGGTGTGACGGGTGCTGTCGGCGGCCGCGCGGCCTTCATCAGTGGTGATGTCGCCGTTCAAGGCGGGCTTCGCCAGCTCGACGAACCAGTCGCAGAAGTCGTTCCAGGCGAATTCGTACAGCGCCTGCGTCAGCAGGTCGAAGCGGTAGGCGGCGAAATGCTGCTCGACCTCGCGCGTGGTCTTGGCCAACTGCGCCAGGATCCAGCGCTCGGCGTCGGTTTTCGGGCTTGGAGCCCCTCTCCCCTCGGGAGAAGGGTTGGGGTGAGGGTGCGGCGAAGTGGAGGCGTTGCTGTTCTCCGAACCCTCATCCGTCGCTTCGCGCCACCTTCTTCCGGAGGGAGAAGGAATTTCAAAGCCCTCGGTGTTCATCAGCACGAAGCGCGTCGCGTTCCACAGCTTGTTGCAGAAGTTCTTGTAGCCCTCGGCGCGGCCGAGATCGAACTTGATGTCGCGGCCATGGGTGGCCAGCGCGGCGATGGTGAAGCGCAGCGCGTCGGCACCGAAGGCCGGGATGCCCTCGGGGAATTCCTTGCGCGTGGCCTTCTCGATCTTCTCGGCCATCTTTGGCTGCATCAGGCCGCCGGTGCGCTTGGCCACCAGGTCGTCGAGCGAGATGCCATCGATCAGGTCGAGCGGGTCAAGCACGTTGCCCTTTGATTTCGACATCTTCTGGCCGTGCGCATCGCGCACCAGGCCGTGGATGTAGACGTCCTTGAACGGTACGCGGCCGGTGAAGTGGTCGGTCGCCATGATCATGCGCGCGACCCAGAAGAAGATGATGTCGAAGCCGGTGACCAGTACGCTCGACGGCACGTAGCGATCAAAGCCACGTTCTTCCATCAACTGTTGGTTGGGCCAGCCCATGGTCGAGAACGGCCACAGCTGCGAGGAAAACCAGGTCTCGAGCACGTCGCTGTCCTGCGACAGCGCGACGTCGTGGCCGAGTCCATGCTTCGCGCGCACCTCGGCCTCGTTGCGGCCGACGTAGATGCGGCCGTCGTCGTCGTACCAGGCCGGGATGCGGTGGCCCCACCACAGCTGGCGGCTGATGCACCAATCCTGGATGTTCTCCATCCAGTGGCGGTAGGTGTTGATCCAGTTGGCGGGGACCAGCTTGACCTCGCCCTTCTCGACCAGCTCGAGGCCGCGCTTGGCCAGGCCGTCCATCTTCACGAACCACTGGTCGGTCAGGTACGGCTCGATCACCTGGCCGGTGCGGTCGCCGCGCGGCACCTGCAGCTTGTGCGGCTTGGTCTCGACCAGGCGGCCTTCGCTTTCGAGGTCGGCGAGCACGGCCTTGCGGGCATCAAAGCGATCCAGCCCGCGGTACTTTTCCGGCGCATTGCCGTTGACCGCGGCGGCATGGGTGAAGATGTTGATCAGCGGCAGGCCATGACGTTGTCCGACCTGGTAGTCGTTGAAGTCGTGCGCCGGCGTGACCTTGACCACGCCGGTGCCGAACTCGCGGTCGACGTAGTCGTCGGCGATCACCGGGATCTGCCGGCCGGTCAGCGGCAGGGTCACGGTCTTGCCGATCAGGTGAACGTAGCGCTCGTCCTGCGGATGGACCATGACCGCGGTGTCGCCAAGCATGGTTTCCGGGCGCGTGGTGGCGACGATGAGGTCACCGCTGCCGTCGCTGAGCGGGTAGCTGATCGACCACAGGAAGCCGTCTTCCTCCTCGTTGACGACCTCCAGGTCGGAGATCGCGGTCTTCAGCACCGGGTCCCAGTTGACCAGCCTTTGCCCACGGTAAACCAGGTCCTGCTCGTGCAGGCGCACGAACGCCTCGACCACCGCGTCGGCGGCCATCGGGTCCATGGTGAAGACGCTGCGCGTCCAGTCGCCGGACGTGCCGAGGCGGCGCATCTGCCGCTCGATGGTGTCGCCGGAGTGCTGCTTCCACTCCCAGACCTTTTCGATGAAGCCGTCGCGGCCGAGGTCGTCACGGGTCAGGCCGTCGCGGCTGAGGTTGCGCGCCACCACCATCTCGGTGGCGATGCCGGCGTGGTCGCTGCCCATCTGCCACAGCGCATCAAAGCCGCGCATGCGGTGATAGCGGATCAGCGCGTCCTGCAGGGTGTGCTGGAAGGCGTGGCCCATGTGCAGGGTGCCGGTGACGTTCGGCGGCGGCAGCAGGATGGTGTACGGCTCGCCCTCGCCGCGCGGCTTGAATACGCCACTGCGCTCCCACTCTTCGTACAGGCGGGTTTCGAACTGCTTGGGGTCGTAGCTGGGGGCGAGGGTGTCGGTCATGTCCGAGTCTTTGTTTCTTTTGCCGTCATCCCCGCGAAGGCGGGGATCCATGGACTTTGTGTTTTACGGGTTCAACGTCCTTGGATTCCCGCCGGAGCCTGTCCTGAGCGGGCCGAAGGGCGGGAATGACGCAGGGCGTTACATGTCGTATTTCTTCAGCTCCAGGCCGCGTGCCTGGTACTGCTTCCAGCGCTCGCGCAACGGGCCACGCGCGCTGTCGTCGGCCGGCACCACTTCGAGCACGCGCTCGAAGCCATCGCCGACAGGCTCGTCGCGCAGGTTGATCACCAGCGGGCGCATCGGCGTGTCGGTGTCGGGCGCGGCGATCAGCACCGGTGCGAGTTCGTCCTCGTCGTCGCCGGCGATCTGGTGCGGGATGTAGGCGTCCTCGTCGAACGCCCACAGCAGCTCGTCGATCTGCTCGGCCTGTTCGGCATCGCGCGCCAGCACCAGCGTCCACAGGTTGGCATCGTGCGCCTTGCGCGCGAGTTCGCAGACGAGCAGCAGAGGCTCCTCGCGGAACCGCTCCTTCTGGATCAGGTAGAAGTCCGCGCGCGCCACGCGATCAGGCCGCGCGGTCCAACAGCCACTGGCTCAGCAGGCCGACCGGGCGACCGGTGGCCATGCCGCGCTTGCCTTCATCGCTGGCGCTGCCGGCGATGTCCAGGTGTGCCCAGCGCTGGCCCTCGGCGAAGCGCGCCAGGAAGCAGCCGGCGGTGATCGCGCCGGCCCAGCGGCCGCCGATGTTGTAGACGTCGGCAAAGCTGGACTCCAGCAGGGTCTGGTACTCGTCCCACAGCGGCAGGCGCCAGGCGCGGTCGAACACGTTCTCGCCGGCGTCGAGCAGTTCGGCGGCGAGGTCGTCGTGCTTGCTCATCAGGCCCGAGGCGTACTTGCCCAGCGCGACCATGCAGGCGCCGGTCAGTGTGGCGACGTCGACCAGCGCAGCCGGCTCGAAGCGCTGCGCGTAGGTCAGCGAGTCGCACAGGATCAGGCGGCCCTCGGCGTCGGTGTTGCCCACTTCAATCGTTTTGCCGGACATGCTGGTGAGCACGTCGGACGGGCGGTAGGCGTCGGCGTCGGGCATGTTCTCGACCGCCGGCACGATCACCACCAGGTTGATCGGCAGCTGCATGCCGACCGCGGACACGAACGTGCCCATCACGGTGGCGCCGCCGCACATGTCGTATTTCATCTCCTCGATCCCGCCCTGGGTCTTGAGGTTGATGCCGCCGGTGTCGAAGGTGATGCCCTTGCCGACCAGCACGAAGGGTTTGGCGTCGCCACCGTTGCTGTACTTGAGCACGATCAGCTTGGGCGGATTGGCCGAGCCGCGGCCGACCGCGAGCAGCGAGCCCATGCCCAGCTCGGTCATCTGCGCCACGTCGAGCACCTCGCACGAGGTGGTGGCGAAGCGGCCGGCGAATTCCTGCGCCTGCTGCGCCAGATAGGCCGGGTTGCAGATGTTCGGCGGCAGGTTGCCCAGCTCGCGCGAGAACTGCACGCCGGCGGCGATCGCCTGGCCCTGGGCCAGCGCAACCGGGTCGCTGCCCAGGACGGCGAAGGTGCGCAGGCCCGGTTCGTCCTTTTTCTTGCCGTTGGCGCCGAGCGTGGCGGTGTAGCGGTAGCAGGCGTGATCGGCGGTGATCACGGCCTGGCGGATCGCCCAGGCGGCATCGCGGCCGGCGACCGGCACTTCGCTCAGGGTGAACAGCGCGGTGGCGACCGGGCCGGACTTGAGGGCGCGGGCGGCATCGCCCACGGCCTTGAGGTACTGCGGCACGCCGAACTTGCCGGCCTCACCGAGGCCGACCACCAGCACCCGCGGCGCGGCGACGCCGGCCAGGTCGTGCAGCAGCGCGGTCTTGCCGGTCTTGCCGCTGAGGTCGCCACGCTCCAGCAGGGCGCGCAGGCGGCCACCGCTGGCGTCGTCAAGCGCCTGCGCCGTCGGCGTCAGGCTGTGGTCGGCGAAGGCGCCTACCACGATGCAATCGGTGTGGGCGGCGGCGGGGGCGTCGCGGTTCAGGGTGAATTCGAGGGCCATCCAACAGATTCCCGTGTAATGAAAGCAGGCGGAGATAAAGCAACCAAGTTCCGTACAATCGAGCGGTGGTGAGTGGGTGCAATGCCCCGGGCCGCGCATGCGCAGCCAGCTCACGCCCTCGGACGAATCTCCGATTTTAGAACAAGTTCCCAGATCAAGCCGCCCCGAAGCCCAAATCGATGCCCAAGCTGGACCGCTACCTGCTGAGCGAATTCGCCCAGGCGATCTTCGCCACCCTGGTGGTGCTGCTGATCGTCACCGTCGGCGGCGCCTTCACCGACGTGCTGCAGGACATCGCCCGCGGGCGCGTGCCGGCCGGGATGATGCTGGCCCAGCTCGGCCTGGTGCTGATCAAGTGGCTGCCGCTGATCCTGCCGCTGGCGCTGATGCTGGGGCTGATGATGGGGGTCGGCCGGCTCTACCGCGACTCGGAGATGCCGGTGATCGCCTCGATCGGCGTCGGTCCGCGCCGGCTGCTCAAGCCGCTGCTGCTGGCGGTGCTGCCGATCGTGGCGGTGGTCGCGGCCTGCTCGCTGTGGCTGGGGCCGTGGGCCGACCGCATGTCCAAGCAGATGGTCAACGAGGCGAACCGCAACCTGATCATGGCCGGTCTGGAGCCGGGCAGCTTCACCTGGCTCCCCGGCGGCGACGGCGTGATCTACGTTGGCAGCATGTCCAAGGACGGCAGCCAGCTGCAGCGCGTGTTCGTCTACCGTGATTCCGGCGACCGCATCGACATCACCTCCGCCGCCAGTGGCGCACTGACCGTCGGCGACAGCGGCGACCGCTACCTGACCCTGCAACAGGGCTTCCAGGTCGAAGGCCCGCACTACGTCGGGCGCGATTTCCGCCTGATGCGCTATGCCAGCAACCAGGTGCTGCTGCCGGTCAATGAAATGAAATACGACCCGGATGCGCCGGAAATGCTGCCGACCACGGCACTGTTCGGCGACGCGCGGCCCGAGGCCAACGCCCAGTTGCACTACCGGCTGGCGCCGCCGTTGCTGACCCTGGCCTTTGCGCTGATGGCGGTGCCGCTGGCGCGCAGCATGCCGCGCCAGGCGCGCTACGGTCGCATCCTGATGGGGTTTCTGGCCTACCTGATCGGGCAGAACCTGATGATGGCCGGGCGCGGCTGGCTGGAGGACGGCAAGATCGCCGGCTTCCTCGGCCTGTGGTGGCTGGTGCTGCCGGCGCTGGCGATCGCGCTGTGGCTGTACTTCCGCGACGGCCGGCTGGGGCGGGCCAAGGGCGTGAGCGGAGCGACGCCATGAGGCTGCTGCCGAAGATCCACGACGTCTACGTCGGCAAGACCGTGCTCGGCACCGTGCTGCTGACCTGGGCGGTGCTGCTGGGGCTGGATTTCATGCTGAGCTTCGTCAGCGAGTTCGGCGACGTCGGCAAGGGCAAGTACGGCTTCGTGCAGGCCCTGACCTACATGATCTACACCGTGCCGCGGCGCTTGCATTACCTGTTCCCGTACGCGGCGGTGATCGGTTCGCTGATGGCGCTCGGCCAGCTGGCGGCGACCTCGGAGCTGACCGCGCTGCGCGCGCTGGGCCTGTCGCGGCGCCGGCTCAGCCTGGCCGTGGCCGGCGCGCTGGCGCTGCTGACCGCCTTGATGGTGCTCAACGGCGAAAGCTTCGGCCCCTGGGGCCAGCATCGCGCCGAGGCGCTCAAGGCGGCGGCGAAGTCCGGCAACACGGTGGTGGCGCAGTACACCGGGCTGTGGGCGCGCGAGGGCGAGATCATCCTGCACGCGCAGGGCGGGCAGGAGCGCGAGAAGGACGGCGACAGCTGGCTTGAGCTCAACAGCGTCACCTTCTACGAGTTTGCCGACGACGGTCGCCTGCAGTCGATGGCGTTCGCCAAGGTCGCCGAGCACCGCCCGGGCGGCTGGCAGTTGCGCGACATCACCCGCACCCATTTCGATGCCAAGTCGGTGCGACAGGAGCAGGTCAAGCAGGAGCGCTGGGAGTCCAAACTCGACGCCGCCGCGCTGTCGGCCGGCACCGAGCGGCCGCGCTACCTGTCGTCGCTGGACCTGCGCAAGGCCATCGAATACCGCCTGCGCAACGGCCTGGACGCGTCCGAGTTCCAGGAGCATTACTGGGGCCGTTGGTTCTATCCGATCAACGTGCTGGCGTTGTGCCTGGCGGCGGTGCCGTTCGCGTTCGGCTCGCTGCGCAGCGGCGGCATGGGCAAGCGCTTGTTCATCGGCATCGTGTTCGCGCTCGGCTTCTGGCTGCTGCAGACGCAGTTCGTGAAGCTGGCGACGGTGTACAAGTTCGACTACCGCATCGCCTACCTGTTGCCGACGCTGATCATGATTGGCGTGTCGGCTTATCTGTTCAAGAAACGGAGCGGTTGAGGCGGGTCTTCCCTTCCGCGATCTTGATCGTCATCCCAGTGAAGGCGGGGATCCAGGGATGCTGGCTCTGATCGTTTGTTGTTGAAAGCCAAAGCTTCCGTCCGCTGCCGCGGCCGGGTCACTTTCTCTTGCTGGCCCAAGAGAAAGTAACCAAAGAGAAGGGCTTTCCTCGACACATCAGTCCCACAACCGGAGCGGTTGAGGGGATTTTCCGACTCGCCATCCATGGCTCGGTCGGAAAACGGCGCACATCCTGTGCGCCGCCCTTTGGGTCTGGAGAAGTGGTGGGCTGCTCAAAAGCCGAAGGCAATGCTGATCAAGTCCCCTTTGCTTGTCATTCCCGCGAAGGCAGGAATCCAAGGACGTTGTTGTTCAAGGGGCTGACGTCCATGGATCCCCGCCTTCGCGGGGGTGACGGTACATATTCAGCGTTGCTCTAAAGCCGACGGAAAAGCAAAAAAAAGCGCACCCGCATCCTCGCTCTTCATCCTTAAGCGTAGCGCCGCGCGGAGTCAAAGAACGAAAGGGTTTATTTGTGGCTGATGGCGCTCCGAGCCTTACTTCACCCGCTTCGGCAACCGCACCATCCGCGTTCCGCTGGCGCGGTCGTGCCACGTCAATCGGTCGCGGTCGAGCCACGCCCACCAGAAGCCGAGGCCGCCCAGCAGCAGTGACAGCGTGCCGACCGCGTAGCGGATCGAAAGCGCGTGCCACGTCGGGGTCGACGCGCCCTGGCTCGCAACCACGCGCAGGCGCCATGGCCGCATGCCCAGTGTCTGGCCGCCGCGGTGCCAGCTGACGATCGCGTAGGCGGCGGTGAGCAGCCAGCACGCCAGCCACAGCAGCCACTGCAATGGACTGAGCGGGGCGATGTTCTCGCGCGCGGCGTGGCCGGTCAGGTAATAGGCGAGCGTGAACGCGCCCGACGCCAACATCCACAGCGCCAGTGTCGGCCACAGGTCGTACAGCAACGCGAGCAGGCGCCAGCCGATCAGCGCGTTGGGCTTGGAAGGTGCGTCGTTGGATGCCATCGCATCAGGATAGCCGCTAAGCTGAAACGATGAGCTCGAAAACCCCCGCCGAACGCCGCAGCCGCGCGATGGCGCTGCCGCCGCTGGCCGATGCCGACGAGCGCGCGATCAGCAGTTTCCTCGACGCGATCTGGGCCGAGAGCGGACTCGCGCAGCAGACGCTGCACAGCTACCGCCGTGATCTCGAAGGCCTCGCGCGCTGGCGCGACGGTCGCGATGGCGGCCTGGCCGGGGCCGATCGCGCCGCATTGTTCGATTACCTCGCCTGGCGCACCCGGCAGGGCTATTCGCCGCGCAGCAATGCGCGCCTGCTGTCGGCGTTGCGCGCGTTCTACGCGCTGCGCGTGCGCCGCGGCGAGCGCAGCGACGACCCGACCGCGCTGCTGGAGCCGCCGAAGCTGCCGCGGTCGCTGCCCAAGGCGCTGGCCGAAAGCCAGATCGACGCCCTGCTGGCGGCGCCCACGGTCGACACGCCGCTGGGCCTGCGTGATCGCGCCATGCTCGAACTGATGTACGCCGCCGGGCTGCGCGTGAGCGAGCTGGTGAACCTGCCGGCGACCGCGGTCAACCTGCGTCAGGGCGTGCTGCGGGTGATGGGCAAGGGCAACAAGGAACGGCTGGTGCCGCTGGGCGAGGAGGCGCAGCACTGGCTGGAGCGCTACCTGGCACAGGCGCGACCGCAACTGGCCGGCAAACAGGCGCTGAAACCCCTGTTCGTCGGTGGGGCCGGTGACGAAGGCGCTCCGACGCGGCAGCAGTTCTGGGGACTGGTCAAACGCTACGCCGGCGCGGCCGGCATCGACCCCGTCAGGGTCAGCCCGCACGGCCTGCGCCACAGCTTCGCCACGCACCTGCTCAACCATGGTGCCGACCTGCGCGCGCTGCAGATGCTGCTCGGCCACAGCTCGCTGTCGACCACGCAGATCTACACGCTGGTGGCGCGCGAGCAGCTCAAGCAACTCCATGCCAAACACCACCCGAGGGGGTGAGGCAGGCCGCTTGCGCGGCACTGCCGCGCGGCCTGCCGAACGCCCGGGCATGGATGCCCGGGCCGGATCGATCCGAAGCCGGTAACGCAGCGTCATGGATGGCAGCCGTGGACTCATCGCCCCCCAGCCCAGCGGCACTGCCGCGCGGCCTGCCGAAAGCCCGGGCATGTGTGAGCCCGAGGCGTTTGCGAGACATTGCCTGATGCCTTGGGTAACGCTGAATAAGTGCCGTCATCCCCGCGCAAGCCGGGATCCAGTACCTTCAATCCATTGAAAGAGGCAAGGTCCTTGGATAGTGCCGCCGTTCGCCGGCCCAAAAGACCCCGCCTTCGCGGGAATGACGACAGAGCGGCTTGATCAGCGCTGCCCTTGGTGAACGCCCTGCGCGTTGCCCTTGCCTCTCCACTCCGCGACCGATGACACTGGCCGTACAGGGGTGGCATGCCACAATCCCGAAACAATCCCCCGTTCGAGCGGTCCCAATGACCGCCCCTGCCAGGAATCCCCTGATGAAGCGCACCCTCCTCGCCGTGCTCGGCGCGATCAGTCTTTCCGCCTGCGCCCAGGCACCGGAGGCCGGTAAGGCCGCGCAGGCGCCCAGCGCCAGTGCGGCCGCCACCGCGGCCAAGCCCGCTGCGGGTACGCCGGACGCGCGCGCGATCGCGGCGGTACGCCAGCTCAACCCGCAGGTCGAGGTCGAGCGCGTCGGCGCGTCGGCGCTGCCAGGCTTCCGCGAGGCGATCGTGGCCGGACAGGTGGTCTACGTCAGCGACGACGGCCGTTATCTGTTCCTGCCCGGTTCCGGCGGCGCCCTGTTCGACGTGGCTGCCAAGAAGAACCTGAGCGAGGCCGCGATGGCGGCGATGCGCAAGCAACTGCTGCAGACCATCCCCGCCAGCGAGCGCATCGTGTTCGCGCCGGCCAAGCCCAAGCACACCGTCACCGTCTTCACCGACGTCGAGTGCGGCTACTGCCGCAAGCTGCACAGCGAGATCGCCGAGTACAACCGCCAGGGCATTGCCATCGAGTACCTGGCGTTCCCGCGCATGGGCCTGGGCAGCGAGGACTACAAGAAGATGGTCTCGGTGTGGTGCGCCGCCGACCGCCGCAAGGCGCTGACCCAGGCCAAGGCCGACGGCCGCGTGCCGAGCAAGGACTGCAAGAGTTCGGTGAACATGCAGTACGACATCGGCCAGCGCGTCGGCCTGGCCGGTACGCCGATGATCCTGGCCAGCGACGGCACCCAGCTCGGCGGCTACGTGCCGCCGGCGGCGCTGCGGGCGGCACTGGACAAGCTGGCCGCCGGCGACGGGGCCGCCCCGGCGGCAACCACGGCCGCCGATCCGGTCGCCCCGGGCGCCTGACCTCCTCGGTCGCCTGCCATGCCGCCGCCGACCGCCGCCTCCGGGCGGCGGTCGCACATGCGGTTGTGCTCATGACGGGCGTGGGTGCGGGCGCTTGGTTACAATGGCGGGCCCGACGTAGCACGGTTCCCCGGACATGATGGTCCTCGAGGGCGCATCCGCCCTGTCGCCGTTCCGCCGCGAGCGGCTCCAAGCCCGCCTGCAAGCCCTCCATCCGTCCGTGCGCCTCCTCGGCGCCTGGCCTGTCTACTGGGTTGAGCCCGAAGCGGCCGGCCCGACACCCGATGCCCCGACCCTGGGCCGCATCCTGCAGGCACAGGCCGAGCCGGCACCGCGCGAGGCCGGGGCAGTTTCGCGCTACGTCACCCCACGCCTGGGCACGCTGTCGCCGTGGGCGAGCAAGGCCACCGAGTTGCTGCGCGGCGCCGGGCAACCGGTCAAGCGCGTCGAGCGTGGCACCCGCTTCGACTTGAGCGGCTGGCCGAGCGATGCGCTCACGCAGGGCGCACTGGCCAAAGCGCTGCACGACCCGATGACGCAGTCGCTGCTGGAATCGCGCGACGACGCGGCCGCGTTGTTCGCGGTGCCGGCGCGCGGCGAGCTCGAGCGCATCGCCCTGGCCGATCTCGAGGCCGCCAACGGCCGCCTCGGCCTGGCCTTGGCCGACGACGAGATCGCCTACCTGCGCGAGCGTTACGCCGCCCTCGGCCGCGAGCCGTCGGACATCGAACTGATGATGTTCGCGCAGGCCAACTCCGAGCACTGCCGGCACAAGATATTCAACGCCTCGTGGACCCTCGACGGCCGGGATCAGCTTGTTAACGGCGCGCCACAGTCGCTGTTCAAGATGATCAAGCACACCCACGCCACCACGCCCGAGCACACCCTGTCGGCGTACAGCGACAACGCCGCGGTGGTCGAGGGCTACGCCAGCCGGCGCTTCCGCCCGGACCCGGCCACGCGCGCGTACCGCGCCGAGGCGCAGGTCGATTCGGCGTTCTGCATCAAGGTCGAGACCCACAACCACCCGACCGCGATCGCGCCGTTCCCGGGTGCATCCACCGGCAACGGCGGCGAGATCCGCGACGAGGGCGCGACCGGCCGTGGCGGCAAGCCCAAGGCGGGCTTGTCCGGCTTCAGCGTCTCGCACCTGCGCATTCCGACGCTGCCGCAGCCATGGGAGGCGTCGCGCACGCTCAACCCGCGCATGGCGCCGGCGCTGGAGATCATGCTCGACGGCCCGATCGGCGCGGCCGCGTTCAACAACGAATTCGGCCGGCCCAACCTGGTCGGTTACTTCCGCAGCTTCGAGCTGGACGAAGGCAGCGCCCCCAATGCAGCGCTGGCACGCGCCTACGACAAGCCGATCATGCTCGCCGGCGGCCTCGGCGCGATCGATCGCGTGCAGGTCGACAAGCTCGGCCTCAAGCCCGGTTACGCGGTGATCGTGCTCGGCGGCCCGGCGATGCTGATCGGCCTCGGCGGCGGCGCCGCCAGCTCGGTCGCCTCCGGCGACAGCCATGAAGACCTCGATTTCGCCAGCGTGCAGCGCGACAACCCGGAGATGGAGCGCCGCTGCCAGGAAGTGATCGACCGCTGTGTCGCGCTCGGCGAAAACAACCCGATCGCCAGCGCCCACGACGTCGGCGCCGGCGGCCTGTCCAATGCGATCCCGGAACTGCTGCACGACTCCGGCCTCGGCGGCGTGATCGACCTGGCGCAGGTGCCGAGCGACGACCCGTCGCTGTCGCCGATGCAGCTGTGGTGCAACGAATCGCAGGAGCGCTACGTGCTCGGCCTGCCGGCCGACCGCGTCGACGAGTTCGCCGACATCTGCAAGCGCGAGCGCTGCCCGTTCGCGGTGGTCGGCTATGCCACGGCGGAGGAGCACTTGGTCGTCGGCTACGGCGCGACCGTGGCCAACGCGCGTGAGCCCGGCCGCGACTGGTCGATCGACCTGCCTATGGACGTGCTGTTCGGCAAGCCGCCGAAGATGCACCGCGATGCCGTGCGCCCGCCGCCGGCGCCGTGGCCGGTACTGCAGTGGGAAGGGCTGGACCTGCATGCGGCCGCGCTGCGCGTGCTGGCGCACCCGACCGTCGCGGCCAAGAACTTCCTGGTCACCATCGGCGACCGCAGCGTCGGCGGCCTGACCGCGCGCGACCAGATGGTCGGGCCGTGGCAGCTGCCGCTGGCCGACTGCGCGATCACGCTGTCGGGCTTCGACGGTTTCGTCGGCGAGGCGATGGCGATCGGCGAACGCACGCCGCTGGCGCTGCTCGATTCCGCCGCCGCTGCACGCATGGCGGTGGGCGAGGCGATCACCAACCTGTGCGCCGCGCCGGTCGAGTCGCTCAACCGCATCAAGCTGTCGGCCAACTGGATGGCCGCCGCCGGCCACCCGGGCGAGGACGCATTGTTGTTCGACGCGGTCAAGGCGGTCGGTCTGCAACTGTGCCCGGAGCTGGAGTTGTCGATTCCGGTCGGCAAGGACTCTCTGTCGATGCAGGCGCAGTGGCAGCACGCCGATGAAAGCGGGAACGTCGCCGCGCACAAGTCGGTGTCGCCGGTGTCGCTGATCGTCACTGCGTTCGCGCCGGTGGTCGACGTGCGCCAGCAGCTGACGCCGTTGCTCGCGCGCGAGGAAGAGTCGGAGCTGTGGCTGATCGGGCTCGGTGCCGGCAAGCAACGCCTCGGCGGCTCGGTGCTGGCGCAATGCCATCCTCATGCCGTCGAACCGGTCGCCAACGAGGGCGCGGCGTTGCCGGCTTTCGCCGGCCCGCTCGGCGTGCCCGACCTCGACGATCCGCAGCGTCTGCGCGACTTCTTCGAGTTGATCCGCGACGCGCGCGAAATGAACCTGCTGCAGGCCTATCACGACCGGTCCGACGGCGGCGCGTTCGCGGCGCTGTGCGAAATGGCGTTCTGCTCGCGCCTGGGCCTGGACATCAATCTTGACGGTTGGGGCGACGACCCGTTCCGAACCCTGTTCAACGAGGAACTGGGCGCGATCGTGCAGGTGACCGTCGAGGACCGTGCCGAATTCGCCGACCTGGTCGCACGCCATGGCCTGATCGACTGCGCGCAGCGCATCGCCAGGCCGACCACCGCGCCGGCGATCCGCGTGCGCGAGGACGGCAAGACCCTGGTCGAGTGGCGTTGGGATGAATTGTTCGACGCCTGGTGGTCAACCAGCCACGCGCTGCAGAAGCTGCGTGACAACCCGGAGTGCGCCGACGAAGAGCGTCTGGTCGCGCGCGATTTCAATGCGCCCGGCCTGAAGCCGAAGCTGACGTTCGATGCGGCCGAGGACATAGCGGCACCGTTCGTCCACACCGGCGCACGGCCGAAGGTGGCGATCCTGCGCGAGCAGGGCGTCAACGGCCAGATCGAGATGGCGACGGCGTTCGACCGCGCCGGCTTCGAGGCCTTCGACGTGCACATGAGCGACCTGATCAGCGGTCGCGTCGCGCTCGACCAGTTCAAGGGCTTCGCCGCCTGCGGCGGCTTCAGCTACGGCGACGTGCTCGGTGCCGGCCGTGGCTGGGCGACCTCGGTGCTGGAGCGCAGCGCCTTGCGCGATGCTTTCGCCGAGTTCTTCGCGCGACAGGACAGCTTCGCCCTGGGTGTCTGCAACGGCTGCCAGATGCTGTCCCAGCTCAAGCCGATTATCCCCGGCGCGACGCACTGGCCGAAGTTCCTGCGCAACCGCAGCGAGCAGTTCGAGGCGCGCCTGGGCCTGCTGGAAGTGGTGGAGTCGCCGTCGCTGTTTTTCCGCGGCATGGCCGGCTCGCGCCTGCCGGTGTCGGTCGCGCACGGCGAAGGCCGGGCCGAGTTCGACAGCACGCTCGATCAGACCGCCGCGCACGTCGCGCTGCGCTACATCGACGGCCACGGCGCGGTCGCGACCGGCTACCCGCTCAACCCGAACGGCTCGCCCGACGGCATCACCGGCCTGACCACCGACGACGGCCGCGTCACCATCCTGATGCCGCACCCGGAGCGCACCCTGCGCAGCGCCAACCTGAGCTGGGCGCCGCGCGAATGGGGCGAGGATTCGCCGTGGCTGCGGATGTTCCGCAACGCGCGGGTTTTCGTTGGCTGAAGCTGGGCGCGCACCGCATCGGGACCGCCATCCGACCTGATACAGTCAAGCGCTCACGGCTCTGGAGGGCGACGTGAACGCAGTGATGAATCCCAGCGACACGGACGCCGGCAACACCGGCGTCGATGTGCGCATCGTCGAGGCCTTGCTGGCCAAGGGGCGGCTCAAGGAGGCCGACCTCGCCCGTGCGCGCCGCCTGCAGGAGGAGACCGGTGGCAGCCTGCTGGCGTTGCTGGCACGGCTGGGCCTGGTGTCCGAGCGTGACCATGCCGAGACCGTGGCTGCGGCGCTCGACCTGCCGCTGGTCAGCGTCAAGGACGCGCCCGAGTTGCCGCCGGAAGGCGTGGCGCTGACGCCGAAGTTCATGAAACAGTTCGCGGTCTGCCCGCTTGCCGAAAGCGACACCGCGGTCGATGTGCTGATGGCCGACCCGCAGGACGCCTACACCCTCGACGCGCTGCGCCTGGCGACCGGGCGCGAAGTGCGGCCGGTGGTGGCGTTGCGCTCGGAGATCGGCGACCTGATCGAGCGCTGGTACGGCCAGGGCCGCAGCGCGATGGGCGCCATTGTCGAGACCGCCGAGGGCGAGGGCAGCGGCGGCGACCTCGACGACGTCGAGCACCTGCGCGACCTCGCCTCGGAAGCGCCGGTGATCCGCCTGGTCAACCTGGTGATCCAGCGCGCGGTCGAGTTGCGCGCTTCCGACATCCACATCGAGCCGTTCGAGAACCGGCTGAAGGTGCGCTACCGCGTCGACGGCGTGCTCGCCGAAGGCGAAAGCCCGCCGGCCAACCTGACCGCCGCCGTGATCAGCCGCATCAAGATCATGGCCAAGCTCAACATCGCCGAGCGCCGCCTGCCACAGGACGGCCGCATCATGCTGCGCGTGCAGGGCAAGGAGCTGGACCTGCGCGTGAGCACGGTGCCGACCGCGCACGGCGAGAGCGTGGTGATGCGTCTGCTCGACCGCGAGACGGTGGTGTTCGACTTCCACCGGCTCGGCTTCACCGACCACTTCCTGCCGCAGTTCCAGAAAGTGCTCGACCAGCCGCACGGCATCTTGCTGGTGACCGGCCCGACCGGCTCGGGCAAGACCACCACGCTGTACACCGCGCTGAGCAAGCTCAACACGCCCGACGTCAAGATCATCACCGTCGAGGACCCGGTCGAGTACCAGATCGAAGGCATCAACCAGATCCAGGCCAAGCCGCAGATCGGCCTGGATTTCGCCCATGCACTGAGGTCCATCGTCCGCCAGGACCCGGACATCATCATGATCGGCGAGATGCGCGATCTGGAGACCTGCCGCATCGCGATCCAGTCGGCGCTGACCGGTCACCTGGTGCTGTCGACGCTGCACACCAACAACGCCGCCGGCGGCATCACCCGCCTGCTCGACATGGGCGTGGAGGACTACCTGCTGACCTCGACGATCAACGGCATCCTCGCCCAGCGCCTGGTGCGCCGGCTGGAGCCGACCCACGCCGAGCGCTACCCGGCTTCGCCGGAAGAGATCGACAAGTTCAGCCTGCGCCGTTACCAGCCGCAGGGCGAGATCCACCTGTACCGCCCGCGCGGCTCGGCGCTGGCGCCGACCGGCTACCACGGCCGCACCACGATCATGGAATTCCTGGTCATGAACGACGAACTGCGCCGCGCGGTGATGCGCCACGCCGGCATGGGCGAGATCGAGCAGATCGCGCGCGAGGCCGGCATGCGCACCATGTACGAAGATGGCATCGCCAAGGCGCTGACCGGGCTGACCACGATCGAGGAGGTGTTGCGGGTGACGGAGGACGCGTAGCTGGCTCGTAAGACCCGATAACCCGTCATTCCCGCGAAGGCGGGAACCCAGCGACTTGGATTTCCATGGCCTATGGACAGGCAACCGACGGTTTACATGCTGGCGAGTCGTCGCAATGGCACGCTATACATCGGCGTGACCAGCGACGTTGTCGCCCGGATCTGGCAGCACCGGCAACATCTGGTTGCAGGCTTCACCCAGTCGCATGGCGTCACCTTGCTGGTCTGGTATGAGCAACACGAAACCATGGAAACGGCGATTGAGCGCGAGAAGAGACTCAAGAAATGGAATCGCGCATGGAAGATTCGGTTGATTGAAGAGATGAATCCGTATTGGAATGACTTGTGGCCGGATATGTGTGGCTGCAAAAGCGAAAGTCACTAGGTTCCCGCCTGCGCGGGAATGACGGTCATGAGCCATCCAGGCGGAGACTAGATGCCCCTCTACCACTACAAAGCCCTCAACACGCGCGGTGAAATGCTCGACGGCCAGATGGAAGCCGCCAGCAACGCCGAAGTGGTCGCGCGGCTGCAGGAGCAGGGGCATCTGCCGGTCGAGGCCAAGCTTGCCAGCGAGGGCGGCGGTACCTCGCTGTGGAAGGGCCTGTTCAAGCCCAAGCCGTTCGCCGGGGCGCGGCTGGTGCAGTTCACCCAGCAGCTGGCGACCCTGCTCGGTGCCGGCCAGCCGCTGGATCGTGCCTTGACCATCCTGCTGGAGTTGCCCGAGGACGAGACGGCTCGACGCACCATCGGCGACGTGCGCGATGCGGTGCGCGGCGGCAGTTCGTTGTCGGCGGCGCTGGAGCGCCAGCACGGCACGTTCTCGCGGTTGTACGTGAACATGGTGCGCGCCGGCGAGGCCGGCGGCAGCCTGCACGAGACCCTGGCGCGGCTGGCCGAATACCTGGAACGCTCGCGCGCGCTGCAGGGGCGCGTGATCAACGCGCTGATCTATCCGGCGATCCTGCTGGTGATGGTCGGCCTGAGCCTGTTGTTCCTGCTCGGCTACGTGGTGCCGCAGTTCGCCGCGATGTACGAAAGCCTCGACGCCGAGTTGCCCTTGTTCACGCAACTGGTGCTTGGTGTCGGCCTGTTCGTGCGCGACTGGTGGATCGTGCTGCTGGTGGTACCGGCGCTGGCGCTGTGGTGGTTCGATCGCAAGCGTCGCGACCCGGCGTTCCGCGAAGCGTTCGATGCCTGGCTGCTCAAGCGCAGGCTGGCCGGCGCGCTGGTGGCCAAGATCGAGACCGCGCGTTTGGCGCGCACGCTCGGCACGCTGGTGCGCAACGGCGTGCCGCTGATGACCGCGCTCGGCATCGGTCGCAACGTGCTTGGTAACCGCGTGCTCGCCGCCGACGTCGAAGCCGCCGCCAACGAGGTCAAGAACGGCGTAGCGCTGTCGACTGCGCTCGGTCGTGGCAAGCGCTTCCCGCGGCTGGCGCTGCAGATGATCCAGGTCGGCGAGGAGTCGGGTGCGCTCGACGCGATGCTGGTCAAGACCGCCGAGACGTTCGAGCAGGAGACCGCGCTGGCGCTGGACCGGATGCTGGCCGCGTTGGTGCCGGTGGTGACGGTGGTGCTGGCCGGCGTGGTCGGCATCGTCGTGCTGGCGGTGCTGACGCCGCTGTACGATCTGACCAATGCGATTGGGTGAGGCGCGACCGTTTGCGCGGCATGCCGCGCGGTCGCGCCGAACGCCCGGCGCGCTGCGCCGGACCGGGGTTGCGAGGTGAGCGCGCAGCGCGAGCCCGCAACGGCCCACGAGGCGAAGCCGAGTGGACAGGCACCGTTTGCGCGGCATGCCGCGCGGTCGCGCCGAACGCCCGGCGCGTTGCGCCGGGCCGGGGTTGCGAGGTGAGCGCGCAGCGCGAGCCCGCAACGGCCCACGAGGCGAAGCCGAGTGGACAGGCACCGAGCGGTGCCGGAACACCGCGCGACCTCCAAGGAACTGAACGCCCGTCACCGCAGTCAGCCCATCGGCCATCGAATTCAGGTAAACATTCCCTTTTGCAAAGGACCCGTCCCATGCGTAACCGTCGTTCCCTCACCCGTTCCCCCGCCGGTGCACTACAGCGCGGCATGAGCCTGATCGAGATCATCATCGTGATCGTGCTGATCGGCGCGGTGCTGGCCTTCGTCGGCAGCCGCGTGCTCGGCGGCAAGGACCGCGGCGACTACAACATCGCCAAGGCCCAGGTGCAGACGCTGGCCGGCAAGGTCGAATCGTTCCAGATGGACACCGGGCGCCTGCCGAGCGCGCTCGACGAGCTGGTGACCCAGCCCGGCGACACCAGTGGCTGGCTCGGGCCGTACGCGAAGGCCGCCGAGCTCAAGGACCCGTGGGGGCATCCGATCGAGTACCGCGCTCCGGGCGAGAGCGGTCCGTTCGACCTGGTGGTCCTCGGCAAGGACGGCAAGGTCGGCGGCACCAGCGTCGACGCCGACATCAAGTACGAGTAAGCCGGGCGGCGATCGGCCATGCAGCCTGCGCGCATGCGGCACCGGATCGGCGGCGCATCGTTGCTGGAGATGCTGCTGGTGATCGCCTTGGTCGCCGCGATCAGCGTGCTCGCTGCCGCGGCGCTCAGTGGCGGCTTCCGCGGTATCCAGTTGCGCGCCAATGCCAAGGAAATCGCCGCGCAGCTGCGCTACACCCGCACCCAGGCGATCGCGAGCGGCCGGCCGCAACGCTTCACCCTCGACCCGGCGGCCCATGCCTGGACCGCGGCGAACGGGCGCAGGGGCGAGATCCCGGCGGCGCTGCGGGTGAGCTTCACCGGTGCGCGCGAGGTGCAGCCGCGACGCGGCGAAGGCGCCATCGTGTTCTTCGCCGACGGTGCCAGCACCGGTGGCCGCATCCAGCTCAGCGCCCAGCGCGCGGCCTGGAACGTCGATGTCGCCTGGCTGACCGGTGAGATCCGGCTGCGTCGTGTCGAGGCCACGCGATGAGCCGGCCGGAGTCCCGGTCGCGACGTCGTCAGCGCGGCTACACGCTGCTCGAGGTGATCGTCGCGTTCGCCCTGCTCGCGCTCGGGTTGACCCTGCTGTTGGGCACGCTGTCGGGTGCGGCACGGCAGGTGCGCTGGTCGGGCGATGCCGGGCGCGCGGCGTTGTACGCGCAATCCTTGATGGCGCAGGTCGGTGTCGGCGAGTCGCTGGCGGCCGGGCAGCGCAGCGGCGAGTTCGAGCAGGGCCGCTACCGCTGGAGCCTGGGCGTGGCGCCGTGGACGGACCGCGTGGCCGCCGCGACGCAGCAGCCGGTCGGCCTCGCCGAGCCGCGTCTGTTCGAGATCACCCTGGCGGTGGAGTGGGGCGACGGCAACTCCGGTCAGCGCCTGCGCCTGCGCACGCTGCGCAGCGCCGCGGCCGGCAGCGAGGCGGTGCTGCCATGAGCCGCAACGCGCGCGGCGGTGCGGCGATCCATCGGTCTGGCGGCCGTGGCGGCAACGCGCGTGGCTTCACCCTGGTCGAGGTGCTGCTGGCCACGGTGCTGCTGGCGGCGGGCCTGGCCCTGGCCTTCGCCAGCCTCGGCGCGGCCAGCAAGACCGCGGCGCGCGGCGAGGCGATGGCGCAGCGCGGTGAACGCGAGCGCGCCGTCGAGGGCTTCCTGCGCAAGCGTCTGGCGGCGACACGGCCGGTGCCGTTCGCCTTCGATACGACCAGCAATCTGCCGCAACGCTTCATCGGCGAGCCCGAACGCCTGCGTTTTGTCGCCGACCTGCCCGATTACCTCGGGCGCGGCGGTCCTTACCTGCACGACCTGGCCGTCGAGGACGACGGCGACGGCGTGCGCCTGACCCTGGTGCTGGCGATGGTGCTGGCCGGGGAAGTCGTCGAGGAGCGCGAGCCGCGTCCGCCGGAGCACCTGGTCGACGGGCTGCGCGAGGCGCGTTTCCGTTACCGCACGCTCGACGAGAGCGGTGCGCTTGGCGACTGGCAGGAGCGCTGGGAGGCGGTCGACCGCTTGCCGCTGTTGGTCGAGGTGACGCTGACCGACCGCGACGGCCGCCACTGGCCGCCGCTGGTGGTGGCGCTGCCGCTGGCCGGCAACGCACCCGGCGGCGTGATCGGCCCGGTGCTCACGCAATGAGCCGGTCTGCTGCCCTCGGCCAACGCGGCGCCGCGCTGTTGCTGGTGCTGTGGCTGATCGTGCTGATGACCGCCCTGGTCGGCGGTTTCGCCCTGGCGGCGCGGGTCGAGAACCTGCAGGCGCGGGTGCTGGTGCGCGGCCTGGTCGCCAGCAACGCGGCGCGGGCGGGGCTCGAGTACGCGCTGACCCGGGTGGCGTTGTCCGACCCGCAACTGCAGTGGCGCCCCGACGGCCGCAGCTATCACTGGCGCTACGACGGCGCAGAGGTCGAGGTGAGCCTGATCGACGAGAACGGCAAGGTCGATCTCAACCAGGCCGATCTGCCGCTGTTGACCCAGCTGGTGCAGGGCAGCGGTGTCGAGCCGTCGCAGGCGGCGCGGCTGGCGGCGGCGATCGTCGACTGGCGTGACCCCGACACCCTGACCCAGCCCGCCGGCGGCGGCGAGGATGCGGACTACGCCTCCGCCGGGCTGCCTTACGGTGCCAAGGACGCCGAGTTCGAAAGCGTGGCCGAGCTTGAGCAGGTGCTCGGCTTCACCCCGGCCCTGTATGCGCGGCTCGAGCCGCACCTGACCGTGTACAGCGGCCGCGCCCGCCCGGATCCGACGTTCGCTTCGGCACCGGTGCTGGACGCATTGGGGATGAACGGCGACGAGGTCATCGCGCAACGGCGCGGCGCCGGAGCGGGCGCGCCATCACAGGCCGGCGCACCGGAATGGGCCGGCATGGCCGGGGAAAGCAGTGGCACCTATAGTATCGACAGCCGTGCACGGCTATCGGATGGCCGCGAGTCGTTGCTGCGGGTGGTGGTGCGGGTCGGCGGCAATGCCGTGCCGGGCACGGCCTACACGCCGCTGCGTTGGGAGGAGGGAGCTTCACCACGATGAATTCGCCAAGCGACAGCCAGCCGGCAGGCCTGGCGCAGGACCGGCTGCGGCGTCTGGGCGCGCGGCTGGCGCCGGGGGCGGGCGGCTTCCTGCGCTGGTGGGGCCACCACCTGGCCGCGTGGCTGCCGCTGCGCGTGCGCCGGGTGCTCGGCCTTGATCGCGGCCGCCTGCTGCTGCAACTGGAAGGCGAGACATTGCAGTTGCGCCTGCAACATGGCGGCGATGTGCGCGACCTCGGCTCGGTGCCCGCTCCGGCTACCGCCGCGTCCGATGCGATTGCGGTCGTTGACCCGTTGGCGTCGTTGCTGCCGCCGCGCCTGCTCGACCTGCCGCGCTGGTTGCTGTTGCCGACGGCGAGCAGCCTGCGCCGGCGTCTGGTGCTGCCGGCCGCGGCGGCCGAACGCTTGCGCGACGTGGTCGGTTTCGAGATCGACCGGCAGACCCCGTTCACCGCCGAGGCGGTGGCCTTCGATGCGCGCGTGCTGGCGCGTCGCGACAGCGACGGCCAGCTCGATGCCGAGCTGGTCGCGGTGCCGCGCCAGGTGCTGGACCCGCAATGGGCGGCACTGGGGCCGCTGGCGACGACCCTGGCCGGGGTCGACGTCGCCGCCAATGACGGCGCGCCGCTCGGCGTCAACCTGCTGCCGCCGGCGCAGCGACGCCGCCACGGCGACCCGTTGCGTTACTGGAACCTGGCCCTGGCCGCGATCGCGCTGATCGCCGTGGTCGCCACGCTGTGGCAGTTGCTCGGCAACCGCCGCGCCGCCGCCGACGCACTGGAGCAGAACATCGCCAACAACGCCGCCGCGGCGCGCCGTGCCGCGGTGCAGCGGCAAGCGCTGGTCGATCTGATCGAGGGCCAGGCCTTCCTCGACCGCCTCCGCGCCGAGCGCCCGACCGCGGTCGAGGTGATCGACGAGCTCAGCCGCCGCCTGCCCGACAACACCTATCTGGAGAAGCTCGCGATCGAGGACAGCAGCGTGCTGCTGATCGGCCTCAGCCGCGAGGCGCCGTCGCTGATCCAGCGCCTGCAGGGCTCGCCGTTGTGGCGCTCGCCGGCGTTGACCGGGGCGTTGCAACCGGACCCGGGCAGCGGCCGCGACCGCTTCACCCTCACCGCCGAACTGGGGCCGGCGAAACCGGCAGCGGCGGCGCCGACGCGAGCGGGGGCCAGCGATGGCGAATGACCTGCGCACCTGGGCCGTCGGCCGCGAACGCTGGCTGGCCCTGGGCCTGCTGCTGGCGGTGCTGCTGCTGGGCTATTTCACCCTGATCCATCCGTGGTGGACGGTGCCGATGCTCGAGGCCAATGCGCGCATCGACGCCCTGCAGCAGCGCGAATTGCGCCAACGCATGCAACTGCGGCAGGCGCCGCTGGTCGAGCAGCGCCTGACGCAGGTGCGCGCGCAGTTGGCGCGCAGCCCGGGCTTCCTGTCCGAGGCCAGCGCCGAACTCGCCACCGCCGGTCTGGTGCAACGGCTCGAAGCCGTGGTCGCTCAGGCCAGCCCCGGCAATCGCAGCTGTGCGATCAGCAACCGCTCGCCATTGGCCGAGCCGCGCCGCGACCGTTACGCGCGCGTGGTCGTGCAGGTGCGCCTGCGTTGCGGCAGCGGCGAGCTTGCCAGCGTGTTGTACGCGCTCGAGGGCGGCACGCCGCGATTGTTCGTCGGCAACCTCAACGTGCTGTCCTCGCGCGGCTACTTCCTGCCCGGCAATGCACGCCCGAGCGGCGACGGCGGGCTCGATGTCAGCTTCGATCTCTACGGTTACCTGCGACCGGCTGCAGGCACGACGGAGGTGACGCGTGCGCCTTGACGATGCCGGCCCTCGCACCTGGTTGCTGGCCACGCTTGCCGGCTGGGCGCTGCTGGCGTGGCTGCTGGCCGTGGCCGGCATGGGCCGGCGCACCCAGGTGCTGGAACCCGACCCGTCGCTGCTCAAGCCGCTGCCGCAGGCCCGTGCAGTGGCGGCGGCACGGCTGAAGCCGCTGCCGCAGTACGACCAGATCGCAGCGCGGCCGCTGTTCACGCAGGACCGCCGGCCCAAACCGTTCTTCCTGCCCGGCCAGAGCGGAGATGAGAGCGGCGCGGCGGCATTCGATTATGTGCTGACCAGCGTGTTGATCGCGCCGAACCTGCGCATGGCGATCCTGCAGCCGGCCGACGGCAGCGAGTCGGTGCGGGTCAAGCTCGGCGAGGTGCCCGAGTCGCACCCGGCCTGGCGCCTGACCGCGCTGGATGCGCGCAGTGCCGTGTTCGAGGGACCGGAAGGGCGTCGCGAGATGGACCTGCGCGTGTTCGATGGCCAGGGCGGTCAGCCGCCGACGGCGTTGGCCGCGCCGGCGCGCGCGGGCACTGCGACGTCGGCGCCGATCGTTGCGCCGGGACAGCCGCCTGCGAACGCGCCAGCGCCACCCAAACCGACGGCGACGCGTCCGGCCACCGGCAATGCCAACGCGCCGGCGGCGGCGAACACGCCGCGGCCCGCGACCCCGGCTGAAACGGCCGACGACGCACCGCTCACCGAGCAGGCCCAGATGGAAGCGATCCGCAAGCGGATCGAAGCGCGTCGTGCGCAACTGCGGCAGCAGCAAGCTGCACAACCCCCGGCCAAGACGCCTTAGAGTGATCCGCATGAAGCCACATGCCCGTCAGTACGCCGCCCAGGCGATCGTGACCGCCACCATCGCCAGCCTGCTGGCGGCGTGCGCCACCGCACCGACCCCGAACGTGCGCCGCGACGGCAACCCCGCCGCGCTGCGCGGTACCGGCGGGGACAGCGGCACGGCCGATGCAGCCGCGGTGCAGGCGCAGCCCCTGCCGGAAACCACGACCGGCGGCGACGCGCGCCCGCAGATCCGCCGCGGCACCGGTCAGGTCATCAACCGCAGTGCCGCCTCGGCGCCGCCGCCGGGGCTGGGCGCCACTTCCGGCTCGGCCACCTTCAACTTCGAAGGCGAGTCGCTGCATGCGGTGGTCAAGGCGATCCTTGGCGACATGCTCGGCCAGAACTACGTGATCGCGCCGGGCGTGCAGGGCACGGTGACCCTGGCCACGCCCAAGCCGGTGAGCCCGGCCGAGGCGCTCAACCTGCTGGAAATGGTGCTGGGCTGGAGCAACGCGCGCCTGGTCTACAGCGGCGGCCGCTACAACATCGTGCCGGCCGACCAGGCCCTGACCAGCGGCGCCGTCGCACCGCGCACCGGCGGCGCGACCAACGCGCGCGGCTACGAAGTGCGCACGGTGCCGCTGCGCTACGTCTCGGCCACCGAGATGGAGAAGATCCTCAAGCCCTACGCGCGGCCCAACGCGATCGTCGACGTCAACAACGCGCGCAACGTCATCACCATCGGCGGCAGCCGCACCGAGCTCGAAAACTACCTGCGCACGATCGAGATCTTCGACGTCGACTGGCTGTCGGGCATGTCGGTCGGCGTGTTCCCGCTGCAGTCGGGCAAGGCCAGCAAGGTCGTCGCCGACCTGGAAAAGGTGTTCGGCGAGCAGAGCAAGTCGCCGGTCGCGGGCATGTTCCGCTTCATGCCGCTGGAGGGCGCCAACGCGGTGCTGGTGATCACGCCGCAGGCCAACTACCTCGACGACATCCAGCAGTGGCTGGACCGCATCGACAGCGCCGGTGGCAACGTGCAGCTGTTCTCCTACGAGCTCAAGTACATCAAGGCCAAGGACCTGGCCGACCGCCTGGCCGACGTGTTCGGCAGCGGCCGCGGTGGTGGCGGTGGCGACACCGGCGGTACGCCGTCGTTGATGCCGGGGCTGGAGTCGGTGGAGCTTCAGGACAGCGACAACGGCAGCGGCAGCACCGCCACGCTGGGCAATGACAAAGCCGGTGGCGATTACGGCAGCAGCAATGGCAGCGGTTCCGGCGGCTCGCTGTCGCTGGGGGCACGCCAAAGTGGCAACGCCGCGCTCACCCTCGAGGTCGATGGCGATCGCGTCGGTGTCTCGGCGGTCGAGGAAACCAACTCGTTGCTGGTGCGCAGCAGCCCGTCGGCATGGAAGTCGATCCGCGACGTAATCGACCGTCTGGACGTCATGCCGATGCAGGTGCATATCGAGGCGCAGGTGGTCGAAGTGCAACTGCAGGGCGACCTGCAGTACGGCGTGAACTGGTTCTTCGAGAAGGCGGTGACCGACGCCGGTTTCCCCGATACCTCGACCCACGGCAAGTGGAGCACGCTGGGCGCCAGCGTGCAGTCGGCCGCCGGCAACCCGGCCGGCGTGGCCTGGACCCTGCTGGGGAAAAACGCTGCCGCAGTGATCAGTGCGCTCGACCAGATCACCGACCTGCAACTGCTGCAGACGCCGTCGGTGATGGTGCGCAACAACGCCGAGGCCACGCTCAACGTCGGCAGCCGCATCCCGATCTCGTCGGTCACGTTCAACCCGAACGGCAGCAACGACAATACTTACAGTCAGGTGCAATACCTCGACACCGGCACCATCCTCAAGGTGCGCCCACGCGTAGCCAAGGACGGCATGGTGTTCCTCGACATCGTGCAGGAGGTCAGCACGCCAGGTACGGAAGAAGACCGCAACGGCAACGTTCGCATCGACAGCCGCAAGCTCAAGACCGAGGCGGCGGTGCAGAGCGGCGACACGGTGATGCTGGCCGGCCTGATCAGCGATGGCGTCACCCGCGGCTCGTCCGGTTTCCCGGGCTTGAGCCGGATTCCGGTGATCGGCGGTCTGTTCGGTACGCAAAGCTCCAAACAATCGCGCAACGAAGTGATCGTGCTGCTGACCCCGACCATCGTGCGCAACCCGCAGGAAGCGCGCGACCTCACCGACGAATACGGCCGCCGCTTCCGCGCGATGGAGCCGCTGCAGCGCAAACCGCGGAACCCCGGCCAGCAGTGACGGTGCCCGCCGCCTCGCCGGTCGTGGTGGTGCCGGTCGGCGCCGACGACGGCACGCTCGATGCCTGCCTGGCCGCGCTCGATGCCTGCACGCCGCCGGCCACGCCGGTGTGGCTGGCCGACGACGCCCAGGCCGGGCCGCGCGGCTACGCCATCATCGAACGCTGGATCGCACGCACCGCGCTCAAGGCCGACTACACCCGCCGTCAGCGCAGCGTCGGCGAGGTGGCGCACCTCGACGAGGTGCTGGCCGCCTGCGGCGAGGCCGACGTCGTCGTGCTCGCCGCAGACGCGATCCCGGCGCCGGGCTGGTTGCACCGGTTGGCGGGTTGTCTCGCCAGCGATGGCGCGATCGCCACCGCGACGCCGTGGAGCAACGCTGGCGAAGTCGCGGCCTGGCCGCGTATCGGCGAGATCGATCCGGTTCCCGACGACCTCGAGCGCCTGGCCCGCGCGGCCGCGCGCATGCCGGCACTGCATCCGGAGCTGCCCGCTGCGGTCGGCCACGCGGTGATGTTGCGTGGCAGCGCCCGTCGTCGCGCCGGTGGCCTCGATGCGGCCAGTTTCGGCTCCTGGTACGCGGCGCTGACTGACCTGTCGCTGCGCCTGGTCGGCCTGGGTTGGCGCAACGTGCTGTGCGACACCGCCTTCGTCGCGCGCCGTGGCGAAGGCGCGCCGTTCGAGGGCGACATGAACCGCCTCGCCGTGCGCTGGCCGGATTGGCACGCGCGCCTGGCCCATTACCTGATGCACGACCCGTTGCGTGCATCGCGCACGCAACTCGCCGCGCTGCTCGACAGCGTCGGCCCACCGGAACCGCAGCGTGACCTCTTTGTCTGACCCGCATGCCGCCGACCCGCATGGCGGCATCGTCGCGGTGGTGGTGACCTACCGCAGCGCCGCGACCATCGACGACTGCCTGCTGCGCCTGCGCGTGGGCGAGGGCGTGGCCGCGATCCGCGTCGTCGACAACGACTCCGACGACGGCACCCTGGAGATCGTGCAGCGCCATGCCACCGCCGATCCGCGCGTGCGCTTCATCGCCAACCCCGACAACCCCGGCTTCGCCGTGGCCTGCAACCAGGGCGCGGCCGATGCCGGCGATGCCGCGCCGTGGCTGGCCTTCGTCAATCCCGACTGCCTGGTCGAGGTGGACACCTTGTCGCGCCTGCGCGCGCTGGCCGCATCGCGCGGCGAGGCCCTGCTCGGCGCCGATCTGGTCGACGAGCACGGCGCGCGCGATGGCGCCGCGCGTCGCCGCGATCCGGACTTCGGCGCGATGCTGCGCGCTGCCTTGGGCAGCGCGTCGGCGCCGAAGCTGGAGTTGCCCATCGACGATGCCCAGGAGCTGCAACCGGTGCTGGCGGTTTCTGGCGCGCTGATGCTGATGCCGCGCGCACTGTTCGCGCGGATCGGCGGTTTCGACGAAGGCTATCGCCTGCACGCCGAGGACCTGGACCTGTGCCGCCGCGCGCGCACGGCAGGCGCATTCCTGGCCGTGGCCAATCGCGTGCGCGTGCTGCACGTGCGCGGGGTGTCGAGTCGCTCGCGCCCGCTGTTCGTCGAGTGGCACAAGCACCGCGGCCTGTGGCGCTACTTCCGCAAGTTCGAGGCACCGCAGCGCGGAGTGGCGACCTGCCTGGGGGTGTTTGCGGCGATCTGGCTGCGGTTTCCGTTGGCGGTGGGGCGGGCGTGGTTGCGAGCCCGGTAGCACTGATCTCAACTCTTAACCAGCAACTAACAGTCGTGGCCTGATCGCGGTCAGTCAGTCGTCATCCCCGCGAAGGCGGGGATCCATGGACGTTGCTTTTGCTTGGCTTGAATGCTTCAGGCACAGCTTCCGTCCGCTGCCGCGACCGGGTCACTTTCTCTTGCTAAGCCCAAGAGAAAGTAACCAAAGAGAAGGGCTTTCCTCGACAAATCAGCCCCACGACTGGAACGTTTGAGGGGATTTTCCGACTCGCCTTTGGCCTGTGGCCAAAGTCCGGCCCGCGCTTGCGGCGCGGGCGTTCGGTCGATGCGCGAGCCGATGGCTCGCAAGCGTGCATCGCCCTCACCCCTGGCTAGGTCGGAAAACGGCGCACATCCATGTGCGCCGCCCTTCGGGCCTGGATACGTGATCGGCTAATCGAGAGCTCAAAGCTCAAAGCTCAAAGCTCAAAGCTCAAAGCTCAAAGCTCAAGGCCAATCTATTTCCGGTCGTCCTGAGCGTAGGCGCGCAGCGCCGGAGTCGAAGGATGAACGGGGCGCGTAGCCTCAGGCCAATGCGAAGCGCAACACGAACAACCCGGCCACCAGCCACACCGCCGCATGCACCTCGTGCGCGCGACCGGTGAACAGCTTCAGCACCGCGTAGGCGATGAAGCCGAAGGCCAGGCCGTTGGCGATCGAGTAGGTGAACGGCATCGCCAGCGTGCACAGCGCGGCCGGGATCGCCTCGCTGAGGTCGTCCCAGTGCACGTCGCCAAGTTCGCGCAGCATCAGACCGGCGACGAACAGCAACGCCGGTGCCGTGGCGTAGGCCGGCACCATCGCCGCCAATGGCGAGAACAGCAACGCCAGCAGGAACAGCGCAGCGATCACCAGCGCGGTCAGGCCGGTGCGGCCGCCGGCCTGCACGCCCGAGGCGCTCTCGATGTAGGCGGTGGTGCTGCTGGTGCCGAGTACGGAGCCGGCGAGGATCGCGGTGCTGTCGGCGAGCAATGCGCGCCCGAAACGCTTCTGCTGTGCTGCCGAGGCATCGTCGGGCGGCAACAGGCCGGCGCGGCGCGCCACGCCCATCAACGTGCCGGTGGCGTCGAACACCTCGACCAGCACGAACACGATCACCACGTGCAGCATCGCTGACAGCGACAGGCCGTTGCCGCCACCGAGCGCGCCGGGGATGTCGAGTTGCAGGAAGGTCGGTGCCAGGCTGGGCGGCAGGTCGACGATGCCGCGGTAGTCGACCAGGCCCAGCAGCAGTGCGGTCGCGGTGACCGCGAGAATGCCGATCAGGATCGCGCCGCGCACACGCCAGGCCTCCAGCACCGCGATCAGCAGGAAGCCGGCCACGGCCAGCAGCGGCTCCGGTTCGCGCAGGTCGGCCAGCGCCACCAGCGTGTCGGGGTTGCCGACGATCACCTGCGCCTTCTGCAGCGCGATGATCGCCAGGAACAGGCCGATGCCGGCGGTGATCGCGCTGCGCAGCGAATGCGGGATGCCGGCGATCAGCCAGGCGCGCGCGCCGGTGATCGTCAGCAGCAGGAACACGACGCCGGAGACGAACACCGCGCCCAGCGCCTGCTGCCAGCTGTAGCCCATCGCCCCGACCACGGTGAAGGCGAAGAAGGCGTTCAGGCCCATGCCCGGTGCCATGCCGACCGGGTAGTTGGCGGCGAAAGCCATCACCAGTGAGCCGATCGCCGCGGCCAGGCAGGTGGCGACGAACACCGCGCCGGTGTCCATGCCGGTGCTGCCGAGGATGCTCGGGTTGACGAAGACGATGTAGGACATCGTCAGGAACGTGGTCAGCCCGGCAACCAGTTCGGTACGCACGTCGCTGCCGTGTTCGCGCAGCTTGAACAGGGATTCCAGCACGCGTGCGGGCATGGCGGCGTCTCCTTGGGCTCAGCGGTGACGGTTGATCTCGTCGCGCAGCGTGCGTGCCGCCTGCGCGGCGGCCTCGGCGTAATCCGCGCCGGTCGAAGCGTACAGCACCGCACGCGAGCTGCTGATGATCAGGCCGGTGCCGTCGGCGGTCTTCGCATTGGTCACCACCGCCGCGACGTCACCGCCCTGCGCGCCGACGCCGGGCACCAGGAACGGCACGTCGGAACCGACAATCGCGCGCACTTCGCGCAGTTGCGCCGGCCAGGTCGCGCCGACCACCAGCGCGCAGTTGCCGTGGCCGTTCCACTCGCGCGCGACCTTCTGCGCGACGTGCTGGTACAGCGGGCGGGCCACACCGTCATCATCCTGGACGAGTAGATCCTGCAAGTCGCCAGCACCGGGATTCGAGGTGCGGCACAGGATCACCACACCGCGGTCGGCGCGGTCGAGGAACGGCTGCAGTGAATCGCGGCCCAGGTACGGATTGGCGGTCACCGCATCGGCGCGATAACGGTCGAAGGCCTCGGTCGCGTAGTGCTGCGCGGTGCTGCCGATGTCGCCACGCTTGCTGTCGAGGATCACCGGGATGCCCGGATGTGCGGCATGGAGGTGGGCAATCAGTCGCTGCAGGGCATCCTCGACAGCGAGTGCGGCGAAGTGGGCGATCTGCGGCTTGAACGCGCACACGTACGGCGCGGTGGCGTCGGCGATGTCGCGGCAGAAGGCGAACACCGCATCGGGGTCGCTGCTGAACTTCGCCGGAAACTTGGCTGGCTCCGGGTCGAGGCCGACGCAGACCAGCGAGTCGGCGTCTTGCCAGCGTCGCTTAAGGGCAGAAATGAAGCTCATCGATGACCTGGCCTTTGCCCTTGCTCGTCATTCCCGCGTAGGCGGGAACCCAAGGACGTTTGTCTGTTCGTGTGGGCGTCGTGCCCGTGACCGCGAAGGGCGACGTCCATGGATCCCCGCTTTCGCGGGGATGACGACGTTACGACAACAGTGACAGCAGCAACAGCTGGATTCCCGCCTTCGCGGGAATGACGAGCAACAACAACAGTCGTACAACCAAGCAATTGCCAAAGTCCATGGATCCCCGCCAGGAGCGCGCGGGGATGACGCAGTGGCAAAGGCCTTCGCGCTATGCGCGAAGGCGCCACTGCGTCACTTCAGTGCCTTGAAGCGCAGGCGGTGCGGCTGCGCGCCCTCGGCGCCGAGGCGACGCTTCTTGTCTTCCTCGTACTCGCGGTAGTTGCCCTGGAAGAACTCCACGTGCGAGTCGCCCTCGAAGGCGAGGATGTGCGTGGCGATGCGGTCCAGGAACCAGCGGTCGTGCGAGATCACGAAAGCGTTGCCGGGGAACTCGAGCAGCGCGTCTTCGAGCGCGCGCAGGGTTTCGATGTCGAGGTCGTTGGACGGTTCGTCGAGCAGCAGCACGTTGCCGCCCTGCAGCAGGGTCTTGGCCATGTGCAGACGGCCACGCTCGCCGCCGGACAGCGCGCCGACCATCTTCTGCTGGTCCTGGCCCTTGAAGTTGAAGCGACCGATGTAGGCGCGCGACTGGATCTCGATGCCGTTGATGTTGAGGATGTCGAGGCCGCCGGACACTTCCTGGAACACGTTGTGGTTGCCGGTCAGCGCGTCGCGGCTCTGGTCGACGTAGGCCAGCTTCACGGTCGGGCCGGTCTCGATCGTGCCCGAGTCCGGCGCTTCCTTGCCGATGATCATCTTGAACAGCGTCGACTTGCCGGCGCCGTTGGGGCCGATGATGCCGACGATCGCGCCGGGGGGCACGCTGAAGCTGAGGTCGTCGATCAGCAGGCGGTCGCCGAACTTCTTGCTGACGTTCTTGAATTCGATGACCTTGTTGCCCAGGCGCTCACCCGGCGGGATGAAGATCTCGTTCGTCTCCTGGCGCTTCTGGTAGTCGACCGACTGCAGCTCGTCGATGCGCGCCAGACGGGCCTTGCCCTTGCTGCGGCCGCCCTTGGCGTTGCTGCGGGCCCACTCGAGCTCCTTCTGGATGGCCTTCTGGCGCGACTTTTCCTGGTTCTCTTCCTGCTTCAGGCGTTCGTCCTTCTGCACCAGCCAGTCGGTGTAGTTGCCCTTCCACGGGATGCCGCGGCCGCGGTCGAGTTCGAGGATCCACTCGGCGGCGTTGTCGAGGAAGTAGCGGTCGTGGGTGACCGCGACCACAGTGCCGGTGTAGCGGGCGAGGAACTGCTCCAGCCACTCGACCGATTCGGCGTCGAGGTGGTTGGTCGGTTCGTCGAGCAGCAGCATGTCGGGCTTCTGCAGCAGCAGCTGGCACAGCGCGACGCGGCGCTTCTCGCCACCGGACAGGTTGCCGACCACCGCCTCCCACGGCGGCAGGCGCAGCGCGTCGGCGGCGACTTCGAGCTGGTTCTCCAGCGTGTGCGCGTCGCCGGCGGCGAGGATCGACTCCAGGCGCTGCTGTTCGGCGGCGAGCTTGTCGAAGTCGGCGCCGTCCTCGGCGTATGCGGCATACACCGCGTCCAGCGCCGCCTGCGCGTTGATGATCTCGCCCACGCCCACTTCCACGGCCTGGCGCACGGTGTGGGTCGGGTCGAGCTGCGGTTCCTGCGCCAGGTAGCCGACCTTGATGCCGGTGGCAGGGCGTGCCTCGCCGGTGAAGTCGGTGTCCACGCCGGCCATGATCTTCAGCACCGTCGACTTGCCCGCGCCGTTGAGGCCGAGCAGGCCGATCTTGGCGCCCGGGAAGAACGACAGCGAGATGTCCTTGATGATCTGGCGCTTCGGCGGCACGACCTTGCTGACGCCGTTCATGGTGTAGATGTATTGCATGCGGACTCCGAAACCGGGGCGCGCCGAGCCCGGCCGGATGGCCTGGGTCTGGGCGGATAAGCCGGCGATTATCCCGTACGGGGGCGGCCGGTGCCAGCGCGCAGGTTGAATGGCGCGCCCCTTGGCTGCGAGCCGTCGCCGGATGGGTTGCGGGAGCCGGCCAGTGCGTAGCCCGGGTGAGCGGAGCGCACCTGGGCGGTGGGTGCTGCCTTACCCGGCCTACGCGCTCAGATCCAGATGATGAACGCGACCACCAGCGCCACCAGCAGGTACTTGAGGGCGTAGTAGAGGGACTGGCTGCGCTCGCGCAGCGCCTTGGCCTTCAGGCGCAGGACATAGAAGTACTTGAACAGGTGGTTGATGCCGCCGGTCTTGTCGCCCTCCATGTTGGGCGAGGCGCCGGCGGCGATCAGGTGGCGGGCGATCAAGCGGTTCAGCGCCTGCGCCCAGCGGTAGCGCATCGGCCGCTCGACATCGCAGAACAGGATGATGCGGTTGTCGGCCGAGTCGTTGCGCGCCCAGTGGATATAGGTTTCGTCGAACATGGTCCACTGGCCGTCGCGCCAGCTGTAGCGGGTGCCGTCGACGTCGATGAAGCAGGCGTCGTCGTTGGGGGTGTCCAGGCCCAGGTGCAGGCGCAGCGAGCCGGCGAAGGGGTCGCGGTGCGGGCGCAACTCGCCGCCGGGCGGCAACTCGGTGAACATCGCCGCCTTGACGCTGGGGATGGCGCGCAGCAGCGCCGTGGTGCGTGGGCACAGCTCGGCCGCGGACGGGTGGGCCTCGTCGTACCACTTCAGGTAGAAGCGCTTCCAGCCGCGGCGGAAGAACGAGTTGAAGCCGACGTCGTTGTAGCCGTCGGCGGCCTTGATGTGCTGCAGCTCGCGCAGGCGCCGGGCCTCGTCGCGGATATCCGGCCAATGGGCGCGCAGCGGCTCCAGCTCGGGGAAGTGCTGGCCCGGCTCGGCGATGAAGGCCGTGGTTGGCACGCGCGAGAACGCGTACATCAGCACATTGACCGGGGCCATGAAGGTGGAGTGGTCAAGCAGCTGCCGGCCGAGGCGGTGGCGCACCTTGCCGCGGTAGTGCACGTAGACCGCGCTGGCGAGGAACGCAAAAACGATGACCCATTTCACGGTCGGGGTTCCCTGTGGGGTGGGGAAGGCGGGGTCGCTGCCGGTGCAAGGCGTGACGGCAGCGGGTTGCTCGCCGCATTTTAAGCCCTGGGCTACCATTGCAGGCCTGACTGCGCCTGTTCGTGGCTGCCGGTCCCCTTCTCATCCTCCCCGAGGTTCCGCGAATGTTCCCCAGCTCTGCCCGTATCGCCGGCTACGACGACGAACTCGCCCAGGCCATCGCCCACGAGGCGCGCCGCCAGGAAGACCACGTCGAACTGATCGCCTCGGAGAACTACGCCAGCCCGCGCGTGATGGAGGCCCAGGGCAGCGTGCTGACCAACAAGTACGCCGAAGGCTACCCGGGCAAGCGCTATTACGGCGGCTGCGAGTACGTCGACATCGCCGAGCAGCTGGCGATCGACCGCCTCAAGCAACTCTTCGGTGCCGACTACGCGAATGTGCAGCCGCATTCGGGCTCGCAGGCCAACCAGGCCGTGTACCTGGCGCTGCTGCAGCCGGGCGACACCATCCTGGGCATGTCGCTCGCGCACGGCGGCCACCTGACCCACGGCGCCAAGGTGAATGTCTCCGGCAAGCTGTTCAACGCCGTCCAGTACGGCGTCAACGACCAGGGCCTGATCGACTATGACGAAGTCGAGAGGCTGGCGCTGGAGCACAAGCCGAAGATGGTTGTCGCCGGTTTCAGCGCCTATTCGCAGCAGATCGACTGGGCGCGCTTCCGCGCGATTGCTGACAAGGTCAATGCGGTCCTGTTCGTCGACATGGCCCACGTCGCCGGCCTGGTCGCCGCCGGCGTCTACCCGAACCCGCTGCCGCACGCACACGTGGTCACCTCGACGACCCACAAGACCCTGCGCGGCCCGCGCGGCGGCTTCATCGTCGCCCAGGGCGCCTCCGAAGATATGGTCAAGAAGCTGCAAAGCATCGTCTTCCCGGGTATCCAGGGCGGACCGCTGATGCACGTGATCGCCGCCAAGGCCGTCGCCTTCAAGGAGGCGCTGGAGCCGGAGTTCACCACCTACCAGCAACAGGTCGTCAAGAACGCGCAGGCAATGGCCGAGACCATCATCAAGCGCGGCTACAAGATCGTTTCCGGCGGCACCCAGAACCACCTGATGCTGATCGACATGATCGGCAAGGGCGTCACCGGCAAGGCCGCCGAGGAGGCGCTGGGCAAGGCACACATCACCGTCAACAAGAACGCCGTGCCCAACGACCCGCAAAAGCCGTTCGTGACCTCGGGCCTGCGCATCGGCACCCCGGCGGTGACCACGCGCGGCTACCAGGAAGCCGACTGCGTCGAGCTGGCCAACTGGATCTGCGACGTGCTCGACGCGCCGAATGACGACAAGGTCATCGCCGGCGTGCGCGAGAACGTGACCCAGCAGTGCCGGAAGTTCCCGGTCTACGGCTGAGCTGGACCCATGACGTACGTCATCGCATTGATCGGAGACCGCGACGATGCGGTGACAGCTCATCGCGCGATACCCCGGGCGCTGGAATTGGCGGCCGCGGCGTCGGGCATCCAGCTCGTCGCGAAGTGGCTGCCTACCGACAGCATTCGCACGGATGGTGATCTCGCCGGGTACGACGGCTACTGGTGTGTTCCTGCCAGTCCGTACCGGAGCATGGACGGCGCGTTGCGCGCGATCGGTTACGCGCGCGTGCAGCGCAGGCCGTTCCTGGGCACCTGCGGTGGTTTCCAGCATGCGGTCGTCGAGTACGCGCGTTCGGTGCTTGGCTGGTCCGATGCTGATCACGCCGAGACCGCGCCCGGGGCGGCGCGCGCCGTGATCGTGCCATTGGCGTGCTCCCTGGTCGAAGTCGCCGAACCCGTGATCTTGCGTCCGCAGACGCGCATTGCCGACGCCTACGGAGTGGCGAGGATCGAAGAGGGCTATCACTGCCGTTTCGGCCTGGGTGCGACGTTCCGTGAAGCCGCATTCGCCGACGGCTCGCTGCGCGTGGGCGCCGAGGACGACCACGGCGATGTGCGAGCGATCGAACTGCGCGACCACCCGTTCTTCGTGGCCACGCTGTTCCAGCCCGAGCGCGCTGCATTGCGCGGTGAAGTGCCTGCGCTGGTGCGTGCGTTCGTTGGTGAGGTGGTGCGTCGCGCCGAGGTGCTCGACAACACCGTAGCTGCGGTGACCTGATGCATTGCCCCTTCTGCCAGCACACCGACACCCGCGTGATCGACTCGCGCGTGTCCGACGACGGTGCCACCATTCGCCGTCGCCGCGTCTGCGAGGCCTGCGGCGAGCGCTTTTCCACGCTTGAAACGATCGAGCTCAAGCTGCCGCTGATCATCAAGAGCGATGGCCGCCGTGAGGCGTTCGACGCACGCAAGCTGCGCGTCGGCTTCGACCGTGCGCTGCAGAAGCGGCCGGTCTCGGAAGAGCAGATCGAGGCAGCGGTGCGCGCGGTGGTGCACCAGCTGCGCATGACCGCCGAGCGCGAACTGGCGGCGCGCCGGGTCGGCGAGTTCGTGATGGCCGAGCTGCGCAAGCTCGACCATGTCGCCTACGTGCGCTTCGCCTCGGTCTACCGCGCGTTCCAGGACGTGGCCGATTTCCGCGAGGAGCTCGATCGCCTGGAAAGCGACAACGCCGGCGAGGGCCAGCTGCCGTTGCTGGAAGGCGAGCCAGAGCCGAGCGTCCGGGCGAGGAAACGCTGATGGCCTTTTCCGCGACCGACCACGCAATGATGGCGCGCGCCCTGCGCTTGGCCGAGCGCGGCGCCTACACCACCAAACCCAATCCGATGGTCGGTTGCGTGCTCGCGCACGCGGATGAGGTCGTCGGCGAAGGTTGGCACCAGCGCGCCGGCGAGCCGCATGCCGAGGTCTTCGCGCTGCAGGCGGCCGGCGACCGCGCGCGCGGTGCGACCGCGTACGTGTCGCTGGAGCCGTGCGCGCACACCGGCAAGACCGGCCCCTGCGCGGATGCATTGATCGCCGCCGGCGTGGCGCGGGTGGTTGCGGCGATGCGCGACCCGTTTCCGCAGGTGGACGGCGCCGGCTTCGACAGGCTGCGCGCGGCCGGCATCGCGGTCGAATCCGGGCTGATGGAAACGCAGGCGCGCGCGATCAACCGCGGCTTTCTCTCGCGCATCGAGCGCGGCCGGCCGTGGCTGCGGGTCAAGCTGGCGACCAGTCTCGACGGCCGCAGCGCGCTGGCCAACGGCGAATCGAAATGGATCAGCGGCGAGGCCTCGCGCCAGGACGTGCAGAAGTGGCGCGCGCGAGCCGGCGCCATCGTCACCGGCGCCGGTACCGTGCTCGCCGACGACCCGTCGCTGACCGTGCGCCTGGGCGATGGCACCGCGGCCTCACAAGGGGATTTCGTCGCGCCGCTGCGCGTGGTGCTCGACCCGGGGCTGGCCACGGTCGCGCGCGGACGGGTGCGCGAGGGCGATGCGCCGACGCTCTACATCCACGCGCCCGACGCCAAACCGCCGCGCGGGATCAGCGCGCAACTGGCTGCGGTGACGGTGCGCGAAGGCCGCTTCGATCTGGACGCCGTGCTGCGGCTGCTGGCCGAGCGTGGCGTCAACGAGATCCAGCTCGAGGCCGGCGCGACCCTGGCCGGCGCGTTCCTCGGCGCCGGGCTGGTCGACGAGGTGCTGCTGTACGTCGCGCCGGTGCTGCTGGGCGAGCGTGCACGGCCGATGTTCGACGGTCTGGGCATCGACACGATGGCGCAGAAGCTGAAGATGGCCATCGTCGAGTCGCGCTACATCGGCTCCGACGTGCGCCTGCTGCTGCGCCCGGAAACCGAATGAGCGGCGCCGGCTTGAAGGATTCGGGGTCGGGCGCGGTGTTCAAGGATCATTTCTCCGGCATCGCCGATGCCTACGCGGCGGCGCGGCCGGAATACCCGGACGCGCTGTTCGACGCCATCGCGGCCGTCGTGCCCGCCTCGGCGCGGGTGTGGGAGCCCGGTTGCGGCAGCGGCCAGGCCACGCGCGGCCTCGCCGCGCGCTTCGCCCACGTGCATGCGACCGATCCGAGCGCGCAGCAGCTCGGGCCGCATTGGGCCCACGCCGGCGGTGGCAATGTCAGCCTGGCGGTCGAGCCGGCCGAGCGCACCGACCTGGCCGATGCCAGCGTGCAACTGGTCGCCGTGGCGCAGGCATTGCACTGGTTCGATCGGGACCGGTTCTTCGCGCAGTGCGAGCGAGTGCTGACGCCGGGCGGCGTGCTGGCGGCGTGGGGTTATCCCGATTTCCTGGCGCCGGAGGGCATGGCCGGGCCGGTGGCGGCCTTCCGCGCCCAGATCGAACCGCATTGGCCGCCCGAACGCGCCCAGGTCGACGCCCGCTACGCCGGTTACGCCTGGCTGTTCCCGGCCCTGCCGGCACCGGCGTTGTGGCTGGAGGCGGACTGGACGTTGCCGCATTTCCTGCGCTACCTGGCCAGCATCTCCGCCAGCGCGCGCTGCCTGACGCAGACCGGCGACGACCCGGTCGCACGCCACGCCCCGGCACTGGCCGCGGCCTGGGGCGATGCCGACGACGCCCGGCGGATCCAGTGGCCGTTGTTCCTGCGCCTGCGGCGCAAGCCTGGGTAGGCCTCGCCTGCGCGGCGCCGCCGCTGACGGGGGTAAGGCCAGCCTGGCCTGTGCAACACAGCGTCCGCCCAGTGCCCGGGCCGTTGCCGACCCCAGTGCTAGAATTCGCGGGCCGGCTTGTCCGGCATTCCAACGCAACGTCTTCAGGGCGGGGTGCAACTCCCCACCGGCGGTAGGTGCAGGCCTTGGCCTTCACGAGCCCGCGAGCGCCTCCGGCTCCGCCGGAGGGTCAGCAGATCCGGTCCGATGCCGGAGCCGACGGTCACAGTCCGGATGAAAGAAGACGGCTTCGCATGGCTGCGATCTCGCAGTCGGCCCGGTGACGGGCCGTGCCATGCGCTGGCCTCGTGCCTTGAGGCGTTTTTCGCTCATCCAATGCGGGAAACGTTTCATATGCAGGTTCCTCTGCCAAACACCGCACATCCCTGTGCGGGGATTCAAACACAGGCCGCGCTTGGTGCGGAACTCCGCTGCATCCGAAATGCGGAGGCGTGCTGATGTTCACCGGCATCATCGAAGGCGTCGGCCGCCTGGCCATCATCGAAAACCGCGGCGGCGACGCGCGCCTGACGGTCGAGGTCGGCTCGCTGCCGTTCGAATCCGTCCAGCTCGGCGAGAGCATCGCCGTCAACGGCGTGTGCCTCACCGTGGTCGCGTTCGATGCGGTCTCGTTCGAGGCGGACGCGTCCAACGAGACGCTGTCGCTGACCACGCTGGGCGGCCTGCGTGCTGGCGCACTGGTCAATCTGGAGCGCGCGATGCGCCCGAACGACCGCCTCGGCGGGCATCTGGTCAGCGGCCACGTCGACGGTGTCGGCCGGGTGCTGGGCGTCCACGACGACGCCCGTGCGCAGCGCTGGCGTTTCCAGGCGCCGGCGCCGCTGCTGCGCTACATCGCCAAGAAGGGCTCGATCTGCGTCGACGGCGTCAGCCTGACCGTCAACGAAGTGGACGACGAGGGCTTCGAGGTCGCGTTGATCCCGCACACCGTGTCGCACACCGCGTTCGCGCAGACCCAGGTCGGCGATGCGGTCAATCTGGAAATCGATCTGGTCGCGCGTTACGTCGAGCGGCTGCTGGCAGGAGAACCCCGCGCATGAGTTTCGCCACCATTCCCGAGCTGCTCCAGGAAATCCGCGCCGGGCGCATGGTCGTGATCGTCGACGACGAGGACCGCGAGAACGAGGGCGACCTGATCATGGCCGCCGAGTTGGTCAAGCCGTCGGACATCAACTTCATGGTCACCCACGGCCGTGGCCTGGTGTGCCTGCCGCTGACCCGCGAGCGCTGCGGCCAGCTCGGCCTGGGGCCGATGGTCCGCGACAACACCGCCCAGTACAAAACCAATTTCACCGTCTCGATCGAGGCGGCCGAGGGCGTCACCACCGGCATCTCCGCCTACGACCGCGCCCACACCATCCGCACCGCGGTGCGCCCGGACTCCAAACCCGCCGACCTGGCCCAGCCCGGCCACATCTTCCCGCTGGCGGCGCAGCCCGGCGGCGTGCTCAACCGCGCTGGCCACACCGAGGCGGCGGTCGATCTGGCCTTGCTGGCCGGCTTGGAGCCAGCCGGCGTGCTGGTCGAGATCCTCAACGCCGACGGCTCGATGGCGCGACGCCCGGAGCTGGAGGCGTTCGCCACCGAGCACGGCCTCAAGATGGGCTCGATCGAGGCACTGATCCGCTACCGCCTGGAAACCGAGCATACGGTCGAGCGCGTCGATGCGCGACAGATCGAGACCGAGCATGGGAATTTTCAGCTCGTCAGCTACCGTGACCGTCTCAGCCATGCGCTGCATTTCGCCCTGGTCCGCGGCGATGCCGATGCGGCGGTGCCGACGCTGGTGCGCGTGCAGGTGCTCAATCCGCTGGCCGATGCGCTGCATTGGCGGCGCCCGGACTTCGGCCCGGCGGTGGGCGATGTGCTCGCGGCGATCGCCGGCGAAGGCCGTGGCGCGCTGGTGCTGCTGGCCGACCACGCCGATGCCGAGGCCCTGCTGGCGCGCGTGCGCGCCCCGGTGCCGGCCGATGCGGACGCCGCGTCGGCGCCGGGCCACGCCCTGGCCGAGTGGCGTCGCAACGGTGCCGGCGGCCAGATCCTCGCCGACCTTGGTCTGGGCAAGTTGCGCGTGCTGGGCACGCCACGCAAGCAGATCGGCCTGGCCGGCTTCGGCCTGGAAGTGGTCGAGTACGTAGAACTGCCGCACTGAAACTTCCCCCCGAACCCCCTCAGCCCCTTTGGTCAGGGGGCGATTCGCGCGAAGCGCGAATGGGGTATGGAAGCGCATGGGCGGACCCAAAGTTTTCGCAGCCAACTTTGTGGGGAACCCCCGGCGCAGCCGGGAGGCTCCCCCGGGTTAAAATGCCCAACCTTTCCGAAGAACACCCCATGCCCCACTACGAAGGCGACCTGCGCAGCCCCGATGGCGCACGTTTCGCGATCATCGCCAGCCGCTGGAACCCGCGCATCACCGATACGCTGGTGGCTGGCGCGCGCAAGACCTTCGCCGACAACGGCGTCACCGAAGCGGCGATAGACGTGATCCGCGTGCCCGGCGCGTGGGAGCTGCCGGTGCTGGCCGCGCGCCTGGCCGCCGGCGGCCAGCACGCCGCGGTGGTCGCGCTGGGCTGCGTGGTGCGGGGCGACACCCGCCATTACGAGCACGTTGCCGACTACTGCGCCGAAGGCCTGATGCGGGTGTCGCTGGATTATGGCCTGCCGGTCGCCAACGGCGTGCTCGCGGTCGAGCGCCACGAGGATGCCGAGGCCCGCGCCGGTGGCAGCCACGGCAACAAGGGCGAGGACGCGGCACTGGCTGCGCTCGAAATGAGTCATCTGCTGGAACAACTGCCATGAACCGTCGTCGTCAGGATGGAATCGACCCCGTGGCCCGCTCGCGTGCGCGCCGCCGTGCATTGCAGGCGGTGTATGCCTGGCAGCTGTCGGGTAGCAACGTGCGCGACGTGATCGCGCAGTTCGCCCACGAGCAGGCGCACGAAGTCGCCGACCTCGAGTACTTCGAGGACCTGGTGCGCGGCGTCGACCAGCATTACCGCGAACTCGACGAAGCGCTGCAGCCGTTCCTCGACCGCGACATCGACCAGGTCGACCCGGTCGAGCGCGCCGCGCTGCGCATCGCCGCCTACGAGCTGCGCCTGCGCCCGGACGTGCCGTACCGCGTCGTCATCAACGAGGCGATCGAAACGGTGAAGCGCTTCGGCGCCGAGCACGGCCACACCTACGTCAACGGCGTGCTCGACCACGCGGCCGCGGCATGGCGGTCGGTGGAAGTGCAGGCGCCTCGCGGCAAGTGAGCTTTGCTGCTTCTCCCGCAGGCGGGAGAGGGGAGAGGGATGAGGGGTGAGGGGTGAGGGCAAGGCAGAGGGCAGCGAATTGTCGGAATTCGACCTCATCGAGCGCATCCGCGCACGCGTCGCCAGCCGCGAGGACGTGATCCTCGGCATCGGCGACGATGCCGCGTTGCTGCAGGTGCCGGCCGGCCGCCAACTCGTCGTCGCCACCGACACGCTCAACGTCGGCGTGCATTTCCCGGCCGGCACCGCTGCGGCCGACATCGGCTGGAAGGCGTTGGCGGTGAATCTTTCCGACCTCGCCGCGATGGCCGCGGAACCGGCCTGGTGCACGCTGTCGCTGTCGTTGCCGGACGGTGATCCGGCCTGGCTGGAGGCGTTCCTGGACGGGTTCCTGGCCCTCGCCGCCGAGCACCGCGTCGCCCTCGTCGGCGGCGACACCACGCGCGGGCCGCTGTCGATCGGCGTGACCGTGCATGGCTTCGTCGCGCCCGGCCGTGCGCTGCGCCGCGACGGCGCGCGCGTCGGCGACGACATCTGGGTCACCGGCACGCTGGGCGATGCCGCGGCGGCGCTGCAGCAGTGGCGCGCGGGCGAAGGCGGCGATGCCGCACTGCGTCTCCGCCTGGATCGTCCGGTGCCGCGCTTGGCCGCCGGGCAGGCGCTGGCGGCGGTGGCGCATGCCGGCATCGACATTTCCGACGGCTTGATCGCCGACCTGGGGCACCTCGCCCGCAGCAGCGGCGTGCGCGCCGAAGTAGACCTCGAGGCGCTGCCGGCGTCGAGCGCGTTGACCGCGGCGTTTGAGGCGCCGTCGCGGCATGGCCTGCAGGCCACCGGCGGCGACGACTACGAGCTGTGTTTCATCGCGCCGACCGCCGCCTTGGAGGCCATCGAGCGCATCGCACGGGCCACCGCCACGCCGATCACCTGGATCGGCCGCATCGTCGCGGGCGAAGGCGTGCGCGTGTTCGATGCCGACGGCGCCGAATGGCAGCCACCACGCCACGGCTACGAGCATTTCGCCTAGCGCGCACTGCGTGCATCAAGAATGCCTGCGCGCGACATCGCGCGCGCGGCGGATCAGTCCGGCAGCAGTTTGCCGGGGTTTAGGATGCCGTCCGGATCGAACGCCGACTTCACTGCCCGCATCAACGCCAGCGTCGGCGCATCGATCGCCTGTGGCATGAACTCGCGCTTGGCCAGGCCGATGCCGTGCTCGCCCGAGAGCGTGCCGCCCAGTGACAACGTCAGCGCGAACACGCGCGCCATCGCCGCATGCGCGCGCGCGTCCTGCGCGGCATCGGCCGGGTCGTAGAGCAGGTTGACGTGCAGGTTGCCGTTGCCGGCGTGGCCGAAGCAGACGATCGGCAGGGCGAACTCGCGCGACAGCGCCTGCACGCCGTCGACCAGGTGCGGGATGCGCGACACCGGCACCACCACGTCCTCGTTGATCTTGCCCGGCGCCAGCGTGCGCAGCGACGGCGACAGCGCCTTGCGCGCGGCCCAGAGTTTCTCACGTGCGGTTTCGTCGGCGGCATCGTCGAGCGAAATCAGGCCATGAGCCTGTCCTGAGCCTGTCGAAGGGCCGTCTGCGGCGCGCATCAGTGCTTCGATCGCCGACGGCAGGGTGGCGACATCGCCGTCGGCCTCGATCATCAGCAGCGCGCCGGCCTCAAGCGGCAGGTCGGCGCCGCCGACATCGCGCGCCAGCCGCACCGCGGCGGCGTCCATGAACTCCAGCATCGACGGCGTCACCGGTTGCGCCATCAGCCGCGCCACCGCCTGCGCGGCGCTGGCGACGTCGCGGTAGATCGCGCGCAGTGCGCGCCGGGCCTGCGGTGCCGGCGTCAGGCGCAGGCTGGCCTCGACGATCAGCGCCAGCGTGCCTTCACTGCCGACCAGCAGCCGCTGCAGGTCGTAACCGGTCGCGCCCTTGGTGGTGGCGGTGCCGCAGTGGATCAGCTCGCCGGTGCCGGTGACCGCGGTCAGTGCCAGCACGTTGTCGCGGCTGGCGCCGTACTTGACCGCGCGCGGGCCGCCGGCGTTGCAGGCGAGGTTGCCGCCGACCGTGCTGTAACCGGCGCTGGTCGGGTCCGGTGGCCAGAACAGTCCGTGCGGTTTCAGCGCCGCCTGCAGTTCGCCATTGAGCACGCCGGGCTCGACCACCGCGCAGCGGTCGCCGGGGCGGATGGCGAGGATGCGGTTCATGCGCTCGAACGACACCACCACGCCACCGTGGACCGGCACCGCAGCGCCGGTGGTGTTGGTGCCACGGCCACGCGCGATCACCGGCGCGCGTTGTGCGCGGCAGGCGCGCACCAGCGCGATGACCTGCTCGCGCGTTTGCGGCAGGGCGACACCGTCGGGCAACGCCTCGCGCCGTGAGTTGTCGTAGGCGTAGGCCAGGCGTTCGCTGGGATCGGTGCGCCAGCCGTCGCCAAGCAGGGCGGCCAGTTCGGCGTGCAGCGAGGACGACAGCGTGCTCATCGCGATGAGGATAACGCGTGATTGCAGCGATGCATGCAGCGTGTGCCGAGTGCTGCACCGCTGGTGAGCGGCCCCGCGGCGTGGGTGACGAGCATGGACATGCGCTCAGACGTCGTCGGCGCGGAACGCGTCACGCAGCCAGTGCAGCCGCGGTGCCTGCGGATCACCGTCGGCTTCGATCACATCGAAGCGGCACGCGGCCTGCGCGTACTGGCGATGGCTGGCCAGGAAGGCGAGGGCGGCCTGCACCAGTTTGCGTCGTTTGTGCACGTCGACCGAGCCGGCGCCGCCACCGAAGCGGGCGTCGCGCCGGTAGCGCACTTCGACGAATACCAGTGCGGCACCGTCGAGCATGACCAGGTCGAGCTCGCCGAAACGGTAGCTGGCGTTGGCGGCGACCTCGCGCAGGCCTGCTTGCAGCAGGTGCTGGCGTGCGGCGGCTTCCACCGCCGCGCCCCGGTTGCGGCGATCAGCGACGAGCGGCATCCGGCAGCGGCACGGCGACGCCGGCGCTGAAGGTCGACCACGCCGGCGTGCGTTGCACGTAACCGAAGCCGTCGATGCGCAGCGTGCCGGTGGCGCCGGCGACCTGGCCATTGGTCGAGGTCGCCAGGTGCTGGAGGTAGGCGGTCAGCAGCCAGGCGTCGTAACCGAACGCGAACAGACGCGCCGCCGCGCCCTTGGCGGTCGACAGCTGCGTGCCGGCGCTGGCCGCCGACGGCAGTCCGCGCACGCCGCGCGTGGTCCAGACTTCGCTCGGGAAGGCGATGCCGTCGAGCACGCGATCCTCTTCGGGCTTGCCCGTGCCCGACAGCAGTTGCGCAGTGGCCACGCGCGGCTTGCCGGCCAGGCCGGCCAGGGCCAGCTTCGGCATCAGCGTGCGCGCGACGCCGCCCCGCACCGCCAGGAACACGGCATCGACGCCGCCGTCCTTCTGCGCGAACGGCGCCAGGTCGGCGGTGCCTTCGCCGACCACGTCGGTGACGCTGGCGCCGCGGTCGGCCAGGCGCTCGCGCAGGCTGGCGACCGCGCGACGCTGGCTGTCGTCGTCGCCGGCGATCGCCAGCACGCGACGGGCGTTGAGGCCGAGCAGGTACTCGGCGGCGGCGATGCCTTCGTCCTCGGGCGACAGCGAGAAGCTGGCGTTGCCCGACGGCGGCGCGGCGTCGTCGCGGTTGAGGGCGAGCACCGGCACCGGCAGCGCGCCCTTGCCGAACAAGGCGCCAACCTCGTCGCGGCCGAGCGGGCCGACCACGAAGTCGTTGCCTTCGATGGCGGCCTTGTCATAGGCGGCGAGGGTGCCGCCGGCCGTGCCGGCGGTGTCGTAGAAGCTGACGTCGGGGCGGCGGCGCTGCTCGCCGTAATAGCCGGCGAGGAAGCCGTCGCGCACCGGCGCGGCCGCAACTGCCAGCGTGCCGGACAGCGGCAGCAGCACCGCCAGCTTGACCGGCGGGCGGTAGCCGTCGCTGTCGGCGGGTGGGCGATTGGCAGCGTCGAACTTCCAGGCGCTGCGGTCGAACGGACGCGGTAGCGGCAGGCCGCGGCGCAGCAGGGCCTGGCCGATGTAGTTGTAGAGCGGATCGCCGGCGGCCATGGCGCCGGCCTCGCGCGTGAGCGTGGCATTGTCGAGCTGCGCCAGCAGGCGCTCGATCTGGCGATCGTTCTCGCTGCGTGCGGCGCCGGTCAGGGCGACACCGTTGCGGGCGAGGGTGCCGGCCTGCGCGACCGCCGGATTGTGGCTGGCCGCGGAGGTGGCGGTGCCGGGCCTGGTCGTGATCGCACTGCAGCCGCCGAGCAACGCGGCCGTCAGCGCCGCGCTGAAGATCCATTTCATCGCGAACCGGTTGGTGGCAAAGCTCATCGGCATGCATCCGCCGCAGCGCGGCGTTCCTTGGGGACCGGTTAGGATTCTACCCGGCCACCACGCGGAAGCACGATGCACACCAGGACGCCCCCAGCCGTCACGTCTCCCACTGCGGGCACCCTGCACATCGTGGCGACGCCGATCGGCAACCTCGGTGACCTGTCGCCGCGCGCGCTGGAGACACTGAAGACGGTGTCGGCGATCTGCGCCGAGGACACCCGCCACACGCGTCAGTTGCTGTCGCACTTCGGTCTCGAGCGGCCGTTGCTGGCCCTGCATCAGCACAACGAGGAGGCGCAAGCGGCGCAGTTGGTTGCGCGGTTGCAGGGCGGGGAGTCACTGGCATTGGTGTCTGACGCCGGCACGCCGCTGGTCAGTGACCCGGGCTTCCGCCTGGTGCGCGCCGCCCGCGCCGCCGGCCTGCGCGTCTCGCCGGTGCCCGGGGCCTGCGCCGTGATCGCGGCGCTGAGCGTGGCCGGGTTGCCGTCGGACCGGTTCGTGTTCGAGGGCTTCCTGCCGGCCAAGGCCTCGGCGCGGCGCGAGCGCCTGGCACGGCTGGCGACAGAGTCGCGCACGCTGATGTTTTACGAGTCGGCGCACCGCATCGAGGAGTCGCTGGCTGATCTGGCGACCGCGTTCGGCGACGAGCGTCCCGCCGTGCTCGCCCGCGAGCTGACCAAATTGTTCGAGACCGTGCTTGACGGCCCTCTCGGCGAACTGCGCGCACGCGTCGCCGCCGACGCCAACCAACGCAAGGGTGAGTTCGTGATGATCGTCGAGGGTGCCGGTGACGACGCCGACGCCAAGGTCGTCGAAGGCAGGCGCCTGTACGCCAAGCTCAGCGAGCACCTGCCGCCGTCGACCGCGGCCAAATTGGCCGCCGAGCTGAGCGGGGCGCCGCGCAAGGCGCTGTACGGTTCGGATTGAATCTGCCGTGCAGGTCGTCTGCAGCCACAGGTCGGCAGCCAGGTCAGCAGAGGCACTCGACGAAGCGATAGCCCCCTTTAGTAAAGGGGCGCCGCGACAGCGGCGGGGAATTGGAGAGAGCTGAGCGGGGCCCGAAGTTTGCGTAGCAAACTTTGGGGTTTATTCAACGCGAAGCGGTAGAATAAACACGGCGGAGTCGGCCAGGCAGTCGCGTCATTCGCATTCATTTCGGTGGATGCGGGTGCCGAGGAAAGTCCGGGCTCCACAGGGCACGGTGCCAGGTAACGCCTGGGCGGCGCAAGCCGACGGAAAGTGCAACAGAAAGATACCGCCGAACGATCCTTCGGGATGCGTGGCAAGGGTGAAATGGTGCGGTAAGAGCGCACCGCGAGCCTGGCAACAGGCCGGCACGGCAAACCCCACCGGGAGCAAGACCAAATAGGGAGACAATGCCGCGGCCCGCGGTGTCTCCGGGTAGGTTGCTTGAACGTATCGGTGACGATGCGTCTAGAGGAATGACTGTCCACGACAGAACCCGGCTTATCGGCCGGCTCCGCCGCTTCATTTGGCGCATTGGCGCCAAATGAAGCCCCAGGATGCGTTCCGCATCCCGGGCCCCGGGCTGCTCGCCCCAAATCCCCACCACTGTCGCGGCGCCCCTTTACTAAAGGAGGCTGTCCTCTTCTGAGAGCGCTCTTTGTGGTTCAGCCGATGGCCGTGCCGGCGGCCGATCCGCTCCTGCCTGCACAACTGGCCGCTGGTGGAGGTGGATTCGTCCGCGGTGTGCCGGTAACCGTTAAGCCTAGGGCGCCATTTTTTGTGACGGATTTGTGAAAATCACGCAGTGTTGGTGGCGCGACATGCCGCGGCGGCGTTTTGGTGGAAGTTGTCTGAGCGGCGTGTGTCGGGTCAAAAATCTCAAAATATGAGACGAAACAAAGGCTAGTGGATAAGTCTTGAATAAGACTGTGAAGTTTGCTGCAAGCCATTGATGCAACAAGTGAAATTCATCCGGAAAACTTGTTGACAACCTTGTGGGGCGTGCCTAAGGTGGGTATCTGAGGGAAAACCGGGTTTTTTGTGGTTTTCCCGTGGCGAAGCCATCCGCTTAGAGATGGCCAGACACAGGTGCACGATGTTCCAAGGCGAGACCGCCATCACGATCGACGACAAGGGACGGCTGGCGGTGCCCACCGCCTACCGCGATGTCGTCGCGCGCGAGTGCGGCAACCGCCTGGTCATCACCTACAACCCGTTCGAGTCCGGCTCGCTCTACCTCTACCCGCTGGCGGCCTGGGAGCGTCTGCGCGACCAGGTCAACGCGCTGCCCAAGGCCAAGGCGGTCAACCGCAGCATGCAGCTCAAGCTGGTCGGCGCGGCGGCGTTCGTGGAGCTCGACGGCAACGGCCGCATCAGCATCCCCGCCAGCCATCGCGCCGCGGTCGGGATCGAGAAAAAGGCCGTCCTGCTGGGCATGGGCGACAAATTCGAATTGTGGAGCGAGCAAGCGCATCACGCGCAGATCCGTCAGACGATCTCTGACGACGATCTGAGCGACGAGCTGCTCGACCTGCAGCTGTGACGGTGGGTGGCATGGAGCGCGGAGCGCTCTCCGGCCACCTTCCCGTGATGTACGCACAGGTGCTGGACGGCCTGCGCATTGTCGGGAATGGAACGTACCTGGATGGCACGTTCGGGCGTGGCGGTCATGCGCGCGGCGTGCTCGCGCAACTCGGCGCCGGAGGCCGGCTGCTGGTGATGGACAAGGATCCCGAAGCGATTGCCGTGGCCGAACGCGAGTTCGGTGCGGACGCGCGCGTGGCGATCTTCCGCGGCAGCTTCGCGCAGCTGGCGCAGTGGCAGGCGACCGCCGCCGGCCTCGACGGCGTGCTGCTCGACCTCGGCGTGTCCTCGCCGCAGCTCGATGTCGCCGAGCGCGGTTTCAGCTTCGGCAAGGACGGTCCGCTCGACATGCGCATGGACCCCGACAGCGGGCTCAGTGCGGCGCAGTGGCTGGCCACGGCCGATGAGCGCGAGATCGCCGACGTGCTGTGGACCTACGGCGAGGAGCGGATGAGTCGCAAGATCGCCCGCACCATCGTCGCCCGCCGCGGCGAGCAGCCGCTGCTGCGCACCGCGCAACTGGCCGAGCTGATCGCGCAGGTGATGCCGCGCGGCGACAGCAAGATCCATCCGGCCACGCGCAGCTTCCAGGCGATCCGCATCTTCATCAACCGCGAGCTGGCCGATCTCGAGATTGGGCTCGACGCCGCCCTTGCGTGCCTGAAGCCGGGTGGGCGGCTGGCGGTGATCAGCTTCCATTCGCTGGAAGACCGCATCGTCAAGCAGTTCATCGCACGCCACAGCAAGGCGCCGCCGGCCAACCGCCGCATGCCGGTCGAGCAGGCATTCACGCCGACGCTGCTCGCGCTGGGCGGCGCGCAAAAGGCGCAGGCCGACGAGACCGCGCGCAATCCGCGTGCGCGCAGCGCGGTGCTGCGTGTCGCCGAGAGGTTGCCGGTATCCGGGCAGGAGGTGGCCGCATGAGCCTGCGCCTGCTGCTGACCATGCTGGTGGTGGCGAACGTGGTCTCGGCGCTGGCGGTGGTGCACGCGCGTCACCAGCATCGCCAGTTCTTCGTGCAGCTCAGTCGCCTGGAGCGTGCGCGCGACGAGCTCAATATCGAATTCGGCCGCCTGCAACTGGAGCAGGCGACCTGGGCCGAGAGCAACCGCATCGACCAGGTCGCGCGCGACCGCCTCGGCATGAAGTTTCCGGAAGGCGCCGAAACCGTGGTGATCCGGCCATGAGCGGTCGTCCGCATTCCGGTCGCGGCGCCAAGGCGGGCACCCGCAGCGGTCCGCTCGACCGCGTCTTGGCCTTGCGCGAGCGTTTTGGCGGGTCCACGAACGGTTCGCGCGCGGCCGGCAAGTCGCGCGGCCACGCCTTCAACCTGCGCAATCGCTTGCTGCTGGTTGGCGGCGCACTCGGATTGTGTTCGCTGGCGCTGGTCGGCCGCGCCTTCGATCTGCAGGTGATCAGCAACGACTTCTACCGCCAGCAGGGCGATGCGCGTGCGCTGCGTGAGATTCCGATCGCGACCTCGCGCGGCATGATCACCGACCGCAATGGCGAGCCGCTGGCGGTGTCGACCCCGGTCGAGTCGGTCTGGGGCAACCCGCAGGAACTGCTGAAGAACCCGGCGCGCATCCCGCAGCTGGCCCGCGCCCTGGGCGTGTCGAGCGAGGACCTGACGCGCAAGCTGACGCAGCGCTCGGGCAAGGAATTCTTGTACCTCAAGCGCCGCATCAACCCGGACCAGGCGCGCAAGATCCTTGCCCTCAAGATCCCCGGCGTGTTCGCGCAGCGCGAGTTCCGTCGCTTCTACCCGCAGGGTGAGGCGATGGCGCACATCCTGGGTTTCACCAACATCGACGATCGCGGCCAGGAAGGCCTGGAGCTCGCTTTTGACGACTGGCTGCGCGGCCAGCCCGGCGCCAAACGCGTGATCCGCGACGGCGCCGGCCGCATCATCGAGAGCGTCGACCTGGTCAAGGCGGCCGAGCCCGGCCACGACCTGACCCTGACCATCGACCGCCGCATCCAGTACCTGACCTTCCGCGAGCTGCGCGCGACGCTGCAACGCACCGGCGCAAGCAGCGGCTCGGCGGTGGTGCTCGATGTCGCCACCGGCGAAGTGCTGGCGATGGCCAACCTGCCGGCCTACAACCCCAATGCGGTCGGCCTGGGCAACCCCGACACGCACCGCAACCGCGCGGTCACCGACGTGATCGAGCCGGGTTCGACGATGAAGCCGCTGACCGTGGCGGCAGCGCTGGCGGCCGGTGTGATCACGCCACGCACCACGATCGACACCAACCCGGGCTGGATGCCGAACGGCCGCTATCGCACGTCCGACTTCCGCAATTACGGTGTGCTCGATACCACCGGCGTGATCACCCACAGCTCCAACGTCGGTGCCGCCAAGATCGTCGCCAAGCTGCCGAGCCAGGGCTATTACGACTTTCTGCACCAGTTCGGTTACGGCCAGAGCACGCGCAGCGGCTTCCCCGGCGAGTCCTCGGGCGTGCTGATGCCGCCCAGCCGCTGGAGCGGAACCACCAAGCAGGGCATGTCCTACGGCTACGGCCTGTCGGCAACGCCGCTGCAGATCGCGCAGGCCTACGCCGCGCTCGGCAACGGCGGTCGCCTGATCACGCCGACCTTTGTCAAGGGTGAGCGTCACGAGCCACGCCAGGTGCTCGATCCTGCGATCGCCGGCGAGGTCATGCGCATGATGCAGACCGTGACCGAGACCGGTGGCACCGCCACGCAGGCGGCGATCCTGGGTTACCACGTCGCCGGCAAGAGCGGCACCGCGCGCAAGTTCAACAACACCGGCGGCTATTCGCGCCGCTACGTGTCGTTCTTTGCCGGCGTGGTGCCGGTGCAGAACCCGCGCTTCTCGATGGTGGTGGTGGTGAACGACCCGGACCCGGGCACGGGCTACTACGGCGGCCTGGTCTCCGCGCCGGTGTTCAAGAACGTCATGGAAGGCGCGCTGCGGCTGATGGACGTGGCGCCCGACGACATCGACACCTGGCTGGCGGCGCAGGCCGCCGCCGAGGCCAAGCGCGCCAAGGCCAACGGCGGCAAGCCGTCCGGCGCGGTGCTGCCGGCGGCGGCGCACGCGGTGGCGCCAGCGCCGGTGTCGGTCGGCGTGGTGGCGACACCGGGAGTGCCGCAATGAGCCGCCTGATGCAGCTCGCCGAGCTGCTGCCCGACGTGGCCGGCATACCGCCGGAACTCACTATCACCGGCCTCGTGCTCGACAGTCGCGCCGTGCGTCCCGGCAATGCCTTCGTCGCCATCGCCGGCTTCGGTGCGCACGGGCTGAAGTTCGTCGACCAGGCGCAGGCCGCCGGTGCAGTAGCCATCCTGTTCGAGCCGCCCGCCCCGCAGGACCTGCCGGCACCGACAGGCGCCATCGCCGTGCCGGGCCTGCGCGCGCGCCTGGGGGCCATGGGCGACCAGTTCCACGGCCGCGCCACCGCGGCGATGACCGTGGTCGGTGTCACCGGCACCAACGGCAAGACCTCGACCGTGCAATTGCTGACCCAGGCCTGGCATCTGCGCGGCATCGTCAGTGGCAGCGTCGGCACGCTCGGCGCAGGGCTGTACGGGCAGGTCGAGCCGACCGGCTTCACCACGCCGCTGGTGCTGCAGACGCACGAACTGCTCGCGCGGATGCGCGACGACGGCGCGCAGGCCATCGCGATGGAAGCCAGTTCGCACGCACTCGACCAGGGCCGGGTGGACGGCGTGCATTTCGATGTAGCGGTGTTCACCAACCTCACCCGCGATCACCTCGACTACCACGGCGACATGGCCACCTACGGCGCCGCCAAGGCGCGGCTGTTCGCATGGCCGGGGCTGAAGGCGGCGGTGATCAATGTCGACGACGCGTTCGGTCACCGGCTGATCGGATCGCTCGGCCACGGCATCCGCGCGTTCGGCCTCAGCTCGCGTGGCGCTGCAGCCGCTAGCCTGCGCGCCGAAAACCTGCGCCTCGACAACGCCGGCATCGGTTTCGACCTGATCACCGACGACCAGGCACACGCGGTGACATCGCCTTTGCTGGGTCGCTTCAACGTCGACAACCTGCTGGCGGTCGCCGGCGTGTTGTACGCGCTGGGCGACGCGCCCGGGCAGATCGCGCAGACGTTGTCACAGCTGCAGCCGATCCACGGACGCATGAATCGGCTCGGCGGCGACGGCGACATGTCCGGTAAGCGCCGGCCGCTGGTGGTGATCGATTACGCCCACACGCCCGATGCGCTCGAGCAGGCGCTGACCTCGTTGCGCGATCACTTGTCCGTGCCTGCCTCCACGAAGGTGGGCGCGCGCTTGATCTGCGTGTTCGGCTGCGGCGGCGACCGTGATCGCGGCAAGCGCCCGCAGATGGCGGCGATTGCCGAACGCCATGCCGATGTGGTGATCGTTACCGACGACAACCCGCGTTTCGAGGACGGCGATGCCATCGTCGCCGACATCCTGACCGGATTCGCCACGCCGGAACGGGTGACCGTGCAGCGCGATCGCGCCGCGGCCATTGCCCGCGCGGTCGGCATGGCTGGTCCCGACGACATCGTGCTGGTGGCCGGCAAGGGCCACGAGCCCTACCAGGACGTCCGCGGCGTGCAATACCCCTTCGATGACACCGACGTCGCACGCGCGGCGCTGGAGGCGCAACCATGAAACCGCTGCGCGTGGCCGAGATCGCACGCATGACCGGCGGCCGCCTGCATGGCGAGGACCGCATGGTGGACGCCATCACCACCGACACCCGGGCGTTGCCGCGCGACGGGGCCGTGCTGTTCGTGGCTCTCAAGGGCGAACGCTTCGACGGCCACGACCATGTCGCCCAGGCCGCCGCGGCGGGCGTGGCGGCGGCACTGGTCTCGCGCGAGGTCGACGTCCCGGTGCCGCAGGTCGTGGTCGCCGACACCGAGCGTGCGCTGGCCGATTTTGCCGCGGCCGTGCAGCGCGAGCGCACGGCCCGTGCGGACAGGGCCAAGGTCATCGCAATCACCGGCAGCAGCGGCAAGACCAGCGTCAAGTCGCTGCTGCTGTCAATTCTGCAGCGTGCCGGCCGCGCCTATGCCACGCCGGGCAACCGCAACAACGAGATCGGCATGCCACTGGCCGTGCTCGACGCGCCCGAAGACGCGCAGTTTGCGATCTACGAGATGGGCACCGGCAAGCCGGGCGACATCGCCTACCTCACCGCGATCGCGCGCCCGGATGTGGCCTTGGTCAACAACGTCGCGCCGGCGCACCTGGAACGCATGGGCAGCCTGCTGGCCATCGCCGATACCAAGGCCGCGGTCTACGACGCGTTGCCGCCGCAGGGCGTGGCGGTGATCAATGCCGACGACGCCTTCGCCCCGTACTTTGGCGAGCGCGCACACGGCCGCCAACTGATCCGCTTCGGCCTCGACAGCAGCGCCGAAGTGAGTGCGCGCGACATCCGCGGCGACAGCGACGGCTCGCAGTTCGTGCTCACCACGCCGCAGGGCGAGGCCGCGGTCTCGCTGGCCATGCCGGGCCGTCACAACGTGCGCAATGCGCTGGCCGCCGCGTCGCTGGCGCTGGGCGCCGGCGTGTCGCTGGACGTGATCGTGGCCGGTCTCGACGCCGCGCAGGCTGTCGCCGGGCGCCTGGTCACGCACCGCCTCGACAGCGGCGCGGTGTTGATCGACGACAGTTACAACGCCAACCCCGGTTCGCTGGCGGCGGCGATCGACACGCTTGCCGAGTCGATCGGACGCGACGGCACACGCGAGGCCTGGCTGGTGCTCGGCGACATGCGCGAGCTCGGCGCCGACGCCGAAGCGATGCACGCCGAAGCCGGGCGCCGAGCCCAGGGCGCCGGCATCCGCCGCCTGTATGCGCTCGGTGCGCTCAGCGCGGCCACGGCGCAGGCGTTCGGCGCGGGCGCCACGCATTACGACAGCCACGCCGCGTTGATCGAGGCACTGCGCCGCGATCTGGGCGACGGCGTGCGCGTGCTGGTGAAGGGGTCGCGTGGCAGCGCGATGGATCGGATCGTGACCGCGCTGGTGCCGGAAGGATCGGGCACTGCGGAAAAGGGGAACCCCCATGTTGCTTGAACTCGCGCGCTGGTTGCAGGGGCTCGAAAACTTCTTCGGGCTGTTTGCCTACCTGACCTTCCGGGGCATCCTCGCGGCGCTGACCGCGCTGGGGCTGTCGCTGTGGTGGGGGCCGGCGGTGATCCGCCGCCTCGGCCAGCTCAAGGGCGGCCAGCCGATCCGCAAGGACGGCCCGCAGTCGCACTTCTCCAAGGCCGGCACGCCGACCATGGGCGGTGCGCTGATCCTGTTCACCGTGATGGCCTCGGTGCTGCTGTGGGGCGACCTGCGCAACAAGTACGTGTGGGTGGTGCTGCTGGTGATGCTCGCCTTTGGCGCGATCGGCTGGTACGACGACTGGATCAAGATCGTCCGCCGCGACCCGAACGGGCTGAAGTCGCGCTGGAAGTACCTGCTGCAGTCGATCTTCGGCCTGGGCGCCGGCCTGTACTTGTGGTTCTTCGCCGACGTGCCGACGGCCACGACCTTCTACGTGCCGTTCTTCAAGTCGATCGCGCTGCCGCTGGCGGGGATTGGTTTTGTCGCCATTGCCTACTTCTGGATCGTCGGCTTCTCCAACGCGGTCAACCTGACCGATGGTCTGGACGGCCTGGCGATCATGCCGACCGTGCTGGTCGCCTGCGCGCTGGGCATCTTCGCCTACGCCTCCGGCCACGCCGAATTCTCCAAGTACCTGCAGATCCCGGCGGTGCCGGGCGCGGGTGAGCTGGTCGTCATCTGCGCGGCGATCGCGGGTGCGGGCCTGGGCTTCCTGTGGTTCAACACCTACCCGGCGATGGTATTCATGGGTGACATCGGCGCGCTGGCGCTCGGTGCGGTGCTCGGCACCATCGCCGTGATCGTGCGCCAGGAACTGGTGCTGGTGATCATGGGCGGCATCTTCGTCATCGAGACGCTGTCGGTGATGATCCAGGTGGCCTCGTTCAAGCTCACCGGCAAGCGCGTGTTCCGGATGGCGCCGATCCACCACCACTTCGAGCTCAAGGGCTGGCCGGAGCCGCGCGTGATCGTGCGCTTCTGGATCATTTCGGTGGTCCTCGTCCTCGTCGGCCTGGCGACCTTGAAGATCCGCTGATGACAGACTCCGCGCGCCAGGCAACGCGACTCGACGCGATCGGCGGCCACTTTGATCCGTGGCTGCTCGGCATCTCGTGCGCGTTGGCGTGCCTGGGCGTGGTGATGGTGGGCTCGGCCTCGATCGGCGTCGCCGATGGCCATGACGTCGGCCCGTTCTATTTCCTGACCCGCCACGTCGTGTTCCTCGCCGTCGGTGTGGCGATGGCGGCCTGGGTGATGCGCACCGAGCTCAAGACCGTCGAGCAGCACAACCAGTGGCTGCTGCTGGTCTGCTTCGTGCTGCTGATCGCGGTATTCATCCCGGGGATCGGCAAGAGCGTCAACGGCGCGCGGCGCTGGCTCAACCTGGGCGTATCCAACTTCCAGGCGGTCGAAGCGGTCAAGCTGCTCTACATCGTCTGGCTGGCCAGCTACCTCAAGCGCTACAGCGAGGAGGTCACTGCCACCTGGGGCGCGATGCTCAAGCCGATCGGCGTCGCCGTCGGTCTGGTCGGGTTGCTGCTGTTGCAACCCGACTTCGGTTCGTCCTCGCTGATCCTCGCGGTCACCGCGGGCATGCTGGTGCTCGGCGGCGTCAACATGCCGCGCATGTTCGGCCCGGTCCTGGTGGGCCTGCCGGTGCTGGCGATCATCGCGATCGCCGAGCCCTACCGCATGATCCGCCTGACCTCGTTCCTGGATCCGTGGAAGGACCCGTTCAACAGCGGCTACCAGCTGACCAACGCCTTGATGGCGGTCGGTCGCGGCGAATGGCTCGGCGTCGGCCTCGGCGCCTCGGTGCAGAAGCTGTCGTACCTGCCGGAAGCGCACACCGACTTCATCCTGGCGGTGATCGCCGAGGAGTTCGGTTTCCTCGGCGTGTGCACGGTGGTCGCGCTGTACGCCGGGCTGGCCGGGCGTGCGTTCTGGTTGGGGCTGAAGTGCGTGGAAATGCGCCGCCACTTCGCCGGCTACTGCGCGTTCGGCATCGCCCTGTGGATGAGTTTGCAGAGCTTCGTCTCGATCGGCGTCAACCTCGGCCTGCTGCCGACCAAGGGTCTGACCCTGCCGATGGTGTCCTACGGCGGCTCCAGCGTGATCATGACCTGCGCCGCACTCGGCCTGCTGCTGCGCGTGTCCTACGAACTCGATCGCGCCCAGCGCCAGGTCGCGCGCGTGCGCAACGAGTCGACGCCGTCGACCGGCGCGGCGCCGACCAGTCCGCCGCTGCCGCCGAGTGCGTCGTCGGGCCGCGCCAACGACGGCGTGCGTGGCACCAGCCGCCTGCGCCAACGCGCCGAGCCTTCTCTGGGGAGGCTCGCATGAGCATGTCGCCTTCTCTCGGGAGGACCGCATGAAGGTCGACCTGGCCCAGACCGATTCCGACCTGCATCCGGTGATGATCCTCGCCGGTGGCACCGGCGGGCACATCTTCCCCGGCCTGGCGGTCGCGCATGCGCTCGGCGCGCGTGGCGTGCCGGTGTTGTGGCTCGGGGCCGAGGGCGGCATGGAGACACGGCTGGTGCCGCAGCACGGCATCGCCATCGACACGATCGCGGTGCGTGGCGTGCGCGGCAAAGGCATCGCCGCGCTGCTGGCGGCACCGTTCCAGTTGATCGGCGCGGTGCGCGCCGCGCGGCAGACGCTGCGCCAGCGCCAGCCGCGCGCGGTGATCAGCTTCGGCGGCTATGCGGCGGGGCCGGGCGGCCTGGCCGCACGGCTGGCTGGCATTCCACTGTTCGTGCACGAGCAGAACCGCGCGCCGGGCATGACCAACCGCGTGCTCGCGCGCCTGGCGCGGCACGTGCTGACCGGATTTCCGGACACGTTTCCGGGCGCGCGCGAAGAGGTCGTCGGCAACCCGGTGCGTGCGCAGATCGCCGCCGTGGCGCCGCCGGCCGAACGCTTCGCCGGCCGCAGCGGGCCACTGCGGGTGCTGGTGCTCGGCGGCAGCCAGGGCGCGCGCGCCTTGAATGCGGCCGTGCCCAAGGCGATCGCCGGCCTGCGTGGTCGCATCGATTGCGAAGTGCGCCACCAGTGCGGCGAGAAGCTGCGCGAAGACGCCGAGCGTGCCTACGCGCAGGCTGGCGTGACCGCATCGGTCGAGCCGTTCATCGCCGACATGGCCGCCGCCTACGCCTGGGCCGACCTGGTGGTCTGTCGCGCCGGCGCACTGACCTTGGCCGAGCTGTGCGCGGTCGGCGTCGGCAGCGTGCTGGTGCCGTTCCCGCAGGCGGTCGACGACCACCAGACCAAGAACGCGCAGTTCCTGGTCGACCGCGGCGCGGCACAGCTGTTGCCGCAGGGCGTCGGCGCCGACGGCCGTGATCTGGCCGAACGCCTGTCGGCCACCATCGAAATCCTCGGCGAACGCGCCGGCCTGCTGCAGATGGCGCAGGCCGCGCGTGCGCTCGCCAAGCCCGACGCGGCCGAGCGCGTCGCCACCATCGTTCTGGAGCAAGTTGAATGAGCACGGCCCTGCGTCGCCGCCTGCAGCATACCGGCGACCTCGCCAAAGCGTTCCCGCGCGTGCACTTCGTCGGTATCGGCGGCGTCGGCATGAGCGGCATTGCCGAAGTGATGTGCACGCTTGGCTACCAGGTGTCGGGGTCGGACAACGCCGACAACGCGGTCACCCGTCGCCTGGCCTCGCTAGGCGTCACGGTCAACCGCGGCCACGCCGCCGCCAACGTACTCGGCACCGACTGCGTGGTGGTGTCCAGCGCGATCAAGCCCGACAACCCGGAGCTGATGGAAGCGCGTGCGCAGCGCATCCCGGTGGTGCCGCGCGCGGAGATGCTGGCCGAGCTGATGCGCTTCAAGCGCGGCATCGCGGTCGCCGGCACCCATGGAAAAACCACGACGACGTCGCTGACCGCCAGCGTGTTGGCCGAGGGCGGCATCGACCCGACCTTCGTGATCGGCGGCCAATTGCTCGCCGCCGGCGCCAACGCGCGCCTGGGCACCGGTGACTGGCTGGTCGGCGAGGCTGACGAGAGCGATGGCAGCTTCCTGCGCCTGAACCCGCAGATCGCCATCGTCACCAACATCGACGCCGACCACCTGGAGAACTACGGCGGCGACTTCGCCAAGGTCCAGGCCGCGTTCGAGGAATTCATGCACCGCCTGCCGTTCTACGGCCTGGCGGTGCTGTGCATCGACGATGCCGAGGTCGCCGCGCTGGCACAGAAGACGCCGCGCCACGTGATGACCTACGGCCTCGATGCCATCGCCGACGTGCGTGCCGAGGACGTGGTGCAGCACGGGCCGAACATGTGCTTCACCCTGTGCCTGCCGGACGCGACGCGCACGCCGGTGACACTGGCACTGCCGGGACGCCACAACGTGCTCAACGCGCTGGCCGCGGCCGCGGTCGGCTGGCAACTCGGTGTCAGCGCCGAGGCGATCGCGCGCGCGCTGCAGGCCTTCGCCGGCATCGGTCGCCGCTTCAACCTGTTGGCGCAATTGCAGACGGCCAAGGGCGCGAGCGTGCAATTGGTCGACGACTATGGCCACCACCCCAAGGAGCTCGAGGCGGTGTTCGCCGCGGCCCGCGGCGGCTGGCCGGACAAGCGCCTGGTGGTCGCGTTCCAGCCGCACCGCTACAGCCGCACGCGCGACCTGTTCGACGAGTTTGCCGCGGTGCTGTCGAGCGTCGATGCGCTGGTGCTGACCGAGGTCTATCCGGCCGGTGAAGCGCCGATCGCCGGCGCCGACGCCAAATCACTGGCGCGTGCGATCCGTGCGCGCGGCCGTATCGATCCGGTCGTGGTGGCCTCGGCCGCGGAATTGTCCGCGGTGCTGCCGGACGTGCTCAACGACGGTGACCTGCTGCTGATGATGGGCGCCGGTGACATCGGCTACGCCGCGCAGCAGATCGCCAGCAACGGTTTCCCGGGAGAGTCCAGGTGAGTGTGCAGTTTGCTCCGCTCCGCGTCACCGATCCGGCCGTGTTCGGCCGGGTCGCCGTGCTCATGGGTGGCACAAGCGCCGAGCGCGAGGTGTCGCTCGATTCCGGCCGCGGTGTGCTCGAGGCACTGCGCTCGCGCGGCGTCGACGCATTCGCAGTCGACGGCATCGCGGCACTGATCGAAGCCATTCGCGCCGGCAGTGTCGATCGCGTCTTCAACATCCTGCACGGCAACAAGGGCGGCGGCGAAGACGGCGTGTTGCAGGGCGTGCTCGAGGCACTTGGCGTGCCCTACACCGGTTCGGACGTGCTCGGTTCGGCGCTGACCATGGACAAGATCCGCACCAAGCAGGTGTGGATGGCATCAAACCTGCCGACGCCGCGCTACAAGCGCATTGCCCCGGGCGAGGACGTGCACGCGGCGGCGCGCGAACTCGGCCTGCCGGTGATCATCAAGCCGTCCAGCGAAGGGTCGAGCGTGGGTATCTCGCGCGTGCTCGAGGACGCCGGCATCGACGAGGCCGTGGCTCTGGCCGCGCGCTACCCCGGCGAGATGCTGATGGAGCAGATGATCATCGGCGACGAGCTGACCGTGGCCGTGCTGGTCAACGGCAGCGGCCACACCGCGCTGCCGTCGATCCGCATCGTGCCCAAGGGCGAGTGGTACGACTACCACGCCAAGTACATCGCCGACGACACCCAGTACTTGTGCCCGGGCCTGGACGGTGCGGCCGAGGACGAGATCCGCCGCCTGGCGATCGCGGCCTTCGTCGCGGCGGGCTGCAAGGGCTGGGGCCGCGTCGACGTGATGCACGACCGCAGCAGCGGCCAGTTCTACCTGATCGAGGTCAACACCGCGCCGGGCATGACCAGCCACTCGCTGGTGCCCAAGGCGGCGCGTCAGGTCGGGATCGAGTACGACGAGCTGTGCTGGCGCGTGCTGGAAGCGACCGTGGCAGGAGGTGCTCTGGGGTGAACGCCATGCTGCGCCTCGTCGGGTGGATCCTCGCGCTGGCCCTGGTCGCGTTGCCGGTCGTGGCCGTGCTCAACGGCTGGGTCGGTGCGAACCAGTGGCCGCTGCAGAAGCTGCGCGTGACCGGACAGTTCGAGCGCGTGGATGCGGCGTTGCTGCAGAAGACCTTGCTGCCGTATGCGCGGAGCGGCTTCTTCGCGGTCGACCTGGCGGCGGCGCAGGACGCGGTGGCGCGGTTGCCGTGGGTCGAAACCGCGCAGGTGCGCAAGCGTTGGCCGGACGTGCTCGAGGTGAGCGTGGTCGAGCACCGGCCGTTCGCGCGCTGGGGCAAGGACCGGCTGCTGTCGCAGCAGGGCCGGCTGTTCCCGTCGAAGGGCATCGAGGTGCCCAAGGGCTTGCCGCAGCTGGGTGGCCCCGACACCCGCGTGGCCGAAGTGGTGGCGCTCTACAACGAGTCGCGCGCGCTGTTCACGCCGATCGGGCTGGACGTGCGCGCGGTCGAGCTGGACCCGCGTGGCAGCTGGACGCTCGGCCTGGGCAACGGCGATGCCGCCGAACGCATGCAGGTCGTGGTCGGGCGCAGCGAATCGCGCGCACGGTTGGGCCGTTTCGTGCGGTTGATGCCGCAGTTGTTGGCGCAGCGCGTGCAGATGCTGGTGCGCGCCGACCTGCGCTACACCAATGGTTTTGCACTGACGTGGGCGCCGATGCCGGCACCGGCGGCGGTGCCGCAACAGCAGCAAGGACAGTCATGAGCGTATCCGTATGAACCGCAAGGGTGACAAGTCGCTGATCGTCGGTCTCGACATCGGCACCTCGAAGGTGGTGGCGCTGGTCGGCGAGTACTCGCCGGATAACGGCCGGCCGGGCACCCCGATCGAGGTGATCGGCATCGGTTCGCACGAATCGCGCGGCCTCAAACGCGGCGTGGTCGTCGACATCGAGTCGACGGTGCAGTCGATCCAGCGCGCGATCGAGGAGGCCGAGCTGATGGCCGGCTGCGAGATCCGTTCGGTCTACGCCTCGATCTCGGGCAACCACGTGCAGTGCCGCAACTCGCAGGGCATCGCCCCGATCCGTGACGGCGAGGTCACCTACGGCGACCTCGATCGCGTGCTGGAAGCGGCCAAGGCGGTGGCCATTCCGGCCGACCAGAAGATCCTGCATGCGATCCCGCGTGACTACGTGCTCGACGACTCGCAGGAAGGCATCCGCAACCCGGTCGGCATGACCGGCGTGCGCCTGGAGGTGCATGCGCACCTGGTGGTGTGCGCGCAGTCGGCCGCGGCCAACATCAGCAAGTGCGTGCAGCGCTGCGGCTTGCAGGTCGACGACCTGATCCTCAGCGTGCTCGCTTCCAGCAATGCGGTGCTGACCAGCGACGAGCGCGAGCTCGGCGTGGTGCTGGTCGACATCGGTGCCGGTACCACCGACATCGCGGTGTTCGTCGGCGGCGCCATCGCGCACAGCGCGAGCCTGCCGATCGCCGGCGACAAGGTCACCGAGGACATCGCGCACATGCTGCGCACGCCGACGCCGGAGGCCGAGCAGATCAAGGTCCGCTACGCCTGCGCGCTGGCGCAGATGGCCACCGCCGAGGAAAGCATCCAGGTGCCGTCGGTCGGCGACCGCCCGCCGCGGCGGATGCCGCGCCACTCGCTGGCGCAGGCGGTGCAGGCGCGCTACGAGGAAATCTTCGAAATGATCCAGGCCGAGCTGCGCCGCAGCGGCTTCGAGCAGCACGTGCGCGCTGGCATGGTCCTGACCGGCGGCGCCGCGAAGATGGAAGGCGTGGTCGAACTGGCCGAGGAAATGCTGCAGATGCCGGTGCGTGTCGGCATCCCGCAGCACGTCACGGGACTGGGCGAGGTGGTCGGCAATCCGGTGCACGCCACCGGCGTCGGCCTGTTGCTGATGGGCAGCCAGATCGAACACCCGCGCCGGCCGGTGATCTCCACCGGTCGTGCCGGCAGCTTCTTCAACAAGCTCAAGAACTGGTATCGCGGCGAGTTCTGACCGTGCACACGGTGCGAACCGCCACGAGGTGTACGGAATCGACGCGGCGGATGCCGACGCCGGTTTCCGGTCCGGACAGGGAGTTCGGGCCATGCGGGCAGGCGAGGCGACGACGAAGGGTTCCAGACGTTTTTTTGGCAACACCAGCACTTCGGAAGACACAGCACATAACTAGCAACACATAACGAGGGCGACGACATGGCACATTTCGAACTGGTTGAAAACATGGCCCCGAACGCGATCATCAAGGTCGTGGGCGTGGGCGGCGGTGGCGGCAACGCCGTGGCGCACATGGTCAGCGGCAGCGTCGACGGCGTGGAGTTCATCACCGCCAACACCGACTCGCAGGCGATCAAGAACTGCGGCGCCAAGCTGCAGCTGCAGCTCGGCAGCAACGTCACCAAGGGCCTGGGCGCCGGCGCCAACCCGGAAGTTGGTCGTCAAGCCGCCTTGGAAGACCGCGAGCGCATCATGGACGCGCTGACCGGCGCCGACATGGTCTTCATCACCGCCGGCATGGGCGGCGGCACCGGCACCGGCGCCGCGCCGGTGGTGGCGCAACTGGCCAAGGAGATGGGCATCCTGACCGTGGCCGTGGTCACCAAGCCGTTCCCGTTCGAGGGCCGCCGCCGCATGCAGGTCGCGCTCAAGGGCATCGAGGAACTGAGCCATCACTGCGACTCGCTGATCACCATCCCCAACGAGAAGCTGATCACCGTGCTTGGCCGCAACGCCACGATGATCCAGGCGTTCCGCGCCGCGAATGATGTGCTGCTCGGCGCGGTGCAGGGCATCGCCGACCTGATCGTGCGCCCGGGCCTGATCAACGTCGACTTTGCCGACGTGCGCACCGTCATGTCCGAGATGGGCCTGGCAATGATGGGCACCGGCTCGGCGCGCGGCGACGACCGTGCCCAGGCCGCGGCCGAGTCGGCGATCCAGAATCCGCTGCTCGACGACGTCAACCTGTCCGGCGCCAACGGCATCCTGGTCAACATCACCGCCGGTCCGGATTTCACCATGGCCGAGTTCGACGAGGTCGGCCGCACCATCGAGAACTTTGCCTCGGAAGACGCGACCGTGGTCATCGGCACCGTGCTTGACCCGGACATGCAGGACGAGGTCAAGGTCACCGTGGTCGCCACCGGCCTCAATCGCGTGGCCTCCAAGCAGTCGCTGCGTGGCCATGACCGCGACAGCGGCTTCGAAAGCCAGCGCCGCCCGCAGGTGCAGCTGGTCAACACCCAGGTCAAGCGCGACGGCACCACCGGCCTGCCGATCGACGACGGCTTCGGCGGCCCGGTGATCCCGAGCTTCGGTGGCAGCCTGCGGGCCCCGTCGCGCGGCAGCGAACCGGCGGTCCCGGCCGTGGCCGACTTCGGCAGCGACAGCAGCTACCTCGACATACCGGCGTTCCTGCGCCGTCAGGCCGACTGACCGGTCCGTTCGTCCGTCCTCATCGCCCCGGGCTCCGGCCCGGGGCGCTTGGGTCGGCCGGTCCCGCCACGCGGGCCGGCCGACCGGTTTATTGGCCCGTGGCCGTCGGCGGGACAGTGACCGGTTTCCGTTAAGGTTCAGCGATCCCGGTGGTATTCTTCCCACCCGTTCAGGCGAGAACGATTTGCATCCGCCTGTCCACGCACCCACATAACCACCGAATAATCAGGTCGCCCGATTTCGATGTTGCGCCAGCGCACTCTCAAGAACGTGATCCGCGCCACCGGCGTGGGCCTGCACAGCGGCGAGAAGGTCTTTCTCACCCTGCGTCCGGCCGCGGCCGATACCGGCATCGTGTTCCGCCGCGTCGACCTCGACCCGGTGGTGGAAGTGCCTGCCCGCGCCGATCTGGTCACCGAGACCACCCTGTGCACCGGCCTGAGCTGCGGCCCGGCCAAGATCCAGACCGTCGAGCACCTGATGTCGGCGCTGGCCGGCCTGGGCATCGACAACGTCATCGTCGAGCTGTCGGCGCCGGAAGTGCCGATCATGGACGGCTCGGCCGGCCCGTTCGTGTTCCTGCTGCAGTCGGCGGGCATCGCCGAGCAGGAGGCGCCCAAGCGCTTCATCCGCATCAAGCGTCCGGTCGAGGTTCGTGATGGCGACAAGGTCGCCCGCTTCGAGCCGTACGACGGCTTCCGCCTCGGCTTCACCGTGCAGTTCGATCATCCGGCGATCCCGACCGCGCAGTCGCGCGCGCAGGTCGAGTTCTCGACCGCCAATTACATCCAGGAAGTCAGCCGCGCGCGCACCTTCGGCTTCATGCGCGACCTGGAATACATGCGCGAGCGCAACCTCGGCCTGGGCGGCTCGATGGACAACGCGATCGTGCTCGACGAGTTCCGCGTGCTCAACGACGACGGCCTGCGCTACGCCGATGAATTCGTCCGCCACAAGATCCTCGACGCGATCGGCGATCTGTACCTGGCCGGACACCCGATCCTCGGCGCCTACGAGGGCTTCAAGTCCGGCCACGCGCTCAACAACAAGCTGGTGCGTGCCCTGCTGGCCGAACGCTCGGCCTGGGACGAGGTGACGTTTACCGAACCCGACGCCGCCGAGCCGGTCGTCTACGGTGCTCCCGCCACGGCCTGAGCCGGGCCGCGGATTCAGGTCCGCAGCAAGCGTTTACACGAAATGGGCCCTCGTCACAGACGTGAATGCTGCGTGACGTCTTAACGTTTTAATAACGTTTAATTTCTGAAATATTTCTAACCCTTTAACAATTTCAAGAGGTTAGGCCTTTAGCATGCCCCGACCCCGGCCTTCCGGCGGCTCACGGCATCGACCATGCCAGTGACCCGACGCAGGTCAGGAGGCGTCTTCCGGTCCGGAGTGATCGGGGTCTTTCAGGGACGCCAAAGCGGCTTGCAGGGCTTGTTGGGCAACCGCTGACATGGGTTTGGCTTTCCGGTGGGATTGCGCGGGGGCAGTCGCCGGTGCTGTCGTTTTGACGATGAGTTCAGCCGCATCCAGCCCGACGGAACGGGCCGCGTCGAGCAGTTCCGGAGCGACGAGCCGCAGTTTGGCTCGCCACACCGGAGCGTCGACGACAAACACGAGCCTGCCGCACTCGTAGTTGGCCAGCCGCGCATGCGCGGCCAACGGGGACGGCAGGTGAGGACGTAACCGTCGGTCCAGTTCGTCGAGCCAGAGTGCGCGGCGGATCGGGCCCCCCGCCGGTTCCGCGAGCAGCGCATCGAGCGCGGCCCGTGGGGTCGAAGAGTGGGGTCGGGGCAACCTGGGCTTGGAATCAGACATCGGACATATGACCTATCCATCCATCGTAAACAAAACCCGTGCCCAGCTGGCGACTTGGTTGCAGCAGGCCGGGTATTGGGGCGGGCAGCGGCCCGCTCTGGCCATCGCGCTGTTGCTGGGCACCGGGCTCGCGGTCGGCGCCGGTGCAGGCATCGCCGACAACGCGCTGTTGCGCGGTAAGGGCGAGCGCCAGCAGGCCCTGATCGACGCGACCCGCCGTGACGCCCAGCGCGAGATCAACGCGCTGGCGGCACGCATGGGCGAGTTGCAGGCCGAAGCCAACCGGCTCAACGCGCTCGGCGAGCGCCTGACCCGCATCGGCCAACTGCAGGACGGCGAATTCGACTTCGACAAGCCGGTCGGTATCGGCGGTGCCGGCCCGGTGCGCGACATGGCCAAGACCGAGCTCGACGCGGGCATGGCCGTCCTGGGCCAGCAGTTCAAGGCCTCCGGCGAGCAGCTCTCGGTGCTCGAGGCGCTGCTGTTCAACCGTCAGCTGGACATGAATGCGGTGCCCGGGCGCGAGCCGATCGCAGGCAGCTACATCACCTCTGGCTTCGGTGGCCGTGCCGATCCGTTCAACGGCGGCCATGCCAACCACAAGGGCATCGATTTCAAGGCCAATGTCGGCGACCCGGTGCTGGCAGTGGCCGACGGCGTGGTCAGCTACTCGGGCGGGCGCTCGGGTTACGGCAACGTGGTCGAGGTCGACCACGGCAACGGCTACGTGACCCGCTACGCCCACAACTCGCGCCTGACCCGCAAGGTCGGCGAGCTGGTCCGCGCCGGCCAGGAGATCGCCAAAGCCGGCTCGACCGGTCGTTCGACCGGCGCCCACGTCCATTTCGAGGTCTGGGAAAACGGCCGCGTGGTCAACCCGCGCAACTTCCTGAGCCAGCAGTCGCCGCTCAAGCTCGAGATCAAGGGCTGATCCAACGCAGCGGTTGAGCGCTGCGTCGCACTCTGGGCCAGCGCAGGGCGCAAGCCGCGCGCCCGTGGCTTGCAAGCACCTGGCCTCGCCCCCACGCTACAATCGGCGCGGCCAAAGACCAGGCTCGACATGATCGGGGCGCACGGCGCCCCGATCTCGTTTCTGGATTCCCCGTTTTCTATGGATTGCTCGGGGAACTTGCCGGCGGTCGCGCGTTCTTAACGCGCCTGCCCGGCGTTTTCCCGATCCGCTTCACGGACCCGTACCCGCTCATGCTCAACAGCCTGCTTACCCGCGTTTTCGGCAGCCGCAACGACCGCCTGCTGCGTCAACTGCAACGCTCCGTCATCAAGATCAACGCGCTCGAGCCGGAGATGGAGAAACTCTCCGACAGCGAGCTGCAGGCCAAGACCCCCGAGTTCCAGAAGCGCATCGCCGACGGTGAAGCGCTCGACAAGCTGCTGCCGGAGGCATTCGCGGTCTGCCGCGAGGCGTCCAGGCGCGTGCTCGGCATGCGCCATTACGACGTGCAGCTGATCGGCGGCATGGTCCTGCACCTGGGCAAGATCGCCGAGATGCGCACCGGCGAGGGCAAGACCCTGGTCGGCACGTTGCCGACCTACCTCAATGCGCTCGAGGGCAAGGGCGTGCACGTGGTCACCGTCAACGACTACCTGGCGCGGCGTGACTCGGCCTGGATGGGCAAGCTCTACAACTGGCTGGGCCTGTCGGTCGGCGTGGTCTACCCGGGCATGCCGCATAGCGACAAGCACGCCGCCTACGCCAGCGACATCACCTACGGCACCAATAACGAGTTCGGCTTCGACTACCTGCGCGACAACATGGCGCTGTCGAAGGAGGACCGTTTCCAGCGCGGGCTGCATTACGCGATCGTCGACGAGGTCGACTCGATCCTGATCGACGAGGCGCGCACCCCGCTGATCATCTCCGGCCCGGCCGACGAGTCGCCGGAGCTGTACATCAAGGTCAACCGCATCGTGCCGCAGCTGACGCGGCAGGAAGTCGAGGACGGCATCGGCGACTACTGGGTCGACGAGAAGGGCAAGCAGGTGCATCTGTCCGAGTCCGGCCAGGAGCATGCCGAGGAGCTGCTGCGCAAGGCCGGCATCCTGCAGGGCGAGGACGACAGCCTGTACGGCGCCAACAACCTCAGCGTCGTCCACCATCTCAACGCGGCGATGCGCGCGCACGCGATCTACCAGCGCGACGTCGACTACATCGTGCGCGACGGCGAGGTGGTGATCGTCGACGAGTTCACCGGTCGCACCCTGGCCGGGCGCCGCTGGTCCGACGGCCTGCACCAGGCGGTCGAGGCCAAGGAAGGCGTGCCGGTCCAGCGCGAGAACCAGACGCTGGCCAGCATCACCTTCCAGAACCTGTTCCGCATGTACAAGAAGCTGTCCGGCATGACCGGCACGGCCGATACCGAGGCCTACGAGTTCCAGAGCATCTACGGCCTGGAAGTGGTGGTGATCCCGACCCACCGGCCGATGGTGCGCAAGGACAGCGCCGACCACGTGTTCCTCAACCGCGCCGGCAAGTACCGCGCGGTGCTCAACGAGATCAAGGACGCCAACGAACGCAAGCAGCCGGTGCTGGTCGGTACGACCTCGATCGAAGTGTCGGAGATGCTCAGCCAGCAGTTGCGCGAGGCCGGCGTGGCGCACGAGGTGCTCAACGCCAAGCAGCACGAGCGCGAGGCGACCATCGTCGCCCAGGCCGGCCGCCCCGGCGCGGTCACCATCGCCACCAACATGGCCGGCCGCGGCACCGACATCGTGCTTGGCGGTTCGCTCGAGAACGAACTGGCCGAACTGGAAGCCGCCAACGGCGACCAGCCGGTCGACGAGGTCACCCGCGCGCGTCTGAAAGCCGAGTGGCAGGCACGCCACGAGGCGGTCAAGACCGCCGGCGGCCTGCACATCGTCGGCACCGAGCGCCACGAGTCGCGCCGCATCGACAACCAGCTGCGCGGTCGCGCCGGCCGCCAGGGCGACCCGGGCTCGTCGCGCTTCTACCTGTCGCTGGAAGACAACCTGATGCGCATCTTCGCCGCCGACTGGGTGCAGCGGATCATGGCGCGCATGGGCCTGAAGGAAGACGACATCATCGAAAGCCCGCTGGTGACCAAGCAGATCGCCAACGCGCAGCGCAAGGTCGAGGCGCACAACTTCGACATCCGCAAGAACCTGCTCGACTTCGACGACGTCAACAACGACCAGCGCAAGGTGATCTACGGCCAGCGCGACGAGTTGCTCGAGGCCGAGACCGTGCAGGACAACGTCGAGGGCCTTCGCGAAGACGTGGTCGCCGACACCGTCGCCCGCTTCGTGCCGGCGAACTCGATCGACGAGCAGTGGGACCTGCCGGGCCTGGAGGCGACGCTGGTGGAGGAGTTCGGCGTGCAGTTGCCGCTGGTGCAGATGGCCAAGGACAGCGACGAGCTCGACGCCGAGACCATCGAACAGCGCGTACAGGACGCGGTGCGCAATCACTTCGCCGAGCGCGAGACGCAGCTTGGTGCCGAGACGATGCGCCTGCTCGAGAAGCACATCATGCTCAACGTGCTCGACCAGAGCTGGAAGGAGCACCTGGCGCGCATGGACTACCTGCGCCAGGGCATCCATCTGCGCGGGTACGCGCAGAAGCAGCCCAAGCAGGAGTACAAGAAGGAAGCCTTCGAGCTGTTCAGCGACATGCTCGACAAGGTCAAGCGCGAAGTAGTGACGCTGCTGGCGCGCGTGCGCATCCGTAGCGAGGACGAGATCGTGGCGATGGAGGCGGCCGAGCGCGCCCAGGCCGAGGCGCAGGCGCGGCAGCTGCAGTTCCAGCACGCCGACGCCGGCGGTTTCGGCGCCGACGAGGAGGCCACGCAGGTGTCCGAGGCAGCCTTTGCCAACGTCGGCCGCAACGATCCCTGTCCCTGCGGCAGCGGCAAGAAGTACAAGCACTGCCATGGGCAGCTGGCCTGAAAGCCGTGATTCGTGATTCGTGATTCGTGAAGAGTGACTCGTGAACAGCAAAGGCTGCCATTCCGAGCGCAGCGAGGAACCTGCTTCATCATCGCCAGGTGAAAGGCAGCGCGAGGCCCGGGATGGCGCCGCGAACGAATCACGAATCACCCATCACGAATCACGCTCCGTCGAAGTCGTCGCCGGCGTCATCCGCGACCTGCGCGGCCGCATCCTGCTGGCGCGGCGTACCGAAGGCCGCGACCTGGCCGGGCTCTGGGAGTTTCCGGGCGGCAAGCGCGAGCCGGGCGAATCGCCCGAGGCCGCCTTGATGCGCGAGCTGCACGAGGAGCTCGGCATCGATGTCGAAGTGGGCGCGTCATTGATCACCGTGCCGCAGGCCTACCCGGACAAGCGGTTGCGCCTGGACGTGCGTCAGATCGCGGCCTGGCGTGGCAGCGCGCGCGGCCGTGAAGGCCAGGCGCTGGCCTGGGTGCCGCCGGCCAAACTCGACCGCTATGCGATGCCGCCGGCGGACCGCCCGGTGGTGGCGGCCCTGCGCCAGGCGCCGTATTACCTGGTCACGCCGGAGCCCGGCGATGACGACGCGCGGTGGCTGCAGCAACTCGAACGCACCTTGGCCACGGGCATCGACCGGGTGCAGCTGCGCGCGCCGTCGTTGCCGCGTGACCGCTGGCGGGCGCTGGCCGGCCGTGCCGTCGCGCTGTGCCGCAAGGCGGGCGTCGAGGTGCTGGTGAACGGCGATGCCGATCTCGCCGATGAGTTGGGAGCGGGCCTGCATCTGCGTGCGCTGCAGTTGGTTGAGTACGCGCAGCGTCCCGTGCCGGCCAGCCGGCCGCTGGCAGCCTCCTGCCATGACGCCGACGAGCTGCGTGCTGCGCAGGCGTTGGGCTGCGATTTCGCCGTGGTCGGCGCGCTCAAGCCGACGGCCAGCCATCCGGGCGCCGTCGGCATCGGCTGGGACGGATTCGCCGCCTTGCGCGAAACGGTGTCGCTGCCGCTCTACGCGATTGGTGGCTTGCTTCCGGGTGATCTCGACGAGGCGCGCCGCCATGGCGCCCAGGGCATCGCCGCGATTCGCGGCCTGTGGCCGACGGATTATTGATCCGGCCGAACTTTGCTTCATGTAGGAGCGGCTTCTGACGCGAATTTTTCGCGTGTGTACGGGGTGCCAAAGCTCGCGGCTGAAGCCGCTCCTACAACGATTGATTTGAAGGTCGGATCAATAGGCGGCGTCAGCGGCCAGGGCGCGGTAGCGACGGTCGAGGGCGACCACGTGCGCCTCCAGTGCCGCCAAGGGGCCGTCGTTGACGATGACGTCGTCGGCGATCGCCAGCCGCGTCGTGCGCGTGGCCTGGGCGGCGATCATGCGTTCGGCCAATCCGGCATCGACGCCGTCGCGCTGCATCACGCGCGCGCGCTGCACCGCGGCGGGGACGTCGACGACCAGGATCCGTGCCAGCCACGGGTAGGCCTCGCGGCCGCCGCCTTCAGCCAGCAGCGGGATTGCCGCGATCGCGTAGGGGCCAGGCGCGGCCCGGCAGGCTTCGCGCAGGACGAGCCGCACGCGCGGGTGGACGATGGCCTCGAGCCGCCGCCGCGCGGCCTCGTCGCCGAACACATGTCGACGCATCGCCGCGCGGTCGAGGCTGCCATCGGCGGCCAGCACGTCGACACCGAACGCCGCGACGACTTCGGCCAGGCCGTCCGAGCCCGCGGCCACCGCCTCGCGCGCGGCCACATCGGCATCGGCCACGACCACGCCGAGCGCCTCGAAGCGGCGCGTGACTTCGCTTTTGCCGGACGCCACGCCGCCGGTCACGCCGATGATGAAGGCACTCATGTCCGGTACGCTCGCAGTCGGGTTCGTCCGCTGCGTAGCGTAACGAAGTCGGAGCGCACCGGAGCGCTCAGGTCACGCCCGGTGCGGGTGTTATTCCAGACCGGAGAAGCGCAGGTAGGCGCCGACCATCTGCTCACCCCAGAAGAACGCGATCCAGCCGGCGATGGCCAGGTAGGGGCCGAACGGAATCGGCGTGGCACGGTCGCGGCCCTTCATCGCCAGCCAGATCGAGCCGACGATGGCGCCGACCAGCGACGACAGCAGGATCGTCGGCAGGATGCCCTTGAGCCCGGTCCACGCGCCGATCGCGGCCAGCAGCTTGAAGTCGCCGTGGCCCATGCCCTCCTTGCCGGTGATCTGCTTGAACAGCCACCACACTGCCCACAGGCTCATGTAGCCGGCGACGGCACCGAGCAAGGCCGGCTTGGCGCCGAAGTAGAGGTTGTCAGAGGCCGCGATCAGGCCCAGCCACATCAGCGGCAAAGTCAGCTGATCGGGCAGGAGTTGAGTGCGCAGGTCAATGCCGGACAGTGCGATCAGGAAACAGGTGAACACGATCGCGCCGAAGCCCTGCCAGCCGAAGCCGAAGCGCCAGACGCAGGCCATCACCAGCAGCATCGTCAGCAACTCGACCAGCGGGTACTGCGGCGAGATCGGCGTCTTGCAGTTGCGGCAGCGCCCGCGCAGCGCCAGGTAGCTGAACACCGGGATGTTCTCGTACCACGACAGCTGGTGCTTGCAGTGCGGGCAATGCGAGCGCTCGACCACGATCCCGGGCGGCGGCGGGTCGTAGGCCTCGGGCTCGCCGAGCACCTCACGGCTGTCACGCTGCCACTGCCATTCCAAGCGCTTGGGCAGGCGCAGGATGACCACGTTGAGAAAACTGCCGACCAGCAGGCCGAGTCCGGCCGCCAGCGGGTAGCCGATGGCGGGGTTTTGATCGAGGAATGCCATGTGCGGGATTGTCGCTTATATGCGCTTGCCGATCAGCCAACCGTGGCAGCAAGCTTGAAGATCGGCAGGTACATGGCGATCACCATGCCGCCGACGATCACGCCCAGGAACACCATGATCAGTGGTTCCAACAGGCTGGCCAGTGCGTCGACGGCGTTGTTGACCTCCTGCTCGTAGAACTCGGCGACCTTGAACAGCATGGCATCGAGCGCACCGGCTTCTTCGCCGATCGCGGTCATCTGCGTCACCATGTGCGGGAACAGGTTGACCTGCTTCATCGCCATGTTGACCGGGTAGCCGACTGCAACGTCGTCGCGGATACGGCGCACCGCGTCCTCGTAGACCACGTTGCCGGTGGCGCCGGCGACCGTGTCCAGCGCTTCCACCAGCGGCACGCCGGCCTTGAAGGTGACGCCGAGCGTGCGCGCGAAGCGGGCAATCGCCGAGTTGTGCATGATCTGGCCGATCACCGGAATCTTGAGCGTGATGCGGTCGAGGAAACGGGCGAAGTTGACTGAGCGGTTCTTGGCCATGATGAAGGCCACCACCATGCCGACTGCGCCGAGCAGGATCACCCACCACCAGCTGACCATGAAGCGGCTCAGTGCCACGATGAGTTTGGTGAAGGCTGGCAGGTCGGCGCCGAAGCCCTTGAAGACCTCCTCGAATTGCGGCACCACGAACACCAGCAGGATCGAACTGACGATCAGCGCCACCGCGATCACCATCGCCGGATAGAACATCGCCTTCTTGATCTTGCCCTTCAGGGCTTCGATGTTTTCCTTGTAGGTGGCGACCGTGTCGAGCACGGTTTCGAGCACGCCGGCCGATTCGCCGGCCTTGACCAGGTTGCGATAGAGCTCATCGAACTGCACCGGGTGCTTGCACAGTGCCTCGTACAGCGATGAACCGCTCTCGACATCGGCACGTACGGAGTTGACCAAGGTCGACATGCGCGGGTTCTTGTTGCCGTTGGCGATGATCTCCATCGAGCCCACGATCGGCACGCCTGATTTCATCATGGTCGCGATCTGACGGCTGAACACGGCGATGTCGAGCGGGGTAATGCGCTTGCCTGCGGCGCCAAACAACGGCTTGCCCTTGGGCTTGACCACCTTGGGTGTGATGCCGAGACGGCGCAGTTCGGCGCGCAGCATGTTGGCGCTCTTGGCCTGCTGCTCGCCCTTCATGACCTTGCCGCGCTTGTCGGTGCCCTCCCAGACAAACATGTCCTGTGGGTTGGGGCGACGGACGGTGGTGGATTTGGTGGCGGTGCGGGTCGCGGACATGGCTTAGTCCTTGGTTACGCGGTTGATTTCGGCAAGACTGGTAACGCCGTTCTTGACTTTCACCAGCGCCGACTGGCGCAGGTCGCGGACACTGGAGCGTTGCGCGGCTTCGGCGATCTGCATCGCATTGCCGCCGGCCAGCACGATCGCTTGGATCTCATCGCTCATCGGCATCACCTGGTAGATGCCTGTGCGGCCCTTGTAGCCCTCGGTGCAATCGCTGCAGCCGACCGCCTCATAGATATTCAGTCCGTTGGCGATCTCCTCGTGGGAGAAGCCTTCGGCCAGCAGGGCATGCTCGGGCAGATGCACCTCACGCTTGCAGTCGTGCAAGCGACGGGCCAGGCGCTGGGCGATGACCAGGGTCACGCTAGACGTGATGTTGAACGGCGCCACGCCCATGTTCATCAAACGCGCGATGGTCTGCGGCGCGTCGTTGGTGTGCAGGGTCGACAGCACCATGTGGCCGGTCTGGGCGGCCTTGATGGCTATCTCGGCTGTTTCCAGGTCGCGGATTTCGCCGACCATGATCACGTCCGGGTCCTGGCGTAGGAAGCTGCGCAGCGCAGCGGCAAAGGTCATGCCGCGCTTGACGTTCATCTGCACCTGGTTGATGCCAGGCACGCGGATTTCGACTGGATCCTCGACCGTGGAGATGTTGCGCTGTTCGTCGTTGAGGATATTCAGGCCGGTGTACAGCGACACCGTCTTGCCTGAGCCGGTCGGGCCGGTCACCAGCACCATGCCGTAGGGCTTGGCCAGCGCCTGTTCGTACAAGGCGCGCTGGTCATCCTCATAGCCGAGCTTGTCGATGCCAAGCTTGGCGGCGCTGCCGTCGAGGATACGCAGCACCACCTTCTCACCGAACAGCGTGGGCAGGGTGCTGACACGGAAGTCGATCTGCTTGGTCTTGGAAATATTGAGCTTGATGCGGCCGTCCTGCGGCACGCGCTTCTCGGCGATGTCGAGCTGCGCCATCACCTTAAGGCGGGCGGCGATGCGCGCCTGCAGGTTGGGCGGTACCTTGGTGATCTGCTTGAGCAGGCCGTCGATGCGCAAGCGCACCCGGTATTCGGTCTCGTAAGGCTCGAAGTGAATGTCGGAGGCGCCGCGACGGATCGCATCGACCAGTACCTTGTTGACGAACTTGACCACTGGCGTGTCGTCGGTCTTGACGTCGACGCCGCTGTCACCGGACAGATCGGCATCGCCACCGGAAGCGTCGAGCGTGTCTAGGCCTTCGTCACCGCCGACGGTATCGGCCAGTGCGTCACTGGCCTCAAGCCACAGTTCGATGCTGCGCTGCAGGCGGTCCTCGTCCAGGAGGATCGGCTCGATCACCAGATTGGTCTGGAACTTGACCTCGTCCAGTGCCAGCGAATTGGTCGGGTCGGCGATGCCGATGAACAGGCGGTTGCCACGCTTGAACAGCGGCAGCACCTGATGCTTGCGCACCAAGGCCTCACTGAGCAGCTTGATGGCCGACTGCTTGGGGTCGAAGGCGGTCACGTCCAGCAGCGGCACGCCAAACTCGATCGAGTTGGCGGCAGCCATCTGGGACGAGCTTACCAGTCGTTTTTCCGCCAGGTAGGTCGCGATCGGTTGCCGTTGGCTGCTGGCCGCCGCGAGCGCCTCGCGCGCGGCGGTGTCTTCCAGGGCGCCGTCCAGCACCAAGCGCCGGGCAATGCCGGTGATCCCCACCAAATTGGCAGTGGCGATGGCGCTCATGAAGCCCCCTGAATTTCCCCGCCCCGACTGTACCGCAAACCCTCATCCGCGCGTATGGACGGGGCGCACGTTTGCGCGCCGCGGGGCTGGTTCGAGCCTGGCAGGGACGACGGGGGCTTGCGCTCAGCCCGATCCGCCGGCGCAGAAAAGCGACCCGTGCACCTTACCGAGTACCCGCCTATGACCTACCCTGTCGCAAAAGGGGGGTGAATGCGTATTTCAGTGGTGTTGCCGGCCAAGAACGAGGCCGAGGGACTGGCGGGGACGCTCCCGGCGCTGCGGGCGAGGTGGCCGCAGGCGGAGGTCGTGGTCGTCGACGACGGCTCGACCGATGCCACGGCGGCTGTTGCCACAGAGCATGGCGCTCGCGTGCTGTCGTCCCCCTACTCGATGGGCAATGGCGCTGCGATCAAGCGCGGCGCACGGGAGGCCACGGGGGACGTGATCGTATTCATGGACGCTGACGGTCAGCACGATCCAGCCCATATCGAACTCTTGTTGAGCAAGCTGGACGAAGGCTACGACATGGTCGTGGGCGCCCGGGATGACTCCGGCCAGGCCAATCTGCACAGAGGATTGGCCAATCGTCTGTACAACCGGCTGGCCAGTTGGATGACCGGCCATGCCATTCTTGACCTGACCTCCGGGTTCCGTGCGGTGCGCGCGGACAAGTTCCGTGAGTTCCTGCATCTGCTACCCAACGGCTTCAGCTACCCGACCACCAGCACCATGGCGTTTTTCCGCAGTGCCTACCCGGTGGCTTATGTGCCGATCCCGGTGGCCAAGCGCGTCGGCAACAACAGCCACATCCGCCCCATCAAGGACGGCATCCGCTTCCTGCTGATCATCTTCAAGATCGCGACGTTGTATTCGCCGTTGAAGCTGTTTGCGCCTGCTGCTGGTGCATTCTTCCTGCTGGGCATGGGCTATTACGGATACACCTTCTTGGTGCAGCATCGACTCACCAACATGAGCGTGCTGCTCTTCAGTGCCGCGGTCATCGTGTTCCTGATCGGGCTGATCTCGGAGCAGATCACATCCTTGACGTTCTTGTCCGTCAGGTCCGGCGCGCAAACAACCAAGGGCGATTGAATGTCGGCGCAGCACGGCCCTCCTTCAGTTCATGGTAGAGGCATCGATCCGCTGCTTGGATGGTTGCCAGTGGATCATTCATGGGTGCCATCCGTAAGGTACCTGCTGCGCCGCGCCCGTGTTCTTGATAAGACACGTGCTTTGTCACCCGGCCGTTTGCTTGAGGTGGGCTGTGGCGCGGGCTCGTTGCTTGCAGAGCTGGTTGCCGAAGGGCATCAGGGCACCGGGCTGGAGACCTCCGAAGCAGCGCGGCGACTTGCTTTCCACTCGCTGTGCGAGTTCGCCGGTGGTGAGATTGCAATCGAATCAGAGGAGAGCGATGACTGGGAGGCCGGCTTCGCGACCATTCTTGCGTTGGATGTGCTCGAGCACATCGAGGATGACGTGGTAACACTGAAACGCTGGTTTTCCTGGCTGGCGCCGGGAGGGCATATATTGCTTTCGGTCCCGGCTCATTCACGTCGCTGGGGGAGTGGTGATATCTGGGCAGGTCATTTTCGCCGATATGATCGTGGCGCGTTAGTGGATGTGGTGCGCGCAGCGGGGATGGAGATAACACACATCGAGTGTTACGGATTCCCGGTGGCGAATCTGACCGAGTGGCTAGGTGAGCGCCACTATCGCAAGGCGCTGCAGGAGCGGGAGCGGAACGGCGCCTTGGAGCGCGAATACGGCAACTCACGTAGCGGGATCGAGCGTACCGTGTATCAGCGTGTCTTCGCTGGCCTCTCGTCACCGCTAGGGCGCGCTTTGCTGCACATCGCCTTGTTCCTGCAACGGATGACGATCGGGACGAACTGGGGCAGCGGTTACATCGTAGTCGCGAGGAAGGCATGAGGCTTGGAATTCGCGCGCTGGGCTTCGCCATCGGTGGTGGCCTGCTGCTCTATTTCCTCTATTTCTGTATCGTTTCGTTTGATTGGGATTCCCTGCGCCACTTCGCCTCATGGACGACATGCCTCGCCTTGGGTGGCGCAACGCTCCTGTACTGCGCAGTGGTCCCTCTTTCGGCGATGGCCTGGGGGCGCTTGCTTCCCTTTGGGCGGCGGCGGTCCTTCATTGAGTTGTGTGGAGTCATGGGGGCTACGCAGCTGGCCAAGTATGTGCCGGGGAATGTCGCGCAATTCGCGAGCCGGTCAGCTCTGTCGATTGGCCGAGGCATGTCAATGCCTGACTTCATCGCGTCGGTGGCGGTGGAGACGCTGCTCGCTGTTCTGGCTGGAATGATCATCGCAGTTTGCGGGGTGGTCTTCGGCATCAGGCTACTCATGGTGCCACCTTGGCTTGAATTCTGGCTGCCTTGGGTCGTGGCGGGATCGGCTTTGGTCATTCTTGCGATGCCAAAACTGCTCGCCGCTTTCGACGGTCCAATGAGGTCTTGCCGGGTGTTCTCGCCCTTGGTCCACTTGAAGGCCTCGCTGCCGGGCTTCACGGTGCAGGTATTCGCACTGGCCACATACTGTCTCAACTATCTGTTGATCGGGTTCGGGCTGCTCCTGATTTCTAGGAGTACGGGCCTGCAATTCGGGTACGCGGAGCTGACGGTTGCCTTCACGGTTTCCTGGCTTATCGGGTTTCTTTCGCCAGGCATGCCGGCGGGCATCGGCGCCCGCGAGGGTGCGATGGCGTTGGCGCTCGGCTCGTCCACCTCGGGGGGCGGTGGGCTTGCAGGCATCGTGCTTGCGATGCGGTTGGCCACGGTAGTTGGCGATCTGATCTGGTTTGCAGTGGGCGGCTGGCTACTTTCAAAGCATGGGGGGAGGCATGAGTAATTTGCCGCTAAGTGGCGAGCGCGTGATCGAGGCATCGTATCGTGATGATCCGGGGCGTTATGCCATCTACCTCTTGCACGTTGCCAGCTACCGTTTCGCCGAGGCATACGCGAAGGGAAAGCGTGTGCTCGACCTTGGATGTGGAAGTGGATACGGTGCCGCGATGATGGCTGAAGTTGCGACCAGCGTTGTCGCTGTTGATATATCTGAAGACGCAATCCGGTTTGCGTCAGAGCAGCACGCCAAGCCGAATCTCGTGCATCGTGTGATACGGCCCGACGTGCCACTTCCATTCGAGGATGGGGCTTTTGATACCGTTCTTTCATTTCAGGTGATCGAGCATGTACGTGATGATGTTGGATACCTCGCCGAGGCGCGGCGTGTTCTGCGTCCAGGAGGGGCTCTGATTGTCATCACGCCCAACCGTGCGGTTCGTCTGCTTCCATCGCAGCGCCCATGGAACCGTTGGCACCTGCGTGAGTACAACGCGGCGGGCCTGGCAAGGTTATTCCCGACGGGCGGATGCACACTGGACATGCGATTCATGAGGGCGGAGGGAGAAATCGCTCGTGTCGAACTCGCGCGCTACCGGAAGCTCAAATGGCTCACATTGCCGGCTACGCTGCCTGTTATCCCCAATGTGGTTAGAGTTTCGGCGCTCAATGCCATGCATGCGGTTTCCGCGGCCAAGCCCGTTGCTGCCAAGTCCACTGTGGAAGGTGGCTTCGGGATGGACGTTGACACGATCAGTATTGGCCACGACGAGTGCGACGCGCTCAATCTGGTCGCTATTGCGCACGCTCTACTTTGACGCTGATGGAATACTCAAGTCCCATCCGCGTACTTCGGGTGGCCGGCCTGCGGGCGCAGGGGGGCGGTTACCCGAATGCCAGCAGGACTCTGTCGATCTTGGATGCAGCAGGGGTGGATCTGGTCGATTGCGGCATGCCGCTTCCAAGGGGGTTGCATCTGTGGCGGCTGCGAACCCTCAGCCCCCTCGGACAGCTACGGCAGATGATCGGTATTGCCCTGGGTAATGCGGTCTGTTTGCTACGGATGATGCTGTCCTGGCGGGGGCGTGGAACTGCGGTGTATGTGCCATACCCTGCCATCTTCGTGCTTTGGATGCTCTCATGGCTGCCGCGTTCAATCCGGCCGCGCTGTATCGCAGATGCGTACATATCCATGTGGGATGCCAGCTTCCGCGACCGATCCGCCGGGGAAGGTGGCATTGTTGCGCGCATCGTTCGGGCGTTCGAGGCGCGTGCGCTGAGGGCCGCATCAGTCGTGCTCGTCGACACGGTGGCGAACAAACGTCATTTCGTCGAGGACTTTGAGGTCGACCCGGCGCGGGTCCATGCGTTCCCCCTGGCGATCGACGAGGCCAGGTTCCTCGCGATTCCAGCGGCAACGGACGATGGTGGGCGTGAGGTGCGTGTGCTGTTCGTCGGCACACTGATCCCACTCCACGGCGTTGACAAGATTCTCGCGGCAGCAAAAGAGTTGGCCGGCACACATCCTCGTGTGCGATTCCGCATTATCGGTGATGGGCAACTGGGCACGATGATCGAGCGATTCATTGCCGATCATCCGCGGGCCAAACTTGAGTGGATTCGTGAATGGTGCGACTTGGGGCGCATCGCCGAGGAGATTGCGCAGGCCGACATCTGCCTGGGGGTGTTCGGGGGGGGGGGCAAGGCCGCGCGAGTGCTTCCGTTCAAGCTCTACATGTATTTCGCCGGCGGGAGGCCGGTCATCAGCCAGGAGAAATTGTCGGTACCCGATGGTGCCCCCTTGCCTCCGGTCATTGCCGTCGACCCTTCAGTGTGTGGGAGCATTGGAGACGCGATTGTTCGACTCATCGAACAGGGAGCTCCCGCGCGTCATGAAATGGGTCGGCAGGCGCGCGAGTACTACAAAGCCTGGTTGAGCAATACAGAGGTGCTTCATCGTTGGGAGAGTCTGCAAGCTGATCGCACCAGCTAGGGAGAAGTGGGAGCTTGCATCAGCCCCAATTGCTGCGCGCGCGCATGCACCGCCTCTGCTTCTCGGTGTCGTCCGTCCATCACCAATGCTGCCACGAGCGCGGCCGCGTACTGTGCATCAGCGTGGTCCACTGCCCTGACGAACATGATATCCGCGAGTTCCTGGTCACCCAGGTGGGTGAGGGCGTAGTTGGCATACTGCACATAGAACTGCGGAGGCATCTCGCGACGCCTCAGCATGGTCGAGTAAGCTTCTGAGAGGCGTTGATCGTCCAGCTCAATGCCTTCGTATCGCTGTTTCATCAAGCCGGCGACGGCACTGATCTCCTGCGAGCCGATGGGGCGGGTGGCGAGCTTGTGGATCAGTTGCTGCCACCAGCGATCCTCGACCGGCTCACCAGTGGTGGCAGCCATGATGATCAGCCCTTGCTCGAGGAGCGGCGATGCGTTTGGTAACTTGGCGCCGCGCTCGAACTCATCGCGCGCAAGCAAGAAGAAGCGGGATTTGGGATCGCCTTCGGAAAGATTCAGGTACTCCGTTCCCAAGTCGCTACTTGCGCGTGGAGATTCGGGCGAGCGAGCCACGAAATCCAGCGCAAGATGCAAGGGGTTACCCCAGGCCGCGGAGCGGATTACGGTCAAGCCAATGGATGCAACCAGGACCGCGCCGATAGCCACATGCTTGATGGTCGGGCCATCGCGGGAGGGGATGCGTCGAATGACATCCGCGCACGCCAAGAGTACGCCCAGGAGAGCGAAGTAGTTGCGGTGCTCGAACGCGAGTTCCAGGTTGAAGACATTGCTGGTAATGAGGTGCGCGCCAAGGAACCAAAGTATTCCGAGAGAGAAGAGTGGTGCGCGCTTGCGCATGACCCATGCGCCCAAGCTCAGTGCTAGCAGGAGCATCGCGCCGAACAGCGTGCTAAGCGGGCTGATGAGGCTGTGCGAGGGGACAAGCGTATCGTAGTAGAACTTCAGGCTCGAGGGCAGTGGCAGAAGAATCTGACCCATATACATGGGCAGGATGCGGAACTGGGTCAGTACGCGCTCGTAGGTATTGAAGTCGCGGTTGATGAAGGCATCAGCCGATGAAAAATGTGGAATGACGACAAAAAGGAAGAGCAGCACGGCAGCCGTCGCACCGGTGCCGTATCCCAACTGGAGTACACGGGTCATGCGTTTTGAGGCTGCGCCGAAGTGCAGGATTGTCAGTTCGAGAGCCAATGTGTATGCCGGCAGGAGTGCGGCTGTTTCCTTGCTGGACAGGCCCGCCAGCATAAGCACGCCAGTAGCTGCGATCCATGGCCACCCGTTGAGGCCCGCAATTTGACGCTCGCGTCCATGCAGATAGCAGATCAGGCCCAGAACCACGAAGGTCAGCGAGAGGGTTTCCATGCGCTGCACGATGTACAGCGCGGAGGACACCTGCATGGGGTGAACCGACCACAACAGGGCCACACAGAACGCCCCGATCAGATTCCTCCTGGACCGCCCCCATGCCATGGAGAGTAGGCGTGTAGTTAGCCAGAAGACCAGCAGTGCGTTAAATGCATGCACCAGCAGCCCGGAGAGCTTGAAACCCCATGGGTCCTTGCCATGCATAGCGTGGTCGAGCGCGAAGGAAATCGTGGCCAGCGGCCGGCCGTATCCGCCGGCGTCATAGGACTTGGCCGCTGTCCGGATCGCAGCAAGGTCGAGCCGTTCCGGTTGCACGCGCGGATTGGTGACGATGTTCGGGTAGTCGTCCAGCAGGAACCCGCCGCTCAGGCCGGGCCAGTAGGCCAGCAGCGTGATAATCAGCAACGCCAAGGAAAGCAGCAGTTCGTTACGGTACTTCGGCATGACGATGAAAATCGACTCCCCGGGCCCGGGTGCCCGGGCCGCTACAAAATACGTGTGTTTCAGCTGCAGCCATCCGGCCGGTATTTGGTCGGAATCGAGGCATCCATCCTGCAGCCCCAGGCGCCACTGCCGTTACGCGCGATTTCAATCGTCTTTCCGGATATCCTCGGATTGCCCTTGAGCGCGCAGCGGATGTAACCGGTAGCACCCGGCGTCATCTTGATCTCGCATCGTGGCGTGGACTTTTGCAGGCCAATTTCTTCGACGTTGAAAGTCGTCCGGCTGTTGGCCACGACCTGGGTCTCGAACGTCGAGCGCCCGCCGCTGATCTCCGACAGGCCTGCCGTGACCTGGCTGCGAATGGCGTAGTCCTGGTAAGCCGGCAGAGCGATCGCGGCCAGGATGCTGATGATCGCCACCACGATCATCAGTTCGATGAGAGTAAAGCCCTTATTGTCGCGCATGTCTGCCCCCTGCAGAGTCCTTAGCATTTAGCAAGCACTTTTCATGCCAACGCGTGCCGTGACAGACGCATAAAAAAAGAGGAGCGGTTGCCCGCTCCTCTCTTCATGCGACATTTTGCCGGCTATTACTTCGTGCAGCCGTTCGGCAGGTACTTGTCTTCGAGGCCCGGCACCGAGCACTTCCACTCGCCACTGTTGTTGCGGGTCAAGGTGACAACCTTGCCCACGACCTTCGGGTTGCCCAGCAGGGTGCACTTGATGGTGCCGGTCGCGTTTCCGGCCACTTCGACACCCGGGGTCGGGTTGCATCGAGTGGTGCTGGCCTGCAGGCCAACCGAGGCAGGGCCGGAGAACTGGGTCGAGCCGCGGTTGATCTTCTCTTCAAACGCCGTCACGCCGCCACGGACGTCGGCCAGGCCGGCGGTGACCTGCGAGCGGGCCACGTAGTCCTGGTAAGCCGGCAGCGCGATGGCGGCCAGGATGGCGATGATCGCGACGACGATCATCAGTTCGATCAGGGTGAAGCCTTGCTGGTTGTTCTTCATGGTGTTTCCCCTAGGAGTGTTGAACTTCACGTGCCTGCGGGCCGGCTTTCCGGTCCTCGGGCTGCCGTGCTCGCTGCACGTGCAGGAAAGTACACGCATAAGGCGTGCCAAGCGTGCTTTCCGTGAATACGTTTTCTGAACTGGCGAGCCGATCACGCTAAGTGTCAATTCCGGACGGGGTCGCAGTGACGCTTTGGGTCATGTTTAAAAAGTTGATGTGACGCTGTTCGTCACCATTGGGCGGGCGCAGTGATCAAGGCAATCAACCATGCCTGGGGCTGATTGGCGAGCTTCTCACGCTGCGGCCTCAAGGGGTTCCCGATCGGAACGATCGGCCCAGGTGACAATCAAGTGGCCGCCTGAGCTTTGTTACTTCCGGAGTCTTTGGAGCAGGCTCGAAACAACGGCTCGGTTGTATGTCGCTATCGCGTGGATAGGGGCGGGAGCCGCGTCTTTGCTTTCAAGGGATCAATTCGCTGGATCTTCGATCCCCAGCCATCGGGCATAGCCCGATGGCGCTCAACGCCGCGCGAGCCAATGGTCTGCAGGCAGCGACGCATCGCTCCCGCCTTCGCGGGCATGACGAGCAAAACCCAGCGAAGGCAAAAGCTCTCATCGTTACCCGCCACCCTGGATACCCGTTGGGCGTCGCGAGCGAGAAGAAGTGAAGCCTCAATCGATGCCGAGCTTCTTCAGCTTGTACCGCAGCGCGCGGAAGGTGATGCCCAGCGCCGCCGCGGTGCGGGTCTTGTTGTAGCGGTTTTCCTGCAGGGCCTGCTGGATGGCGGCGCGCTCGATCTCCTCGATGTACGAGGGCAGCGGGCTGCTGGCGGTGTCGCGCGGGTTGAGGGTGCGCGGGTCGATGGTGGCCGGGTTGGTGGCGGCTTGGGCGGCCGGGGCAATAGGCTGTGCCGCGCTGGCGAGCCGCGGCAGGCGCAGGTCGCTGGCGCTGAGGCGGTCGTCCTCGGCCATGGCCAGGGCGCGTTCGAGGATGTTCTCGAGCTCGCGCACGTTGCCGGGGAAGGCGTAGCCGCGCAGCGCTTCGACTGCGTCCTCGCCCAAGCGCGGCACGGCGCGGCCCTGGTGGCCGGCGAGGCGTTCGAGGATCTTGGCCGACAGGCCGGGCAGGTCGTCGAGGCGCTCGCGCAGCGGTGGCACGCGCAGCTCGATGACGTTGATGCGGTAGTACAAGTCCTGGCGGAAGCGTCCTTCGGCGACCAGCGCGGCCAGATCCTTGTGGGTGGCCGAGAGGATGCGCACGTCGACCGTGACCTCGGCGTTGGCGCCGACCGGGCGGATCGATTTTTCCTGGATCGCGCGCAGCAGCTTGACCTGCATCGCCAGCGGCAGCTCGGCGATCTCGTCGAGGAACAAGGTGCCGCCATCGGCGGTCTGGAACAGGCCGGGCTTGTCGACGTGGGCGCCGGTGAAGCTGCCCTTCTTGTGGCCGAAGAACTCGCTTTCCATCAGCTCGGCCGGGATCGCGCCGCAGTTGACCGGCACGAACGGGCCGCCGGCGCGACCGCCTTCGGCGTGGATGGTGCGGGCGACCAGCTCCTTGCCGACGCCGGATTCGCCGGCGATGTAGACCGGCGCCTGGCTGCGTGCGACCTTGGCGATGGTCTGGCGCAACTGCGTCATCGCCGGCGATTGCCCGTACAGGCGCGAGGCGACGGTGTCGGTCGGGGCTGGGCCGTTGCTGCGGCGGCCCTCGTTCAATTCCAGGGCGTGGCGCACCAGGTCGCGCAGCACGGCCAGGTCGACGGGCTTGGCGACAAAGTCGAACGCCCCGGCCTTGAGTGCATCCACCGCGGCCTCGACGTTGCCGAAGGCGGTGATCATCGCGACCGGGGTGTTGGGATGCTTCTGGCTGATCTCGGCGACCAGGTCCATGCCCGAGCCATCCGGCAGGCGCATGTCGGTGAGGCAAAGGTCATAGCGATTGCGGACGAGCTGGCTGCGCGCTTCCGCCACCGTGGAGGCGGTGTCGCAACGCAGGCCCATCCGTCCCAAGGTCATGACGAGCAGTTCGCGAATGTCGCGTTCGTCGTCGACCACCAATGCACTGCGTGTTTCGGCCATGCTTCCCTCCGGCCTTCACGATAACTTAAGGTTGCATCACGCGCCAAGCGCGCTGCGCGCGCGTGCACGCATTCAGGCAGGCCGCAACGTGCTGCCACCGGCGATGCGGATGCGGAAACAACCGCCGCCGCCGGGCATCGGCACGTAGTCCAGGGTGGCCTGGTTGGCGCGGCAGAGCTCGCGCGCGATGTACAGGCCCAGGCCGGTGCCGTGGCTGGAGGTGGTGAAGAACGGCCGGAACAACCGCGAGGCCACCGACTCGGGGATGCCCGGGCCGCGGTCGAGCACGTCGATCGTCGGCAGGCCGACCTCGTCCGCGTACGCGTGCACGCTCACCCGGGCCGGTTCGCCGGGCATGCGGCCGTAGGTCAGGGCGTTGTGCACCAGCACGGTCAGCACCTGGTGCAGCTGGCGCGGGTCGATCAGAGCGGGCAGGCGCGAGACCTTGCCGGTCGCGCGCAGGGTGTCGTGGTCGAGCGGGTGGCTGGCCAGGTACTCCTCGACGAACAGGCGGGCAAACCCGATCAACTCGACGTGCTCGGGCTTGGCCGGCTCGCGTCGGGCCATGCCCAGCACGTTCTCGACGATGCCGTTCATGCGCACGCCCTGCTGACGGATGATCTCAAGCAGGCGCCGCTCGGCGGTGGGGACGTCGTCGGACTCCTCGAGCAGCTGTACCGCGTAGTTGATCGCGGCGAGCGGGTTACGGATCTCGTGGGCGAGGCTGGCCGAGAAGCGGCCGAGCGTGGCCAGGGTCATCGATTCGGCGTGGCGCGACACCAGCGAGGTGTCGTCGAGGAAGATCAGCACCTGGTCGCTGCCGGCGAGCAGGCGGGTGAAGCGCGGCACCACCTCGGGCAGGTCCGGTGCCAGCTGCACCGGGCTCTCGTCGCTGCGGCCGCCGGTGCGCCAGATCGCCAGTCGCCGCGCCAGCTCGGGGGCGGCCAGGGCCAGGCTGCGCCGGCCGATCGGGGGCGCCTCGTCGCCTTCGGCGGCGTCGCCGAGCAGCAGCATCGCCGCTTCGTTGGCGAGGCGGACCAGGCCTTGGCGATCCACTAGCAGCACCCCGGTGCGCAGCCGGCGGATGATCAGTTCGTTGACCTCGCCCAGGTGCGCGGCCTCGGCGCCACGGCGTTCGGCGAGGTCGTAGCTGGCGCGCATCTGCCGGCCGAGGATGCTGGTCAGGGTGGCGATGGCGACGTAGCCGATCGCGAACATGATCGGCTCGGCCAGGGTGCGGCCCTCGCTCTCCGAGGCCAGCGAGGCCCACAGGAACTCGGCGATCAGCCCGGCCACGGCTACGGCGGCCGCGCTGAGGCCGTAGCGCGCGGGCAGCAGCAAGGCGGCGGCGCCGACGTTGAACATCAACATCAGGGCGATGCCGGTACCGGCGCCGGGCATGGCGTGGATGGCGAGGATGCCGAAGAACAGGTCGGCGGCGATGCCGGTCAGCGCCTGGCTGCGCAACTCGCCACGGCGGCCGAAGGCGAACAGCAGCGCGGCGATGAACAGATAGGACAGGGCGACCGAGCGCGCGAACAGGTCGTGGCGGGGCGGATCGATCAGGCCGGTGGTCGGGCCGAACAGGAAGAACACCAGCAGCGCCGCCTCGAGCAGGCGGTACAGGGTGAAGAAATAGAGTTCACGGCGCAGAGCGCGGTCGGCATCGGCGGCATCGAGCGGGGCGAAACCTGGCGACAAGCGGCGGTCCTGGGCGGGCGGGGTGCCGGCGAGTATAGGGCGCCGGCCCGCACGGCCAATCGGCCGCCTGCATGCGGCGGCGACAGGAAAGGCAAAGCCGCGCCCGACCCGGGTCGGTTTTGCCGGGGGCGCGTCGATCGGCGACAATACGGCCCCCTCGCGCTCGGCCGGATGTTCGGCGCTGGACCGCGGGGATTCTTTTCACTCCCCTCGGTGACGCATGAATTTTCACGAATATCAGGCAAAGCAGCTGTTTGCCGACTACGGCATCGCGGTGCCGGCCGGGCGCGTTGCGCGCACTCCGGATGAGGCCGTCGCAGCGGCCAAGGCCATCCCCGGCGACCTGTGGGTGGTCAAGGCGCAGATCCACGCCGGTGGCCGCGGCAAGGCCGGCGGCGTCAAGCTGGCCAAGTCGTTTGACGAAGTGAAGCAGTACACGGCGGCCATGCTCGGCACCAAGATGGCGACCTACCAGACGGCCGGCGTCGAACTGCCGATCGACTCGGTGCTGGTGTGCGAAGGCACCGACATCGCCAAGGAGCTGTACCTGTCGGTGCTGGTCGACCGCTCGACCAAGTCGATCACCTTCATCGCCTCGGCCGAAGGCGGCATGGACATCGAGCAGGTGGCCGCCGAGAAGCCGGAGGCGATCAAGACGCTGCACGTCAACTACGTGCAGGGCCTGCAGCCGTTCGAATGCCGCAACCTCGGCTTCGGCCTGGGCCTGAACGCCAAGCAGGTCGGCCAGCTGACCAAGATCATGCTGGGCCTGTACAAGCTGTTCAACGAGAAGGACCTGGCGCTGGTCGAGCTGAACCCGCTGGCGATCCTCACCAACGGCGACCTGGCCGTGCTCGACGGCAAGATCGATTCCGACGACAACGCCTCGTTCCGCCACCCGGAACTGGTGGCGATGCGCGACATCCGCCAGGAAGACGAGACCGAGGTGCTGGCCAGCCAGCACGACCTCAACTACGTCACCATGGACGGCAACATCGGCTGCATGGTCAACGGCGCCGGCCTGGCGATGGCGACGATGGACGTGATCTCGCTCAACGGCGGCTCGCCGGCCAACTTCCTCGACGTCGGCGGCGGCGCCACCAAGGCACGCGTGACCGAGGCGTTCAAGCTGATCCTGTCGAGCGACAAGGTCAAGGCGATCTTCGTCAACATCTTCGGCGGCATCGTCCGCTGCGACATGATCGCCGAGGGCATCATCGCCGCGGTCAAGGAAGTCGACGTCAAGGTGCCGGTGATCGTGCGTCTTGAAGGCACGAACGTCGAGGCTGGCAAGGAGCTGCTGAAGAACTCCGGCCTGGCCATCACGCCTGCCGACGACATCAACGACGGTGCCAAGAAGGCGGTTGCTGCCGTCGCCGGGGCCTGAGGAACGCAAGCGCGATTGCAATCCGACGCCCAGCCCCTTGAGTCAAGGGGCGACCTCGGCGCGAAGCGCCGAGGTGGGGTTGTGGAGGCATGCCGCGCGGACATTGGCCTAGCCAATGTCCGGTGTATCCGAAGCCAGCCAACTCAAGATTTGTAGGGACTTAAACAATGTCCGTTTTGATCAACAAGAACACCAAGGTGATCGTCCAGGGCTTCACCGGCTCGCAGGGCACCTTCCACGCCGAGCAGATGCTCGAGTACGGCACCCAGGTCGTCGGTGGCGTGACCCCGGGCAAGGGCGGCACCGTCCACCTCGGCCTGCCGGTCTTCAACACCGTCGCCGATGCGGTCAACGAGACCGGCGCCGACGCTTCGGTCATCTACGTGCCGCCGCCGTTCGCGGCCGACGCGATCCTGGAAGCGGCTGACGCCGGCATCAAGGTCATCGTCTGCATCACCGAGGGCATCCCGGTGCTGGACATGCTGCGCGTGAAGAACGTGCTCAACGGCTTCGATGACGTCGTGCTGGTCGGTCCGAACTGCCCGGGCGTGATCACGCCGGGCGAGTGCAAGATCGGCATCATGCCGGGCCACATCCACCTGCCGGGCAAGATCGGCATCGTCTCGCGCTCGGGCACGCTGACCTATGAAGCGGTCAAGCAGACCACCGACGTCGGCCTGGGCCAGTCGACCTGTATTGGTATTGGCGGCGACCCGATCAACGGCACCAACTTCATCGACGCGCTGAAGTGGTTCCAGGACGATCCGCAGACCGAAGGCATCATCATGGTCGGCGAGATCGGCGGTTCGGCCGAGGAAGAAGCCGCCGAGTTCATCAGCCAGTACGTGACCAAGCCGGTGGTCGGCTTCATCGCCGGCGCCTCGGCGCCGAAGGGCAAGCGCATGGGCCACGCCGGTGCGATCGCCTCGGGCGGTTCGGGCACGGCCGAGGGCAAGTTCGCGGCGATGGAAGCGGCTGGCGTCACCACGGTGAAGTCGCCAGGCGACCTCGGCGCGGCGATTGCCAAGCGCCTGGCGAAGTAAACTTCGCCTGCACGCAACACCCGGAAGGGCCGCCTCGTGCGGCCCTTCTTTGTTTCAGCCCTGCGAACAAAGAGAAACCGCATGACGCTACGTCTCGCCCTTGCGCAGTTCGACTTCCCGGTCGGTGCCGTGCACCACAACGCCGAACGCATCGCCGAGATGATCGTGCAGGCGCGCGACGAGTACGGCGCCGACGTGGTGCTGTTCCCCGAATTGGCGCTGTGCGGTTACCCGCCCGAGGACCTGCTGCTGCGGCCGAGTTTCCTCGCCGATTGCGAGCAGGCGATCACGCGCATTGCCGCGGCCACCCAGGGCATCGTCGCCGTGGTCGGTTGGCCGCAGGCGGCCGGCAGCGTGGTCTACAACGCCGCCAGCGTGCTGCGCGACGGCCATGTCGCGCACACCTACCGCAAGCGCGAGCTGCCCAACTACGCGGTGTTCGACGAGCGCCGCTACTTTGATGTCGATCCCGACCGTGAGGACTGCGTGTTCGATGTCGACGGCGTGCAGGTCGGCCTGATCATCTGCGAGGACCTGTGGTTCACCGAACCGCTGGCTTCCACCGTGGCCAAGGGGGCCGAGCTGGTGCTGGTGCCCAACGCTTCGCCGTTCGAGCGTGACAAGCACGCGCAACGCGATGCGCTGCTGGCGCAGCGCGTGCACGAAACCGGCGTCGCCGTCGCCTACCTCAACGTGGTCGGTGGGCAGGACGCGCTGGTGTTCGACGGCGCCTCGGTCGTTGCCGACGGCGACGGCACCGTGCACCCGGCTGCGGCCGCGTTCACCGATCAATGGCTGGTGGTCGAGTTCGATCCGGATTCGCGCCGGTTCTCGTCGCTGGAGTGGGTCGAGGACGGCGATGAAAGCCGCGACGCACTGGCCTGGCGCGCGGTGGTGCGCGGCACCCGCGACTATTGCCGCAAGAACGGTTTCGACAAGATATGGCTGGGCCTGTCCGGCGGCATCGACTCGTCGCTGGTGCTGGCGATCGCGGTCGACGCGCTCGGTGCCGACAACGTCACCGCGGTACGCATGCCGTCGCGCTACACCGCCGACCTGTCCAACGACCTGGCCGCCGAGCAATGCGCGATGCAGGGCGTGAAGCTGCTGACATTGCCGATCGAGAAGCCGTTCCAGGGCTACCTGGACGCACTGGCCGAGCACTTCGGCGACCGCCCGGTCGACACCGCCGAGGAAAACCTGCAGTCGCGCACGCGCGGCGCGCTGCTGATGGCGATGAGCAACAAGTTCGGCGGTCTACTGCTGACCACCGGCAACAAGAGTGAGTACGCGGTCGGTTACGCCACCATCTACGGCGACATGTGCGGCGGCTATGCGCCGCTCAAGGACCTCTACAAGACCGAGGTGTTCGCGCTGGCACGCTGGCGCAACACCGTTGGCGATCGTGTGATTCCGCAGGGTGTGATCGACCGGCCGCCGTCGGCCGAGCTGCGCGAGAACCAGAAGGATCAGGATTCGCTGCCGCCGTATGACGTGCTCGACGCGATCCTGCTGCGCCATGTCGACCAGGAGCAGTCGCGCGAGGAGATCGTCGCGGCCGGGTTCGACGCGGCCACGGTCGACAAGGTGCTGCGGCTGGTGCGGATCAGCGAGTGGAAGCGCCATCAGGCCGCGCCGGGGCCGAAGGTGTCGCGGCGCGCGTTCGGGCGGGAGCGGCGGTATCCGATCAGTAATGGGTATCGGGGCTGACGCGTAGCCGCCTTTTATTCCGGTGAAAACCGGAGTTATCGGTTGCCGTTTGCCGCACCACAGTCGCACCGAGCCCGACCAAGCACCTAGACCCGAAGGACGGCGTGCATGGATGCACGCCGTTTCCCGTCGAGGCAGGATGCCGAGTCGGGAAATCACCCGTAGTGCCTGAGCCATAGGTTTGCCCTGTCGAGGAGCTGCCCTTCTCTTTGGTTACTTTCTCTTGGGCAAGCAAGAGAAAGTAACTCGCGCGTCAGCGCGAAAGCCTTTGACTTGGCCTGTCTTTGATTTGCTTGGGCTTGAAAGCAAAGGCTTCCGTCCGCTGCCGCGGCCGGGTCACTTTTCTTTGCTGGCCCAAAGATCCGAAGAGGACTCCCTTCGGTCGAAAGTAACCAAAAGAAACGGCCTTCCTCGACAAGTCAGCCCCATGTCGGAATGGCTATGGGGATTTTCCGACTCGCCATCCATGGCTCGGTCGGAAAACGACCGAAGGAAGTCCCCTTTTGCGGGACGGCGCACTTCCATGTGCGCTGCCCTCCGGGTCTGGAAGCCATCCTGGCGATCAACGAATTGCGAAAAGGCTAAGAGGCCAAGAGCCCAATAGGCCGAAGCCGAAGCCAGAAAGCAAAACGCCACCCGGAGGCGGCGTTTTGTCAGAGCCTGCTTGCGGCGCTCAGTCGTTGTCCAGCGCCGACTTCTCGCCCGCAAACGGGTTGAGCTTGCGCCAGTTGCTCGGGTAGTCGGGCCACTTGCCCGTCAGGTAAGGATGCTCCGGCTGGTTCTGCTGCAGCACGCGCTTGGCGTCCGTGGCCAAGGTCTCGTTGCCCAGGCCGGTGTAGGCCACGGCCAGGACGGCGACGGCGTCGTTCTGGTACTGGCTCTGCGGGTAGGTCTCGAGCAGGAACTTGGCGCGGTCGGCGGCGGCCACAAAGGCGGTGCGGCGCAGGTAGTAGATGGCCGTGTCGAGCTCGTGGCGGGCGAACATGTCGCGCAGGCCGCGCATGCGCTTGCGCGCGTCCTGCGCGTAGCGGCTGTTCGGGTAGCGGTCGGCGACGATCGAGAAGTCGTTGAAGGCCTGCAGTGGCGTGGCCAGGTCGCGACGGCTGGCGTCCAGGCTCCAGACCTGCTGCAGGAATACCGTGTCGCGGCTGGAGTTGGTCAGGCCACGCAGGTAGTACATATAAGAGGTATTGCGGTGGGTCGGGTAGGTGCGGATGAAGCGGTCGATGCTGCTGATCGCGTCGTCGTGCTTGCCCGACTTGTACTGGGCGTAGGCGGTCTCGACCAGCGCCTGCTCGGTGTAGGGGCCGTACGGGTACTGCGCGACCAGGCGCTTGAAGGTGGCCTCGGCCGCCGACCAGTTGCCGTTGGTCATCGAGGTGTGGGCCTTCTCGTAGAGCTGCTCGACCGGCTGGCCCTCGTCCGCGTCCTTGTCCTTGAAGAATTTGCCACAGCCGCTGGCGAAGGCGACGATCAACAGCAGGGTCAGCAGACGCAGCGGGGCGGAACGTAGGGTCATGGCAGGTTCGACGGGCGCCGGAGGCACGAAGACCGGATAATAGCAGTCCCCACGCCGTGCCCCTGAATCCTGCCCCTCTGATGAACGAAACCACCGTCCCCCAGCAAGCCATGGTCCCGGACAGCAGCGCCGGTCGCCGCTTCGACGCGGTACTGGCCGAACTGTTTCCGGATTATTCGCGCTCCAAGCTGGCGGCGTGGATCAAGTCCGGCGACGCCCTCCTCGACGGTCGCCAGGTACGTCCGCGCGATCCGGTGCGCGGCGGCGAGACGGTCACGCTGAACGCCGCACTCGAGGTGCAGACCCATTCCGAGCCGGAGGACATCGCCCTCGACGTGCTGTACGAGGACGAGCATGTCATCGTCATCAACAAGCCCGCCGGGTTGGTGGTGCATCCCGGCGCCGGCAATCCGGCCGGCACCCTGGTCAACGCGCTGCTGCACCGCGATCCGTCGTTGAGCCTGCTGCCGCGCGCCGGCATCGTGCACCGGCTCGACAAGGACACCTCCGGCGTGATGGTGGTGGCGCGCACGCTGCCGGCGCACACCGCGCTGGTTACTCAATTGTCGTCGCGCGAGGTGCACCGCCAGTACCTGGCGGTCGTGGTCGGTGCGCTGGTCTCCGGCGGCACCGCCAACGCGCCGATCGACCGCCACCCGCGCGACCGCATCCGCATGGCGGTGCGCGAAGACGGTCGCGATGCGGTCACCCACTTCCGCCTGCGCGAGCGCTTCCGCGCGCACACCCTGCTGGAGTGCCGCCTGGAAACCGGTCGCACCCACCAGATCCGCGTGCACATGGCGCACCTCAAGCACCCGATCATTGGCGACCCGCTCTACGGCGGTCCGCTCAAGCTGCCCAAGGGCGCGACCGAGGAACTGATCGCGGGGCTGCGCGGCTTCAAGCGCCAAGCCCTGCACGCGGAGACCCTGGAGTTCGCGCACCCGGTCACCGGCGAGCCGGTGCGTTGCAGCGCACCGATGCCGGCCGACATGCAGCAGCTGGTGCAGGTGCTGCACGACGACAGCCGCATCGCCGCCGAGAAGGCGCGCTGAGCATGGCGGCGGCGTGGCTGACGGCGGACTGGCCGGCGCCGCCGTCGGTGCGCGCGTTCACCACGCTGCGTCACGGCCTGGGCGTGTCCGAGCCTCCGTTCGACCACTTCAATCTCGGCACGCTGCATGGCGAGTCGCGCGATTCGGTCGAGGCGGTGCTGCGCAACCGCGCGTTGCTGGCCGAATACGCGCGGTTGCCGTCACCGCCGCACTGGCTGCGCCAGGTGCACGGCCGCGGAGTCGTGCGCTTCGATGCGCCGGGGTTGCCCGATGCACCGGAGCCGGAGGCCGATGCCGCGGTCACGGCGAGCGCCGGCGTGGTGCTGTCCATCCTCACCGCCGACTGCATGCCGGTGCTGTTCTGCGCCGTCGACGGCAACGAGGTCGCCGCCGCACACGCGGGCTGGCGCGGGCTCGCCGGCGGCGTGCTCGAGGCCACGCTGGCGGCGATGCGCACGCCAGCCGAACAGGTCCTCGCCTGGCTGGGGCCAGCGGCCGGACCGCAGCAGTACGAGGTCGGCGAAGAGGTGTACGACGCCTTCGTCTCGCAGGACTGGGGCAATGGCAGCGCCTTCACCAGCACGCGCCCGCACCATTGGCGCGTCGATCTGTACGCGTTGGCGCGGCGGCGCCTGGCCGGAGCCGGTGTCGCCGGCGAGCGTGTCCACGGCGGCGGGTTGTGCACGATTTCCGACCGGCAACGCTTCTACTCGCACCGTCGCGACCAGCGCACCGGCCGCATGGCCTCGCTGATCTGGTTGCAGCCCGGCGAGCCCGCGCGCTGAGCATGGCCGCCGCGCCGCCGCCCACGCTGTATCGGCAGCTGCTCGGCGCAGCATTCGAGCGCCTGCCGCCCAGCGTGCAGCGGCTGCACGCGCGCGATGGGCAATGGCGCTATCACGGCAAGGTCGAGGTCGAACGCGGTACCGGCCTGCTCGCGCGTCTGTGTGCATGGGCGACGCGGTTGCCGCGCGCTGGGCGTGGCCCGATCAAGGTCGAGATCGCCGCCGACCGCGGCCGCGAACGTTGGGCGCGCGTGTTTGCCGGCCGCGCGATGCGCTCGCGGTTGTGGGGACGCGAGGGTTTGCTGTGCGAACGCCTGGGCCCGGTGCTATTTGGCTTCCATCTAGACGTGGAGACACGCCCCGGTGAAGGCCATGCCGTCGTCTGGCGCTTGGCGCAGGTGCGCGTGCTCGGTGTGCCGTTGCCGGCGGCCTGGTTCGAGCAGGTGCAGGCGCACGAGTACGCGCGCGATCACCGCTACCGGTTCGATGTCACCGCAGCACTGCCGTGGGTGGGCCTGCTGGTGCACTACCGGGGCTGGCTCGATGTCGACTGACCCCTTGCCCGCGCTAGTCGATGAGGCCGTCATCGTGTTCGACGGCGTCTGCGTGCTGTGCAACGGCTGGGTGCACTTCCTGCTGCGGCACGACCGCCGGCAACGCTACCGCTTCGCGGCGATGCAATCCGACAGCGGACGCGCGCTGCTGGCGGCGCATGGCCTGGACCCCGACGACCCGGTGTCGTTCCTGCTGTTCGAGCGATCCGAGCCATGACCGGCTGGATCGGGCGCCGCCGCGCACTGGGCCTGATCGCGGCGCTCGCATGGCTGACCGCGACCGGCATGACCGGTTGCGCGACCGCACCGGCTAACGTCCCCGGCGCCGCGATGCACGGTGATGCGGCGCGGCCTGCACAGGGGGCGGGCTGGGTGCGCAGCGAGCTGTACTTCGCGGTCGGCAACGAGGACGGCAGCGATACGGTGGACGAGGCGCAGTGGCGTGCTTTTCTCGATAGCGAAATCACGCCGCGTTTCCCGGACGGACTCACGGTGTTGGACGGTTACGGCCAGTGGCTGTTTCGTGAGCAGGGCCGACTGGTGCGCCAGCGCAGCAAGATCCTGGTCGTGCTGCACGAGGGCAGTGCTCAGCGCAGCGCCGACATCGAGGCGATCCGGCTGGCGTGGAAGCGCGCGACCGGCCACGAGTCGGTGCTATGGACGCGACAGGCGGTCGACGTGTCGTTCTGAGCTTATCGGCGTGCCGGGTTGCTGACACCGTTCGCTCTGAGCGAGCGAAGTCGAAGGGCGGATGGAGCGGATGCGCTTCAGTTCGCTCATCCTTCAACCCTTCGACATGCTCAGGGCAGGCTTTCGGCCCGCGGCCTACGCTCAGGATGAACGGTGATGGAGGCGGTGTTGCTTGCGTTTGGCCGCGTATTGCCTCTCCACTCGGCTACGATGCCCGCAGTCTTCCTGAGCCGCCGGCCATGCCCAACGCACCCTCCCGCCGCTGGTTCGTCGCTGGCGACATCAACGGCTTCTTCGGCCTGGTCGTCGACAACCTGTCGATCCTCGGCTTCATTTCCGTCGCGCTGATCGGCATCTTCCAGTTCCCGGCCGAGGTCGTGTTCGCGCGGATGTTCCCCGGCACCGCGCTCGGCGTGCTGGTCGGCAACCTGATCTACACCTGGATGGCGCGGCGCCTCGCACAGAAAACCGGCCGCGACGACGTCACCGCGATGCCGCTTGGCCTGGATGCGCCAACCAGCATCGGCATGGCACTGCTGGTGCTGGGGCCGTCGTTTGTGGCGTTCAAGCAGCAGGGCCTGGACGAACAGGCGGCCGCGCTGGCGACCTGGCAACTCGGCATGGCATCGCTGGTGGTGATGGGCGTGCTGAAGCTGGCGCTGTCGTTCTTCGGCGACGCGATCACCCGCGCGGTGCCGCGCGCGGCGCTGCTCGGTTCAATCGGCGGCGCGGCGCTCGCGCTGCTGGGCTTCCTGCCGCTGATCGAAACCTTGCGCTCGCCGGTGGTCGGTTTCGTCACCTTCGGCCTGCTGCTGTACGTGCTGGTGGCGAAGGGCAAACTGCCGGTGCGCATCCCCGGCGTACTGCTGGCCTTCATCGTCGGCACCGCGCTGTATTACGGCCTCGGCCTGGCCGGCCTGGGCACGCCCGGCTTCAAGCTGCCCGACGCGGTGCCGCTGCGTTTTACCTTGCCGCTGCCGACGCTGGGCTTTGTCGATGGTTTGGCGTACACCGTGCCCTACCTGCCGCTGCTGCTGCCGTTCGGCCTGCTGATGGTGGTTGGTGGCATCAACGTCAGCGAGAGCGCGCGTGCCGCCGGCGACGACTACCGCACCCGCGACGTGCTGTTGGCTGAAGCCGTATCGACGCTGGTCGCTGGCTTCTGCGGCGGCGTTGCCCAGACCACGCCGTACATCGGCCAGCCCGCGTACAAGCACATGGGCGCGCGCATGGGCTACACGCTGCTGACCGGCTTGTTCATCGGCCTCGGTGGCATGCTCGGCTACGTGTCCGGGCTGGTGCAGTGGCTGCCGATCGCGGTGTTGGCGCCGATCATCGTCTACGTCGGCATGGACATCACCGTGCAGGCCTTCCACGACAGCCCGCGCAAGCATGCGCCGGCGGTGGCGCTGGCGTTCCTGCCGTCGATCGCCTATCTGCTGGTGATCAAGCTCGGCAATTCGGCGTGGATCGAGCCGGCACGTTACGCCGCGCTGTACAACGGCGTTGACGGCCACGGCCTGCCGGACCTGGCGACGATCGTCACCCTCGGCAACGGCTTCATCATCACCGCGATGATCTGGTCGACCGCGCTGGTGGCGATGATCGAGCAACGTTATCGCCGCGCCGCGCTGGTGCTGCTGATTGGCGCAGTGCTGACGCTGTTCGGCTTCATCCATTCGGTCGACCCGCGCGGCAGCGTCTATTGGCCGTGGATGGTGCAGGGGCTGGCGAAGAACATTTTGTGGCAGTTCGCAGGTGCTTATGTTGCGCTGGCGGTGCTGCTGGGCGGGCTGTCGCTGCAGCGTCATGCAGCGCCGCAAAGTGGCAATGCTGCTTGATTACGGCAAGGTCGGCCGCATCTTGTGGTAGCGAATCAGTAGTTTGACTCGTCATTCCCGCAAAGGCGGGAACCCATGGACTTTGCTTTCAACGGCTTGACGTCCATGGATCCCCGCCTTCGCGGGGATGACGAAAACTGAGGCATCTCATCCCCCCGTCACGAAAATCCCACCATGTCCCTGCAAAGCGAACTCAACGCCATCCCCGGTGTCACCGCCGACCGCGACGCTGCCACCCACCAGTTCGTGTTCAACCACACCATGCTGCGCGTCAAGGACGCTGCGAAGGCGCTGGATTTCTACACCCGTGTGCTCGGCTTCACCCTGGTGCGCCAGCGCGTGTTCGACGAGGCCAAGTTCAGCCTGTACTTCCTGGTGCTGGTCGACGACCCGGCGCGGATACCGGCCGAAGAGCCCGCCCGCGGCGAGTGGCTGCTGAGCCAGCCGGGCGTGCTCGAGCTGACCCACAACCACGGCACGCAGAACGACCCCGGCTTTGCCTACCACGACGGCAACGGCGAGCCGCGCGGCTTTGGCCACATCTGCGTGTCGGTGCCCGACGTCGAGGCGGCGTGTGCGCGTTTCGAGCAACTCGGCGTGCCGTTCCAGAAGCGCCTCACCGATGGCCGCATGAAGGACATCGCCTTCATCAAGGACCCGGACGGTTACTGGGTCGAGATTCTGCAGCCGACTTCGCGGCTGTGAGTATTCCTATAGGGGCGGTATCGGATCACCGTCCGTCCTGAGTGTCGCGTAGCGAAATCGAAGGGCGGACGGAGTGGCGTTGCCATGCTCGTCACTCCTCCCGCAGCGCCGCCAGGAAGCTCCGCCGCCAAGCGGTGATGTCGTGCGTGCGCAGCCACGTCATCATCGTCTGCCATCGCTCGCGACGTTCGGCCAGCGGCATCTCCATCGCCAGGGCGATGGCATCGGCGACACCGTCGATGTCGTAGGGGTTCACCAGCAGCGCGCTGTCGAGCTCGCGCGCGGCGCCGGCGAAGGTCGACAGCACCAGTACGCCGGGGTTGTCCGGGTCCTGTGCGGCGATGAACTCCTTGGCCACCAGGTTCATGCCGTCACGCAGCGGCGTGACCAGGCCGACGCGGGCCAAGCGGTAGAAGCCGGTCAGTGATGCATGTGGGTAGTTGCGGTTGACGTAACGCACCGGCGTCCAGTCCGGCTCGGCATGGCCGCCGTTGATGTGGCCGGCCAATTGCTCGAGTTCGTTGCGCAAGTGCTGGTACTCGACCACCTCACCGCGCGATACCGGTGCGATCTGCAGGTAGGTCAGCTTGCCCAGGTGCTGTGGATGGCGCTTGAGGAAATGCGCGAACGCGCGAAAGCGTTCGGGCAAGCCTTTCGAGTAATCGAGGCGGTCGACGCCGATCGCCAGTGCGCGGCCGGACAGGCTCGCGGCGAGCCGCTTGACGCTGGCCTTGCCGACCGCGGCTGCGGCTTGCGCGGCGATGTGCCCGGTATCAATGCTGATCGGGAACGCGCCGGCGCGCAGGCGTTTGCCTTTGGCCGTCTCCAGCACACCGTGTTCGATCACGCGACCGCGTCCGAACAGGCGCACGTAATCCTGGAAACGTTCGAGGTCGCGCTCGGTCTGGAAGCCGACCAGATCGTACGACGACAGCCCTTCGAACAGACGCTCGTGATGCGGCAACGCTGCCAGCAGGTCGCACGACGGCATCGGTACGTGCAGGAAGAAGCCAAGCCGGCAACGCACGCCCAGCTCGCGCAGCAGCTTGGCCATCGGGATCAGGTGGTAGTCGTGCACCCAGACGATGTCGTCCTCGCGCAGCAAGGGCGCCAGCTTCTCGGCGAACAGCGCGTTGACGCGGCGATAGGCGGTGTAGGTGACGCGGCTGTAGTCGGCCAGGTCGACGCGGAAGTGCAGCAGTGGCCACAGCGTGCGGTTGGCGAAGCCGTTGTAGTAGTCGGCGTGGTCGCGCTTGGACAAATCGACGGTGGCGTAGCGGATGCCACCGTGGTCGAGTTCGTGGAGCTGGCCGGATGCGCCAGGGACGATCTTGCCGCTCCAACCGAACCACAACCCGCCGGTTTCCTCCAGCGCGGCCTGCAAGGCCACGGCAAGCCCGCCAGCGCTGGCCACGCCGGGCAGGGCGACGCGGTTGGAGACGATGACGAGGCGGCTCATGAAAGAGCCTCCTTCTGTACTAAGCAGTCGATTATCTCAACAGACCCGGAGGGCGGCGCACATGGATGTGCGCCGTTTTCCGACCAAGCCAGGATGGCGAGTCGGAAAATCCCCTTAGCGCTTCCAATCGTGGGGCTGATTTGTCGAGGAAAGCCTTTCTCTTTGGTTACGTTCTCTTGGGCCAGCAAGAGAAAGTGACCCGGCCGCGCAGCGGACGGAAGCTTTGGTTGTTGCTTCAAGTCACATAGCAAAGAGCAACGTCGCTGGGTTCCCGCTTCCGCGGGAACGACGGTGGGTGCGGGCCGATCTAAGTGGCCGTCTGCCTCCATTGAGTGGGCTGCGAACGTCAACCTGCTCACGCCGCATCCTGCCAAGGCCGCGACAACCGCATCGCCGCAATGATCAGGCCGACGTGCGAATAGGTCTGCGGAAAATTGCCCCAGGCCTCGCCACCGTCGAACTCGAGGTCTTCCGACAGCAGGCCGAGTGGATTGCGGCGCGCAAGAATGCGCTCGAACAGCGTCCGTGCCTCCTCGTAGCGTCCGATCGTGGCGAGGGCATCGATGTACCAGAACGTGCAGATGGTGAAGCTGGTCTCCGGCGAGCCGAAATCGTCCGGCGAGACGTAGCGGAACAGCGCGTCGCCGCGCTTGAGGCCGTGGCCGATCGCCTCGACCGTGCGGATGAAACGCGGGTCGTCGGGCTTGACGAAACCCAGGTCGGCGAGCAGCAGCAGTGACGCGTCGAGACGGTTGCCGTCGAGGGCCTCGACGAAATGGCCGAGTTCCTCGTTGTAGGCGTGCTCGATGATGCGGGCGTGGATGGCATCGGCGCGCTCGCGCCAGAGCTTCACCCGTTCCGGCAGCTTCACGTGCACGGCGATCTTGGCCAGGCGGTCACAGGCGGCCCAGCACATCACGCTGGAATAGGTGTGGACCTCGGTGCGGCCACGGAACTCCCAGAGGCCGGCGTCGGGCTGGTTGTGCAGGGCGAAGGCGCGCTCGCCGAGCGGTTCGATGCGCTCGAAGATCGCCGCATCGCCCATGCGCGTCAGCCGCTGGTCGAAGAACAGTTGCGTCGAGGCCAGCACCACGCTGCCGTAGACGTCGTGCTGCTGCTGCAGCCAGGCCAGGTTGCCGCGCCGTACCGGGCCCATGCCGCGATAGCCGGCCAACGATGGCACTTCCTCCTCGGTCAGCGCCTTTTCGAAGCCGATGCCGTACAGCGGTTGCAGCAGACCGTCGTCGGTGGCGACGTTGGCGACGTAACGCAGGTAGTCCTCCATGCTGCGGGTGGCGCCGAGGCGGTTGAGCGCGCGCACCACGAACGCGGCATCGCGCAGCCAGCAGTAGCGGTAGTCCCAGTTGCGCACGGTGTGCGCGGCCTCCGGGATCGACGTGGTCATCGCGGCGACTATCGCGCCGGTTTCCTCGTACTGGCACAGCTTCAGGGTGATCGCGCTGCGGATCACCGCCTCCTGCCACTCCAGTGGAATCGACAGATAGCGCACCCAGTCGCGCCAATAGGCGATGGTCTTCTCCTCGGCCTGGCGCACGAAGGCGGCCACCGGCTGGGTCAGCGTCTCGTCGGGGCCGAGTACCAGGTGCAGCTCGCGATCGAGCGCAAACGGCAGTGCGTCGCGCACCAGTCGCACCGGCACGTCGCTGGTCAGGCGCAGGGTGAAGCCTGGCACCAGGTAGCGGATGTGGTTGCTGCCCCAGGTGGTCTCGGGCTTGCTGGCGCCGTAATCGGCGAGCGGACGCAGGCGCACGCGCACGCGCGGCAGTCCGGCCAGCGGTCGCACCCGGCGCAGCAACGTCACCGGCCGGTAGAAGCGATCGTTCTGGTGCCAGCGCGGGGCGAAGTCGGTGATCTCGACCGCGCCGCCGCGGGTGTCGCGCAGGATCGTGCGCAATACCGCGGTGTTGGCCAGGTAATGCTGCTCGGACGAGGCGAAGTCCTCGATCTCGATCGCGTAGTCGCCGCCCTCGTGGTCGCGTGGCGACAGCAGCGCGCAGAAGGTCGGGTCACCGTCGAAGGCCGGCACGCAACCCCAGACGATGCGGCCGCGCGCGTCGACCAGCGCCGCCATGCTGCCGTTGCCGACGAGGCCGAGGTCGAGGCTGGGGTGTGCGTCGGGTATGGGGGTCATCCAGGTTCCTGTGTCTGGGAAAGGATCACGGCCTGCTCCAGCCATTCGCGCACCGCGGCCGGGTCGTGCAGGCCGTAACGCGCGGCGCTGGGGCTGCGCGCGCCGACCAGCACCCCGAAGCCGCCGTGGCAGTCGACGGCGGCGAAGCCGTGCTCGTCGGTCAGGTCGTCACCGACGAACACCGGGCGGCGCCCGTGGAACGGTGGCGTGGCCAGCAAGGCGAGCACCGCTTCGCCCTTGTGCGCACCGTCGGGGCGCAGTTCGAGCACGCGGTTGCCCGGTTGCAGGTGGTAGCCGGGCAACTCGATCAGTGCCGAGGTGGCGAACTCGTGCAGCGGCTCCTCGGCGGCCGGCGCGCCGCGCCAGTGCAGGGCCAGCGTGGTGCCCTTGTCTTCGACCAGTGCGCCGGGGTATTTGGCGGCCAGGGCCCGTGCCGCCGTGAGCACGTCGTCAAGCGCGACCGGTCGCGCATGGGCGATGGCGTGGCCGTTGTCGCGCAATTCCAGGCCATGCAGGCCGGCGGCGGGCAGGAGCAGCGGTGCGAACAGGGCATCGAGCTGCGCCAGGGTGCGGCCGCTGACCAGTGCCAGCGCACCGTCGAGCTGGTCGCGCAACGCGTCCAGCGTGGCGATCAGCGCCGGCGCGGCATGCACCTCGTCCGGTAGATCGGCGAAGTCCAGCAAGGTGCCGTCGACGTCGAGGAACAGTGCCCAGTCGGGCGAGAACGCCGGCGGCGGCGGACGATGGGGGATCTGCGCAGCCATACACGCATTGTGAACATGTGCATGTAAGCATTAGGTGGACGCGCTTGAATCGCCGCGCGACGGGCCGCATCTGAGAGGCATTGCGGCTGGGCCGCCACATCTTTTGAGAGGGATCACTCCATGCGAATGGACAAGCTCACCTCGCGCTTCCAGCAGGCGATCGCCGATGCGCAATCGCTCGCGGTAGGGCGCGACCACAGCGTCATCGAACCGTCGCACCTGCTGGTCGCCTTGCTCGACCAGAGCGGCGGCAGCACGCGGCCGCTGCTGGCGCAGGCCGGCGTCAACGTGCCGCTGCTGCGCGAGCGCCTGGGCGAAGCGCTGGAAAAACTGCCGAAGGTGTCGGGCCAGGCCGGCAATGTCAGCGTCGGCAACGACCTGGCGCGCCTGCTCAACGTCACCGACAAGCTGGCGCAGCAACGCAACGACGCGTTCATCGCCAGCGAGCTGTTCCTGCTTGCCGCGCTCGACGACAGCGGCGAAGTCGGTCGTGCACTCAAGGCCGCCGGCGCCAACAAACCCAAACTGGAAGCAGCCATCGACAAGCTGCGCGGAGGCGAGAGCGTGCAATCGGAAAATGCCGAGGACCAGCGTCAGGCGCTGGAGAAGTACACCATCGACCTGACCGCGCGCGCCGAGAGCGGCAAGCTTGACCCGGTGATCGGCCGTGACGAGGAAATCCGTCGCACCATCCAGGTGTTGCAGCGCCGCACCAAGAACAACCCGGTGCTGATCGGCGAGCCGGGCGTCGGCAAGACCGCGATCGTCGAAGGCCTGGCCCAGCGCATCATCAACAGCGAAGTGCCCGAAGGCCTGCGCGGCAAGCGCGTGCTGTCGCTGGACATGGGCGCGCTGATCGCCGGCGCCAAGTTCCGCGGCGAGTTCGAGGAGCGCCTGAAGGCCGTACTGAATGATCTGTCCAAGAACGAGGGCCAGATCATCCTGTTCATCGACGAACTGCACACCATGGTCGGTGCCGGCAAGGCCGAGGGTGCGATGGACGCCGGCAACATGCTCAAGCCGGCGCTGGCACGCGGCGAGCTGCACTGCATCGGCGCGACCACGCTCGACGAGTACCGCCAGTACATCGAGAAGGACGCCGCGCTCGAGCGTCGCTTCCAGAAAGTATTCGTCGGCGAGCCGTCGGTGGAGGACACCATCGCCATCCTGCGTGGCCTCAAGGAGCGCTATGCCGTGCACCACGGCGTGGAGATCACCGATCCGGCGATCGTCGCCGCGGCGACGTTGTCCAACCGCTACATCAGCGACCGCCAGCTGCCGGACAAGGCCATCGACCTGATGGACGAGGCCGCCTCGCGCATCCGCATGGAGATCGATTCCAAGCCGGAGGAGCTCGATCGCAAGGAGCGCCGCCTGATCCAGCTGAAGATCCAGCGCGAGGCGCTGAAGAAGGAGAAGGACGCCGAGTCGAAACAGCGCCTGGCCGACCTGGAGGCCGAGATCGCCACGCTGGGGCGCGAATTCAACGACCTGGAAGAAGTCTGGAAGGCCGAGAAGGCGACCTTGCAGGGCGCGACCCGCATCAAGGAGCAGATCGAGGCCGCCAAGCTCGAGCTGGAGGCCGCGCAGCGCAAGCAGGACTTCGCCCGCATGAGCGAGATCCAGTACGGCGCGCTGCCGGAGCTGGAGAAGCAGCTCAAGGCCGCGCAGGAGGCCGAGACCAAGGGTTTCACTCTGCTGCAGGACAAGGTCACCGCCGAAGAAATCGCGCAGGTGGTCGCGCGCTGGACCGGCATCCCGGTCAGCAAGATGCTGGAAGGCGAGCGCGAAAAGCTGCTGAAGATGGAAGACCAGCTGCACACGCGCGTGGTCGGCCAGGAGGAGGCGATCAAGGTCGTGTCCGATGCGGTGCGGCGTTCGCGCGCTGGTCTGTCCGATCCGAACCGGCCGTCGGGATCGTTCCTGTTTCTCGGCCCGACCGGCGTCGGCAAGACCGAGCTGACCAAGGCGTTGGCCGAGTTCCTGTTCGACAGCAGCGACGCGATGGTGCGCATCGACATGAGCGAGTTCATGGAGAAGCACAGCGTCGCGCGCCTGATCGGTGCGCCTCCTGGCTATGTCGGCTACGAGGAAGGCGGTTACCTGACCGAAGCCGTGCGCCGGCGCCCGTACAGCGTGATCCTGCTCGACGAGGTCGAGAAGGCGCACCCGGATGTGTTCAACATCCTGCTGCAGGTGCTCGACGACGGCCGCCTGACCGACGGCCAGGGCCGCACGGTCGATTTCCGCAACACCGTGATCGTGATGACCTCCAACCTCGGCTCGCACCAGATCCAGGACATGTTCGATAAGAACGGGTCCGGCGACGATTCGCCGCAGGCTTACCTGCAGATGAAGGCCGCGGTGATGGGCGTGGTGCAGGCGCACTTCCGCCCGGAGTTCATCAACCGCCTCGACGACATCGTGGTGTTCCATCCGCTCGACAAGGCGCAGATCCGGCAGATCGCGCGTATCCAGATCCGTGGTCTCGACAAGCGCATGGTGGAGCGCGGCCTGAAGCTGTCGTTGTCCGATGATGCGCTCGCCTTGCTCGGCAACGTCGGCTTCGACCCAGTGTACGGCGCCCGCCCGCTCAAGCGCGCGATCCAGCAGCAACTGGAGAACCCGCTGGCCTCGAAGATCCTGTCGGGCGAGTTCGTCAGCGGTGACACCGTGCAGGTCGATGTCGAAGGTGGGCAGCTGGTGTTCCGCAAGGGCTGAAGCCGACTCACCTGACCGGCGTCGAGCAGGCACCCGAAAGGCGGCCACCGCGTTCCGCGCAGTCGGCGGGTGTTGTGCGGATCGTCTGCTCGCCGCCGCCCGAGAAGGGCACGCAACAGGTCGGCAGTTGCAGTTCCAGTGCGTGCTGGCGCTGCAACCGTGATGCCGCGGGAGCGGAGGCAGGCGATCTTGTCGTCGATGCGGGCGTGGGTGGGGGCGTGGGCGCTGCGTCGTCCATCGGGGTCGGGTAGTCCGTCCCCCCGGCCGGCGGAGGCGGAGGCGCCGGGGGATCACGACGATCGTCGTCATCGTCCTTGCTCGCGTCGTAAGCAGCGGCACCGACAGCGATGACGCCGAGTCCGATAAGCGCCTTCTGCCAGCCCTTCAGCGCCTTCTTCGGCGGCGCCGTGAAGTAGTTGCGCGTCCAGTCGGCCGTGCGCTCGGCGGCTGTGGCATCGAGCAAGGTGGTCTTGTGCTCGCCGTTGGGCCACACGACCAGCTGTTCAGACGTGGTCACGCGCATCGAGGCCAGCTTTCCGTCCAGATCGGCGGCACCCTGGATCACGGTCATGACCGTGCCGCGCTCGTCCACCTTGAGGTTGATCCGGCTGCGGCTGATGCCGCTGACGGCGCCGACGTTGGTCAAAAAGCAGATGTTCGAGCCGTTGATGAAGAGCTCGCCTGCGATCAGGCGTACCGCCAGGCAGCGGGTGCCCTTGAAGAACGAGGTGCTGATCAACTTGGCACTGTTCTCGTTGAGCAGCACGATGCCCTGCGGCGCGAGTTCCACCCGGGCACTGGTGCGTGGGCCCGTGCGAACCATGCTGCCGTCACGGATGGGTACATCCACGGCCGATGGACGCTGGCGGGCGTCATCGACAAATGCGTTGGTGCCGTCGATGTCCATCTGGGCGATCTCCTGGGCGTGGACAGGCGACATTGCGACGGTCAAGGCCAGCCATAGCAGCGCCGGGACGGGTACGCGAGGTTGTGGAAACGTGCGGATGTTCATGTAGCTACCTCCGTCCGATCAACGCCCCGCGGGCGCCTCGAACAGTTCACGGATGCCGACGGTTTCCATGCGGGCGACGTCATCGGACGGAATCCACAGCACGCGTCGCGTCGGTGGGTCCCAGACGGTGAGGCCGCGTTCGTTCCGGTCGATTAGGAACTGGCCCGTGGCGATGGGCGGGGCGCGCGCGTCCTTGGTTTCGATGCGCACCACCGGGTAACGGCTCGGCTTGAGCAGCGCGCCGAACTCCATCGGCAGCATGAGCACCAGCAGCGCCGTGACAAACAACAGTGGACCGATCAGCCAGGCTCGCCAGTGCCAGCGCGACACCACGTGCCAGCCGATGCAGCACATGACGACGAGCTGCACGGCAGACCAGAGCTGCGCATTGAAAACCGAGCGCAGCACGTCGAAGCGCCCGCAAAGGAAGGCTTCACGCAAGGCTATGAGGTCTGCTTGGCAATGCAGGGTGCCCGGATTGCTGTAGAGCAACCCGGATATCTGCAGATGGAACGAGATGGCGCGCAGGCTGTCGAAAGCGATCATGGCACTGGCGACCAGAAGCACGCAGTACAGCGACAGGCGCGCCACGATAGCCCAGGTCGTCGTGGCGTGGGCCTCGTACATGTCCCGCAGGCGCTGACCGTGTTGCAACAGCTTGCGCCGCGTCAACACCGCGATCAGTGCGAACGGAATGGCCGCGGCAGTGACCAGGATGACCAGGGGGCTGACCGCTACCTGGGCAATGCCGATCACGATGGAGAGGAAGAACTTCGCCCCTTCGAGCAGGAAGTAGTCCTTGCTGAAGTCCACCAGCCCGTACAACCCCAGTGCATAGATATGCGCGGTGGTGATCAGGTAGCCGCACACGTACAGGATCGCCGTCATTCCGGCCAGCGATCCGCCAATCCACAGGACGAAGCCCTTGATCCCGGAGGCGATGCTGATCGCTTCCGGGAGGCCTTGCATCGCATTGGCACTGGATCGTTCCACCATGTCCGAAGGTCCGTACTCGGCCAGTTCGTCGGGTCAGCGCGTGCGGATGAACGACACCACCGCCCGTTGCAGGGCGTCGTCCTCGTCCATGCCGCCGTGGGTGATCGCGCGCGTGGCGGCGTTGCCCTCGGCGATGATGCGGCCGGGGCTGGGCAACTGGCGCACCATCGGCCCCCAGGCGTGGGTCGCCATGGCCGGCACGAGGTGTTTCTCCATGCCCAGCAGCGGTGTTTCTTCGTGTTCCTCGAACGAGCGCGCCACCAGGTACAGCAACGAGTGGCCGTACGGCGAGCAGGTGCCGTCGGCGCGTTCGGCGGCGTCGGTGAGGTTGGCGATCAGCATCCGGATGCCACGCGACGCGATGGCCGTGCCGAGGTTCTTGTCAAAGGTATCGATGCGTACCGCCGGTGCCAGCAGGCTGATCGTGCGCAGGTCGAAGCCCTGCTTGAGTGCGCGCGGCGCCAACCAGCTGTGGACGATGCCACCGGCGGAATGGCCGATCAGGTGCAGGCGGATGGCCGGAAGCTTCCCGCGCGGAATCTTGCGGAACTGCTCGAACAGCTGGATCACGCCGGAGCCGCGTGCGCCAGACAAGGCGTTGGCGTTCTGTTTCATCTCGCCCCAGATCTTCTTGCCAAGCGGTCGCGCCAAGCCTTCCAGGCGCTCGTCCTTCCACTCTTCGAAGCGTTGCTTGAAGCGGTCCCAGCGCGGTCCGCCGGTGAGCTCGGCCTCGCCGCGGGTCACGTCCTCGAACAGGTTGGTGATGGTCTTCCACGCGCCGGTTTCCCACATCAGGAACACCGGGAAGATCCGGTTCGAGTACAGGTGCGGGATCCAGGTGCGCGCGGTTTTCGATGCGGCGTTCTCGTCGGTGAGGCCGCCATGTGCGTACACGGCGACATCGACGCTGTCCTGCGTGCCCAGGCCCCAGACCCGGCAGGCTTCGGGCAGGTGATGGTCGACCAGCAGGCGCAGGTCGTCGGCGCCGGTGCGGAAGCGGCCGCGCTCGCTCAGCTTGCCCTCGTTCTCCATGTTGACGACGAACGGCGAGATCTCGTGGTCGCCCAGGGTGGGGTCGCTCGACACCAGCGCGCGCCCGGTCTGCGCCTCCACGCGCAGCGACGGCGAGCGCGCGACGGCGTCGTGCTCGGCGGTGACCACGCCCAGCTGCACCACCCAGCAATCCATCGCGTTGTCGAGCCAGTCGGCGTAGGGCAACACGGCAAAACCGCCGCGGCCCCAACTGGGGCCCCAGGAGTTCTGGATGATGAAACCCTCGCGCGTGTAGCCGACGATGGCGAAGGCGTGGCCCTGGTCGCGCGCACCGGGCGAGGCGGTGATGATCGGCAGCTCGCTGATCGTGGTCGGCGGCGGGCTGGCGCGATTGTTGAGCAGCAGGTCCCAGCGCGCGTGGGTGAACGCACTGGCGACCAGCGCGCCGGCCTCGGCCAGGGCGATGTGCATGTCGCGGATGTTCTCCGGCGAAATGCGGTAGTACGCGCCCATCGGCCGCTTGACCGCGTCCAGCCACCAGTCCTCGCCTGGCGTGTTGGTGGCAGCGGGCATGTCCAGATCGGCCCACAGCCGGCCGGCGCTGGCGCCATGGCGTGACCAGCCCTTCAGTGCGCCACGCAACGACGAGCCACTGTCGACGTCGTCGTCCTCGGCCCATTCGTCGTAGCGGCGCGCCATGCTGTAAAGCATGTAGCCCGAGATCGGCTCGACCGCACGCTGGCCGCGATCGAGCAGGTATTCGATGGTAGTCGCCAATGCGAAGCCGGTGCAGGCGTTGGTCTCGCGCTGGTGCTTGGTCTGGCGCGGGTCGTTGGGCATCATCCAGTCGCGCGGAGCGACGGCGATGCTGGGTTGGTACATCCAGTCGCGCAGGTCGACCGGATCGGGCCGCACGTTGCGCCGACGCGGGTTGCGCCGGCGCGTGGTCTGCACCGCCGCGAACGATTCGCGCCCGGGCGGCAGTGATGGTTCGGCGGCAGCCGATTTCCTGGCCTTGCCGCGCGCACGGCGACCGGCGATTGCCTCGGCGGCCTCCAGTTCCTCGCGCGACACCGCCTTGTCATCCTGGCCGTGGTAACGCGCGTACGCCGCGGCCATCTTCTGGTCGTAGCGGTTCTTGGCGTAACCCGGGCCATTGTAGGCTGCGGCGAAGCGCGCCCAATTGCGTCGTCGCAGCGCGACCAGGAACGGTGGCCGCGAGATGAAGCGTGCGAACGCACCGACCTGCTCTTCGGCGCCGGCATGGTGGGCGGCGACGAACGCATCGACATCGCGGAAGCCGGCATAGGAATAGTTGAAGCCCATGATCTGGAACATGCCCCAGCTGGCCGACTGCAGCGCCGAGGCGCGATCAAGCTGGCACGCCGCCTCCAACCGCCGCCACTCACCGGTGAGCGAGCCGGAGTACTTGCTGCGGTCCCAGCGCGGGTAGCTCAGGCCGGAATGCTCGGCGTCGAAGCGCCCGCCGGTGAGGCGGTGGAAAGCGTGGCCTTCGAACAGGATCTTCGGCTTGTCCGACGGCGGAGGCAGGAAGCCGCTGCCGTTGGACTCGACCTCGGCCACGGCGCGCAATGCGGCCGGTTCGACCTCCAGCACCTCGGCCAGCCGAATCCAGTATTCCCGTGAGATTTGCCGTTCCATGGTTCACCTGCAAGCGTTGGCGTTTTCGTGCCCTCCTATAGGGAAACGCTGCAAATTCTGGTTTCCGGACGCGTGGCGCGGGATATTGACGCAACGGCCCGCTTCGCAATGGCAATTCACTTGGTGGGAGGTAAGCATGAGGATTCGCTCGGTTGGCCTCGCAACGTTTCGCTTTGTGGCGATGCCGCTGGGCGAGTGACGGAATTCTCCAATCGTCTGAATATGAAAACGACAGGCGGCGATTAAACGAACGCCTCACAAGGTCTTCAAGTACTCCAGTAACGCAGATTTCTCGTTCCCGGGAAGGTCGGTTCCGAATGCATGCCCTTGGTTGCCGTTGGCGCGTTGACGGGTGTCGTGTCGCGTGCCGACGCGTTCGGCTTCGGCACCCTGCGTGACGAAGCCGACATTGACCGGGTCGTACAGGTCGTAGCCGCGCCAGAACACGACCGGGCGTTGCGCTGGCGGGGTGAGCATGTCGCGCAGAGTCGGTACGGCGCCGTTGTGCAGGTACGGTGCGCGCAACCACAGGCCGTCGAGGAAGGGCGGGTTGTAGCCGATCAAATCCTCCTCGACTAGCCCTTTGCGCTGGATTCCGAAGCCGCTGACGACGCGGTTGGCGGCGATGGCGTTCTGTGCGTTCCAGGCGTCGATGCGTTCGCGGTCGGTGTCGATACCGGCCAGTGGCTGGCGCGTGCCGGTCCTGTCGCTGGCATGGCAGGAGGCGCAGTGTGCGGCGAACACCGGTTGGCCGGACGCAGCGAGCGTGGCGTCAATCGGGAACGGGTATTTCGGCGGTGGTAGCGCGGACAGGTACTCCTGAAGCCAGCGCACGTGACCGAGGAACTCGTTGTTGGACTTCGGCGCCGCGTTCATCAGGCCCAGCGCCGAGTCGATGATGACCGATTGCGCGTCGTGGCTGTCGCCAGCGAAGTTCATCGTGGTGCCGGGACGCGCGTATTTCTTCAGGTTCCAGATCGGCGGCATGTCGGTCGGGCCGAGGCTGTTGTCCATCGGCAGTTCCAGCATGAAGTACTTGGTGAGGTTCATGCCGTCGTCGCGGCCGCGGCCCCAGTCGGGGAAGTCCTTGCGGTAGATCCAGGCGAACTGGGCCTCGCGTTCGAGCAGGCGCTGCTTGGTGATCGGGATCAGTGCGTAGCGGTAGATCAGTCGGTCCAGCCACGACAGTTCCGTCACCAGCCGGATCTCGTGCAGCAGGTTGTCGGCGTTGAAGCGCGGGTCCTTGGCGCAGTCGACCAGGAAGCGGAAGAACGCGCCGAGGTTGAGGGTGTGGCCGGGGCCGGCGGCGACAAAGGTCGGGTTCTCGTCGGGCGTCTTGCGGTAGCTGGCCATGTGGCAGGTGGCACAGGTATTGGCCACGCGCGGAAAGCCGATGGTCTTCTTGGTGAATCCGATTGGTAGTTCCTGTCCTTCTTCCCAGGCGACGCCGAACGATGCGTAGCCGCCGGGCCCGGGCAGCTTTTCCGGGAACATGCGCGGCAGCACATAGAAGATCCAATAGGGGATGCCGGCGTCGTTCTCGGCGCCGATCGAGCCGTACTTGAAGCGCATCTCGGGCGTGGCGGTGACCCAGTCCGGCTGCGGCTCCTCGCGGAACAGCTTGTACCAGGCGATGCCGCCGAGCATCGCGCCAAGCAGCAGCAATACCAGCAGTGCCCACAGCCACCAACGTTTCGGCCTGTTCGTTGCAGCGGTGTGGACAGTCTCGGCCATTACCTTCTCCTGATGATCAGAACGTCTTGAGGAACGCGACCAGCGCGTCCTTGTCGGCTGCCGGCAGCTGCGTGCCGTAGACCGCGCCGTCGTGACCGGCATTGGAGTTGCCAGGCACCGCGGTGTCGTAACGGAAGAATGCGACGCCGTCGCGCACGGCAACGTCCGACACGAAGCCGACCTTGCCGGTGTCGTAGACGTCGTCGCCGCGGTAGAACAGCTTTGGACGGGCAGCGGCGGGTTCGAGCAGATCGCGCAACGTCGGCACCGAGCCGTTGTGCAGGTACGGTGCGCGCAGCCACAGCCCGTCGAGTGGCATGTTGGCGTAGCCGTAGGTCTTGCGGAAATGGCGGAAGCGCCATGGGTAGCCGGCGTACAGCGTCGCCTGGTTGAGTGCGAGGTCGCGGGTGTAGCTGTCGAGGCGGCGGCGGTCGCTGCCGACCTGTGCCAGTGGCGTGACCTTGCCTACATACTTGCCACTGAAGTCGCGACCGCTGGTGCCATGGCAGGCCGCACAGTAGTCATCATAGACGACCTTGCCGCGCGCGGATTGTGTTGCGTCGATCGCATACGGGTACTTCGGCGGCGGCAGGGTCAGCAGCCAGTCCTCGATGCGCTTGATCGCTTTGAGGTCGATCGTGGGTGGCGTGGTTCCAGTGCCGAACGCGGCGCTCTTGTTGCGTTCCTCGACCGCGGTGTTGTTGCCATCCCAGTGCAGCTGCATGCCCTGACGCGGCTGTTGCAGCCAGATCGAGGGGAAGTCGGAGGGCGCGTTCTTCTCATCCTCCGGCAGCGCAGCGATCGGGAAGTTGAAGATCACCTTGGCGGCATTGAAGGTGTCGACGCGGCCCGGGCCCCATGCGGGGTATTGCAGCAGCGGCTCAAAGCGCCCGGCCAGCATCAGCAACCGGTCGCGCATCAACGCGATGGCGACCGGATAGATCACGTAGCGATCGAGCAGACCGAGCTTGTCGCCGCGTGCACGCATGGCACGGTCGATCTCGGGCACCACGAAGTCGCTGGTGAACTTCGGGTCGCGGGCGCAGCCGAACAGGAACTTCTGTAGCCCCCACACGTTGAAGCGATTGCCCGGCATGCCCAGGACGATGCGCGGGGTCGCGTTGGGCGCATCGCGCACGGTGCTGGTGTGGCACACCGCGCAGTTGAGGAAGGTGCGCTCGACGCCCTGGTAGTTGCGTTTCGACATGCCGACCGGCAAGTCCTTGCCGTCTTCATAGATCAGTCCGAGCGAGGCATAGCCGCGCGCTGGGTCGGGCAGGTGCTGCCCGCACACGCGCGGCAACACCTGCCAGATCCAGTACGGCAGCCCCGATTCCATCTCGCCGCGGGTCGAGCCGTACTTGAAGTGCTCGGCGGCGTCGGCGTAGGTCACTGCCGAGTTGCGGTTCAGCAGGTACAGGCCATACACGCCGAATGCGGCCAGCAGCAGCGTTGGCAGCGTGAGTGCGAGTGCCAGCCAGCGCACCCAGCGGCGGTTGAACAGGCGTGCCAGTGCGGCGTTGGCGCGGGCCAGTGCGGTATGGAGCCGGGTCGCCATGCGGATCCTTCCTGTCTCAGCCTGCTACGGCAGGCACGGCCGCAGCGCTTCGTAGTCATTGACCAGTAACGCGTCCAGTTGCGGGGATCGGCCGGTCTCGATGCGCAGCAGCTCTGCGGCGGTGCGCTCCAGGGACGCGGCCTCCGCCGGTGGCAAGGACGTATGCGGGTAGGGCAGTGCCAGCGGCGGCGGCATCGGGGTCTTTTCGCGCAGCGCCGGCTCGCGCCGCCACATCGCCAGGCGTGCGTACAGGCGCGGCGCGCAGTGCGCCATGTTGGCCGCGACCTGGGCGCCGGTACCGGCCAGGAAATTCGGAGGCGAGCGCTCGCCGGTAGCGTGGCAACCGGCGCATGGCGGGTAGAACGCGGCGAACGGCCGCGCCGGGCCACGGCTTGGCGTGGGCGGTGCCGCGGCTTCGACCCGCGGCGGCGGTAGACGAACGGCGGGGTCGCAACAGTCGTCGGATCCGCTCATGCCCAGATGCGAAAACAACGCTGCGACCAGGCGTGGGCGGTCGAACGGCTGCGCCGCGAATGGCGATGCCGGGCCGGTGTCGTCCGACAGAGCTGCGATCGCGGCGCGCAGTGGTGCGAGATCGTCGATCACGGTGATGGTGGCGTCGGCGACCGTGCCGCCCGTGCCGTCGGGCCAGCGCAGCGTGATGCGGTCGATCACGGCGCCGTCGGCAAGGCGCGCGCGCAGGTCGCGATGCTGCAGACGCAACACCGTGCCTTCCGCGGCAAGCCCCGTGCCCGGCGCCACCGTGAGCTGGTGCAGCGGTGGATGGCCGACCACGGCAAGCCCATCGACCGTGCCGGCTTCGATGCGAGCGCCGCGTAGCAGGAGCCGGCCGCGCAGTTGCGCCGTGGCTGGCGTCTGTGCCTGATCGCAATCGAAGCGCAACGATGCCGTGGTCCGCTCAAGTGTGCAGCGCGCCACGTACTGCCGCTGCTGGCCGCCGCCGCGGTCGTGCAGGTGCCGGTCGAGCGCGATGATTTCCGCAGCCGAGAAGAAGCCGCCGAGCCCGGCGATAGTGCGCCGCGCCACGCTCGCTGCTTGTTGCTGAGGAGGCGATGCCACTGGCGGCGGCAGCGAAGCCGATGCATCCAGTCGCCAGACTTCCAGCGGCGGTCGCGGCAGCAGCGGCTCGAACCGCGCCGGCACGCCTGCCAGCACCGCGCCGGTCGGCTCGGTCGCCGTGCCCGGTGGCAGCGGATCGCGGTTGGCCAGGTCGGGATTCGGAATCGCCAGGCCGGCGGGCCAGCGCGCGCGCCATGCGCGCAGGAAGGCCGGAAGGAAGTCCACGCGCCAACGGGCGGCGCGCTCGTCGAAGCCACGTTCACCGCTAAGACGGTATTGCAGCGCGGCCAGCAGCGCCGCGCCACGGCAGCGTCGGCCTGCGGCATCGTTACCGCCGCAGCCGTCGCGCCACAACCGCTGCCAGACGCCGAACAGGTTGGCGCGATCGGTGGACGCGTCGATCGCGCCGGGGATATCGACGCCGCGCCGCACCGGCACGCCAAAGAAGGCGTCGCCATGGCGTTGCAAGGCGGCGGCGACGCGCGGGTTGGCATTGGTTTCGGCCCACACAGGCCGCGAGAAGATCGGCGCGAGGTTCTGGTGGCAGGCGGCGCAGACATCGCGGCGCGCGTAGCTGACCCGCGGGGTCGTCCCGGCGCGGTAATCGTGCACCAACTGGAATTCGAAGCGCCCCGCCGCCTCGTTGTAGCTGATCACCTCGATCAGCCCGGCCTGTTCCTGGTAGCCGAGGTACAGCCGATCCTTGAGCAGCGCATGCGCGGTGGTCGCGCGCGCGCCCTCGCCATCGACCGCGGCCACCACGCGCGGGTGCGCGAAGAAATCCGGCGATGCGGTCAAGCGCTGCAGCGAGCGGCCGAGCGGGATCAGCACCGCGCGCGAGCACGGCGCTGCCGCATCGCAACCGGCGCGCTCGTCGATTCGTCGCAGCAGCGCATCGAACGGGAACGGGATGTCCTGGACGTACCGCCCGTCCTGCTCATGGCGGGAGATGCTGTCGAACAGCGAGTGGCCAAGCGGCGGACGGTCGGGTCCGGTGCGCGCGGGATTCACTGCCCAGCGCGGCTGTGGCGGCTGCGGCGTTTCAGCCGTTGGCCGGCAGGCGGCGACGAGCAGCGCGAGCGCGGTGCCGACCAGTGCAGCCGTCATCGGCAACGGAACGTGGCGTCGCATCCTGGGCATCCGTACCGTCGGTCGTCATGCCACGTCCTGCGCCCTACTGCACTGACGCCAGCACCCGCTGCTGCGTGCCCGGCCAGCAGTCCTCGGCGACCTGTCCGGTCTTCGCGAACGCGGCCCCGTCGCGCTCGGCGATCGCCTTGTTGTAGAGAGTGAAGTCGAGCAGGAACACGCGGCCGAGGTAGGCGCGGCCGAGATAGAAACCCGGGCGTACCATGCGGATCTCGTCGCGTACCTGCAGGCCGTTGCGGCCGGCGAGGAAATCGGGCTTCTCGCGGTAGCCGGGGAGGGTGTCGGTGAAGGCGTAGTCGATGATGATCGACTCGCGGCGGCTGTCGAGCAGACTCTGCCCGCAGTACAGCCTGGCCGGGAACAGCAGCCATTGATCGCGGCCTTCGACGCTCGCCTTGGGAATGTCGCCGAGGTCGCTGCCGACCAGCGGCTGCAGCAGCCGCGTGTCCTCGATGCGGTTACGCAGCAGGCGCTGGTCGCGGTAGAACACCTTGCCCTTCCACAACGCGCGGCCCAGTTGCTCGAGCTTGATCGTCTTCCATTCGACGGCGAGCCCGGGCAGGCCGCCGACGATCTCCGCCAGGCGGCGGTCGCCGCTTTGGCCCTTCGGAAACAGCAGGTCGCCGTCGAACGCGCCATCGGGAATCGGGCCGGCACTGAGGCGTGCGTAGATCTGGTCGATCTGTTCCTGGTCAAAGCGCTGGATGTTGTCCGGCGTCAGCTTCTGCAGGTCGGCGACCGACAGCGGATGGCGGTGTTCGACCTCGGCGAAGTCCGGCTTGCTGGCATGGCTCTCGTCGTACTTCAGGAAGCCGATGTCGGGCTTGCGCTCGCAGCCGGCCAGCAGGATCAGGATGGCCAGCAGGGCGGGTTGCGAGACGCGGATGACAGAGCCAGGGTCCATGGTGTCCTCCTACAGCGTCGCCAGAAACGCGATCAATGCCTGCTTGTCGGCGTCCGGCAGGTCCTCGCCGAAGCGGTGGCCGTCGTTCTCGATGGCGTCGGTGCAGGTGCTGTAGACCTCGAACAGCTTCGGATGCCGACGCAGCGTCGGCACCAGCTGGCCCGGATCCTTCAGCAGCTGATCGGCGACCGTGCGCAGTTCGGCAAAGGCCGCGTCGCCTTCCTGGGGCCCCAGGCTCGTACGCAGTTTCTTCTGCAGCACCTGCGGGTGCAGGCGCAGGCTGACCAGGTCGCCGAGGAACTGCTTGTGCTGGAAATTGCCCAGCCGTCCCGCGCTGCTGCCCTTGGGCACGACGATGGTGAGCCCGGCGATCTGTTTCTCCTGGCCGTCCTCGACCAGGCGCAGGCCCGCCACCAGCGGCACGTCGAGGTCGAAGCGGGTGATCTTCGGCTCGCGCCGCGCCGGGTTCAGCATGGCCTGCATCGAGGCGACGTACAGCTTGAAGCGGCCGTCGACGCTGGGGTCGTAGGCCCAGCACACTGGCGCCTTGTCATCAGGCACCGGCTGCCCACGCGCGTCGACGTAGGCGTTGCGGTAGAAGAAGTTCTCGCGGTGCCTGGGCTGGCCGCACAGTTCCGGCCCCAGCGCGTTGTTGTGCATGAGCGGTGCGTGCGCCCACAGCGACAGCAACGAGATGTTGCGGTAGTAGCCGCGGCCGCCGTCGTGCGGCTCGCTGAGGCTCGGGTCCGGCGGTCGTGCGCGCAGTGTTTCCGAGCCGTATTCCTGCCAGATGTGGCCGGCCATGTGGTTGGAATGCAGCCCGCGGCAACGGTTGCTGCCGACTTCGGAGACGAAGGTCGTCATGTCGTTGCCGAGCCAGTCGGCGCGCAGGCCGGTCTTGGCATCGATCGCGCGGAAGTCGCGGTTGCGGAACGCGCCGCCGGCCGACTCCGGCACGCTTGAATGGCAGCGCGCGCAGTTGGCCGCGAACACCTCGTGGCCGCGCGTGACCGCACCGGTGCCGAAGTCCTTTTCGAGGTCGGTTACCAGGTCGTCGTGGCGGTAGCGCGCGCCCGGGTTGGCGGCCTTGCGCGCGGTCTCGCGCGCCGTGGCCAGGTCGGTGGCGTGTGTTTCGGACGAATGCAGGAAGGCGGCGATGTCGCCAAGCCGGTCCTCGATCGCGCGGAACGCCGGGCAGTCGCGGCGGCACTGGCCGATGTCGAATGGCGTCTGGCCGAAGTTGCGGCCCTGCGGATCGAGCTGGCGCAGGTCGGTGAGGTGGTTGAGCCAGCACTGCTCGGCGCAGGAGCCGATGTTGAAGTACACGCGCTGGATCGCCTCGTTGGCACCGATCGAATCTTCGCCGCCCTTGAGGATGTGGTGCACGGTTTCCTGCTGCGTGCCCTTGCGCCAGCACTTGCTGTCACGCCCCGGCTCGCACCAGCACGCGGCTTCGCCGTCCTTGCAACTGGCGACTTTGCGCCACTTGTCGACGACTTCGCCGGAGAAGGTCGGGCGCTGGTGCAGGTTGATGATCGCGTTGATCGTGCCCGGGTTGTTGATCTGGTCGTTGGGAATGGCCGAGGTGTCACTGGTGCCGGGCCGCGCATGCGCGAACATCTGGTACTCCAGCGAGTCGTGCGGCATGCCCGAGGCCAGCATCTCGGAGATGCGCAGGTACTGGTTGCCGATCGCGCCCTTGATGTTGGCCCAGGTCGGATTGGCCGGGTCCTTGGGCGGGTTGAGCGGGTCGAAGGCGATATGGCACGAGCCGCAGCTGGTGCCGATCAGGAACGGCGGCTCGATCGAGCCGTCGGCGAGGCGCCGCACGCGCGCATCGGCGGACTGGGGAGTGCTCGAGAGCGTGCGGCTGTAGCCCTCCCAACTGGCGAGCCGGCCATTGATCGCCAGCCAGCGCGCCTTGTCGAAGCGCGGGTTCGGGAATTTGCGGAACCCCAATGCGCCCGTCGAGGTGCCGAAGGCGAGGTCGCAGGCCGATTGGCGCGGGTCCTGGTCGCGGCGGTGCGGGTCGTCCGCTGCCATCGGCGCGTCGACGAAGTCGCAGGCCGGATCGCGGTAGCCCGGCTTGCCGACATGCGCGAGCAGTTGCGCATCGCCAGGACACCACTGGAACCCGTAGGTTTCGTCCAGGCTCCGGGCCGGGCAGCCGTTGCTGCCGGGCAGGCAGCAACCGGGGTCGTTGATCAGGCCCCAGGCGGCGAAGCGGTCGTCGCGGCGGTCGGCGCGCAGCACGCGGAACCAGTCGATCAGGATGCCGACGCGCTGCTGGAACACGTAGGTGTGGAAGCGCGAATTGCCGCCGGTGGCCTTGTACCAGATCTCGCGGCCGGCGCGTTCGGAGGCGGACAGGCCGGCTTCACCGGTGTAGAAGCCCGGCGCATCGCGTACTGGTGCGGTGCTGGCGACGGGCATTGCCGCGGTCGGCGCGGCGCTGGCGGTCGTGGCGGGAAGAGCTGTCGCCACCGTCGCGGTGTGTCGTGCGGAAACAACAGCTAGTACCCCCACGACAATCAGGACGCCCGCGGCGGCGATCCATGCGGTCCGTTTCATCGTTTCTCCTCCACACAGCCGAATGCATGCCGCACGCGGCCCGTTGGGCGTCACTGTGCAAACCAACGCCGTGGCAGAGGCCGAACGGCCATCGCCGCGGAAGAGCGCGCCGTGATGAAGCTGCTAAGATGCGCGAGCCTGAGGTGACCGCTGGCCTGGCCAGCGGTTGAAACGGGAATCCGGTGCGCTTTGGTCGTGCATGCACGGCCGGCAATTCCGGAGCTGCCCCCGCAACGGTAGGCGAGACAACGATCCGCATCACCGCCACTGTGCACACGCATGGGAAGGCGCGGACCGGAAGGCTGCAAGCCCTTTCACGGCTTGACCTTCACTCGCGAGCCCGGAGACCGGCCTTTGTGCGACCCGACACGCGGTGGGCGATGTCATGGGGCGCATGCCTGGCGCGTGTCGCATCCAGACCTCCTTCCGCCTGTCCTTAGCCATCGATTCCGCGCGGGCAGGCGCGGCCAAGGAGTGTTGTTCGTGAATTCGTACCGTTTGTCTTTCCGCCAATCCGCATTGGCGGCCGCGCTGTCGTTCGTCATCACCGCCCCGGCCTTGGCCGAAGGCGCCGCCACCGACCTCGACCAGGTTGTCGTCACCGCCACGCGCACCGCGCAGACCCAGGACCAGACCCTGGCCGCGATCACCGTGATCGATCGCAGCGAAATCGAACGCCTGCAGCCGAACTCGCTGCCCGACCTGCTGCGCGGCCGCGCCGGTATTTCGCTGGCCAACAACGGCGGTCCTGGCAAGGCGACCTCGCTGTTCCTGCGCGGCACCGAGTCCGACCACGTGCTGGTGCTGGTCGACGGCATCAAGATCGGCTCGGCCACCAGCGGCGGCGCGTCGCTGCAGGACATCCCGGTCGAGCAGATCGAACGCGTCGAGATCGTGCGCGGGCCGTTCTCCAGCCTGTACGGCTCCGAAGCGCTCGGCGGCGTGATCCAGATCTTCACCCGACAGCCGCAGGGTGCGTTCGCACCGACGCTCAGCGCCGGTATCGGCAGCTATGCCAGCCAGCGCCTGGCCGCCGGCGTCGCCGGTCGCGGCAATGGCAGCGTTGACGAGCGCGGGGGCTGGTACTCGGTCAATCTTGCCCACGAGAACATCGACGGCATCAACGCTTACCGCGGCACGCGCAATTTCGATCCGGACAAGGACGGCTACCGCAACAACTCGGCGACCGTGCAGGGCGGCTACCGCTTCAGCCCGCAATGGGACGCCGAAGCGCGCCTGTTCCGAGCCGAGGGCTACAACGAATACGACGGCAGCCTCAACAACGAGGCCGACACCGTGCAGCAGGTGCTCGGTGGCCGCGTGCGCTACACGCCGAGCGAACGCCTCAAGCTGACCGCCAGCCTGGGCAGCAGCGCCGACCTCAGCGAGAACTATCTCAACGGCGTGTACTCGTCCAACTTCGATACGCGCCGCGAGCTGGGTTCGCTGCAGGCCGACATCGGTGCCGGCACCGGTCTGCTCAGCTTCGGCTACGACTGGCAGCGCGACGAGGTCGACAGCAACACCCGCTATGCACGCGACCAGCGCATCAACCGCGGCCTGTTCGGCCAGTGGCAGCAGAGCTTCGGCGCGCAGTCGTTGCAGGCCAGCCTGCGTCGCGACGACGACAGCCAGTTCGGCGGCCAGACCACTGGCAGCGTGTTGTGGGGCTGGGACTTCACCGACGCACTGCGCCTGGGCGCCAGCTACGGCAGTGCGTTCAAGGCGCCGACCTTCAACGAGCTGTATTTCCCCGGTTACGGCAATCCCGAACTGCAGCCGGAGACCTCGAAGAGCTTCGAGCTGAGCCTGCGCGGCGAGCACGGCTGGTCGCTCAACGCGTTCGATACCAGGATCGACGACATGATTGCCTACGACGTGACCCTCGGCGATTTCGGCGGCCCCAACAACATCGACCGTGCCCGCATCCAGGGCTTCGAGGCGGCCGCCGATACCACGCTCGTCGGTTGGGACCTGCGCGCCAGCGCCACCTGGCTGGACCCGCGCAACGACGGCAACGACCGCAACCGCGACAACATCCTGCCGCGGCGCGCGCGCCAGAGCGGCCGTGTCGATGCCGACCGTCGTTTTGGCGATTTCAGCATCGGTGCCAGCGTGACCGGCGCCGGCGAGCGTTACGACAACCTGTCCAATACCACGCGCCTGGGCGGCTACGGCCTCACCGATCTGCGCGTGGGCTATGCGTTCAATACGGACTGGAACCTGCAGCTGGCCGCCAACAACGTGTTCGACAAGCAGTATGAAACCGCTGCGCTCTACAACCAGCCCGGCCGCAACTACCTGCTGACCCTGCGTTACCGACCCGCTCGCTGAGCGGGCGTCCATTCGCCACCACCACCACGAGGCCACCGATGAAGCCGTTGACCCGACCCGCCAACCTCGGTCTGTTCGTCGCGTTCGCGACGCTGATGATCGCCACGCGTTTCCACCATTTCGGTACCGTGATCCATCTGCCGGATGCGTCGATGGCGTTGTTCTTCCTCGGCGGGTTGTACCTGCGCAAGCACTGGCAGTTCGCGGCCTACCTGGGGTTGGCGGTGGTGATCGACTGGATCGCGATCGACTACGCCGGCGTCAGCGATTTCTGCGTGACCCCGGCGTACTCGTTCCTGCTGCCGGCCTATGCGGTGCTGTGGTACGGCGGCCGGCTGTATGCCGATCGCCTGCAAGTCGGTTGGGCCCCCATGCTGGGCGCGGCCGGTGTTGGCCTGGTCAGCGCGTCGCTGTCGTTCGCGATCTCCAACGGTGCGTTCTACTGGCTCGGCGGGCGTTACGCCGAGCCGCACTTTGCCGAGTACCTCGCGCGTGCCTGGCAGTGGGGCCCGTTGTTCGTGCGCACGACGATGGCCTACATCGTCGTGGCGCTGGCGGTGCATGCGCTGGTGGCGTGGGCGCTGCGCGGGCGCATCGGCCAGTGGCCGGCCGGCGTTTGATCCACTTCCGGGAGCAGGTCATGTCGCGTATCAAGTCCATGCCAGCGACCTCGTCGTTGCCGTTGCAATCGGCGCGCAGCCAGATACTGGTCGGCCTGGCGCTGGCCGCATTGATGATCTGCACGCGTGGCCAGCATTTCGCCAGCGTCAACGCGTTGCCGAGCGCCTCGTGGGCGGTGTTCTTCCTCGCCGGCGCGCTGCTGCGGCCGATGTGGGCGCTGCCTGCGTTGTTCGTGCTGTCGTCGCTGATCGACTTCGGCAGCCTGGCGGCGGGCACGATCAGCGACTGGTGCCTGTCACCGGCATACTGGGCGCTGGCGTTCGCCTACGCCGCACTGTGGCTGGGCGGCCACGTCTACGCGCGCCGCGTCCACGTCGACCGCTGGGCCACGGTGCCACGGCTGGCGGTTGCGCTGGTGATGACCGCAACCGTGGCGTACCTGTTGTCCAAGGGCGGCTTCTACTTCTTCTCGGGACGTTACCCGGACGCGGACCTTGCTGGCTTCGTCGCGCGCATCCCGCAGTACTACCCGCGCGCGTTGGGTACGCTGGCCGGTTATGTCGGTGCCGCGTTCGCGTTGTATGCGCTGCTGCGTGCACTGAACGCGCGCAGCAGCGCGCAGACAGGCGCACGCGCATGAGCCGCGGCTCCGAGTGCCTCGGCCTGAGCGAGGATGAGCATTACCGCGAGCGCGCCCAGCGCAAGAAGGAACTGGTCGATCGCCGCATCGCCCGCGCCACCATCGATCGCGGCGTGGTGGTGGTCAACACCGGCAACGGCAAGGGCAAGAGTTCCTCGGGCTTCGGCATGCTCGCCCGTTCGCTCGGCCACGGCTTCCGCTGCGGCGTGGTGCAGTTCATCAAGGGTAGTTTCTCGACCGGCGAAGAGGCGTTCTTCCGCCGCTTCGAAGACGAACTCGACTACCACGTGATGGGCGAGGGCTTCACCTGGGAAACCCAGGACCGCGCGCGCGACATCGCCGCGGCCCAGGCCGCCTGGGACGTGGCCGCGCGGATGCTGGCCGACCCCGGTTACGACTTCGTGTTGCTCGACGAGCTCAACATCGCCCTGACCAAGGAATACGTGGTACTCGACCAGGTGTTGGTCGCGCTGGCGGCACGGCCCGAGCGCCAGCACGTGGTGATCACCGGTCGTGGCGCGCCCGACACGTTGATCGAAGCGGCGGATACGGTCACCGACATGCGCGTGGTCAAACACGCGTTCAAGGCCGGCATCAAGGCCCAGAACGGTATCGAGTTGTAGGGATTGGCAAGCAGATGAATACGTCGCGCCACTGTCCTGCGTTGCTGGTTTCGGCGCCTGCCTCGGGGCAGGGCAAGACCAGCGTCACCGCCGCGCTGGCGCGCTGGCACACGCGTCAGGGCCGGTGCGTGCGCGTGTTCAAGACCGGCCCGGACTTCCTCGACCCGATGGTGCTGGAGCGCGCCAGCGGCGCGCCGGTCTATCAGTTGGACCTGTGGATGACCGGCGAGGCCGACGTGCGCGCGCGCCTGTATGAAGCCGCGGGCGAGGCCGACCTGATCCTGGTCGAAGGCGTGATGGGGCTGTTCGATGGCGCGCCGTCGAGCGCCGACCTAGCGCAGGCGCTGGGCCTGCCGGTGTTGGCGGTGATCGACGGTTCGGCGATGGCACAGACCTTCGGCGCGCTCGCGACCGGACTAGCGCGCTATCGCGACGGCCTGGCCGTGCACGGCATCGCCGCCAACCGCATCGGCAGCGCGCACCACGCCAAGCTGCTGCGTGAGAGCCTGCCGGCCGATCTGCACTGGCTCGGCGCCTTGCCGCGCGATCCCGCGCTGGCCTTGCCCGAGCGTCACCTCGGCTTGGTCTCGGCGAGTGAGTTGGGCGACATCGATACACGCCTGGACGCGCTGGCCGATGCCTGGGCGCAGCACGCGGCCACCGCGTTGCCGCCGCCCGTAGCGTTTTCCGCCCCGGCCGAGGCGGCGTCGATCGCACGCAATCTCGACGGCGTGCGCATCGCGGTCGCGCGCGACGCCGCGTTCTGTTTCCTGTATCCGGCCAACCTTGACCTGCTGCGCGCGGCCGGCGCGCAGCTGCGCTTCTTCTCACCACTGGCCGGGGAGGCGCTGCCCGAATGCGATGCGGTGTGGTTGCCCGGCGGTTATCCGGAACTGCACCTGCAGGCGCTGTCGCAGCGCACCGACCTGCGCGCCGCGTTGCACGCCCACCGCGACGCCGGCAAGCCGCTGCTGGCCGAATGCGGCGGCCTGCTCTATGCGCTGGACGCGCTGGCCGATCGCGACGGCCACGAAGCGCCGATGGCTGGTCTGCTGGCCGGGCGCGCGGCGTTGCAACCGCGGCTGGCGGCGCTCGGCCTGCAGGGCATCGAATTGCCCGAAGGCGTCCTGCGTGGCCACACCTTCCATTACGCCCGCGCCGAAATCCCGGCGGCGCCGCTGGCGAAGGCCAGCAACCCCAACGGCGGCCCCAGCGCCGAGGCGGTCTACCGTGATCGGCGCATGACCGCGAGCTTCGTGCATTTCTATTTCCCGTCGAACCCGGACGCGGCGACGCGCCTGTTCCTGCCGTGAGTGAAGCGGTCGTCAGCGCAGCGCTCGCCGGCGGCGCACTGGTCGCGCTGGCGGCGGTGGCGCTCGACACCACGTTGGGCGAGCCGCGACGCGCGCACCCGCTGGTCGCGTTCGGTCGCATGGCGCGCGCGATCGAAGCGCGCGGGTACGCCGATCGGCGGATCGCCGGCGTGCTGGCGTGGTCGTGCGCGGTGCTGCCGGTGGTGGCGATCACGTGGTGGGCAATGTACGAGGCGCGGTCTGCCTCGCCCTGGCTCGCGGCTGCGCTGGGGGCAGGCGTGCTGTACCTGGCGATCGGCCACCGCAGCCTCGGTGAGCACGCCCGGCCGGTCGCGCAGGCCTTGCAGGCGGGCGATCTCGGCGCGGCGCGTGAAGCGGTCGGGCGCATGGTCAGCCGTGACACCGCGGTACTGGACGAGTCGCAAGTCGCCGCGGCGGCGACCGAGTCGGTGCTCGAGAACGGTTGCGATGCGGTGTTCGGTGCGTTGTTCTGGTTCGCCGTGCTCGGCGCGCCGGGTGTGGTGCTGTACCGGCTGGCGAACACGCTCGATGCGATGTGGGGTTACCGCACTCCGCGCTACGAAAACTTCGGCTGGGCTGCGGCGCGTATCGACGATGCACTCAACTACATCCCGGCGCGATTGACCGCGCTGACCTATGCCTTGCTCGGGGACACGACACGCGCATGGTGCTGCTGGCGCATGCAGGCACCGGCCTGGGACAGCCCGAACGCAGGCCCGGTGATGGCCGCGGGCGCGGGGGCATTGCGCGTGCAGCTGGGCGGCGCGGCGCCGTATCACGGTGTCTGGGAATTGCGTCCACTGCTGGGCGCAGGCGCGGCGCCGGGCGCCGATTCGATCACGCGAGCCTTGAAACTGGTGCGCGACGGCGTGCTGCTGTGGCTGGGCGTGTGGTGCGCGTTGGTGCTGGTCGCTCACCGGTGGCTGCATGCTTGAGCACGGCGGCCGCCTGCTGCGTGCGGCGCAACGCTACGGCATCGCGCCACGGGATTGGCTCGACCTGTCGACTGGCGTCAGCCCGTTCGCCTGGCCGGTACCGGCGATTCCGGCTTCGACCTGGCATCGCCTGCCCGAGGATGACGACGGCCTGATCGAGGCCGCGCGCGATTACTACCGTGCGCCACGGTTGCTGCCGGTCGCCGGTTCGCAGGCGGCGATCCAGGCCTTGCCCACGCTGCGCGCCCCTTCGCGTGTCGGCGTGCTGGCCCCCGGTTATGCCGAGCATGCGCAGGCCTGGCGCCGCGCCGGGCATGCGGTCGAGTTGCTGGCGGCGGCAGAACTGATCGCGCAAGCCGAGCGCTTCGACGTGATCGTTCTGATCCATCCGAACAACCCGGGCGGCGACATTTTCGAGCGCGACGCGCTGCTGCGCCTGCATGCGACGCTGGCCGCTCGCGGCGGCTGGCTGGTCGTCGACGAGGCCTTCATCGATGCCACCCCGCAGCACAGCCTGTGCGCCGACAGCGAACGCGAAGGCCTGGTCGTGCTGCGCTCGGTCGGCAAGTTCTTCGGCCTGGCCGGTGCGCGCGCGGGTTTCGCCTGTGCCGGCGAGGCTTTGCTCACGGCGCTGTGCGAGCAGCTGGGGCCGTGGACGCTGACCGGCCCGTCGCGCTTCGTGCTGAAGCAGGCCTTGGCCGATCGCGATTGGCAGTTGCAGGCATCCGGGCGTCTGCACGCGGCCAGCGCGCGCCTGCGAGACGTGCTGACCGGGCACGGACTGAGGCCGACCGCCAGCACGGCGTTCTTCCACTGGTGCCGTCGCGACGATGCCGTCGCGCTGCACGAAGCGTTGGCCACGCGCGCTATCTTTACCCGGTTGTTCGAGGAGCCGCCCAGCCTGCGCTTCGGGTTGCCGGCCGACGAAACGGAATTGGCGCGGCTCGACGCGGCCCTGGCCGAGGTGTTGCGATGAGCGCGCGCGTGCTGATGGTGCAGGGCTGCACCTCCGATGCCGGCAAGAGTGCGCTGGTCACCGCGTTGTGCCGCTGGCTGCAACGTCGCGGTGTCGCGGTGGCGCCGTTCAAACCGCAGAACATGGCACTGAACTCGGCCGTCACCGTCGATGGCGGCGAGATCGGCCGCGCCCAAGCGGTGCAGGCACAGGCCGCCGGCTTGCCGCCGCACACCGACTTCAACCCGGTGCTGCTCAAGCCCAACAGCGACATCGGCGCGCAGGTGATCGTGCACGGCCACGCGATCGGCAACATGGACGCGGTGTGTTATCACGACTACAAACGCATCGCCTTTGACGCGGTGCTGGCCTCGCACGCGAGGCTGACGGCGCAGTACGACGCGGTGGTCGTCGAAGGCGCCGGCAGCCCGGCCGAGATCAACCTGCGCGACCGCGACATCGCCAACATGGGCTACGCCGAAGCGGTCGATTGCCCGGTCGTGCTGATCGCCGACATCGACCGCGGTGGCGTGTTCGCGCACCTGGTCGGCACCCTGGCGCTGTTGTCCGAAAGCGAGCGTGCGCGCGTGGCCGGCTTCGTCATCAACCGCTTTCGCGGCGACATCGCCGTGCTGCAATCGGGCCTGGACTGGCTCGAACGCGAAACCGGCAAGCCGGTGCTCGGCGTGCTGCCGTACCTGCATGGCCTGCACCTGGAGGCCGAAGACGCACTCCCGCGTGGCGTGGAAGCCAAGCCGCAGGCGCGGCTGCGGGTGGCGGTGCCAGCGCTGCCGCGAATCAGCAACCACACCGACCTCGATGCCTTGCGCGTGCACCCGCAGGTCGAGTTGCAGTTCGTCGGTCCGAACGAGGCGCCGCCGGCCTGCGACCTGATCGTGCTGCCGGGCAGCAAGTCGACCCGCGCCGATCTGGCCTGGTTGCGTGCACACGGCTGGGAGGCGGCGATTGCCCGGCACCTGCGTTATGGCGGCAAGGTCATCGGCATCTGCGGTGGGCTGCAGATGCTCGGGCGCGCGGTGCACGATCCGCTCGGTATCGAGGGCGAAGCGGGATCGAGCGACGGCCTGGGCTGGCTCGATCTGGAAACAACGCTGGAGGCCGGCAAGCAACTGCGCAACGTACGCGGCCAGCTTGCGTTTGCAGAGGCTGAAGTGCGCGGCTACGAAATCCACTGCGGCGTCAGCCATGGGCCGGCGATGGCGACGCCCTCGACCCGGCTCGACGAGGGTCGCCCTGATGGCGCGTTGTCGGCCGACGGCCAGGTGCTCGGCAGCTATCTGCACGGCCTGTTCGATGCGCCGCAGGCGTTGTCCGAGGTGTTGGCCTGGGCCGGATTGCGCGAGGCCGCTGCCGTCGACATGCACGCGCTGCGCGAGGCCAGCATCGAGCGCCTGGCGGATGCGGTCGAGGCGCATCTTGATACGGTCGCGTTGTCGCGATTGATGGGAGTGGAGGCAACATGCGCAGCCTGATCCTCGGTGGCGCGCGCTCGGGCAAGAGCGCGTTGGCCGAACGCCTCGCCGCCCAATCCGGGCGTGAGGTCGTCTACATCGCCACCGCCGAGCGTCGCGACGGCGAGATGGCGGCGCGGATCGCGCACCATCGCGCGCGGCGTCCCGCGCACTGGGGCTGCGTCGAGGAGCCGCTGGCATTGGCCGACGCGTTGCGCGCGCATGCGGGCGTCGGCCGCTGCCTGCTGGTCGACTGCCTGACGCTGTGGCTCAGCAACCTGCTCGGCGCTGACGACGCCACTGTCTTCGAACGCGAACGCGAGGCGTTGCTTACGACCTTGCCGCAACTGCCCGGCGAGATCGTGCTGGTCAGCAACGAGGTCGGCCTGGGCATCGTGCCGATGGGCGAACTCAGCCGCCGCTTCGTCGACGAGACCGGTCGCCTGCATCAGGCGCTGGCCACGCAGTGCGAGCGCGTGATCTTCACCGCGGCCGGATTGCCGCTGGCCCTCAAGGGAACCCTGCCATGAACCACGACTGGTTGTTCGATGCCTGCGCATCGATCGATCCCCACCACGAGGCGCAGGCGTTGGCGCGCCAGTCGCAGCTCACCAAGCCGCCGGGTTCGCTGGGCCTGCTCGAAGCGGCCGCGGTGCGGCTGGCGGCTTTGCAGCGCAATCCGCGGCCGGCGCTCGACCGCGTCTGGATCAGCGTGTTCGCCGCCGATCACGGTGTCGCCGCCGAAGGCGTGTCGGCGTTCCCGCAGGCGGTGACCGGCGAGATGGTGCGCAATTTCGCCGGCGGCGGCGCCGCGATCAGCGTGCTCGCGCGTGCGCTGGGGGCGACGCTGGAGGTGGTCAATCTCGGCACGGTGAATGATCCGGGCGAAATCCCGTCGGTGCGGCGCGCGATCATCGCTCCGGCGACGGCGAATATCTGCGAGCGCGCGGCGATGAGCGAGGTGCAGCTGCAGCAGGCACTCGCCGCCGGCGCGGCCAGTGTCGCGGCCGCCTGCACCGCCGATGCGCAGTTGTTCATCGGTGGCGAGATGGGCATTGCCAACACCACCGCGGCCACGGCGCTGGCCTGTGCCTTGCTCGATCAGCCCGCCATCGCCCTGGCCGGCGCCGGCACCGGCCTGGATGCGAGCGGCATCGGTCACAAGGCCGCGGTGATCGAGCGTGCGCTTGCGCGCCACGCGGCCGTGGCGACGCCCCTGGAACAGTTGCGTTGCCTCGGCGGCTTCGAGATCGCCGCGCTCACCGGTGCCTTCATCGCCGCCGCGCAGGCGGAATTGCCGGTGCTGGTCGACGGTTTCATCACCACCGCTGCGGCGCTGGCGGCGGTACGGATCAACCCGGGCGTGCGTGACTGGCTGCTGTTCGCGCACCGTTCGCACGAGCAGGGTCACGCCAGCCTGTTGCGCGCGCTGCAGGCCGAGCCGCTGCTCGACCTCGGCCTGCGCCTGGGCGAAGCCAGCGGCGCGGCAGCGGCGGTACCGCTGTTACGGGTGGCCTGCGCGTTGCACAACGAGATGGCGACGTTCGCGCAGGCTGGGGTTTCGACGGCATGAATGTCAACGGCATGAATGCCGATGGCATAGGCCGAGGTCCGACCATCGACCTGCTGCGCCACGGCGACACCGGCCAGCGCAGCTACCGCGGTCAGCTCGACGATGCCCTGACCGATGACGGCTGGGCGCAGTTGCGTGCCGCCGTGGTCGGCCACGAGTGGGACGCGATCGTGTCGTCGCCATTGCAGCGCTGTGCCGCGTTCGCGCGCGAGCTGGCCGCCGCGCGCGGCCTGCCATTGCGTTTGGATGCGCGCCTGGCCGAATACCACTTCGGGGACTGGCAGGGCGTGCCGATCGAGCGCCTGGCCGAACGCGATGGCGATGCGCTGGGCCGCTTCTGGGCCGATCCGGTGGTGAACCCGCCACCGGGCGCGGAAACCTTCGCCGCGTTCCGCATCCGCCTGTGTGCTGCGCTCGACAGCATTGCCCACGATCGCAGCACCCACGCCGCCCCCGGGCCGCGCACGCTGGTGATCACCCACGGTGGCGCGATTCGCCTGCTGCGTTGTATCGAGGCCGGACGCGGGTTCGGCGACATGGCCGGGATCGACGTGGCGCACGCCTCGCTGCATCGCCTGTCGTGGCCGCGACGTGGCCACGACGAAACTGCATCGCCGGTCGAGGCAGTGAGCGTGCAGGCCTCGGCATGATCGACGGGCTGCTCGCCGCGATCGGTTTCCTCACCCGGGTGCCGGTGCCGCCGCGGGTGTTCGCCGTCGCCGGCGTGCAGTCGCGTTCGCTGGCCTGGTATCCGCTGGTGGGCGCATTGCTCGGCGGCGTGCTGTGCGCGCTGGCCTGGGGGGTGCAGGGCTGGCCGCCGCTGCTGGGCGCGGCGGTGGTGCTGGTGGCGTGGGTGCTGCTGACCGGCGCGCTGCACCTGGACGGCCTGGCCGACAGCGCCGATGCCTGGGTCGGCGGGCTCGGCGGCAACCCGGTTGAAAGCCGCGAGCGCACCCTGACGATCATGAAGGACCCGCGCAGCGGCCCGGTCGGCGTGGTCGCGGTGGTGCTGGTGTTGCTGCTCAAGTTCGCCGCGCTGGCGAGTATTCCCGCGTCGTCATGGTGGGCGTTGCTGCTGGCGCCGACCCTGGCCCGCGCGGCCCTGGTCACGGCGTTCCTCGGCACGCCCTATGTGCGCAGCGGTGGGCTCGGCAGTGGCCTGGTCGCGGCGCCGCGCGTGGCGTGTTGGGCCGCGTTGGTCGCTACGCTGGTGCTGTGCGGCGCATTCGGCTGGCGCGGTGGCATCGCGCTGGCGGTTGCGCTGCTGGTGTTCGCGTGGTGGCGCCGGGCGTGCCTGCGCCGGCTGGCCGGGATGACCGGCGATACCTGCGGCGCGCTCACCGAGCTGGTCGAGGCCGCGGTGCTGGTGGCCGTCATCGCGGTCGCGTAACGCGCCCGCGGGCGGGTTCAGTCGCCGACGGGTTCAGGGCCGACCGGTTCCAACCCGTCGAGCCGGGCTTCGAGTTCGGCGATGCGCGCTTCCAATGCCGCGACGCGCTCGTTCAAGCTGGTGGAACCGGCCGCCACCGATGCGGCGATCTGCGGTGCCACCGGCGCGCCGCTGAGCAGGTGCGCGTAGCGGTCCTCGCGCTGGCCGCCCTGGCGCGGCAACACGCTCACCAGCGCCGGCTCGCGTTGTGCCAGACGCTCCAGCGCGTACTGGACATCGCCGGCCGAATCGAACTTGGCCATGCGCTCGCTGCGGGCCAGCAGCTCGTGCGCGGTCTGCGGCCCGCGCAGCATCAACAGCGCGATCAGGGCGGTCTGGTTGCGGGTCAGGTTGAGCTTGGCTTCGATCTTGTGCGCGTAGCGATCGGCGCGGCCGCCGTGCTGCGATTTCAGCCAACCGCGGCCTTCGAGCTGGCGCAGGGCGTGGCCGACTTCGCCCGGTTCCAACTGCATGAACGGTTCGCGCGCAGTCTTCTGGTTGCAGGCCAGCACGATCGCGTTGAGCGTCAGCGGGTAGACGTCGGGCGTGGTCGCTTCCTTCTCGGCCAGGCTGCCGAGGATGCGCGCTTCGGTTGTGTTGAGCTGCGCGGCGTCAGCGGGCGGGTTGGAACCGTGTTGGTTGGATTGGTGTTGGTCGGATTCGTGTTGATCGGGTTGCATCGTCATTCCAGTACGTCAGGCCGTCGCCGGCGGCAGGTGGCGGCTGCCACGGTACGGCGGCGTCGCCATCACCATCTCGGCCAGACTGTGGGCCAGCTCGCGCTCGGCCATGACCGCGCCGTCGGCGCCGTGCTCGAGCAGGTGCTTGACCTCGGCGTCGCTGTGCGCGCGCGCGACGATGCTCAGTGACGGTTTGAGCTGACGCAGCTTGGCGATGATCTCGCCGGCTTCCAGCGCGTTGGGGATGGCGATCATCACGGTGTGGGCCTTCTCCGGCAACGCCTCCTGCAGCACGCGCTCATTGGCGGCGTGGCCGTTGACGGTTGGCAGGCCGGCCGCGCGGGCGCGGTCGACGCGGTCGTCCTCCGACTCGATCACCACCAGCGGCACGCCTTGAGCGGTGAGCAGCCGTCCCAGCTCGCTGCCGACGCGGCCGTAGCCGATCAGGATGGTGTGGTCGTGCAAGCCCTCGGGAATCGGCGGCAACACGTGCTCTTCCGGCACCGGGATGCGCGCGGCCGCCTCGCGCGCCTCGCGGCGGTCGAGCCAGGTGAACAGCAGCGGGTTGATGATGATCGACAGCAGCGCGCCGGCAAGGATCAGGTCCTGGCCCTCCTTGGGCAGGACCTTCAGCTCCAGGCCGAGGCCGGCGAGGATGAAAGAGAACTCGCCGATCTGCGCCAGGCTGGCCGAGATCAGCAGGGAGGTCGAATTGGGCTTGCCGAACGCGCGCACGATCGCGTACGCGGCCACCGACTTGCCGAACACGATGATCAGGAAGGTCGCCAGCACCTGCAGCGGCTGCTCGATCAGGATCATCGGGTTGAACAGCATGCCGACCGAGACGAAGAACAGCACCGCGAACGCATCGCGCAGCGGCAGGGTCTCGGTGGCGGCCTGGTGGCTGAATTCCGATTCGTTGAGCAGCATGCCGGCGAAGAACGCCCCCAGCGCGAACGACACGCCGAACATCGCCGCCGAGCCGAACGCGACGCCGAGCGCGATCGCCAGGATGCACAACGTGAACAGCTCGCGCGAACCGGTGCCGGCGACGCGTTCGAGGATCCACGGGATCACCCGGCGGCCGACGATCAGCATCACCGCGACGAACGCGCCGAGCTTGGCGAAGGTCTTGAACAGCGCCGACCACACGTTGACGCTGTCGCCGGCGTCGCCGCGCAGCACGTCGGCGAAGGCCGGCAGCAGCACCAGCGCCAGCACCATCGCCAGGTCCTCGACGATCAGCCAGCCGACCGCGATGCGGCCGCGATTGGTTTCCACCAGGCGCCGTTCTTCCAGGGCGCGCAGCAGCACCACGGTGCTGGCCACCGACAGCGCCAGGCCGAACACGAGGCCGGCGCCGAGTGACCAGCCCAGGAAATGCGCCAGGCCCATGCCTAGCAAGGTCGCCACCGTGATCTGCACGATCGCACCGGGCAGGGCGATGGCCTTCACCTCGAGCAGATCGCGCATCGAGAAATGCAGGCCGACGCCGAACATCAGCAGGATCACGCCGATCTCGGCCAATTGCGGTGCCAGCGTCTGATCGCCGACGAAGCCCGGGGTGAACGGTCCGGCGACAATGCCGGCCAGCAGGTAGCCGACCAGCGGCGACAGCCGCAGGCGCTGTGCCAGCGCGCCGAAGATGAAGGCGAGGACGAAACCGGCCACCAGGATCGCGATGAGGGAGGTGTGGTGCATCGGCGCTCCTGTGCGATGAGCTTTTTAGAATGTGGGCCAGCCTGCGCAGATGCAACCGTTGAAGTGTGGCCAATCGGCGGTTTCCCGCGGATTTGACGGTGGTTCGTCGGCATTTGCGGCCCGTGCCCGTACAATGGCGGCATGATTGCTTTCCGTGATTTCGCCCTTCGGCGCGGCGAACGCCTGCTCCTGTCCAAAGTCGACCTGACCCTGCAAGCGGGCTGGCGCATTGGTGTCATCGGCCGCAACGGCACCGGCAAATCGTCGCTGTTCGCGGCGATCCAGGGCGAACTCGAGTCCGATCTGGGCAACCTCGACATGCCCAGCCGCGTGCGCATGGCCGCCGTCGCCCAGGAAACCCCGGCGCTGGACGACCCCGCGCTGGAGTTCGTGCTGTCCGGCGACGCCCAGGTGCACGCCGTGCTGATGGCCGAACGGGCCGCGGTCGAGCGCGAGGACTGGGAGGCCGTGGCCGAGGCCCACCACCGGCTCGAGGAGCTCAACGGCTACGACGCCACCGCGCGGGCCGGCAAGCTGCTGCACGGCCTGGGCTTCTCCCCCGACACCCACGAGCGCGCGGTCAAGGAGTTCTCCGGCGGCTGGCGCGTGCGCCTGAATCTGGCGCGCGCGCTGATGACGCCGTCCGACCTGCTGCTGCTCGACGAGCCGACCAACCACCTCGACCTCGACGCGGTGCTGTGGCTGGAGCAGTGGCTGCTCAAGTACCCGGGCACCTTGATGCTGATCTCGCACGACCGCGAGTTCCTCGACGAGGTCACCACCCACACCCTGCACCTGCACGACGGCAAGGCCAAGCTCTACAGCGGCGATTACACGGCCTTTGAACGCCAGCGCGCCGAGCACCTGCGCCTGCAGCAGATCACCCACGAGAAGGCCCAGGCCGAGCGCGCCCACCTGCAGAGCTTCATCGACCGCTTCAGCGCCAGCGCCGCCAAGGCCAAACAGGCGCAGTCGCGGGTCAAGCGCCTGGCCAAGATGGCCGGCACCGAGGCGGTGCGCGCCGAGCGCGCGCTGCGGATCGAGTTCCCGGCCGCGGCCAAGATCCCCAACGCGCTGCTGCGACTGATGCACGCCGATTGCGGCTACGGCGAACACACCGTACTCAACCAGGTCGGCTTCATTCTGGAGGCCGGCGACCGCGTTGCGCTGCTCGGCCCGAACGGCGCCGGCAAGTCGACCCTGGTGAAGTCGCTGGTCGGCGAGCTCGATCTGCTGACCGGCGAACGCGGCGGCCACCCCGACCTGCGCATCGGCTATTTCGCCCAGCACACGGTGGAATCGCTGCGTGAGGGTGCCAGCCCGATCGATCACCTGATGGACATCGCCCCGGGCGTGGCCACGCAGCAGCTGCGCGACTTTCTGGGCAAGTGGAGCTTCCCCGGTGACCGCGCGTTCGAGTCGGTCGACGGTTTCTCCGGCGGCGAGCGCGCGCGCCTGGCGCTGGCGATGATCGCCTGGCGCAAGCCCAACGTGCTGCTGCTCGACGAGCCCACCAACCACCTCGACCTCGACATGCGCGAGGCCCTGGCCGAGGCCTTGGCCGAGTTCGAAGGTGCGATCGTGCTGGTCTCGCACGATCGCCACCTCATCGGCCTGGTCTGCGAGACGTTCTGGCGCGTCGCCGATGGCGTCGCCCAGCCGTTCGACGGCGACCTCGACGCTTACGCCGTCTGGCTGCGCACCCGCGACAATTCCAACGACGGCAAGGGCGCGGCCAAGGCCGTGGTCGCCGCCGCCTCGGCCGCGGTGCCAGCGGTCGCGCCGAGCAAGGCACGCAAGGCCAACCCGCACAAGCTGGCCCAGGCCGAGGCCCGCGTCGCCGAGTTGGAGTCGAAGCTGCATACGCTGGACATGGACCTGGCCGACCCGGACCGCTACGCCGGTGGCGGCACCGACGCGGCCGAACTCGCACGCCAGCGTGACGCCGTCGCCGCTGAGCTGGCCGTTGCCGAAGCCGAGTTCCTGGTCCTGTACGACGCGGCCTGATACACGCCGCGACGGTCCGGCTCGATGATTGCTTTCACCTTGGCGTGACCAGGGCGATGAGTGGCCTGCAGCGTGATCTCGACCGCCGCGATTAGTCCCGCGGCAGGTCCAGGCATTCGTCGAGCACCGCCTGGCCTTCGATCGCGACCGCGACCGGTGCGCCGTCCTCGACCCGCACGCTGACATCGACGTAGCCGCCACGGCCGTTGCCGGCCTGCTGGCGCGCACGGAACCGTGCCATGCCGTCGGCATCGGCGGCGAGCAGGCCGTGCTGCACCAGGTAGGCGCCGAGCGGGCCGTTGGCGTTGCCGGTGACCGGGTCCTCGTCGACACCGATCGCCGGGGCGAACATGCGGCCGTGGCTGCGGGCGTCGTCGTTGGCATCGAGGGTGAACACGAAATAGCCGTTGCTGCCGACGCGAGCACTGAGCTGCGCCAGGCGGGCCATGTCGGGCTGCAACGCACGCAGGCGGTCGCGGCGCTCCAGGCCGATCAGCAAACTTGCCGTGACCGGTGCTGACGCACTGCGGCGGGCAGCGGAAGTCGAGGTCGGCGCCGTCCAGGCCCAATGCCGCGACGACCTCCCACACCAGCTCGGGCGCGAGCGGTGCATCGAACACCGGCGGGTTCTGGGTGATGCGCACCGCGATGGCGTCGCCGTGGCGCAGCGTTTCCACCGATTGCACGCCGGCGCCGGTGAGTTGCCGGCGCAAGCCCGGTGCCGCGCCTTCCAGTACCAGCGCGTAGTGCGCGGCGACCGTGGCATGGCCACAGACCGGCACCTCGGTGGTCGGGGTGAAGTAGCGGATGTGCAGGTCGTGATCGTCGCCACGCGCCGGCAACACGAAGGCGGTTTCGGAATGGCCGAGCCGATGGGCGATGGCCTGCATGCGCGCTTCGCTCAAGCCGGCCGCGTCGGTGACGACGCCGGCGGAATTGCCTTGGCCGCGCTCAGTGGTGAAGGCATCGATCCGGTAGACGCGCAACGGGCTCATCGTCATGGAGGCTGGCGGAAAGGCATCAGTGTAGGGCGCGACCGCGGCGCGGCCCTGCGCGGGCGCTTGTGGCGGTCATCGGCGGCGTTGATGATCGGCGGCAGTGCCCAGCCACGGAGAAGGCCGTGTGAGTCACGACCTGATCTACCTGTTGTTGATCTGCGCGCTGTTGATCGTGCCGCGCGCCTTGCAGCGTTTCCGCCTGCCGTCGCAGCTGACCTGCTTCGGGTTCGGCATCGTGCTGATCCTGGCCTGGCCCACCGTGCAGCACAACGACGCGGTGCACCTGTTGGCGACGTTCGGCATCGCCTCGCTGTTTCTCTACGCCGGCCTGGAGGTCGACCTGCGCCAGTTGCAGCAGGGCCTCCGGCCGCTGTTGACCTACATCGGCGTGCGCGTGTTCACCCTGGTGCTGGTCGCCGGGCTGGCCTGGCAGTTCCTCGGCCTGGCCTGGCAGCCGGCGGCATTGCTCGCGCTGGCGCTGCTGACGTCGTCCACCGGGTTCATCGTCGACTCGCTGGACCGTTTCGACATGAGCGCCGACGAGCGCTTCTGGGTGACCAACCAGTCCATCGCCGGCGAGCTGCTGGCCCTGGCGGCGATGTTCGTGGTGCTGCAGGCCGCCGACCCGCTGCAACTGGCCGGCTCGACCACGGTGCTGCTGGCGATGGTGGTGGCCATTCCGCTGCTGTACCTGGCGCTGGGTCGCTGGATCACACCGCACGCGCCGGGTTCGGAATTTTCGTTGCTGGTGATGGTCGGCCTGGGCGCGGCCTACGTCACCGACAAGCTTGGCGTCGAATACCTGCTCGGTGCGTTCATCGCCGGCCTGATCGCGCGGCTGCTGCGGCCGCGGCTGCCGGCGCTGGCGTCCGAGCACAACCTGCATGCGGTCAAGCTGTTTTCCTCGTTCTTCGTGCCGTTCTATTTCTTCGCCAACGGCGCCAAGGTGCCGACCGGCGCGTTGACCTGGGAAGCGCTGCTGATTGGCCTGGGATTGACCGCGGTGCTGCTGCCGGCGCGGCTGGGCGTGGTCTGGGCGCAGCGGCGCTGGCTGTGCGGCGACAGCGCGCACAGCAGCCTGCGCATCGCGGTCTCGCTGATGCCGACCCTGATCTTCACCCTGGTGCTGGCGACGATCCTGCGCGAGCGCTTTGCCCTCTCCGATGCCCTGTTCGGCGGGCTGCTGCTGTATGCCGCCCTCAACACGCTGCTGCCGTCACTGGTGCTGCGCACGGCCTTCGACATCGCGCCGATGCCGCTGGAGGAGGCGCCTGCGGCCCCTGTGCCGCCCGCCGAAGCCGGGGTGCGACCCCCGCTATGAGGCCGTCGGGGCACGCAACGGCTTGAATTGGCCGGCATTGCCTCCAGAATGCCGGTCAGCCTTTCGCTAAAGTGGCCGTTCCATGCCGATCTACGCCTTCGAGTGCGCCGCCTGCGGCCACCGCTTCGACCGCCTGCAGAAACTCTCCGAAGCCGATCCGGCGGTCTGTCCTGAATGCGGCGAGCCGCAGGTGCGTCGTCAGCTGACCGCGCCACAGTTCCGCCTGGCCGGCGGCGGCTGGTACGAAACCGACTTCAAGAAGGACGGCGACAAGAAGCGCAACCTGGCCGACGCGGGCGCCAGCGGGGGCACCGAGGCCAAACCGGCCGAAAGCAAGCCGGCGGAGAAGAAGGCCGAGCCGGCGGCGGTCGCGCCTGCGGCCAAACCGGCCACTTGAGCCGGCATTCTTATTGATCGAGCCCGAATCTTGTTTCACGTAGGAGCGGCTTCAGCCGCGAGTTTTCGCGTGCCTACAGGGCATCCATCAAGAGCTCGCGGCTGAAGCCGCTCCTACGACGCGCCCTGGCCGGAGGTTGACGGGCGTGCGTGGCACGCCCGTCTCCGTCGGTTGCGCGGGGCTCAGTAGCCGAAGCGGCCGCGGCAGTTGTGGCTGACCCAGATCGCGGTACCGGTGAAACCCCAGGTGCGGTTCTGGATGCACGGCTGGCTCGACAGCTGCTGCAGCAGGCGCGGTGCGCCCGTGCCGGCCGGCCATGGGCAGCCCGCCGGCTGGTTGTTGGTGCTGGCGCACACCACCGATGGGCCGCCCGAGCCGCCGCCCACCGGCGGTTGCACCGCGGCGGCAGAGACGAATTCCGCGCGGCAGCCGCCGCCGACATAGACCTGGCCGCGCTGCGACTGCCAGGTGACCCCTTCCCGGCAGGCGGTGCCGGACAGTTGTCGCGACAGCCGCGACGGCCCGGACCAGGGCACCCGGCAGGTCTGCGCCTGGTTGTTGACACTCTCGCAGCGGACCACGCCGGTGGCCGGCGGCGGTACCACCGGCGGACTGATCGGTGGCCGGGTGGCGGCGGCGAACTCGCCGCGGCAGCCCTTCCACACCATGATCAGGCCGTCCTGCGAGTTCCAGGTGCGGTTCTCGACGCAAGGGTTCTTGGACACCTGCCGCACCAGCCGCGACGGGCCACGCCACGGCGGCGTGCAGCGCTTGGTGTCGCCGTCGTTGCTGTCGCAGCGCAGGGTCTGGCCGGGGTTCGGGTACGGCGGCTGCACGCCGCCGTTGCCGCCGCCGTTGCCCAGGGATTGGGCAATGTCGGACTTGATCCGGCTGAAGCCCCAGCTGGAGCGGTTGACCTGGTCGAGGTAGAAGCGCAACTGGTCGTCGGGGATGCGGCGGCCGCGGGACTGCTCCTGGTATTCCAGGCTGATGACCCGGACCTGGTCGCTGTGGGACAGGGTGCGCAGGTTTTCCGGCGCGTAGGCCCGTTGCTGGGCGGCGACGGGTGTGGCGAGGCCTGCCAGGCAGGCGGCGAGCAGCAACGGCTTGAGCAGCTGTTGGAACATGAGTTTTCCCCAGGACGATGAAAGTCGCGCGCCTTCACGGCCGCGCCCGGCGTGGTACATGGGCGGCCTTCCGGGCCAGTAACCCGCCCGAGCCGTTAATATGGCGTGTTTTCCGGCCTGCCGGCCGGGTCCGTCGTAATCCCCGGAGTCCCCCATGCGTACCCACTTCTGCGGCCTCGTCGATGAGGCGCTGATCGGCCAGACCGTCACCCTGTGCGGCTGGGCCGATGTCGCCCGAAACCTCGGTGGCCTGTGCTTCATCGACCTGCGCGACCACGAGGGCATCGTCCAGATCGTCGCCGAACCGTCCGATGCCGACGGCAATGCGCAGGTGATCGCCGCCGCGGCGCAGGTCGGTTACGAGGACTGCCTGCGCATCACCGGCACGGTACGCAAGCGCCAGTCGGTCAACGACAAGCTCAAGACCGGCCAGGTCGAGGTGGTCGCGACCAGGATCGAGCTGCTCAACAAGGCCGAGCCGCTGCCGTTCCACGCCCACGAGAACGCCGGCGAGGACATCCGCCTCAAGTACCGTTACCTCGACCTGCGCACCCCGGAGATGCAGCGCAAGATGCGCACCCGCATCAAGCTGGTGCAGGCATTGCGCCGCTGGCTGGACGCACGCGATTTCCAGGACATCGAGACACCGATCCTGACCAAGGCCACGCCCGAGGGCGCGCGCGACTTCCTGGTGCCGGCGCGCCTGCACCCGGGCGAGTTCTACGCGCTGCCGCAATCGCCGCAGCTGTTCAAGCAGATCCTGATGGTGGCCGGCTTCGATCGTTACTACCAGATCGCGCGATGCTTCCGCGATGAGGCGCTGCGTGCCGACCGCCAGCTCGAGTTCACCCAGCTCGACATGGAGTTCGCCTGGGTGTCCGAGCGCGACGTGCAGGACACCACGGAGGAAATGATCCGCAGCGTGTTCCGTGAGGTGATGGGCGTCGAGCTGGCCAGCGAATTCCCGCGCATGACCTACGCCGAAGCGATGCGCCGCTACGGTTCGGACAAGCCCGACCTGCGCATCGCGATGGAGTTCACCGACATCGCGGAGCTGGTCAAGAACTGCGAGTTCAAGGTCTTCACCGACTGGGCCAATCACGACGACGGTCGCGTGGTGGCGCTGCGTGCGCCGGGCGCCGCGACCCTGAGCCGCAAGCAGATCGACGACTACGCCGCCCACGCCGCCAAGTTCGGCGCCAAGGGCCTGGCGTGGATGAAGATCGAGGACGCCGGCAAGGGGCGCGACGGTGTCAATTCGCCGATCGCCAAGTTCCTCGACGACGCCACCCTGGCCGCGATCGTGCAGGCGACCGGTGCGCAGAGCGGCGACCTGATCTTCTTCGGCGCCGCCACTTACAAGTCGGCCAGCGACTTCATGGGCGCGCTGCGCCTGAAGCTCGGCAAGGACCTGGGCCTGGTCGCCGACACCTGGGCGCCGCTGTGGGTCACCGACTTCCCGATGTTCGAATGGGACGACGAGGAGCACCGCTACGTCGCGCTGCATCACCCGTTCACCGCGCCGGCCGTGGACGATGCCGCTGACCTGCGCGCGAACGCGAAGATCGCGGTGTCGCGCGGCTACGACATGGTGCTCAACGGCAACGAGATCGGCGGCGGTTCGATCCGCATCCACAATTCGCAGATGCAGTCGACGGTGTTCGAGCTGCTCGGCATCGGCGCGGAGGAGGCGGAAGGCAAGTTCGGCTTCCTGCTCGACGCACTGCGCTTCGGCGCACCGCCGCACGGTGGCATCGCCTTCGGCATCGACCGCATCGCCGCGCTGATGGCCGGCACCGAGTCGATCCGCGACGTGATCGCCTTCCCCAAGACCACCACCGCGCAGTGCCTGATGACCGGCGCGCCGTCGCCGGTGCCGGACAAGCAGCTGGCCGAGGTGCATGTGTCGGTGCGGCCGAAGGTGGCCGTGAGCGCGCCGGCGAAGGAGTAAGCCGCGCATGGGCCTGGTCATCCGCCGCGCCACGCCGGCCGATGCGCAGGTGCTGTCGCAGCTGGCTGCACGCACTTTCGTCGAGACGTTCGGGCACCTGTACCCGGACGCCGACCTGCAGCACTTCCTGCGCGACAGCTATGCCGTCGACAAGCAGGCGCTGATCCTCGCCCACCCGGATTACGCGGTGTGGCTGCTGGAGTGCGACGGGGTGGCGGTTGGTCATGCCGCCGCCGGCCCGTGCGGCTTGCCGCACCCGCAGGTGCGCCCCGGCGACGGCGAGCTCAAGCGCCTGTACGTGTTGCGCGAGCACCAGAGCGGCGGCTGGGGCGGGCGCCTGTTCCAGGCCGCGCTCGACTGGCTCGAACGCGATGGCCCGCGCACGCTGTGGATCGGTGTGTGGTCGCAGAACCTGGGCGCGCAGCGCTTCTACGCGCGGCACGGTTTCGAGCACGTCGGCGACTACGAGTTCGTCGTCGGTACAACGCGCGACCACGAATTCATCCTGCGCCGACCACCGCACGCCGCCTGAGACATGGCCGGGGTGCGCTGTGCCGCGTCGGCCGGCGCTACTCGTGCACGCCGTGCTCGCGCAGCAGGGCCGAGATATCGAAGCGCCAGACATTGCGCGAGCCGTTGAGCGGGCTGTCGAGTCGTTGGCCCAGGTCGGCGAGGTCCTGCGCCGGCTTCGGAAACGTGACCGGTTGCGGGCGCATGCTGGTTACCAGCAGCTCGCCAAAGTCGCGGCCCAGTGACGGGGCGTTCTCCAGATACAGGCTGTTGACCGGGTCGGGCAGGCGCAGCGGTTTGCCCCAGCCGCCGTCGGCGTTGCGGAAGGCGATGTAGATGTCGGCCGAGCCGGCCGAATCGCCTTCGTCACCGGCGAACAGGACGAAGCGTTCCTGCGGGTCGATCGCCGGGTCCATGTGGTTGCCCTTGACGCCAGTCCCCAACTCGATGCGCTGCGGGGCGCCGTAGGTGCGGCCGTCCCACTGCGCCCGGTAGACCTGGTAGGCCGCGCCGGAGTCCTCGCGGTGCGCGGAGAAGTACAGGTTGCCGTTGGCGGCGACCGACGGGTTGTAGACCGTCGGCACGCGATTGACCTCGCCGTCGATGTGGACCGGGCGGCCCCAGCCCGACGCGGTGCGCTCGACATACCAGAGGTTGGCGCCCGGGAAGCGCTGCTTGCCGCGCGTGGCGACCAGGCTGCTGCCACCGTCGATAACCGGGCGGTTGGAGACGAAGAACAGGCGCTTGCCGTCGGGCGAGACGTGCGGCTCGGAGTCTTTCCAGACGCCGGAGAACGGCGCGATGCGGACGTTGCCGTAGCCATCGCCGATGCGGTCCGCCACCAGGATCGCGGTGTCGCCGGACACCAGGTCGCCGCGCATGAAGTACACGCTGCGCCGGTCCGGAGTGAAGCTGGCGCTGGTCTCGTTGTGGGCGGTCGACACGACGCCCGGGGCGAGCAGTTCGCCGGCATTCGCGCCGGAACAAAGCAGGGCCACGGCCAGTTGCGATGCGATGACACGACTCGTAGAAGTCAGATGCATGCTCCACCCGATGCGGTTGGGTCACGGCAGTGTGCGCGACTGTCGGCCCGGCGCACGGTGCTGGAAGTCACGCCGGAGTCCGTCCGTTCAAGGCGGGGGCGCGGCGATTACGCGGCGCCGTGGCGTGGCGTGGTTCATGGCGTGGGCAGGGATGCAGGGGCGGGCGCGTACCCGCCAGCGGGCTGCGCTCGAGTCGGCCATGCCCGACGAACAGCAGCTGACCGAACGGCCCTCCTGAGGCCACTGTGCGCTTTGGTCTACGCTGATGCGGTGACCGCAACCGATCCCGTGCCCCGACGCGTGCTGCTGCTGCATGGCCTGTGGATGCCGCGCCTGTCAATGCACTGGCTGGGCAGGCGCCTGCGCGAGGCCGGCTTCGCGCCGGAGTCGTTCGGCTACGCTACCGTGGCAGGCGGTCCCGACGCGGCGTTTCCGCGCCTGGTGCGTTCCCTGCAGGCCGCGCCGGCGCATGTGCTGGCCCACAGCCTGGGCGGGCTGGTCGCCCTGAGTACCCTGCAACGGCATCCGGACCTGCCGGTAGCGCGCGTGGTCTGCCTGGGCTCGCCGCTGTGCGGCAGCGGCGCGGCCGGCGGCCTGGCGCGCCGGGTCTGGACCGCGGCCACGCTCGGCCGTAGTGCGCAGCTGCTGCGCCAAGGCTGTGCGCCATGGACCGGACCGGCCGCGGTCGGGGTGATCGCCGGGCGCACGCCACTCGGGCTGGGCCGCTACTTCGGCCACTTTGATGGCGACCACGACGGCACCGTCGCCGTCGCCGAAACCCGCCTGCCGGGATTGGCCGACCACGCCGTGATCGCCGCCAGCCACAGCGGCCTGCTGGTCTCGGCCGAGGCGGCGCGGCTGACGGTCGCGTTCCTGCGCAGCGGACGCTTCGCCGGTTGAGTGCGGTCGTTCCGGTTGCCGCCAGCGCCGGGCACAAGACGCCCAATCGAGTAAAATCGCCGCCCCCGTCACAGCAGCGCTCGGAACTCCCATGGGTCGTGGACCGTCGATCGAAGCCCGCAAGAACGCCGTGGACGCCCAGCGCGGCAAGATCTTCACCAAGATCATCCGCGAGATAGGTGTAGCCGCGCGCGCCGGCGGTGGTGATCCGGCCGGCAACCCGCGCCTGCGCGTGGCGATCGACAAGGGCCTGGCCGTCAACATGTCCAAGGACGTGATCGAGCGCGCCATCAAGAAGGCCACCGGCGAGCTGGAAGGCGTCGAGTACGAGGAAATCCGCTACGAGGGCTACGCCCCCGGCGGCGTCGCGGTGATCGTCGACTGCCTGACCGACAACCGTGTCCGTACCGTCGCCGACGTGCGCCATGCTTTCGGCAAGTTCGGCGGCAACCTCGGCACCGAGGGCTCGGTGGCCTTCATGTTCAAGAAGCTCGGCGTGCTCTCGTTCGCCGCCGGTGTCGACGAAGAAAAAATCACCGAGGTCGCGATCGAGGCCGGCGCCGACGACGTGGTGGTCTACCCCGAGGACGGTGCGATCGACGTGATCACCGCGCCCGACGCGTTCGAGGTGGTCAAGGCCGCAATGGAGGGCACCGGACTGAAGCCCGACATCGCCGAGGTCATCCTGCGCGCCGACAACGATATCGCCGTGACCGGCGAGGCTGCACAGCAGGTAGTCAAGCTGCTGCGCTGGCTCGAGGACATGGACGACGTGCAGAACGTCTACTCCAACGCCGACCTCGGCGAGGGTGCCTACGCCTGAGGGCGTAAGCTGTCGACGTGATCAGATTCCTCGGGATCCCCTTCGCCCCCACGCGCGCTTCGGCACGCTGCGCTCAGGGCAGGCTTCGACTGCGGCCGCTGCGCGCCCTGCGCTCAGGGCGTTCGGCGTGAGGATCCTCGGGATCGACCCGGGTTCGCAGCGGACCGGCGTCGGCGTCATCGACGTCGCCGCCGACGGCCGTTGCACCTACGTGCACGCGCAGGCGTTGAAGCTGCTCGACGCGGAGGACTTTCCGTCGCGGCTGGGGCTGCTGTGCGAGGGCCTGGAAGCGCTGCTTGACGAATGGCAGCCGCAGCAGGTCGCCATCGAAACCGTGTTCATGGACAAGTCGGCGACCTCGGCGCTCAAGCTCGGTCACGCCCGTGGCGCGGCGCTGGCGACGGTGGTGCGCCGGCGCATCCCGATCAGCGAATACCCGCCGCGGGTGATCAAGCAATCGCTGGTCGGCCGCGGCGCCGCCGACAAGCTGCAGGTGCAGCACATGGTACGGCTGCTGCTGAACCTGCCGGAAGTGAAACTGCAGGCCGACGCCGCCGACGCGCTGGCGGTGGCGCTGACCCACGCGCACATGAGTGCGACCGCGGCGCGCACCGGCGTGGCCACCCACCTGTTGCGGAGACGCGGCGCATGATCGGTCGTCTGAAAGGCATCGTTGTCCACAAGCAGCCGCCGTGGCTGGTGGTCGACGTGAACGGCGTCGGCTACGAACTGGAAGCACCGATGAGCACCTTCTACGACCTGCCCGACCTGGGGCGCGAGGTGTCTTTGTTTACCCATTACGCGCAGAAGGAGGACAGCGTCTCGCTGTACGGCTTCCTGCGCGAGGGCGAGCGCCGTTTGTTCCGCGACGTGCAGAAAGTCACCGGCATCGGCGCCAAGATCGCGCTGGCAGTGCTGTCGGGCGTCTCGGTCGACGAATTCGCGCGGCTGGTGCAGGCCGGTGACGTGACCGCGCTGACCCGCATCCCCGGTATCGGCAAGAAGACCGCCGAGCGCATGGTGGTCGAGCTGCGCGACCGCGCCGCCGACCTCGCCGGCGCCGGTGTCACGCTCGGTGGCGCCGGTGCCGCGGCCGATCCGCAAAGCGAGGCCGTGATCGCCTTGCAGCAACTGGGCTACAAGCCCGCCGAGGCCTCGCGCATGGCGCGCGAGGCCACCGCCGCCGGCGATGACGCCGCCGCCATCATCCGCAAAGCGCTAAAGTCCGCGCTTCGTTGAGCCACCGGCGGCGACGCCGCCCAGAGCAGACGTGCCCATGTCCTCTTCCGCTTCTCCGTCAGCGCCGCCTTCCGCTTCCACGCATGGCAGTCAGGACGGCCACCGCAAGCAGGGGCTGGCCGGCCTGGTGGTCGGTGCCATCGGCGTCGTCTTCGGCGACATCGGCACCAGCCCGTTGTACACGCTGAAGGAGGCGTTCTCGCCGCACTTTGCCAAGCAGTTGGGCATGGTGGTGGACGAGGCGACCGTGCTGGGCATGCTGTCGCTGGTGTTCTGGGCGCTGATGATCGTGGTCACGCTGAAGTACGTGACCATCATCATGCGCGCCGACAACGAGGGCGAGGGCGGCATCATGGCGCTGATGGCGCTGGCCCAGCGCACCTTGCCCAAGGCATCGCGCTCGGCCTATGTGGTGGGCATCCTCGGCATTTTCGGTGCCTCGCTGTTCTTCGGCGACAGCGTCATCACCCCGGCCATCACCGTGCTCGGCGCGGTTGAAGGCCTGGAAGTCGCCGCGCCGGGCCTGCACCGGTTCATCGTGCCCATCGCGGTCGTCATCCTGGTGCTGGTGTTCCTGGCGCAGCGCTTCGGCACCGAGAAGGTCGGCCGGATCTTCGGTCCGATCATGATCGTGTGGTTCATCTCGCTGGCGCTGATCGGCCTGTACAACATCGTCAAGGCGCCGGCGGTGATCCAGGCGTTGAATCCGATGTGGGGCATGCGCTTCTTCATCGAGCACGGCAGCCTGTCGGTGATGATCCTGGGCGTGGTGGTGCTGGCGGTGACCGGCGGCGAGGCGCTGTACGCCGACATGGGCCATTTCGGCCCGCGCCCGATCCGCGTGTCCTGGTACTTCCTCGTGTTGCCCTGCCTGATGCTGAATTACCTGGGGCAGGGCGCGTTCGTGCTGGCGCACCCGGAGGCGGTCAAGAACCCGTTCTTCGAGGCGGTGCCGCGCTGGGCCCTGTACCCGATGATCGTACTGGCGACGATGGCGGCGGTGATCGCCTGCCAGGCCGTCATCACCGGTGCCTACTCGGTGGCGCGCCAGGCCATGCAGCTGGGCTACATCCCGCGCATGCAGATCAAGCACACCTCGCACGAGACCATCGGCCAGATCTATGTGCCCTACATCAACTGGCTGCTGATGGTGACGGTGCTGGTGGTGGTGCTGGCCTTCCGCAGCTCCACTGCGCTGGCCTCCGCCTACGGCATCTCGGTTTCGGCGACGATGCTGATCGACACCCTGCTGCTGGCCCTGGTCGCGCGCGCGCTGTGGCCGAACTGGCGCAAGTGGGTGCTGCCGCTGTGCCTGCTGTTCTTCATCGTCGACCTGGGCTTCGTGATCGCCAACGGCGCCAAGTTCTTCGAGGGGGCGTGGTTCCCGCTGATGCTGGGCGTGGTGGTGTTCACCCTGCTGCGCACCTGGCGTCGCGGCCGCGAGCTGCTGCACGAGGAGGTCCGCAAGGAAGGCATCTCGCTGGACACCTTCCTGCCCGGCCTGATGCTGGCGCCGCCAGTGCGGGTGCCGGGCACGGCGATCTTCATGACCGCCGACAAGGGCGTGGTGCCGCACGCGTTGCTGCACAACCTCAAGCACAACAAGGTGCTGCACGAGCGTAATGTGTTCCTGACCGTGACCACGCTGAAGGTGCCGTACGCGCCACGCGACCAGCGCCTCAAGATCGAGGCGATCGGCGACGACTTCTACCGCGTGGTGATCCGCTTCGGCTTCATGGAGGTGCCGGACGTGCCGCTGGCGCTGATGCGCTCCTGCGATGCCGGCGGCACCTATTTCGACCCGATGGACACCACCTATTTCGCCAGCCGCGAGACGGTGGTCGCCAGCCGCCACCGCGGCATGCCGATCTGGCGCGACAAGCTGTTCGCGTTCATGCACCGCAACGCTGCGCCAGCGACCGGGTTCTTCCGCATCCCCGGCAACCGCCTGGTCGAACTGGGCGCCCAGGTCGAGATCTGAGCATGACCGGGTCGGGCCGCCGGCCCGATCCGCGCAATCGTTCGCGCAATTGTTTACGGCAACTTTGCGCGGGCATTGCGCAGACTAGAGGGCCTCTTCCCAGCCGGCTTACTCATGCGAGCAGACGATCGGGCGGCCGTTGCCGGCCAGCCCCACCGCGCGAATGCGCAACAAGCCTTGCCGGTGCTGGCCGTGGCCGCGCTCGGCATCGTCTTCGGCGACATCGCCACCAGCCCGCTGTACGCGCTGCAGGAGGCCTTTGGCGCCCACGGCGTACGGCCAACCGGCGCCAACGTGCTGGGCATCCTGTCGCTGACGTTCTGGTCGCTGGTCGGCGTGGTCTCGCTGAAGTACGTGCTGTTCATCATGCGCGCCCACAACAAGGGCGAGGGCGGCATCATGGCCCTGCTCGCGCTGGCGCAAGGCGCGCTGCGCCGGCAGCCGCGCCTGCGCTGGTGGGCGGTGATGGCGGGCCTGGCCGGTGCCGCGCTGTTCTTCGGCGACAGCGTGATCACCCCGGCGATCTCGGTGCTGTCGGCGGTGGAGGGGCTGAAGCTCGCCGCGCCGGGCCTGGCGAGCTGGGTCGTGCCGTTGAGCGTGCTGATCCTGCTCGGCCTGTTCGCGTTGCAGCGCTTCGGCACGGCGCGCGTCGGCGGCCTGTTCGGCCCGGTGATGCTGGTCTGGTTGCTGGTGATCGGCGTGCTCGGCCTGGCTTCGCTGCTCCAGCGTCCCGAGGTGCTGGCGGCGTTGAGCCCGCACCACGCGGTCGAGTTCTTCCTGCGCAACGGCTTCGCCGGCTTCACCACCCTGGGGGCGACGGTGCTGGTGTTGACCGGCGCCGAGGCGCTGTACGCCGACATGGGCCACTTCGGCGCGCGGCCGATCCGTTGGGCCTGGAGCACGGTCGCGCTGCCGTGCCTGCTGCTGAGCTACTTCGGCCAGGGCGCACTGCTGCTGGCCGATCCCTCGGCCGCGGCGGGTCCGTTCTACCGGATGGTGCCGGGCTGGGCGCTGCTGCCGATGATCGGCCTGGCCACGCTCGCCACCGTGATCGCCTCGCAGGCGGTGATCTCCGGCGCGTACTCGATGATCCGCGAGGGCATGCAGCTGGGTTACCTGCCGCGCATGCGCGTGCTGCAGACCTCGTCGCAGATGCGCGGTCAGATCTACTTGCCGGCGGTCAACGCGATCCTGCTGGTGCTGGTGCTGGCCGCGGTGCTGGGGTTCCGCTCGTCCAGCGCTCTGGCCGCCTCGTTCGGCATCGCCGTCAGCGGCACCATGCTGATGACCACGATCCTGGCGTTGATCGTCGCGCGCCGGCTCTGGCAGTGGCCGCTCGCGGTGGTGGTGCCGCTGGCGGCGGTGCTGTTGACGATCGACCTGGCCTTCGTCGGCGCCAACCTGATGAAGCTCGGCAGCGGTGGCTGGTTCCCGCTGGTGCTGGGCATCGCCGCATTCACGGTGATGGTGACCTGGCGCCGCGGCCGCGAGCTGCTGGCCGCGCACATCCGCGCGCAGGGCGTGCCGCTGGAGCCGTGCATCGCCTCGCTGGTTGCGCACCCGCCGACCCGCGTGCCCGGCACCGCCTTGTTCCTGACCACCGAGCCGACGCTGGCGCCGCAGGCGCTGCTGCACAACCTCAAGCACAACAAGGTGCTGCACGAGCGCAACGCGATCCTCACCGTCGAGGTGCTCGACGAACCGTACGCCGACGGCCAGCGCGTCCACATCGAGCCGCTCGGCGGCGAGTTCTACCGCATCCACGCCCGTTTCGGCTTCGCCGAGGACCCGGACATCCCGGCCGCGCTCGACGCCTGCGCGGTGCGCGGGCTTGGTTTCGACCTGATGGAGACGACCTTCTTCACCAGCCGCGAGAACATCATCGCCGGCGACCGCACCGGCATGGCGGCATGGCGCGATCGCCTGTTCGCCTACATGGCGCGCAATGCGATGCCGGCTACCGCGTTCTTCCGCATCCCCGACAACCGCCTGATCGAGATTGGCCGGCGCGTGGCGCTGTGAGATCGCGACAGGGAATCGCCATGGAAACCGCGGAATGTGAGGCGCGGCCGGACTTTCGGGCCTGACCCGGGCCCGCTCACATGCGAACATAGCCGCATGAACGACGAACGCATCATCGCTGCTGGCGCCACGCGCGAGGACGAGGCCATCGAGGCCTCGATCCGCCCCAAGCGCCTGGACGAGTACCTCGGCCAGCAGCCGGTGCGCGAGCAGATGAAGATCTACATCGAGGCCGCCAAGCAGCGTGGCGAGGCGCTCGACCACGTGCTGATCTTCGGCCCGCCCGGCCTGGGCAAGACCACGCTGAGCCATGTCATCGCCAACGAGCTCGGCGTCGGCCTGCGCCAGACCTCCGGCCCGGTGATCGAGAAGGCCGGCGATCTGGCCGCGCTGCTGACCAACCTGCAGCCGCACGACGTGCTGTTCGTCGACGAGATCCACCGCCTCTCGCCGGCGATCGAGGAAGTGCTGTACCCGGCGATGGAGGACTACCAGATCGACATCATGATCGGCGAGGGCCCCGCGGCGCGTTCGATCAAGCTCGACCTGCCGCCGTTCACCCTGATCGGCGCGACCACCCGCGCCGGCCTGCTGACCGCGCCGCTGCGCGATCGCTTCGGCATCGTCCAGCGCCTGGAGTTCTACAGCGCCGAGGAACTGACCCGGATCGTGCGCCGCTCGGCGCAGATTCTCGGCATCGCCTGCGAGCCGGAAGGCGCGGCCGAGATCGCCCGACGCTCGCGCGGTACCCCGCGCATTGCCAACCGCCTGCTGCGGCGGGTGCGCGACTTCGCCCAGGTCCGTGCCGGCGGCGACATCACCCGCGAGGTCGCCGATGCGGCGATGGCGATGCTCAAGGTCGACCCGGAGGGCTTCGACGAGCTCGACCGGCGCATGTTGCGCACCATCATCGAGTCGTTCGACGGCGGCCCGGTCGGCGTCGAATCGCTGGCCGCGGCGCTCAGCGAGGAGCGCGGCACGCTCGAGGACGTGATCGAACCCTACCTGATCCAGCAGGGCTATTTGATCCGCACCGCGCGCGGGCGCATGGCCACGGCCAAGGCCTACCGGCACATCGGCTTGAAGCCGAAAGCCAATAACGACGGACTTTTCACGGAATCCGAGCGCGATGGTTGACGCGGCGTTCAGTTGGCCGACACGGGTCTATTGGGAAGATACCGACGCGGGTGGGGTGGTCTACCACGCGCAGTACCTGGCGTTTCTCGAACGCGCGCGGACCGAGTGGATGCGCGCGCAGGGCTACGGCCAGGAACTTCTGCGCCGCGAATACGATCTGGTGTTCGCGGTGCGCGCGATGCAGCTCGACTTCCTCAAGCCGGCGCGACTGGACGACGCGCTGGAAGTCAGCGCCGGCCTGCAGGAATGCCGGCGCGCCAGCGCGATCTTCGCGCAGGCGATCCACCGCGGCAGCGAGTTGCTGCTGACCGCGCAGGTGCGGGTCGCGGCGCTCGATGCGGGGGCGTTTCGCCCGCGCGCGATCCCGCCGCCGCTGTTTGACCAGCTCAAAGCCCTTGAACAACCCGCGTCTTAATCAGTTTCTTAATCACCTGCTTCTAAAGCCACACCAGACACAGTCCCGCGCGACGGGCACGGAGAACCAAGCATGACGCCATTGTTGACCGCGCTGCAGGCCGCCACCGTAGAGCCCTTGCCGGAAGAGGCCGCGACCGCAGCCGTCCAGGCCGCTGCCGGCACTGCCGCCAACAGCCTCGACCTGCTTGACCTGGTGCTCAAGGCCAGCCTGCCGGTGCAGCTGATCATGTTGCTGCTGGTGGTGGCATCGGTGGCTTCGTGGGTGATCATCTTCCGCAAGCGCAGCGTCATGCGCCGCGCCGCGCGCGAGGCCGAGCAGTTCGAGGAGCGTTTCTGGTCGGGCGCGGAGCTGTCCAAGCTCTACGCCGGCACCACCGAGCGCAACCGCGACATCGGCGGCATCGAGGCGATCTTCGAGGCCGGTTTCCGCGAGTTCAACCGCATCCGCCAGCGCAAGGGCGTCGACAGCCGCGCCCAGCTCGAAGGCGCGCAGCGGGCGATGCGGGCCACCGCCTCACGCGAGCTGGACGGCCTTGAGCACAACCTCGAGCTGCTGGCCAACATCGGCTCGACCTCGCCGTACATCGGCCTGGTCGGCACCGTGTTCGGCATCATGGTGACGATGCATTCGTTGCTGGCCAGCAGCGAGCAGGTCGGCATCAAGGACGTCGCCCCGGGCATCTCCGAAGCGTTGCTGGCAACGGCGATGGGCCTGTTCGCGGCGATCCCGGCGGTGTGGGCCTACAACCGCTTCGCCACCGGCGTCGAACGCCTGGCGGTGCGCTACGACGCCTTCGCCGAGGAGTTCTCCTCGATCCTGCAGCGCCAGGCGCACGCCGACGAGGGCTGAGCCCGCCATTTTTATCTGTCATCCCGGGCATGACGAGGGATCCGCTGTTCGCTGGGCACTGCAACAGCAGATTTCTCACTGCGTCCGGAATGACAAAGAGAGAGGAACGCCATGTCCGTCATTGCCGGGCGCCGCCACCGCAAGCGCAAACTGAAAGCCGAGATCAACGTCGTGCCGTACATCGACGTGATGCTGGTGTTGCTGGTGATCTTCATGATCACCGCGCCGCTGTTGAACCTCGGCGTCGATATCGACCTGCCGCAGTCCAGGGCCAAGTCGATCAATGCCAAAACCGAGCCGGTCGTGGTGCAGGTGTATCCAGACGGCAGCTACGCGCTGACGGTCAAGGGCGACCAAGCGCCGCAATCGATGAGCGCAGAAGCATTGGCCGCCCGGGTTGGTGCGTTCCATCGCCAGAACCCGGCAGCGCCGGTGCTCGTGGCGGGTGAGGGCGCTGCCAAGTACCAGCATGTGATGGACGCGATCGACCTGTTGCGCGGCGCGGGCGTCGAAAAAGTCAGCCTGCTCACTGACCAGAAGCAGGGTGGTCGATAATGCGGGAAACCCGCGCCGACACCGCGCAGGCTTTCGGACTCGCGCTGGCGCTGCACGCGTTGCTGTTCGTGCTGCTGTTCGCCGGCTTGTGGTGGACCCGCAGCGCGGCGCCCGCGGCCGCCGCTGGGGCGATGTCGGCCGAGCTGATCGACGCCAGTGCGTTGTCGTCGGCGATGCAGCGCACCTTGAACAGGCAGCCGGAACCGGCCGAGGAGCCGGTGCTGCCACCCGAGCCGGAGCCGCAGCCCGAAGAAAGCGCGCCATTGCCGCAGCCGCTGCCCGAGCCGGTGCCGCAGGACGCGCCGACGCCGCAACAGCAGCAGGCACAGGACTTCATCCCGATCCCGGATACGCAGAACCAGGACGCGGTGGTCGACCTGCCGACCCCGACCCCGGCCAGCGAGACCACGCTGCAGGAAGAAAAACGCCGCCAGGACCAGGTCGACCTGACCCAGGTCGAGCGCCAGCGCGAGGCCGAGCGCAAGCAGCGCCTGGCCCAGCAGGAGGTGGAGCGGCAGAAGCAGATCGACGAGATCCGCCGCAAGCGCGCCGCTGCCACGCGCGAGGCGCAGCTGGCCGAACAGCGGCTGGCGCAGATCGCCGACGTCAAGGCGCGCCAGGCCTCCGACTCGGCCAGCGCCGCCAGCGCGCCGGGCAGCGGCGGCACCGACGAGGGGCTGCTCGCGCGTTACCAGGCCGCGATCCAGGAGGCCGTGCTGTCCAAGTGGACGCGCCCGGAGACCGTGCCGATCGGCGCGCGTTGCCGGATCATCATCCGGCAGCTGCCGGGCGGCAGCGTGATGTCGGCCGAGGTGGCCTCGCCGTGCGCCTACGACGAGGCAGGCCAGCGCTCGATCGAGGCCGCCGTGCGCAAGGCCCAGCCGCTGCCGTACGCGGGGTTCGAGAAGGTGTTCAACCGCCAGCTCAACATCAACTTCACCGCCGAAGACCGCTGAATGTCACGCCGGCGCAACGGACCGTGGTTCAGCTTTGAGGCCACGTTCACCGCGCAGCTGTTAACAATTGCCCACCTGAACAGATCGTCTGTCCAGTTCGTCATGCCTTTGCCCGTAGTCCGACCGGAGTGCCGATGAAACGACCCCTTGCCTGGCTGGCCTCGCTGCTCGCCCTCCTGCTGCCCCTTGCCGCCGCTGCCCAGCAGCAAGGACTGGAGATCGATATCGTCGGCGGCAACGCCGCGGCCCTGCCGATCGCGGTGGTGCCGATGCCGTACCAGGGCGGCGGCACGGCGCCGCAGACCGACGTCGCCGGCGTGGTCACCGCCGACCTGGCCCGCTCCGGCCAGTTCCGCCCGCTGCCGGCCAAGGACATCGTCGAAAAGCCCAGCCGCGGTGGCGAGATCAACTACCCGACCTGGCGCGCGCTCAACCAGGACTACATCGTGGTTGGCCGCGTGCTCGATGCCGGTGCCGGCAGTTACCGCGTCGAGTACGAGCTGTTCGACGTGGCCAAGCAGGAGCGTCTGCTCGGCTTCGCCCTGACCGCGCGCGCCAACGCCATGCGCGACGTCGCCCACCAGGTCGCCGATGCGGTCTACGAGAAGATCACCGGCATCCGTGGCGCGTTCTTCACCCGCATCGCCTACGTCACCGCGACCGGCACCGGCAAGGCCGCGCAGTACGCGCTGATGGTCGCCGACTCCGACGGTTACAACCCGCAGACCGTGGTGCGCTCGCCCGAGCCGCTGCTGTCGCCGTCGTGGAGCCCGGACGGCAGCAAGCTGGCCTATGTCAGCTTCGAGGGCGGCAACTCCTCGATCTACATCCAGAACATCGGCTCCGGCAGCCGCGAGCTGATCGCCAAGTTCCGCGGCATCAACGGCGCGCCGGCGTTCTCGCCGGACGGTCGCCGCCTGGCGCTGACCCTGTCGCGCAGCGGCAACCCGGAGATCTACGTGATGGACCTGGGCAGCCGCGCGCTGACCCAGCTGACCAACCACTTCGGCATCGACACCGAGCCGACCTGGAGCGCCGACGGCGGCATCATCTACTTCACCTCCGACCGCGGCGGCCGCCCGCAGATCTACCAGGTCGCTTCCAGCGGCGGTGGTGCGACCCGCGTCACCTTCCAGGGCAGCTACAACGCCAGCGCCAGCGTGTCGGCCGACGGCAAGAAGATCGCCACCGCCCAGGGCGCCGGCAACACCTACCGCATCGCGATGATGGATTCCGGCCTGGGTTCCGCGCGCTGGAGCACGCTTTCGCCCGGTTCGCTCGACGAGTCGCCGAGCTTTGCCCCGAATGGCGCCATGATCCTTTATGCTGCGCGCGAAGGCCGCCGGGGCGTGCTCTACGCCGTGTCGTCCGATGCCCGGGTGCGTCAGCGCCTGGTACTCGCCGACGGGGATGTGCGCGAGCCAGCCTGGGGACCGTTCCGACTGTCGCGTTGATCGGCGATGCAGGTCCGGTACCGAGCACAAGAACGAACAAGAATTCGACCACCAGTATCACGTTAACTGACGAGGAAGCACCATGAACAACACCACCCGCATCCTGCTCGCCGCCGTGCTGTGTACCGCAGCCGTCGCCTGCTCGAAGAAGGTCAAGGAAGAAGCCCCGCCGGCCGACACCGGCACCACCGCGCCGGCCACCGAGCAGCCGACCACCTCGGGCGTGTACGGCCCGAACGACCTCGACACCGATGCCTGCCTGCGCCAGCGCGTGGTCTACTTCGACTTCGACCAGGACAGCCTGCGTCCGGAGTTCCAGGCCATCGTCGGCTGCCACGCCAAGTACCTGCGTGACCGTCCGTCCTCGCGCATGACCCTGGAAGGCAACGCCGACGAGCGCGGCAGCCGTGAGTACAACCTCGGCCTCGGCGAGCGCCGCGGCAACGCGGTGTCCTCGGCGGTCCAGGCCAACGGCGGCTCGGGCAGCCAGGTCACCGTCACCAGCTACGGCGAAGAGCGTCCGGTCTGCACCGACTCGAGCGAGGATTGCTGGGCCAAGAACCGCCGCGTCGAGATCGTCTACACCGCCAAGTAATCGCTTGGAATGATGCGCACGTTCGTCATTGCAACAACGCTCGCGGCGGCCCTCGTGGCCGCCGCGCCCGCGTCCGCGCAGCGGGCCAGCCTGGCCGACCGCGTGACCGTGCTCGAGCAGCGCGCGGCCGACACCCAGGGCAACATCGACCTGCTCAACCAGGTCAGCCAGCTCAAGTCGGAAGTGCAGGCCCTGCGCTCGCAGGTCGAGGAGCTCAATCACCGCAACCAGCAGTTGCAGGAATCCTCGAAGGCGCAGTACCTCGACCTCGATGGCCGCCTCAACCGCATGGAAGGCGGGGCAGCCGCACCGGTCACGCCACCGTCCTCGGCTTCCGCCGCTCCCAAGGAACGGGCGCCGGCGGTCTACGGCGACAAGGGTGCCCTGGCCAAGAACGCCGATGAGCGCGGCGCCTACGACGCCGCCTTCAACGCGCTCAAGGGCGGCGATTACACCGAGTCGGCGCGGCTGTTCCAGGCCTTCATCGAGGCCCACCCGGACGGCACCTACGCCCCCAACGCACTGTATTGGCTGGGCGAAAGCTATTACGTCACCCAGAACTACCAGCTCGCGCAGGTGCAGTTCCAGGCCCTGCTCGACCGCTTCCCGACCCATGACAAGGCCCCGGGGGCGATGCTCAAGGTCGGCCTGGCGCAGTTCGGCCTCAAGCAGGTCGAGGCGGCCGAGCGCACCCTGGCCGAGGTGTCCACGAAATACCCCGGCACCGACGCCGCGCGCACCGCCAGCGACCGCCTCAACGCGATCCAGCTCGGCCGGCTCCGCTAAAATAGCCCGATGAACGCCGTCACCGCCGATGCGGCCGCAGCGTCGCAAGAGCGGCTGCGGATCACCGAAATCTTCCTGTCCCTGCAAGGCGAGGCCCGCAGCATCGGCTGGCCGACCGTGTTCGTGCGCCTGACCGGCTGCCCGCTGCGCTGCCAGTACTGCGACACCGCCTACGCCTTCCACGGTGGGGAGTGGCGGCAGATCGACGACATCCTCGCCGAGGTCGCGAGTCACGGCGCCCGCCACGTCTGCGTCACCGGCGGCGAGCCGCTCGCGCAGAAGCGCTGCATCGGCCTGCTCACGCGCCTGTGCGATGCCGGCTACGACGTGTCGCTGGAAACCTCCGGCGCGATCGACATTTCCGAGGTCGACCTGCGCGTTTCGCGCGTGCTCGACATCAAGACCCCGGGCTCGCTCGAGGTCCACCGCAACCTGTGGTCGAACCTGCCACTGCTGACCCCGCACGACCAGGTCAAGTTCGTGATCTGCTCGCGCGAGGACTACGACTGGGCCAAGGACGTCGTCGTGCAGCACGGCCTGACCAATGTCTGCGACGTGCTGTTTTCGCCCAGCTTCAGCCAGATCAAGCCCAGCGACCTGGCCGACTGGATCGTCGCCGACAAGCTGCCGGTGCGCTTCCAGCTGCAGCTGCACAAGATCCTGTGGAACGACGAGCCCGGCCGCTGAAGCGCCCTTCCTCGGTAGGAGCGGCTTCAGCCGCGATTGACCTCTGGCACGCCGCGCTTCGCGGCCGCTTCTGCAGAATCGTGATGGATATGGATCGGATTACTGGAATGAAAAATGCCGTCGTCCTCGTATCCGGTGGGATGGACTCCGCCGTCGTCATCGCCATCGCCCGCGAGCAGGGCTACGCGGTGCACGCGCTGAGCGTGCGCTACGGCCAGCGCCACACCTCCGAACTCGATGCCGCCGACCGCGTGTCGAAAGCGCTCGGAGCGGTCGCGCACAAGACGGTGAATGTCGACCTGCGCAGCATCGGCGGCTCGGCGCTGACCGACGAGGCGATCAGCGTGCCGCTGGACAACGACGGCCACGCGATCGGCCAGGCCGCCGCCAAGGACGACATCCCGGTCACCTACGTGCCGGCGCGCAACACCATCATGCTGTCGGTCGCGCTCGGCTGGGCCGAGGTGCTCGGCGCCGCCGACATCTTCTGCGGGGTCAATGCGGTCGACTATTCCGGCTATCCGGATTGCCGGCCGGAGTTCATCGCCGCGTTCCAGAGCCTCGCCAACCTGGCCACCAAGGCCGGCGTCGAAGGTGCCGGCATCCGCGTGCACGCGCCGCTGCAGTTCCTGAGCAAGGCCGACATCGTGCGCGAGGGCGTCCGCCTTGGCGTCGACTTTGCCGACACGGTCTCGTGCTACCAGGCCGACGAGCAGGGCCGTGCCTGCGGCCATTGCGACGCCTGCCGCCTGCGCGCGGAGGGTTTCGCCGCCGCCGGCGTCGCCGACCCGACCCGCTACGTCTGAACGCAGCCGGTCGCCGCAAGTGCACCGCCAACGCCTGCGAATGCATCAAGGGCGATCGCTGCGTTAGAATGCACGCCCCGGCGCAAGGCCGGTCCGCGTGGGTCGTTAGCTCAGTCGGTAGAGCATCGGACTTTTAATCCGCTGGTCGATGGTTCGAATCCATCACGACCCACCACACAAACAGTCGGTCTTCGAATCGGACTCACATCCGCCGGTCGATGGTTCGAATCGATCACGGCCCACCACACAAACAGTCGGTCTTCGAATCGGACTCACATCCGCTGGCCGATGGTTCGAATCGATCACGGCCCACCACACAAACAGTCGGTCTTCGAATCGGACTCACATCCGCTGGTCGATGGTTCGAATCGATCACGGCCCACCACACAAACAGTCGGTCTTCGAATCGGACTCACATCCGCTGTCGATGGCTCGAATCGATCACGATCCACCACTTGACCAAAGCGGCACCGTAGCGGTCACCGCGATCAGTCTTCCTCGTCCCTCGTCGTTGTGGCATCGCGGCGCGTCGGGGGTCAGGCGTTGTCGCTATCGGTTTGCGCTGGTTACCCTGCCAACGCCGGCAGGTTGCCCGGATAGCGTGTGTCATCCAAGTACTGAGTGAGGTATGCCTGTGATGAAAGAACATCTGCCTGCGTGGCTGTGGCAATGGCTGGATGTCATCGTGCCGGTGGTCCAGGTGGCGTTGATCCTGCTTGCCGCGTGGCTGCTGAGGTCGCTGGCCCGGCGCGTGATCCAGCGCATCGCCGCGCATTACGCGTTACCGCAGGAACTGGCAATGGGCGCGCGACGGGTGTTCGGCTTCGTCATCTACGCGGCTGCCTTGTTGCTGGTGCTGGAGCGCATCGGCGTATCCGGCACGGTGCTGTGGACTGCGTTCACCGGTTTCGCCACGGTGGCGGCGGTGGCGTTCTTCGCCGCCTGGAGCGTGTTGTCCAACATCTTCTGCACGATGCTGATCTTCATCACGCGCCCGTTCCGCCTGCACGACCAGATCGAATTGCTCGATCGTGGCGCCGAGCCTGGCATGAAGGGGCGGGTGATCGACATCAACCTGATCTACACCACGCTGCAGGAGCATGCCGACGGCAATGGGAGCGATGACGAGGGGCACGGTTCGGCCGCGACCACGCTGCAGATTCCCAACAGTCTGTTCTTTCAGCGTACGGTTCGCCGCTGGCGGTATTCGCCCCGTGCCGTGACCGAGGTCGACGAACCTACGCTGTGATGCGTTCGCCAGTGTTGATACCTGGCGCTCAAGGCATGTGGTCGAACAGGTGCTGCAGCACCGCCTCGCCATAGCGGTCGAGCTTGCTGCTGCCGATGCCGGGAATGCGCGACAGTTCGCCGAGGTCGTCGGGCGCGGTCTCGGCGATCGCGCGCAGGGTGCTGTCGTGGAAGATCACGTAGGCCGGCACGTTCTGCTCGCGCGCGGTGGCCGCACGCCATTCGCGCAGGGCGTTGAAGCGGGCGAGGTCGTCAGGGGCGAGGTCGATCATCGGCGCCGCGGCCGTGCCCGTGCGGGTCTTGCGCCCGCGTGGCGGCCGCGGCTGCTCGTTGCGGAAGCGCAGCTCGCGCTCGCCACGCAGCACCGGCGCGCTGATCGCGGTCAGGCGCAGCGCACCGTGGCGCTCGACATCGGCCTCGAGCAGGCCACCGGCGACGAGCTGGCGGAACACGCCGCGCCATTGGCGCTCGTCGAGGTCGTTGCCGATGGCCCAGGTGCTCAGGCCGTCGTGGCCGTATTGGCGGACCTTGTCGGTGGCGACGCCGCGCAGCACGTCGATCAGGTGGCCGGCGCCGAAGCGCTGACCGGTGCGGTACACGCACGACAACGCCTTGCGCGCGGCCTGGGTGCCGTCCCAGCTTTGCGGCGGCTCCAGGCAGTTGTCGCAATTGCCGCAGGCGCCGGCGTGCGGCTCGCCGAACCAGCCCAGCAGCGCCTGCCGCCGGCATTGTGTCGATTCGCAGTAGCCGAGCAGCGCGTCGAGCTTGCGCAGCTCCAGCTGCTTGCGCTCCTCGCCGGCCTCGCCCTGGTTGATCAGCTGCCGCAGGTTGACCACGTCACCGAGCCCGTACGACAGCCAGGCTTCGGCCGGCTCGCCGTCGCGGCCGGCGCGGCCGGTTTCCTGGTAGTAGCCCTCGATCGACTTGGGCAGGTCGATGTGGGCGACGAAGCGCACGTCGGGTTTGTCGATGCCCATGCCGAAGGCGATGGTCGCCACCATCACCACACCGTCCTCCTGCAGGAAGCGGCGTTGGTTGGCCGCGCGCGCGGCCGCGTCCATGCCGGCGTGGTAGGGCAGGGCATCGAAGCCGGCGGCCTGCAGTTGCTCGGCCGTGCTATCGACGCGCTTGCGCGAGAACGCGTAGACGATGCCGCTCTCGCCGCGGTGACGGGCGAGGAAATCCTGCAGCTGGCGGGAGCCGCCGTCCTTGTGGACGACGCGGTAGCGGATGTTGGGGCGGTCGAACGAGCTGACGAACTGCTGTGCGTCCTCCAGCGCCAGCCGCTCGGCGATCTCGCGCCGGGTCGGGGCATCGGCGGTGGCGGTCAGGGCGATGCGCGGAATGTCGGGCCAGCGCTCGTGCAGCACGGTCAGCTGGCGGTATTCGGGGCGGAAATCGTGGCCCCATTGCGAGACGCAGTGGGCCTCGTCGATCGCGAAAAGAGCGATGCCCGCGCCCGCGTGAGCGCGGTCGAGCAGCGACAGGAAACGCGCGGTCAGCAGCCGCTCCGGGGCGACGTAGAGCAGGTCGAGTTCGCCGGCCAGCAGTTGCCGCTCGACCTCGGCCGCGCCCGCGGCGTCGAGGGTCGAGTTGAGGAAGGCGGCGCGCACGCCGAGCTGGCGCAGGGCCTCGACCTGGTTCTGCATCAGCGCGATCAGCGGCGAGACGACCAGGCCGCAGCCGGTGCGCAGCAGGGCCGGCAGCTGGTAGCACAGCGACTTGCCACCGCCGGTGGGCATCAGCACCAGGGCGTCGCCGCCGCCGGTCACGTGTTCGACGATCTGCGCCTGTTCGCCGCGGAAGCCGGGGTGGCCGAAAATGCGGCGGAGCAGGTCGAGGGCAGCGTCGGACATGCGCCTAGTTTAGCGGGCGCACACGCCACGGCCGTCGGGAAATGCCAGGACGGGATGTAGGACGGCTGGCGGCTTGTCGCCCGGGTAGGTGAACGCGCCCGGGAGATCAATGCGATACCGATCGGATCGCCACAAAAAGCAAACCCGGGTGTGGCCTTGCCCGGGCGACGCCATGCGTGACGCCCTCTCTCTTCAGCAAGCGGTAGAGAGAGGGCGGCAAGCCTCGTTGCCGATCACTCCAGCAGCGAGCGCAGCATCCACGCGTTCTTCTCGTGGGTCTGCAGGCGCTGGGTCATCAGGTCGACGGTCGGGTCGTCGCCGGCGTCGTCGGCAGTCTTGAGCACCTTGCGTGCGGTGCGCGCGACCGCCTCGTTGCCGACGGTGAGCTGGCGCACCATCTCGCGCCAGTCCGGCGCTTCGGTCAGCCCCGGCTCTTCCGGGATCGAGCTGAGGCGGATGAACTCCGCGTACGAGCCCGGCGCGTTGAAACCCAGGGCGCGGATGCGCTCGGCGGTCTCGTCCAGGGCGTTCCACTGCTCGGTGTACTGGCCCTCGAACATCACGTGCAGGCTGTTGAACATCGGCCCGGTGATGTTCCAGTGGAAGTTGTGGGTCTTCAGGTACAGGGTGAAGCTGTCGGACAGGAAGCGCGACAGCCCTTCGGCGATCTTCTTGCGGTCGCCGCCACTGATCCCGATATCGATGGCCGGCGAGGCGGCATTGCCGGTCGCCGCCGGCTTGGCAGGTTTGGCCGGCTTGGACTTGGCGGGTTTGTCTTTGGCCACGATGTAACTCCCTGGTTGGAATGCGGTGACAATAGGCTGTGCCGATCACGGCGTGAAATGGTTTTTACCTTGCAGTGCGATCGATGAAATCAATGGGTCCGGCGGAGTCTAGCCACGCTGATGTCAGCAACGCGTTACGTCAGGCTCGCCGCGCGATCGACGGTGCGCTGAGCCGCGATCGCGGTCGTCTGCACGGCTTGTGGTCGCGTTGGAGCGGCAAGCCGACCGATGCCGCGGCGCGCGATGCCTTCGCTCAGGCGCTGGCGGTGTCGGTTGCGCAACGCGAGGCGCGCGCGGCTTCGCTGCCGCGAGTGCCGGTCGACCCGTCGTTGCCGATCGCCGCCGAGGCCGAGCGCATCGTCGCGCTGATCCGCGAGCATCCGGTGGTGGTGATCGCCGGCGAGACCGGTTCAGGCAAGACCACGCAGTTGCCGAAGCTGTGCCTGGCTGCCGGCCGCGGCAGCGCCGGCATGATCGGCTGCACCCAGCCGCGCCGCATCGCCGCGCGCGCGGTCGCCCGGCGCGTGGCCGAGGAGCTGCAGACGCCGCTCGGCGGCGTGGTCGGTTACCAGGTGCGCTTCAACGAGAATGTCGGCGACAACACCGCGGTCAAGTTCATGACCGACGGCATTTTGCTGGCCGAGATCCAGTCCGACCGCTGGCTGTCGCAGTACGACACCATCCTGATCGACGAGGCGCACGAGCGCAGCCTCAACATCGACTTCCTGCTCGGCTACCTCAAGCAGCTGCTGCTCAAGCGCCGCGACCTCAAGGTCATCGTCACTTCGGCGACGATCGACACCGAGCGTTTCGCCGCGCATTTCGGCGGCGCGCCGGTGGTCGATGTCGAGGGCCGTGGGTATCCGGTTTCGGTGCGCTACCGTCCGTTGGAAGGCGAGGGCGACGAGGCGGGCGAGCGCACGGTCAACGACGGCATCGTCGCCGCCTGTGACGAGATCACCCGCGAAGACCCGCGCGGCGACGTGCTGATCTTCCTGTCCGGCGAGCGCGAAATCCGCGACGCCCACCAGGCGCTGGAACGGCGCAAGTACCGCGAGACCGAGGTGCTGCCGCTGTACGCACGGCTGTCGGTGCGCGACCAGGACCGCGTGTTCAATCCCGGTCCGAAGCGGCGCTTCGTGCTGGCGACCAACGTCGCCGAGACCTCGCTGACGGTGCCGCGCATCCGTTACGTGGTCGACCCGGGTCTGGCGCGCGTCAAGCGCTACAGTCCGCGTGGCAAGCTCGACCGGCTGCATATCGAGCCGGTCAGCCAGGCCAGCGCCGACCAGCGCAAGGGCCGCTGCGGCCGCATCAGCGAGGGCACCTGCTACCGCCTCTACAGCGAGGCCGATTTCGAATCGCGACCGCGCTTCACCGACCCGGAGATCCGCCGCGCCGCGTTGGCCGGAGTGATCCTGCGCATGCTGTCGCTGGGTTTGGGACGGATTGAAGATTTCCCGTTCCTGGAACCGCCCGATGCCCGCGCGATCACCGACGGTTGGCAACAGCTCGGCGAACTGGGCGCGGTCGAGGTGGGCGACGACGACCGCGCCCGCAAGCTGACCGCGACCGGTAAGCTGATGGCGCGCTTGCCGGTCGACGTGAAGCTGGCGCGCATGCTGGTCGCCGCGAACACGCACGGCTGCCTGCGCGAGATGCTGGCGGTCACCGCCTTCCTCGGCATCCAGGACCCGCGCGAGCGTCCTGCCGACCAGCGCGCCGCCGCCGACAACGCCCACGCCGAGTTTGCCGATGCGAAGTCGGAGTTCGTCGGCATCCTCAAGCTGTGGGACGCCTACCAGGCCGCGCACGAGGAGCTCACCCAGTCGAAACTGCGCGCCTGGTGCGAGAAACGCTTCCTCGGTTTCCTGCGCATGCGCGAGTGGCGCGAGCTGCATCGCCAGCTCAAGTTGATGGCCGATGACCTGGGCTGGCAGCAGAACAACGTGGTCGCGGAGATGGACAACGCTGCCTACGTCACGCTGCATCGCGCGCTGATCGCCGGCCTGCCGACCCAGATCGGCCTGCGCGGCCTGCGCGGCGAGGGCAAAGGCGGCGGCCTGTACGACGGCCCGCGCGGGCGCAAATTCCAACTGTTTCCGGGTTCGCCGCTGGCGAAGAAACCGCCGCCGTGGGTGCTGGCGGCGACCTTGCTCGACACCGAGCGCGTGTGGTCGCTGACCAATGCTGCGATCGAGCCGGACTGGGCGATCGCCGAGTTGCCGCACCTGCTCGCGCGTCGCCAGCACGACCCGCACTGGGCGCGCTCGCAGGGGCGCGTGGTCGGCAGCGAGCAGATCAGCCTGTTCGGCCTGGTGCTGGCGCCGAAGCGCCCGATCCACTACGGCGCGCTGTTCCCCGAGGAAAGCCGTGCGATCTTTGCCCGAGATGCCTTGGTCACCGGCGAGATCAACACCCGCTGCGTGTTCGTCGCGCGCAACCTCGCCACCTTGGCCAAGGCGAACGAGGAGGAGGCCAAGCAGCGCCGCGCCGGTCTGGTCGTCGACGAGGACTGGATGACGCAGTGGTACCTGGACCGGCTGCCGCCGCAGGTGCACAACGCGCAGGCACTGGACGCGTGGTACGGCAAGTTGCCGGCCGCGGAGAAGGCGAAACTGGAATGGTCGCTCACCGACCTGATGGTCGGCGACGAGAGCGATGCCGCGCGCTTCCCGCCGTACCTCGCGCTTGGCGACGTGCGCCTGGCGGTGACGTACCGCTTCCAGCCCGGTGCACCCGATGACGGCATGACCGTGGCGGTGCAACTGCACCTGCTCAACGCGCTCGATCCGGTGCGACTGTCGTGGCTGGCGCCAGGCTTCGTCGTCGACAAGGCTGCGGCGTTGATCAAGACCCTGCCCAAGACCCTGCGCCGCAACTTCGTGCCGGCGCCGGATTTCGCCCGTGCCTTCCATGAGGCGAGCGGTGTCGACCAGGGCGGGCAGGCCGATGCCTTCACCGGCGCGCTGGCGCGCTTCCTGCACAAACTCACCGGTGTCGCCGTGGCCGCCACCGACTTCGACGAGACCGCACTCGAACCGCACCTGCGCATCAACCTGCGCCTGCTTGATGCCCCTGCGAAAGGCGGCGACGGGCGCAGCGTGTTGGCCGAGTCGCGCGACCTCGATGAACTGCGCAGCCGTTTTGGCGAGCAGGCGACGGCGGCGTTTGCGGCCCGGGCCGCCGACGGCCTCGCCCAGCACGGCTTGACCGGGTTTCCCGATACGCCGGTGCCGCGTTCTGTAGCGGGCGCGGGCGGCGTGCCGGCCTATCCGGCGCTGCACGACGACGGGATGAGCGTGTCACTGCGGGTCCACGCCCAGCAGGAGGTCGCGCAGCGCGAGCACCCGCGTGGCGTGCGTCGCTTGCTCGCACTCGCCTTGGCCGACAAGTTCAAACAGGCGCGCAAGCAGTTGCCGGTGTCACCGAAGACCGGCCTGCTGTACGCGGCGATCGAGTCGGCGGCACCGCGTCGGGATGGCCTGAAAGAGGGCGACCGCCTGCGCGCCGATCTGGTCGATGGTGCGTTCGCGGCCCTGGCTGCCGACGGGCTCGATGCGATCCGCGACACGAGCGCGTTTGCGACGCGGCGCGAGGCCATCGCCAAGCAGTTGTTCGCGGAAGCCATGGAGCGCCTGAGCCAGGCCGAGACCATTCTGGGCGCGGTGGCCGAGGCGCGCGCCAAGCTGGAGTCGCCGCTGATGGGCTGGGCCAGCGGCAACCTCGACGACATGCGCGCGCACCTGGCGACGCTGACGCCTCCGGGCTTCCTGCGTGACGTCCCGGCCGAAGCCCTGCGTGAGTACCCGCGTTATCTCAAGGCACTGGCCCTGCGTGGCGAGCGCGCGTTGCGCGACCCAAGCCGCGACCAGGCGCGCATGCTCGAACTCAAACCGTTCACCGACGCATTGACCGAAGCCGATCAGGCCGGCATCGCCACGGCATCCGATTGGCAGGCGCTGCGGTGGGACCTGGAGGAACTGCGCGTGTCGCTGTTCGCGCAGGAGCTCGGCGTGCGCGGTGGCGTGTCGCCGAAGAAACTGGCGACCCGTTTGGCTGGGTTGCAGAGGTCGGTCTAGGGCGCCGGACAAACCTTGAGCTGCCAGGTTTCGTCAAACTGAGGCTCTGGCTTGATGTGCTTCAAACCCGGACTTCCGCGAAGGACCACAAAAAAAGCCGCCCATCGGGCGGCCTTTTCATGACGCGAACGCAGCGCTATCAGAACTTCGGCTTGTCGGCTTCTTCGATCGCGTTGTAGCGCGCGATCGCCTCGTTGAGGATGGCCTTGGCCTCGGCGGCGTTGCCCCAGCCTTCGATCTTCACCCACTTGCCCTTCTCCAGGTCCTTGTAGTGCTCGAAGAAGTGGCCGATGCGATCGAGCCAGTGCTGCGAGACCTGTTCGATGTCGGTGATGTGGGCGTAGCCGCCGAAGATCTTCGGCACCGGCACCGCGATCAGCTTCTCGTCGCTGCCGGCCTCGTCGCTCATCTTCAGCACGCCGACCGGCACTGCGCGGATGACCGAGCCCGGCACCAGCGGCAGCGGCAGGATCACCAGCACGTCGGCCGGATCGCCGTCGCCGCACAGCGTGTGCGGGACGTAGCCGTAGTTGCACGGGTAGCGCATCGGCGTGGACAGGATGCGGTCGACGAAGATCGCGCCAGAAGCCTTGTCGACCTCGTACTTGACCGGCTCGGCGTCCTTGGGGATTTCGATGATGACGTTGATCTCATCCGGCGGGTTCTTGCCGGTGGGGACGAGGTCCAGGCCCATTCGTTGCTCCAACTGCTGGTGGCCGCGCCGTGGGGCGGGCCGGGGAGGGTGCTTTCAGGAAAGCGGGGTCGGCATTTTACGCGGCTGGCTGCTGCGGCGCAGCAGGCATGGCCGTTAGCCCCTTTCCTGCGCAGGGGCAGGGACGCTTTCCTTCTCCCCTCGCGGGAGAAGGTGGCCCGAAGGGCCGGAAGAGGGGGGCGGCGAAGCCGTTGCCATGAAAAAGGCGGCCCGGAGGCCGCCTTTCGGTGCTGCAGAGGTCACCGCGATCTGCGTCCCTCTCCCCTAACCCTCTCCCGCAAGCGGGAGAGGGGGAGTTGGTGTCGCGCGGGAGTCACTTCGATGACCCCCGTTCGCTTACAGGAGCGGAACCAATAACAGGGCGACGATGTTGATGATCTTGATCAGCGGGTTGATCGCCGGTCCCGCCGTGTCCTTGTACGGGTCGCCGACGGTGTCGCCGGTGACCGCCGCCTTGTGCGCATCGGAGCCCTTGCCGCCGTGGTGACCGTCCTCGATGTACTTCTTGGCGTTGTCCCAGGCGCCGCCGCCAGTGGTCATCGAGATCGCCACGAACAGGCCGGTGACGATCGTGCCGATCAGCAACCCGCCGAGCGCCTTCGGACCCAGCACCAGGCCGACCACGACCGGCACCACGACCGGCAGCAGCGACGGCACGATCATTTCCTTGATCGCCGACTTGGTCAGCATGTCGACGGCCTTGTCGTACTCCGGCTTGCCGGTGCCTTCCATGATCCCGGGGATCTGGCGGAACTGGCGCCGCACTTCCTCGACCACGGCCCCTGCCGCACGACCCACCGCTTCCATCGCCATCGCGCCGAACAGGTAGGGAATCAGGCCGCCGATCAGCAGGCCGATGATCACCTCGTGGTCGGACAGGTCGAAGGCGAGTGTGGCGCCGCCGTTGTTGGCCGACAGGTTGTGGGTGTAGTCGGCGAACAGCACCAGCGCCGCCAGTGCGGCCGAACCGATCGCGTAGCCCTTGGTCACCGCCTTGGTGGTGTTGCCGACGGCATCGAGCGGGTCGGTGATGCTGCGCACTTCCGGGGGCAGCTCCGCCATCTCGGCGATGCCGCCGGCGTTGTCGGTGATCGGGCCGTAGGCGTCGAGGGCGACGATCATGCCGGCCATCGACAGCATCGCGGTCGCGGCGATGGCTATGCCGTACAGGCCGCCGAGCGCGAACGCCCCCCAGATCGCCGCGCACACCGCGATCACCGGCAGTGCGGTCGATTTCATCGACACGCCCAGGCCGGCGATGATGTTGGTGCCGTGGCCGGTGGTGGAGGCGGCGGCGATGTGCCGCACCGGCTTGAACTGCGTGCCGGTGTAGTACTCGGTGATCCACACGATCGCACCGGTCAGCACCAGCCCGATCAGCGCGCACCAGTACAGGTTCATCGCACCGTGGCTGTTGTCGGCCATCAGTGACCTGGTGATCGGGTAGAACGCGATCGCCGCCAGCACCGCCGACACGATCACGCCGCGATACAACGCGCCCATGATCGAGCCGCCGGCCTTAACTTTCACGAAGAACGCACCGATGATCGAGGCGATGATCGACGCGCCGCCCAGCACCAGCGGGTACAGCACCGCGTTGGCACCAGCTTGCGCCGTCATCAGGCCGCCCAGCAGCATCGTCGCGATGATGGTGACCGCGTAGGTTTCGAACAGGTCGGCGGCCATGCCGGCGCAGTCGCCAACGTTGTCACCGACGTTGTCGGCGATCACCGCCGGGTTGCGCGGGTCGTCCTCGGGGATGCCGGCCTCGACCTTGCCGACCAGGTCCGCGCCGACGTCGGCGCCCTTGGTGAAGATGCCGCCGCCCAGGCGCGCGAAGATCGAGATCAGCGAGGCGCCGAACGCGAGACCGACCAAGGCGTGCAACGCCGGCTCGCCGGTGATGCCCATGTAGCCCAATGCCATCCAGTAACCGGCGACGCCGAGCAGGCCGAGCCCGACCACCAGCATGCCAGTGATCGCGCCGCCGCGGAACGCCACGTCCATCGCCGGGCCGATGCCACGACGCGCGGCCTCGGCGGTGCGCACGTTGGCGCGCACCGAGACGTTCATGCCGATGTAGCCGGCCGCACCGGACAACACCGCGCCGATCAGGAAGCCGATCGCGGTAGGCCATTTGAGGAAGATGCCGATCAACACGAACAGCACCGCGCCGGCGATGGCGATGGTGATGTATTGCCGGTTGAGGTAGGCGCGTGCGCCTTCCTGGATCGCGCCGGCGATCTGCTGCATGCGTTCGTTGCCGGCGGGTTGTGCGCTGATCCAGCGCGCGGAAATGATCCCGTACAGGATCGCGATGACGGCGCAAACCAGCGCCAAGGTCAAACCGTACTGCTCCAGCATGAACCCCTCCCCATTAGAGTGGACATCGGACAACAACGGACGTGTACCTTGAGTTGTGATGCTGCCGCATTAACGGGTGGGGCCGTGGGCAACGCCGGGACTATGGCACAGGCCCGTGAACCGTGGAACCGGGCGGGCCGTCCATGAAAGCGCGGTTCAGCGCGCACGTGGCAGCCTGCGACCCAAGTCACGAATCGTTGGAGCTTGCCATGCGCCTGGCCCTCACCCTGCTCGCCGCTGTGTCGCTGCCGGTGTCGGCGGCCGATCCCAAGCCCGAGATCAACCGCGGCACGGTGCAGCCGCAGGCCGTGAACGCGGTGCACACGTTGCGCCAGATCCCGGAGGCGTGCGCGCGCATCGAGGGCATGTTTACCGGCCAGGCCGCCGACCCTTACAAGTTCGCGGTGGTGCGAACCAGTCCGACCTGCCAGCCACGCGCGCGCTTTGTCGATGCCGCAAAGGTCAAGCCGTCCGAGCAGACGGGTTGGAAGTTCAACGATCTCATCCGCGTACCCAATGCCGTCTGCCCCTCGCAGCAGGCGGTGGTGCGGGTGTGGCGCAAGCCGGCCGCGACGGCGGTGCCGCCCAAGCTCGACGCACAGGGACAGGCGCGCATCTACCTGCAGGACTCCAAGCAGGTCGCCGCCACCAACAAGATGCCGGCTGTGCCGGTGTTCGCCGCGGCGATGTCGGTCGAGGGCAAGGCCTGCGGCGGCTGAGGCAGGCGTGGCTTGATCGCGGATGCGATCAAGCAAGAACGCCCGGTCGAAATTGCCCGGTCGAAAATCGTGCCTCGGAGCGTCGAACCTACAGCCCGGCACGACCAACCCAAAGGCGGTCGTGCTGGCGTTCGCTACGGGCAATGCTCGAAGGCGTGCTCGACGGCAGATGACGCGCCGCGTCGCTCAGCAGGGTTCGACGATTCCGTCGTAGCGCCGCTGCATCTCCTCCGGTGTCACTTCCTCGATGCTGTGGCCGACGTTCCAGCGGTGGCCGAACGGGTCGCGGAACACGCCCGAGCGCTCGCCGTAGAACTGATCCTTGGCCGGCATCAGCAAAGTGGCGCCGGCGGCGAGGGCGCGGGCGATGACGGCGTCGGCATCGTCGACGTGGACATGCAGGGTGACGCTGGTGCCGGCGCTCGGGTTCGGCTCGCGGATGTCGTACTCCGGGTACTGCTCGCACAGCATCAGCGTGGTGTCGCCGAAGGCGAGTTCGACGTGGCCGACGCGGCCACCGGGCTCATTGAGCCGGAACTGCTCGGTGGCATCGAACACCGCGCCGTAGAACGCGATCGCCTGCGCGGCATCGCGTACGCACAGGTAGGGGAACAGCTCATGCACGGTCATGACGCACTCCTGATGGATGGGCGAGGCCACGGTAGGCTTCGCGTGGGATGCCGTCTTGCACGAAATTGACCGCGGCTCAGCGTCGCCCTGGCATCGGCAGATGCAGCGGCGCAGCGCCCGTCGCCCGGCGATAGGCCTGCGGGGCGACGCCCGCGAACTCGCGGAATTCGCGGATGCAGTGCGATTGGTCGCTGTAGCCGGCGGCGAGGGCGAGGTCGATCCACGGCCGCGTCGGGTCGGCAGCGAAGGCCTGCAGCAGGCGCCGGAAGCGCAGCACGCGTGTGTAGCGTTTCGGCGACAGGCCGGTGGCGTCGCGGAAGCGGGCAATGAAATGGCGGTGGCTGCTGGCGGCGCCATCAACCAGGCCGCGGATGCCAAGGTCGTCGTGGTTGGTGCCCATCTCCATCCGCACCAGCGCCTGCGCCACCGCCGGATGCAAGGCACGCACGCGCAGCCGCGCCAGCAGCAGCGTTTGCAGCACGTCGAGCTGCGCGCGGGGATCGGGCGTTTCATGCAGGCGCTCGCGCAGGCGGCGTGCGTCGGCGCCCCACAGCGCGTCCAGTGGCACGTGGTGGCCCTGCAGTGCTGCCGCCGACACGCCAAACAATGCCGCAGCCGCACCCGGGCGCAGCTGCACGCCGACCGAGCGCGCCGGCACCGACATGTCCTTGATGTAGTAGCCGGCGCGCGCACCGGCGACCACCGCATCGCCGATGACGTCACCGGCGCGATCGTCGGCATCGGCAAACAACCGCAGTGGTGCGTGGTCCAGCCGCACCGCCAGATGCATCTGGCCGCACGGCAGCACGTGCTCGCGGCCGGTCGCGGTGGCTTCGCCGCGGGCGCTTGCCCATACGCTTGCCACGTACGGACGCAGCGCCTTCAGCGGTGGCAGGATCAGGGCCATGGCGGCACGGTAGCGCGGCCTTTGTTCAGGCGGTGAAATCGGGCAGCTTGCGCGGCACTGCGGCGTTCTTCAGCGTCACGTATTTTGGCAATCCGTCGCGGCCGTACGGCGGCGGTGACTCGCCGCGGATCAGCGGCTCCAGATAGCGGCGCGCGCTGGCGGTGATGCCGTAGCCGTCCTTGCGGATGAAGCCCGCCGGCATCTTCTTTTCGTGGTTGGCGACCTTGCTCAACGGCGCGGCCTCGATCTTCCAGCGATACGGCGCATCGGACGTGCGCACGATCACCGGCATCACCGCGTTCATGCCCTTGAGCGCGAACTCGACGGCCTTGCGGCCCACCGCCTGGGCTTGTTCGAGGTCGGTCTTCGACGCCAGGTGCCGGGCCGAGCGCTGCAGGTAATCGGGCAGGGTCCAGTGCACCTTGTAGCCGAGCACGTCTTTCACCCGGCCGGCCAGGTGCGAGGCAACGCCGCCGAGCTGGGTGTGGCCGAACGAGTCCTTGCCGCCGCCGGCATCGGCGACGAAGCGGCCGTCCGGCGTCTGGATGCCCTCGCTGGCGACGACCACGCAGTAACCGACGCGCTCGACCGTGGCCTTCACCCGGGCGAAGAAGGCGGCCTCGTCAAACGGCCGCTCCGGGAACAGGATCAGGTGCGGCGCATCGTCGGCGCCTGCCCCGGCCAGCCCGGCAGCCGCGGCGAGCCAGCCGGCGTGGCGGCCCATCGCCTCGTAGACGAACACCTTGGTCGAGGTGTCGGCCATCGCCGCGACATCGAGCGCGGCCTCGCGCACCGACACCGCGGTGTACTTGGCGGCCGAGCCGAACCCCGGGCAGCAGTCAGTCACCGCCAGGTCGTTGTCGACCGTCTTGGGTACGCCGATGCAGGTCAACGGGTAGTCGAATTCGGCCGCCAGCTGCGAGACCTTGAGCGCGGTGTCGGCCGAGTCGTTGCCACCGTTGTAGAGAAACCAGCGCACGTCGTGGGCTTTCAGCGCCGCCAGCAGGCGCTCGTAGCGGGCGCGGTCGGCGTCGAGCGATTTGAGCTTGACCCGGCACGAGCCGAAGGCGCCGCCGGGGGTGTGGGCCAGCGCCTGGATTGCTGCCGCTGATTCCTTCGAGGTGTCGATCAGCTCCTCGCGCAGCGCGCCGAGGATGCCGTTGCGGGCGGCGAGCACCTTGACCTTGCGGGCACGGGCGGCCTCGATCACGGCGGCGGCGGTGGCGTTGATGACGGCGGTGACACCGCCCGATTGCGCGTACAGCAGGGTTCCGGAGGCCATGTCCATTCCAGGATTGCGGCCGGGATGCGGTAAGCTGACCGCACTATTTGCCCGGCGGGGTGAGGTCGCTCGAGTGTAGCGCCGCGCCGCCGGCAGGCGACCGGGCCGGCTTTCGGCCGGGGTCGCCGGGGCCCGAGCGGTCCGCACGCCAGATTTTCTTGTTTCAGGAGCGATGTTGATGCGATTGGTACTTCTGGGCGCGCCCGGTTCCGGCAAGGGCACGCAGGCTGCGCGACTCAAGGAGCACCTGCAGGTGCCGCACATTTCCACCGGTGACCTGCTGCGTGCCGAGGTGGCCGCCGGCAGCAAGCTCGGCCTCGAAGCCAAGGAGATCATGGCTGCCGGCAATCTGGTCTCGGACGAGATCCTGCTGGGCATGCTCGAGGACCGCTTCTCGCGTCCGGACACCGCCGGCGGTTTCATTCTTGACGGCTACCCGCGCAACCAGGCCCAGGCCGATGCCCTGGACCACCTGCTCAAGCGTATCGGCCAGCCGATGGATTTTGCGGTGCAGCTGGAGGTGCCGACCGAACTGCTGGTCGAGCGCATCGCCGGCCGCGCCCAGGCCGAAGGCCGCGCCGACGACAACCCGGAATCGGTGCGCAAGCGCCTCACCATCTACGACACCCAGACCGCGCCGGTGATCGAGTTCTATCGCCAGCACGGCCAGCTGACCGTGGTCAACGGCGTCGGCTCGCTCGACGAGGTGTTCAACCGCATCCTCGAGGCGCTGGCGCCGGTGAAGGAAGTCGGCTGATGTTTGCTTTTGCTCCCTCTTCCGCGTGCGGGAGAGGGGGCGTCGGCGCCGTGCTGGAGTCGCTTCGCCGGCCTTCGATGCGATCACTTGGGACGTCGCGATCTTGAAGCTACATATTCTGGGTGTCGCCGGCACCTTCATGGGCGGCGTCGCCGCCCTCGCGCGCGAACTCGGCCATGAGGTCGAAGGCAGCGACCAGGCGGTGTACCCGCCGATGTCGACGCAACTCGAACAGCTCGGTATCGCCTTGCGCCAGGGCTACCTGCCCGAACATATTTCCGCCGATTGCGACGAGGTCGTGATCGGCAACGCGCTCTCGCGCGGCAATGCCGCGGTCGAGCAGGTGCTCGACGACGGCCGCCGTTACACCTCCGGCGCGCAGTGGCTCAGTGAGAACCTGTTGCCCGGCCGCGACACGCTGGCCGTGGCCGGCACCCACGGCAAGACCACCACCACCTCGATCCTGACCTACCTGCTGCAGGCGGCCGGGCGCGAGCCGGGCTTCCTGATCGGCGGCGTCGCCGAGGACTTCGGTGCCTCCGCGCGGGTCGGTGCGGGCCGCGAGTTCGTGGTCGAAGCCGACGAATACGACACCGCGTTCTTCGACAAGCGCAGCAAGTTCGTCCACTACCGGCCGCTGGTGGCGATCCTCAACAACCTCGAGTACGACCACGCCGACATCTTCCCGGACGTGGCCGCGATCCAGCGCCAGTTCCACCACCTGGTGCGCACGGTGCCGCGTCGCGGCCGGCTGATCGTCAACGGCGAGGATCAGCACCTGGCGCAGGTGCTGGCGATGGGCTGCTGGACGCCGGTGGAGACCTTCGGTCTCGATGCGAGCCTGGCCGTGGCGTCACAGGCTGCACTGCAGCACGGTGACCGTGCCGACGAGGGCGCCGCCGCGCGCGCCGCGTTCGACTGGACCGCGCGCCTGCTGCAGGAGGACGGCAGCGCGTTCGTGGTCGTGCACCGCGGCATCGAGGTCGGCGAAGTGCACTGGCCGTTGCTCGGCCGTCACAACGTGATGAACGCGCTGGCGGCACTCGCGGCCAGCCATGCCATTGGCGTCGAAGTGGCGACGCTGCTGCCGGCGCTGGCGCAGTTCCACAGCGTCAAGCGCCGCCTCGAGGTCATCGGCGAGGTCGATGGCATCACCGTGTACGACGATTTCGCCCATCACCCGACGGCGATCGCGACCACGCTCGCCGGCCTGCGTGCCAAGGTCGGTGACGCACGGAGAATCCTGGTGGCGATGGAACCGCGCAGCAATTCGATGCGGCTGGGCGCACACGCCGATGCCTTGGCGCCCTCGCTCGACGGCGCCGATGTCGTGGTGTTCCTGCATCGCCCGGAACTGGCCTGGGACGCCGGCAAGGTCGTGGCCGGCCTGCGCGGCGAAGGCGTCGCCGCTCCCGACGTCGACGCCTTGATCGCGGCGTTGCGCGAGCGCGTGCGCCATGGCGACCACGTCGTGTTCATGTCCAACGGCGGCTTTGACGGCGCACCGCGGCGGTTCTTCGCCGCCTTGCGCGATCAGGCGGCCGGCTGAGTCATCGGTGACGCCCGTGGTTGGGGATGACCCGTCCGGTGACCGGTACACTGCGGGCATGTCGGCCGACACGTCCGCCCCGGAATCGCTGGGACTGTTCCCGTTGCACACGGTGCTGGTGCCCGGCGCCGCGATCGGCCTGCGCGTGTTCGAGCCGCGCTACCTCGACCTGATCCGCGACTGCGGCCGCAGCGGCCGTGGTTTCGGCATCTGCCTGATCCTCAAAGGCGAGGAGGTCGGTGCGCCAACCACGGCGGCGGCGTACGGCACCGAGGCGGTGATCGAGGACTTCGGCCGCGGCGATGACGGTTTGCTGACCCTGCGCGTGCGCGGCACGCGCCGCTTCCATGCGCGGCGCGTGCGGGTGCGCGACAACGGCCTGCAGGTCGCCGAGGTGGAGTGGTGCGGCTCCGATCCGGACGAGGTGGTGCGGCCCGAGCACGGTCTGCTGGCGACGCTGCTGCAGCAGTTGCTCGACCACATCGGCGGCGAGCACGCCAAGGCTCCGCACGCGCGCCTGGACGACGCGGCCTGGGTCGGTTGGCGCCTGGCCGAATTGCTGCCGCTGCAGGACGCGCAGCGGCAGGAACTGCTGCAACTCGACGACCCGCACCAACGGCTCGATCGCCTGCTGGCGTTATTGCCCTGAGTTCGCCGGCGCCGGTACGCCGGTGCGCAGGCGCAGCACGGCCGTGCCGCCTTGCGGGTGCGGGGCTTCGGTCGCCTCGAAGTCAGCGAGCGCGGCACGCACCAGGGCGTGGGCCTGGCCATCGCCCGGTGCCGGCAACCACAGCGCGGCTGCATCCAGCGGCTTGGTCAGGCGCAGGGTCTGGCTGCTGCCCAGCCACAGCGGCGTGCCGTCGTCGAGAACGGCCGGCGCCGGCCACAACCGCAATGCGTATTGCTCGTCCTCATGGGCGCCGTCGCGCAGCAGCAGCAAGGCTTCGGCCTGTGCATCCAGAGTGGCCGGCAGCACCGGCTGCTCGTGCGACGGCGTGTCATCGTCGAGCAGGCCCACGGTGTCCACCCAGTCCGCCTGCGGCTGCACGCGCCAACCCTGAGCTTCCAGGCGCGCGCGCAGCGGTGCCAGCGGCCCGGCGACCTGCAGGTCGAGTGGCCAGCGCCGACGCAGGTCACGCTCGTTGCGCTGCGCCGGCAAGGTCGCCCAGTCGCGCTGCCACCATTCGTCCGGGCTGAGCATCGTGGTCGGCGTGGCTGCGGCGAACTTGGCCAGCAGCGCATCGGCCGAACGCGGCGCGTGCCACAGCGCCGCCACCGAGAAAGTGACATAGAACAGCCACGCCAGTGGTCGCATCCAGAACGATCGCGCGACGTGGCGACGGTAGGCGATGCCCAGCACCAGCAGCCACAGGATGCCGAACAGGGTGCCGCCGACCAGGTCGCTGGGCCAATGCGCGCCCAGGTACAGGCGGGCAAAGCCGACCACGGTGGTGACCGCCCCGGCCAGCAGGTACGGCCACACCCGCGTGCGGCCGGGCAGTTCGCGCGCGATCAGCACGGCGAAGAAGCCGAACACGATCGTGCACATCGTCACCGCCACCGACGGGAAGCCGAACCCGGCCGGTGCGGTCGGCGGCCGTGGCATGTCGATCGCCGCCTCGAGCAGGGCCGTCAGCACCAGGCCGAACACGATCGCCGCCAGCCAGTGCGCCGCCGCCATCCAGCGCTTGCGCCACAGCAGGTAACCCAGCGCGACCGCCGCGGCCGGGCCGAGCACCGCGGCGTCGCCGAGGCTGGCCAGGCCCGCCATCAGGCGGTCGGCGAGCGGATTGCGCAGGCCCCACATGAACTCGTGGATGCGGTGGTCGATCACCAGCGGGCCGCCGCTGGCGAGCAGCGTCGCCAGCAGGGTGAACCAGGCCCAGCTGATCGCCAGCAGGCACACCGCCAGCATCAGCAGCGACGGCGACTCCGGCCGGTTCGGGTCGATCAGCGCCGCGGCATAGCGGCCCAGGTGCGGGTGGTGCCGGGTCCAGTACAGGGCACGGGCGAGCAGGTTGTCGGCATGCGCGGCGAACCAGCGCCAGGTGTAGAGCACGCAGGCCCAGACCAGCGCGACCGCGAGCACCAACGCGCCGAGCACGATCGCGAGCCGGTCGGCCACCGCCGCGACTGCGTCGTAGGACGCGCCCAGCACCCAGCCCGGCGCCAGGAACAGTGCCGACCAGGCCACGCACGCGCCCACGCTCGGCAGTGCGTAGCGGCGCAGCGGCATGTGCAGCATGCCGGCGATCGCCGGCACGAACGGCCGCACCGCGCCGACGAAGCGTGCGATCACGATGCTCTTGCTGCCGTGACGGCGAAACATCGCTTCACCGCGGTCGAGCCACTGTGGGTAGCGCGAGAACGGCCAGCGGCCGCGCAGCTGCACGCCCCAGCGCCGCCCGACCCAGTAGCTCAGCGCGTCACCGAAGAACGCGCCGAGCGTGGCGCACGCGAGCGCGTACGGTCCATTGATGTGACCCAGTCCGACCAGCGCACCGACGGCGAACAGCAACGGCAGCGCAGGCACGACGATGCCGAGGATGACCAGGGCATCGCAGAATGCGATCAGGAAGATCACTGCGCCGGCGGCGATAGGGTGTGCGGCGATCCATGCGGTCGCGCTTTCGATCCAGGCCGGTTCCATCGGCCGATTATAGGCAGCGCGTCAATGACGGCGCGATGGCCAGGGGTCACTTGCCAGCGATGGCGCCGGCTGTGATCGGAACGATTCCGTACACTGGTGCCATGCGTTCCGCTCACGCCGTCGAAGTGCAAGCCCTCAAAGCCGACAGCTTCGGCCGGATCGCGCTGATGCGCGACGCACGCGGTCTGTTCGTGCGCCGCGACCTCGCCCACGTGCCGCCGTGGCTGCGCCTGCCGGCCTGGTGGCTGGCGCGGCGCGAGGCGCGAGCGTTGCGACAGGTCGACGGCCTGGCCGCGACCCCGCAGCTGCTGCGCTGGGATGGGCGCCGCCTCGACCGCAGCTACCTTGACGGTGCGGCCATGTACCAGCGCCCGCCACACGGCGACCTGGCCTATTTCCACCGTGCGCGACGCCTGTTGCAGCGGCTGCACCGGCGCGGTCTGGCCCACAACGACCTGGCCAAGGAGGCCAACTGGCTGGTGCTCGCCGATGGCCGGCCGGCGATCATCGACTTCCAGCTGGCCACCCGCGGTGACCCGCGCGCGCGCTGGATGCGCCTGCTCGCGCGCGAGGACCTGCGCCACCTGCTCAAGCACAAGCGCACCTATTGCCCGCAGGCATTGACCCCGGTCGAGCGGCGCCTGCTCAAGCGCCATTCCTGGTTGCGCGACGCCTGGTTCGCCACCGGCAAGCCGATCTACCGGTTCGTAACGCGCCGCTTGCTGAAATGGGAAGACAACGAAGGCCAAGGCCCCAAACCCTGAGCCTTGAGCGACTGGCCCAGAATCGCACCCAGGAGATAGCCATGCGCACCCTGTCCGGCAAGACCCTCTTCATCACCGGCGCCTCGCGCGGCATCGGCCGCGCCATCGCCCTGCGTGCCGCCCGCGACGGCGCCAATGTCGCGATCGCGGCCAAATCCGACGTCGCCAATCCCAAGTTGCCCGGCACCATCCACAGCGTCGCCGCCGAGGTCGAGGCCGCCGGTGGCCAGGCGCTGGCGCTCAAATGCGACATCCGCGAGGAGGACGAGGTCCGCGCCGCGGTCGCGGCCGTGGTCGATGCCTTCGGCGGCATCGACATCCTGATCAACAACGCCAGCGCGATCTGGCTCAAGGGCACGCTGGAGACACCGATGAAGCGCTTCGACCTGATGCAGCAGGTCAATGCGCGCGGCAGTTTCTTGTGCGCGCAGGCCTGCCTGCCGTACCTGCTGCAGGCGCCGGACCCGCACATCCTGTCGCTGGCGCCGCCGATCAACCTCGAGCCCAAATGGTGGGGGCCGCACACCGGCTACACCCTGGCCAAGATGGGCATGAGCTTCGTGACCCTCGGCCTGGCCGCCGAATTCGGCCCACAGGGCGTGGCGGTCAATGCACTGTGGCCGCGCACGGTGATCGCTACGGACGCCATCAACATGATCCCGGGTGTGCAGGCGGCGCAATGCCGCAAGCCGGAGATCGTCGCCGACGCCACACATGTGATCCTGGTACGGCCATCGGATGACTATTACGGCCACTTCCTGATCGACGACGACGTGCTGTTCGCCGCCGGTGTCACCGATTTCGCCCAGTACGCGGTCGACCCGGCCGCCGAGCACCTGCTGCCCGACCTGTTCCTGACCGACTCGCAACGCGAGAAACGGCACCACTGACGCATCGCATGGCCGCGGCCGGTTTCACCACGCAGCCGCGCAGGACCTCGGTTTGCGGCACTCGGTCCGCAGGCGGCGGTGCGATCAGCGACAATAAGCGTTCGCTCTTTACCCAAGCCGCCATGACCACGTCTACCGCCGACCTGTACGCGCTGTCCGAACGTTACTACCTGCCGGTGTACCGGCCGCGCCGGATCGTGCTCGATCATGGCCAGGGCGCACGGGTGTGGGACCGCGATGGCCGCGAGTACGTCGACTTCGGCGCCGGCATCGCCGTCAATGCGCTCGGCCATGCCCATCCGGCGCTGGTGGCGGCATTGACCGAACAGGCCGGCAAGCTCTGGCACACCAGCAATGTGTTCGTCAGCGAGCCGCCGTTGCGCCTGGCCGAGGAGCTGGTGGCCGCATCGCGGTTCGCCCGTCGCGTGTTTTTCTGCAACTCCGGCACCGAGGCCAACGAGGCGGCGATCAAGCTCGCGCGCAAGTGGGCCGCCGCCCAGGACCGCACCCCCGATCGTCGCGTGATCCTGAGTTTCCGCGGCAGTTTCCACGGACGCACCCTCGCGGCCGTCACCGCCGGCGCCCAGCCCAAGTACCACGAGGGCTTCGAGCCGCTGCCACCGGGCTTCCGCTACAGCGACTTCAACGACCTGGCCGCGGCCGAGGCGGCGATGGTCCATGGCGACGTTTGTGCGGTACTGGTCGAGCCGGTGCAGGGCGAGGGCGGCGTGACCCCGGCTACCGAAGCGTTTCTGCTCGGCCTGCGCGCGTTGTGCGACCGCCACGGCGCGCTGCTGATGCTCGACGAGATCCAGTGCGGCATGGGCCGCACCGGGCAGTTGTTCGCCTGCCACGGCTATGGCGTCACGCCCGACGTGGTGACGCTGGCCAAGGCGCTCGGCAGCGGCTTCCCGATCGGCGCGATGCTGGTCGGCGACAAGGCCAGCGAGGCCATGCAGTTCGGCGCGCACGGCACCACCTTCGGCGGCAACCCCCTCGCCGCCGCCGTCGCGCGCGCGGCACTGCGCGAACTTTCGTCACCGGCAGTGCTGGCCAATGTCACGCGCCAGTCGCTCGCCATCCGTGATGCACTGGCCGCGATCGATGCCGAATTGGCGTTGTTCGGGGAAATCCGCGGTTGCGGCCTGATGCTCGGCGCGCAGCTGCGCGAGGCGTACGCGGGCAAAGCCGGCGAGATCCTCGACCACTGCGCCGACCACGGTCTGCTGCTGCTGCAGGCTGGCCCGGACGTGCTGCGCTTCGTGCCGGCACTGAACATCAGCGATGCCGATGTCGCCGAGGGCTTGACGCGTTTTCAGCAGGCGCTGAGGTCGTTTGCCGGGGCCTGATCGGATTTCTTCCACAACCAAAAAAAGCCCGGCATTGCCGGGCTTTTTCGTGATGTCGTGACGGCCCGCTCAGCCCTTGGCGATCGCGAACGCTTCACGTGCCGCCGCAACGGTTGCCGCGATCTCGCCTGCGCCATGCGCGCTCGACACGAAGCCGGCCTCGAACGCCGACGGCGCCAGGTACACGCCACGTTCGAGCATGGCGTGGAAGAAGCGGTTGAAGCGCGCGGTATCCGACGCCTTTGCTTCCTCGAAGGTTTCCACCGGCCCCTCACGGAAGTACAGACCGAACATGCCCGGTGCGCGCGTGGTGGTGAAAGCAACGCCGGCATCGCGCGCGGCGGCCTCCAGACCGTCGCACAAGGCGTGCGTGCTGCGTTCCAGCGCATCGTGGAAACCCGGTGCCCGGATCAACTCCAGCGTCGCCAGGCCGGCGGCCATGGCCACCGGATTGCCGCTGAGCGTGCCGGCCTGGTAGATCGGGCCGCTCGGCGCGACCTGCGCCATGTACTCGCGACGGCCGCCGTAGGCACCGACCGGCATGCCGCCGCCGATGATCTTGCCGAACGTGCTCAGGTCCGGGGTGATGCCGTAACGCTGCTGCGCGCCACCGAGCGCGACACGGAAGCCGGTCATCACCTCGTCGAAGATCAGCAGCGCAGCGTGTCGGGTGCACAGCTCGCGCAAATGTTGCAGATAGCCGTCGCGCGGCAGGATGCAGTTGGCGTTGCCGACGATCGGCTCGATGATCAGGCCGGCGATGTCGCCGCCGACTTCGTCGAACAGTTGGGTCGCCGCATCGAAATCGTTGTAGGCAATCGTCAGCGTCAGATCGGCCAGCGCCGACGGCACGCCTGGGGAGTTCGGCAAGCCCAGCGTCATCACGCCGCTGCCGGCCTTGACCAGGAAGCTGTCGCCGTGGCCGTGGTAACAGCCCTCGAACTTTACGATGCGGTTGCGCCCGGTGACGCCACGCGCGACGCGGATCGCCGACAGTGTCGCCTCGGTGCCGGAATTGACCATGCGCACCATCTCGCAGCTCGGCACGATCTGGGTAATCGCTTCGGCCATGGTCACTTCCAGCGCATTGGGCACGCCGAAGCTGAGGCCGTCGCGCATGGTCTTCTCAACCGCGGCCAGCACGTCGGGATGCGCGTGTCCGGCGATCATCGGGCCCCACGAGCCGACGTAGTCGATATAGCGATTGCCGTCGACGTCGACCAGGTACGCGCCTTGTGCACTGTGTGCGAAGAACGGCTCGCCGCCCACCGACTTGAATGCGCGCACCGGCGAATTGACGCCGCCGGGGATCAGGTCCTTGGCGCGGGTGAACAGGGCGTGCGAGCGGTCGGTTTTCATGAGTGCCTTGGTCGGTCAAACGGGATGGAAACCGGCCTCGTCGGAAGCGGGCCGGGAGAAGCAGGACAGGTAGGCGCGAGTCGCCGCGGCCGGATCGGGTGCGTCGAACACGCCGCTGATCACCGCGACCAGATCGGCGCCGGCGGCGATCAACGGCCCGGCATTGTCCGGGGTGATGCCGCCGATCGCCACCCGCGGCACGCCCAGCGCGCTGGCCTCGCGCAGCAGCACCGGCGCCGCGCGACGGGCATTGGGCTTGGTCGGCGAGGGAAAAAAGGCGCCAAACGCGACGTAACTGGCCCCGGCCGCTACCGCGCGTCGTGCCAGCTCGGACTGCGCATAACACGATGCGCCGATAAGGGCGGCGTCCCCCAGTGTGGCGCGTGCGGTGGCAAGCTCGCCGTCGTCCTCGCCCAGGTGCGCGCCGTCCGCGCCGATGGCTACCGCCAGCCGCCAGTCGTCGTTGATGATCAGTGGCACACCGTATTGGCGGCACAGTGGCTGTAACGCACGGGCCTGCTGCTCGCGCAATGCGGCGTCGGCCTGCTTGTTGCGGTATTGCAGCCAGTTTGCGCCGGCATGCAGCACGACATCGACGCGCGCCAGCAGGCGCGCGGTGTCGTTTTCGTCCGGGGTGAGGGCGTAGAGGCCGCGATGCGGCCAGCGCGGATTCATGCTCGAAGCTTCCGTGGGCGCGGGCAGGGTGGGACAATACGCACCCGCAATTCACGCATTATCCGCCCATGTCCGAGATCGCCGCGACCACCACCTTCCGCACCTGGATGTGCGTCGTCTGCGGCTTCATCTACGACGAGGCCCAGGGACTGCCGGAAGAAGGCATCGCCCCGGGCACACGCTGGGAGGACATTCCGGACACCTGGACCTGCCCCGACTGCGGTGTCACCAAGGACGATTTCGAGATGATGCAGGTCTGAAGCCGCTGTCGGCGACTTACGGGTTCGGCAAATCCGGTCCGAAGGTCAATTCCGAGCCGTCCTTCAGGTCCAGCCTGGCGGCCTGGCCGGCGTTGAGCTCCAGCACGTAGCGCGCCGGCGCCCTGCTTGGGTAGGGCGGGCAGCGATCCCCCAGCGAGCACGGCGGCACGTCGCGCTGCTGCGACACCAGTTTGCGTGACTGGTCGAAATAGAGGATGTCGAGCGGAATCTTGGTGTTCTTCATCCAGTAGGCCAGCGGTTCCTGGCGCTCGTGGATGAACAGCATGCCGCGACCGGCGCCGAGCTCGTCGCGGAACATCAGGCCACGTGCGCGCTCCTCGTCATTGTCGGCCACTTCCACGGCGTAGCGTTGTCCGCCCAATTCGACCCAGGCGTCACTGCCCGAGGCGCAGCCGGACAGGGCTAGGCCGCAACAGGCAACCAGCAGGCGGATGGCGGACATCGTGGCGCTCCTTGAGCATTGAGTGTGGCCGGACCATCAGGCAACGCGGCCGCGCTCGTCAAGCCAAAAAAACTTTCCGCAGCCCCTTCCCAAATCCGAAGTGCGTGTGCACAATGCGCGCCCCGCCGAGGTGAAGTTGACCGAAGCGGGGCGCGGTTGAAGCGGCGATTTCGAAGGCGGTTGACGGTTTCGAAAGG
>NZ_JBHRXK010000005.1:0-206792 GCF_042648505.1 Lysobacter cavernae
CTGGGATCGGCTCTCGCCTTCGACAAAACGCTTCATTCGTAACCCATGCCAGCGCGATGGCTTAGTCTAACGAGTGATGCGTTTTCACACAGCCTGGGTCGCAAGCGACCGTTGATCAGCACCAACGAGTCGATCAGGGGGAACCGGCGCAGCTGACCTGTTGAGCCGGAATCCACATGCGGGGCCGGGGCCTGTGGCAACCGGCGCATTACGACCAAAGGAAGTCCCCGTGTGACGCCTGACCGACGACGCGATGCGCCGGGTTGGCAAGCCCGTCGCGGTGCTGCGCGCCCGCATTCCATTCACCCGGCTCTACACCGGGCCGGCTAGGGTCACGCCTGCAACCGACCCCAGGAGACCTCACCATGATCGCCAAGCTCCAGCCGTGCCTTTGGTTCGACGGCAATGCCGAACAGGCGGCGCGCTTCTACGCCGACACCTTTGCAGACAGCCGCATCGGCACCGTCATGCGCGCACCCACGGATTACCCGGCCGGCAAGCAGGGCGACGTGCTGACCGTCGAGATGACCATCCTCGGCATGCCGTTCCTGCTGTTGAACGGCGGGCCGGAGTTCGCGTTCAACGAAGCCGTCAGCTTTCAGGTCGCGACCGACGACCAGGCGGAAACCGACCGCTACTGGAACGCCATCACCACCGACGGTGGCCAGGAGGTCGCGTGCGGCTGGTGCAAGGATCGCTTCGGCTTGGCGTGGCAGGTCACGCCCAAACGCCTGACCGAACTCCTGGCCCAGGGCGGCGACACGGCGGCACGCGCGTTCAAGGCGATGATGGACATGACGAAGATCGATATCGCCGCGCTCGATCGAGCGGTCGAGGGCGCCACCCCTGCTTGAGATCGCCGGCCGGCAGTGAATGACGCGAAGACCGGCCGCATCGAAGGCAAGGCGCCGCCGCGGGTCGATCGGCGCGATCCGTGACCCCGCGCCGGAGGGGGCCGGCCTGCCAGTTCCGGCCGGCAGGTGACGTGGCCCCGGTTTCCTCGGGACAATAGGCCTCCTCCCCCGAGGCACTCACGTTCCATGCTCCCATTGCGCCTAGTACTGATCTCCCTGCTGATCGCGGCCAACACCGTGTTGCATGTGTTTCCGCTGCTGTTGGTGGCGTTGCTGAAGGCGTTGCTGCCGTTCGACCGTTTGCGGCGGGCGAGCAACCCCCTGCTGACCGGGCTGGCGGAAAGCTGGATCGGGGTGAACAACTGGATGATCGACCGCTTCACCGGCATGCGCGTCGACGTGCAGGAGGACGCGGTACTGCAGGCGGATGGCCATTACCTGGTGCTGGCCAATCACCGCAGCTGGGTGGATATCCTGGTGTTGCAGAAGGTGTTCAACCGGCGCATCCCGCTGCTGCGCTTCTTCCTGAAGCGGCAACTGTTCTGGGTGCCGTTGCTGGGGCTGGCGTGGTGGGCGCTGGATTTCCCGTTCATGGGCCGGCACACGCCCAAGCAGATCGCGCGCCGGCCGGAGCTGGCCGGGCGTGACATCGCGGCCACGCGCCGCGCCTGCGAGAAGTTTCGCGCGATACCGGTGGCGATCATGAACTTCGTGGAAGGCACGCGCTTCACCGCGGCCAAGCACGACGCGCAAGCGGCACCGTACCGGCATCTGCTGAAGCCCAAGTCCGGCGGCGTGGCCTTCGTGCTGGATGCGATGGGCGAGGGCCTGCACGCGATCCTGGACGTGACCATCGCGTATCCGGGCGGGACGCCGTCGCTGCTGGACCTGATGGCCAACCGCATCCCCGAGGTTCGCGTGTGCGTGCGCCAGCGTCCGATTCCGGAAGAAATGCTGCACGGCGACTACCAGAACGACCGGGCCTTCCGTGCACGGTTCCAGCAATGGATGAACGAGCTGTGGTGCGAGAAGGACGAGGATCTGGCGCGGCTGCTGGGCAAGTAAGGGAGTGACTTCATCGGGCGGGTCGTGTTCTATCCATCCGCCGTCGCCCTTGGCGCACTCGGTCTGTGATTCAACCCTCGGCAGCGCAGCCCAGTAAACGAAGCGTACTCGGGCTCTTCTACCGTCGCGACGCAATCCCGGGTGCGGCCGGTGGCCTTACCCGGGCTACGGTTTCTGACTCACCGAGACGGTTGCTGTAGCGTCGCCTGCCCGGTGGGTGTGTGTGGAATACGCTTGCGTATCCGCCATCGTCCCTCTGCATCGTCGGGCTGCAGGAGCCAGGATTTTCTGTCGATGCGGGTGACGCGTGCCGTTTCGTACGACGCGACGCGCAGGGTGATCGTTCCCGCTCGAAAGGCGTAGTGCCCGGGCACAACGATGCCATCGCTGAACTCGACCGCGCAATCGGAGTCGTCCGTGCCTTCGGGTGCTTGCGGCACCCGGACCTTGCAGCCCGGATAGGCATGCGTGTTGCTGAGTTCGAACCGCATGTCCAACCCTCCGGATTCTCGGCTCGGCAGACTATCGTGCCTGGGAAACGTCGGATCAATCGACGCCGCATCATGCGTTGCGTCCGATTGTCACCCTGTCCAAGGTCACGGGTGCGCCCGGCCACGCTTTGCAAGAATGCCGATGCCTTCAACAAGGACGTACGGGAGCACTGCATGAGCAAGTGTTGGGCGAAGTGGGGGTGGCTGTTGGCGCTGATGGGTCCGGCTGTGGCGCAGGCGCAGGTTGATCTGACGGTGCTCGACCGGGACATGACCGGTCCGCGCGCACAAGTGCTGGTGCTGGGCACGGTGCACTTGAGCGGCATGCCCAAGGACTTCAGGCCTGCGTTGCTGGACCGGTTGGCTGCGTTCAAGCCGGAGGTCATCACCATCGAGGCGCTGTCCGGTGAGGAGTGCGATCTCGCCGCGCGCCATCCCGCTGTGTACGGCAGCGATTACTGCGCCACTGCCGACGCGGCCAAGGCCGCGACCGGGCTGGACGTGCCCGCGGCCATCGCCGAGGTGAACAAGACGCTCAAGGCCTGGCCCGCGCAGCCGACGCCCGTGCAGCGGCGGCACCTGGCGTCGCGGTTCCTGGCCGCCAACGACCGCTCGTCCGCCTACGTGCAATGGCTGCAGTTGCCCGATGGCGAGCGTCGCGCGGGCGATGGGTTGGATGCTGCGCTGGTGGCGATGCTCGAGCAGATCGCCACGCGCAACAACGAGAACTACCAGATCGGCGCGCGCCTGGCCGCGCGGCTGGGCCTGCAACGGGTGCATGCCGTCGACAACCACACCGGCGACAACATCGATGTCGCGGATGCGCAGGCGTTCGGTCAGGCGATGCAGCAGGCCTGGAGTGCGGGAAGGACGGAACTGAACGTCCGCGAGAAGCAGGAACAGGCGTTGTCGCAGGGCCGCGACCTGCTGCCGCTGTACCGCTACATCAACCAGCCCGAGCACCTGGAAGTGCTCGCCGACGTCAACGCGCGTGCTGCCATGAGGGCGCAGTCGCCGCAGGACTACCCGCAGATCTGGGTCGCCGGATGGGAGGCCCGCAACCTGCGCATGGTGGCCAACATCCGTGCGGCGTTCCGCGAACAGCCGCGGTCGCGGGTGCTGTCGATTGTCGGCGTCTCGCACAAGCCGTGGTTCGACAGCTGGCTCGGGCAGTTGCAGGGCGTGGAGATCGTCGATGCCGAGCAGGTGTTGAAGTGATCTGACGGTCTGCATGAAGTAGGGCGCAATAACATTGCGCCGCATGGGGGGCGGTGGTGGTAGTTGGGCCTGGTGGCCAGCTTCTTGAAGCAGCATGCGTGCAATCCACTTCGCTTACGCCCCGAAGGAAGTCCCCTTGGAGGATTGCACCCTACGGGCTTCGGACGCACATGGAAGTGGCCGTCGCCCGGTATCCCCGACGTTCTCTTTGCGACACCCGGGGGATACCAAACATGCGACTGCTCTGCCTGATCCTGTTGCTGGCGTGCGCGCCGGTGCTGGCCCAGCCCTACAAGGGGCCAATCATCGACGTCCACCTGCACGTGGGCGCGGCCGCGCCAGGTGCGCCCAACCCCGCGACCGGCCAGCCCACCACCGCCAACACCGACGCCGAGCGCGAGCGACTCACGCTGGAGCGCATGCGCCAGCACGGCATCGTGCTGGGCCTGGTGAGTGGCCCGGACGCGGCGATGGCGAGCATGCGCCGCGCGGGCGGCGAGGCGATCTGGGCCGGCGCGTTTCTCGACGACGGGCGCACGCCGCTGCCGCCGCCGGACGTGCTGCGCAAGGCCTTCGCCAACGGCGAGTTGAAGGTGATGGGCGAGATCGCCGCGCAGTACCACGGGCTGGACCCGAGCGATGCGTGGTTCGAGCCGTACCTGCAGCTGGCCGAGGAGTTCGACATCCCGGTCGGCATCCACACCGGGCTGGGGCCGCCGGGCACGCCGTACGGATGCTGCCCCGGTTTCAGTGCGGGCCTGGGCAACCCGATGCGGCTGGAACCCCTGCTCAAGCGTCACCCGAAGCTGCGGGTGTGGTTGATGCATGCCGGCTGGCCCTACCTGCAGGAAACCAAGGCCATCCTCCATGTGTACCCGCAGGTGCACGCCGACCTGTCGGTGATCAACTGGATCATCCCGCGCCAGGAATTCCACGACTACCTGCAGGCGCTGGTGACCGCCGGCTTCACGGACCGGCTGATGTTCGGCTCCGACCAGATGGTGTGGCCGGAGGCGATCACCCTGGCGGTGGAGGGTGTGGACAGTGCGGCGTTCCTGACGCCGGCGCAGAAGCGCGCGATCTTCCACGACAACGCGGCGCGGTTCCTGCGCGTGGCGAAGGTGGCCGGGCCGTGAGGACCGCCGCCGATGACCTCATTACTCGTCCGTTACTAGTCAGTCGCGCAGCGGCAGTGCGGCCTGCCGGGCGGTGGGCAGCGCCACGCCAAGCTCGCCGGCCAGGGTCGGCGCGATGTTGCGGATGTCGATGTGGCCCAGGTTCTTGCCAGCCTTGATGCCCGGCCCGGTGACGAAGAACGCCGAGCTCATCTCCGGGTGGGTGTTGAGGTAGCCGTGGGTGCCGGTGGTCGTGGCGGTGGGCGTGACGACCTTGCCGGTGAGCGCGCCGCCCGTGGCGAAGCCGGAGCGGCAATCCACCAGGAACGAGGCCTGCGGAAGCGCGCCCAAGGCGACGGCTTCCTCCCCGCGCAGCACCGTCGAGATCCCGTTGGCCGGATCTGCCGCCAGCGCGGTGAGGATGCGGTCCACATGGGCGCGGGTGGCTGCGTCCTTCGGATCCTGCAGGACCACCGAGGCGCTGCCGCCTGAGTTCCAGGCGTAGGCCTTCCAGGACTTCACCTTCGGGGCGGGGCCTTCGGTCAGTTCGATCAGGCCGGCATCGGCGAGCGCCGCGTTGAGGTGCAGCAGGTGGTTGACCGGGTGGAAACCGTGGTCGGAGGCGATGACGATGGTGCTGTCCGGATAAGCCTTGCGCTGGGCCTGGACGATGCGGCCGACCATGGTGTCGATCTTTTCCAGCACCGGCAGCGAATGCTCGTTGAGTGGACCGTGTTCGTGCTGGGCGCCGTCCAGCGCCACCAGATGCAGGGTGAGCAGGCGTGGCTTGGCCTGCTCGATCATCGCGATGGTGACCTCGGTCGATTTGTCGTCCAGGGCCAGGCCATCGGGACCGGCGTAGTACGGGTGGCCCGTGCGCTGCTCAACGGACTCCAGGAAGCCGCGAGGGGTGGACACCGATTCCATCAGGAACTGGTCATAGGGGCGCTTGTTGCGCCAGTACTCGGGCACGTTGTAGTCGATGGCCGGGTGGCCCACCGAGACCGGCCACAGCACCGCGGCGGTGGTCATGCCCTTGGCCTTGGCCGCTTCCCACAGGGTTGGCGCCTTGATCTGCGCGCCGTACCAGTTCCATGCGCCCTGTTCCAGGCCCAGCGGGTCGAACACCGTATTGGTGTAGATGCCGTGCTCTTGCGGCGAGACGCCGGTCACCAGGGCGGTGTGGTTGGGATAGGTCACGGTGGGCGTGACGTTGGTGACCCGTTGCGCATAGGCGCCGTTGCGGACGAACTCGCGCAGCACCGGAACCCGTGCGCCGAAACGATCGGCATCGAGCACGTAGCTCGGATGCAGGCCGTCGATGGAGATCATCAGCACGGCGCGTCCGGATTCGTGCACTTGCCGGGCCAATGCCGGGGCGGCCAGTGCGAGCAGTACGCTGGCCAACAAAAGCAGGGACGTGGAACCGAGGCGGTGCAAACGCGACATATGACAGGTCATGGTTCTGCAAAGGGAAGTGTCTGGAGGCCACACACCCTAGGCTCCACTCCATGACATGCACTTTGCAGATTTGAGTAAGCGCATCGCCGCCGCGCGCTTTGTGCGCGACTGCACGCTTTCCGTCATGAAATCTGCTCATTCGGCAAGCATCTTCTGCATGTAACACGGATTACACGACGGACTCACATGCTGCCGGGCTTCCTCCATCCACGCAGGAATCCCACAGTGCGATCGTCCGTTTCTCGGCTGGCTGCCGGTATCACCGTTGCGGTCTTGTCCATGCAAGCTTCCGCCGTCGTCCAGGCGCAAGCACGCACCTCCCACACGCCATCGCAGGAGGCGGCCCCCGAGGAGCCGGGGCAGGAAGAGGGCTCCAGCAATCCGGATTTCGTCGAGGCCCGCACGCTGGACAACGTGGTCGTGACCGGCTCGCGTGTCGCTCGCCCGGACCTGGTGAACCCGATGCCGGTCAGCGTCATCCACATGGACGAAGCACTGCGCTTCGGCCAGACCAGCCTCTACGACGTACTGACGCAGAATCCGGCGATCGGCATTGGCAACAGCCTGTCCAGCAGCGTGACCGGCTGGGATGCCGGCGCGGCCTTCGTCAACCTGCGCAACCTCGGCACCAACCGTTCGCTGACCCTGATCGACGGCAAGCGCCGCGTCTCCAGTTCGGCGCGATCTTCCGCGGTGGACATCGGCACGATTCCGCTGGGCATGATCGAGCGCGTTGACATCGTCACCGGCGGCGCGGCGGCAGTGTATGGCGCGGATGCGGTGACCGGCGCGGTGAACATCATCACCAAGAAGGACATCGAGGAAACCACGCTGTCGGCGACCAAGAGCTTGTCCGAACGCGGTGACTCCGGCGAGTTCAACGCCTCGATTTCCACCGGGTTCAAGTTCGCCGATGACCGTGGCCGTTTCACCATCGGCGGCACCTATACCAAGACCGATCCGCTGTACATGTCCGACCGCTACGACTGGACGCAGCAGCCGTTCAATCTGGCGAACCCGGCCAACACCGGCACCAGCGACGGCATTCCCGACAACATCACGCTGTACGACTACCGCCAGCACTATTACGCCTATGAGCCCAACTTCTGGCTGGCCGGCGACAAGAAGCGCTACATGCTGCAAAGCGACGGCAGCGTGCGCGCGATGGTGCATGACACTTTCTACGGCAATGGGCCGGCGCAGTTCGCCACCGGCGGTGGCGGCGATGGCCGCAACCTGACCGACCATTACCAGTTCCGCGGCGGCGAGGAATCCGCGTCCGTGCTGGGGCTGGTGGATTTCTACTTCACCGACAGTTACCGCGGCGCAGGCTGGTTCAACTATGCCAAGACCGATTACGACGGCGATTTCTACCCTTGGCGCGATGACACCCGCGCCACCTTCTTTGGCGGCGCAGGCGGCGCGAAGGCCTACCTGGACAACCCGTTCCTGCCGGATTCGATCCGCGCCGTCATGGAAGAAAAGGGCCTGACCTCGCTCAGCATCGACCGCACCTACGGCAACTTCCCGGTGCGCGACGAAGTCCACCACCGCAGGACCTTCACCGTCGGCGGGGAGCTGGGGGGTGACCTCACCGACTACATCGGCTGGAGCGCGTTCGTCCAGTACGGCAAGGTGGAAGACCACGCCATCGAAGGCAACGTGCCGTGGAAGTCGCACTGGCTGGCCGCACGCGACGTGATCGAGGTCGACGGCCAACCGGTGTGCCGCGACGTCGCCGCACGTGCCGCCGGTTGCGTGCCGCTGAACATCTTCAGCACCAGCGCGCCAAGCCAGTCACTGCTGGATTACGTGTTGAACGACCGCGATGAATATCGCACCACCACCCAGAAGCTGGCGGGTGCGCAAATCAACGGCTCGGCGTTCGAACTGCCTGCCGGCGACATGAATTTCGCCGCGGGCATCGAGTACCGCAAGGACACCTTGAAGAACACCGACGACCCGCTGGCCCTGTCCGGTGAACTGGTCTATGGCGGCGGTCCCGGTGCGCGTTCGCAATTGGACGTGGCATCCGACGTTTCCGAGGTCTTTGCCGAAGTGATGTTGCCGGTGCTGGCCGACGTGAGCTTCGCCAAACGCCTGGACCTGGAGCTGGCCTACCGCTATTCCGATTACAGCACCGTCGGTGGCACCGATGCGTGGAAGGCTGGCCTGATCTGGGAGCCGGTACAGGGCTTCGCCGTGCGCGGCGTGCGGTCGCGCAGCGTGCGCACCCCGAACTTCGGCGAGCTGTACGAACCGATATTCACCAGCACCACCGCCGGTTCGATTTCAGATCCCTGCATGGTCGGCAGCTATTACGCCACGGCCACGCGCGCGGCCAACTGCAAGGCGCTGGGCGTGCCTGAGCCGATCGTGGATCCGAAGATCGGCCCGCACATCACCACCGGCGGCAATCCGGAGCTGGCGCCGGAGACGTCGGACAGCCTGACCGTGGGTTTCGTGTGGCAGCCGTCGTTCCTTGAGAACTTCGATCTGACCGTGGACTACTGGGATATCGAGATCGCCGACGTCGTCACCCAGCTCAGTTACACCACCATCCTCAACCTGTGCGTGGATCTGCCGAGCATCGACAACCCGTACTGCGCGGCAGTGGGCCGCAATCTGACGCCGGGCGTGCCGACCCAGCAGCATGGCGTCCTCCTGCCGGCAGGCGCGGCACTGTGGGTGAAGGCGCAGCAGGACAACATTTCACGCCTGTACGCCAGGGGCATCGACGTGTCCGCCCGCTATCGCGTCGACGTTGGCCCGGGCCGTCTCGGCTTCCAGTTCGCAGGAACCTACCTGCTGGAACACGTCACCGAAACCACGCCGGGTATCGAAGCGGGCGATGTGATCAGTGACGGCGCGTACAGCAACCCGCATGTGCGCGCCAGCCTGACCACCACGTATGACGTCGGCAAGTTCGGCGTGGCCCTGCTCAGCCGCTTCCTGGGCCATGGCCGAGCCAACGTGAATGCCATTTCTAACGAGCAGTACGACGACAACACGGTGCCTTCGCGTACCTACCACGACCTGTCGGCCCGTTACAGCTTCGACAATGGCCAAACCCTCAGCTTCGGCGTGAGCAACCTGTTCGACACGAAGCCACCGTACATGGGGTTCGGCGAGCCGGGCATCTATGCCAACAGTCAGGTCTACGACCTGGTCGGTCGCGCCTACAACCTGACCTGGACCTACACGTTCTGATTGAAGGCCATGCGCGCCGTACGTCCATTGCGGTGGACGTACGGCCGGTTTCACATGCGGTTGTTGCCGCGCTGGATGACGTGCTGTGGGATGCGCGGAAGATCGAGTCGTGGAAGACGAACCATGGCGGGGCCTTGCGGTTCAGCGCCTCGTCGCCAGCACGCCGTCCAGCGCGAGCTGCGCTTTGAAGCCGGCCTTCTCAAGGCGTTTGGCCACCTCGCGCGGGACATCGCGGCCGCTGGTGAGCTTGTTCGGGCTGCCGGTGTAGTGGAACAGGCGGCCGCCGCGACGCAGGACGCGCGCCAGCTGGTCGTAGAAGACCTGCGAGTACAGCTCGCCGGCGATCCCGAAGCGCGGCGGGTCGTGCAACAGTGCGTCCACCGCGGCGTCGCCGATCTGCGTGATCGCCTGTGACACGTCGGCATGGGTGAGCTGCAGTCGGCCACCGAAGGCGGGCGCGTCCGGGTCCGGCGACCACGGGTTGAGCGTGCGCAGCCACAGCACGTCGGCGTTCTTCTCGAACGAGTGGATGCGGGCCACGCCCGCGTCGATGCAGCACGCCGCGAAGTAGCCCAGGCCGCCGCAGGTATCGAGCACGACCTTTCCTTGCGGCTCCACCAGCGCCACCTTGCGGCGCGCATCCTCGACCGGCGACTCCTTCGAGGTGGGCAGCATCTTGATGCCGTCGATCTCGAACGTGGGCGCGCGCCATTCGCTGGGCACCAGCTTGATCAGCGAGCCGGAATAGCGCGACACCGGCGCGAAGTCATCGCCGTCCCAGTAGTAGATCGTGCGGTCTTTGAGCTTGTCCGGGTACGGGTAGCGCTGATCGCGCCACTGCCAGGCGTCGGTCGCAAGCACCGCGTCGCCGTTCGAGCGTCCCAGGTCCAGCGAGCCGGTCCATGCGCCTGCACCGGTATCGCGTGCGGCCAGCAGTGCCTCGGCGAGCAGGCGTGTGAGCAGGGGGCCGGAATAATGCGGCACGCGGGCAACTCCTGGGGCGGCGAAAGGGTGGGGCATTTTCCGCCAAATCCAACGGGCTGGGTGCATTTTCCAAGGCGCGCAGGCCCTCGAACGTAGAATGCCGGCGATGGCTTATCTGGGATTGTTCGTCACGGCGTTCATCGCCGCCACGCTGCTGCCCGCGCAATCCGAAACGCTGATGGTGGGCTTGCTCGTGGCCGGCTACGTGCCGTGGCTGCTGGTGGTCGTGGCCAGTGTCGGCAACGTGCTGGGCTCGACCGTCAACTGGTTCCTCGGGCGCGAGCTGACGCGTTTCAGCGAGCGGCGCTGGTTTCCGGTCAAACCCGCGGCGCTGGCGCGGGCGCAGGCGTGGTACGGCCGCTACGGCAAGTGGACGCTGCTGCTGAGCTGGATGCCGATCATCGGTGACCCGCTGACCCTGGCGGCCGGGGTCATGCGCGAACCGCTGCGCGTGTTCCTCGTCCTGGTGACTGTCGTCAAGACCGCGCGTTATGTGGTGCTGGCCGTCGTGGCTGCGCAATATGCATGAAGGCTGCTGATCCGTAGCCGGGTAAGGCCACAGGCCGGGCTACGCCCTTGTATTGAATAACAGAAGCAACGTCCATGGATCCCCGCCTTCGCGGGGATGACGAGAGCTTGCGTAGCCCGGGTAAGCGGAGCGCACCTGGGATGGTGACGGTCCTCGAAAGGCGCCCAGGTGCGGCCTGAGGTCTTACCCGGGCTACCGGACCGGTTTGCGGATGCTGGCGTCCGCGCCGGGAACGGGGGCGACGGAGCTGCGACTCAACCAAAGTCACTCGACCGCGCGGTGCGCGGCCGCTAGGCTCCGGCGTTCCATATTTCTGCGGAACCGCCCGATGAAGTCTTCGTCCCTGAGCCTGAGCCTCGCCATCGCGCTTGGCCTGGTCTCCACCGTTTCCGTCGCCGCCGGCCGGTCGGCCAGCAAGCCCGAGCTCGGCGACTTCGGCGTCGACCTCAGTGCCCGCGACCTGTCTGTGAAGCCGGGTGACGACTTCAACCGTTACGTCAGCGGCCACTGGCTGAAGACCTATGAGCTGAAGGACTACGAGACCTCGTACGGCTCGTTCAACCAGCTGCGCGATCGCGCCGAGGAGCAGGTGCACGGGCTGGTCGAGGGGCTGCAGCAGCGCAGCGACCTCAAGCCGGGCAGCAACGGTCAGAAGGTGCGCGACTACTACGCCAGCTACATGGACCACGCCGCGCGCGATGCCGCGGGCATCACGCCGCTGCAGCCGCTGCTGGGCCGCATCGCCGCGATCGACTCCAAGCCGGCGCTGATCGCCGCCTTCGCCAACGCCGACCTCGACGCCAGCGCCTCGCCGATCCGCCTGGGCGTCGACCTGGACCGCAAGAACCCGGATGCCTATCTGGTCAGCCTCAACGTTGGCGGCCTGGGCCTGCCGGACAAGGATTACTACCTCAATCCGGACGCGCGCTTCGTCGCCATCCGCGCGGCCTACGTCGCGCACATCCAGCGCATGCTCGGCTTTGCCGGCGCGGCCTCTGTAGGCGTTGGCGACGGCAAGGCCCGCGCCGAGCAGGTGCTGGCGCTGGAAACCGCGCTGGCCAAGCCGCAGTGGGAGCGCGCCAAGCGCCGCGACCGCGACAAGACCTACAACGTGGCCACCTTCGCGCAGTTGCAGAAGCAGTTCCCGTCCTACGACTGGGCCGCGCACCTGCGCGCACAGGAAATGAAGCAGCCCGACCGCGTCAACGTGGTCACGCCGGATGCGGTGCAGCCGGTGCTCGACGTGATCGCCGCGACGCCGCTGCCGGTGTGGCGCGACTACCTGGCCTTCCACGCCATCGACGGCAATGCCGACCTGCTCAGCCGCGCCATTGACGAGGCCTCGTTCGCCTTCAACGGCAAGGTCATCGGCGGCCAGAAGGCGCAGCGCGACGACTGGAAGCGCGCGGTCGCCACCGTCGGCGCCAAGGACGGTCTGGGTGACGCGCTCGGCGAGTTGTACGTGGCGCGTTACTTCAAGCCCGAGGCCAAGGTGGCGATGGACCAGCTGGTCGAGAACCTGCGCGCGGCGCTGCGCCAGAACATCCAGCAGATGGACTGGATGGGCGAGGCGACCAAGGCCCAGGCGTATCGCAAGCTCGAAACCTTCCGGCCGAAGATCGGCTACCCGGACAAGTGGACCGACTACGCCAGCGTCAGCATCGTGCCCAACGACCTGGTCGCCAATGCCATGGCGCTGCGCCGCTTCAACCGTGCCGACGAGAACCGCCGCATCGGCCAGAAGACCGACCGCGACGAATGGGGCATGACGCCGCAGACGGTCAACGCCTACTACAACTCGACCTTCAACGAGATCGTGTTCCCGGCGGCGATCCTGCAGCCGCCGTTCTTCGACCTGAACGCCGATCCGGCGGTGAACTACGGTGGCATCGGCGCGGTGATCGGCCACGAGATGGGCCACGGCTTCGACGACCAGGGCAGCAAGTCCGACTTCGCCGGCATCCAGCGCAACTGGTGGACCGGCGAGGACCGTGCCCGCTTCGATGAACGCACCAAGGCGCTGGGCGCGCAGTACGACGCCTACTGCCCGCTGCAGGGGCAGTGCGTCAACGGCGCGCTGACCATGGGCGAGAACATCGGCGACCTCGGCGGCCTGTCCATGGCCTACACCGCCTACCAGCTGAGCCTGAAGGGCAAGCCGGCGCCGGTGATCGACGGCCTGAGCGGCGACCAGCGCTTCTTCCTGTCGTGGGGCCAGATCTGGAAGGGCAAGTACCGCGACGAGTCGCTGCTGACCCTGATCAAGACCAACCCGCATTCGCCGGGGATGTACCGCGCCAACGGCCCGGTGCGCAATTTCGACCCGTGGTACCAGGCGTTCGACGTCAAGCCCGGCGACGCGATGTACCTGGCGCCGGAACAGCGCGTGCGCATCTGGTAACCGACCATAGCGACGACGGCGCGGCGGGACTGGGTTCCGCCGCGTCCCGCTGCAACGTGTTCCACCATTCCCTCAATCGCTACAGAGTGACAGACGTTATGAATGCCCAAGCCTTCTACCCCATCGGTACCCCTGGCCAGCCTTGGGGCGACGCGGAAAAGGCGCAATGGCTGTCGCGCCAGACCCGCCAGCGCAGCTATGCGGATGAGGTGCTCAGCGTCATCGAGCGCCTGCGTCCGCGCTTCGACGTGGTGGAGTACGGCTGGCTCGAGTACGGTACCGAAACCTTCCCGCTGTTTGCGTTCAAAAGCCGTGACTGGCGCGACGACTTGCCGGTCGCACTGGTGACGGGCGGCGTGCACGGCTACGAGAGCAGTGGCGTGCACGGCGCGTTGCAGTTCATCGACCGGCACGCGGACGAGTATGCGGGCCGCATCAACCTGCTCATTGCGCCGTGCATCAGCCCGTGGGCGTACGAGCGGATCCACCGTTGGAACGCGAACGCGATCGACCCGAACCGTTCGTTCCGCAACGACAGCCCGGCCGCTGAATCGGCGGCGCTGCTGCAGTTGGTGGCGCCCGTGAGCGATCGCGTGCTGGTGCACATCGATCTGCACGAGACCACCGACAGCGACGAGTCCGAATTCCGCCCGGCACTGGCCGCGCGTGACGGCAAGCCGTTCGAGCCGGGCGAAATCCCCGACGGCTTCTACCTGGTCGACGACAGCGAGCACCCGCAGCCTGAGTTCCAACAGGCGGTGATCGCGGCGGTCGAAAAGATCACCCATATCGCCCCGGCCGACGCCAACGGCGAGATCATCGGTTCGACGGTGGCCGCGCCGGGTGTCATCCGTTACCCGCTCAAGCAGCTCGGCCTGTGTGCGGGTATCACCGATGCCACGTACAAGACCACCACCGAGGTCTACCCCGACAGCCCACGCGCCAGTGCCGAGCAATGCAACGCCGCGCAGGCCGCGGCGGTGTGTGCGGCCATCGACTTCGCGCTGGCGCATTGATAACGGCGATCGAATTTTTCCCTGTTTCAGGATGCCAAGGATGAGCTTGATCAGCAGTGGGTTGGTGGTTGGCGTGCTGGTGTGCGCGGTTTCCGCAACGGCGCACAGCGCGGTATCGAAAGACGACAAGCCTGCGGCGGGACCCGTCATCCACACCGAGGACGTCGACCGCTTCTACCGGGTCTACGACGCCGCCGGCGGACGCCCGACGGCCGAGCAGCTCCAGCACGACTACCTCGATGCGGGCTCGGAGGGCTTGCATCAGCTCGCCAAGGTCCGAAACGTCACCGGGGTCCGGATCGCCGAGAACCTGGCCAGGCACCCGCAGGTCTATTCGGGTGCCAAGCGTTGCATCGCCGTGCTGCCGCGCGTGCGCCAACGTCTGGACGTCGCTTTGGGCGAGTTGGTTCGCCTCTATCCGCAAGCGAAGTTGCCGCCGGTCACGATCGCCGTCGGCCGGGGCAAGCCGGTCGGTGTGGGCAGCCCCGTTACCGGCTTGCAGATCGGCCTTGAGGCGTTGTGCGCGACGGACTGGCTCAACCCCGACGTGGAGGACCGGTTCGTGTACGTGATCGTCCACGAATACATGCACGGGCAGCAGGTGGAGGCGCTGGTCGATGCCGAGCACCCCACGGTGCTGGAACGCTCGCTGGCCGAAGGCGCGGCCGAATTAGCGACCGAACTGGTCGCCGGCAATGTCGCGTATTCGGTGTTCGCTGCGACCACCAAGGGCCGTGAGAGGGAGATCGAGACTGCGTTCGTTGCCGACGTGGACAAGACCGACCTCTCGCAATGGCTCGACAACAGCACCACGGACAAGCCAGGCGACCTCGGTTACTGGGTCGGCTATCGCATCGCCAAATCCTATTACCAGCACGCCCCCGACAAGAGCCGGGCCTTGCGCGAAATCCTGGAAATGGACGATCCCAAGGCGTTCCTTGCCAAGAGCGGTTGGTATCCCGGCATCCAGCTGCAGTAGCCCGTGCAAGGCGGCTTGAATCGCGGTCGCCCCAATGGTTGGCGGTCACCACAGAATCGGGACGGGCGGGGCATTGAACGGCCGGTTTCCGGTGGCCCTGGGGAACTCCTCCCACGTAATCGGGTCGATTCCGACCACAGGCGACTTGTCGGACATGCTGGATGCGCTTTAACGTGACCGCTCCATCCGAATCCTCGCGAGCAGACTCCATGATCGAGCGCATCGAAGCCGGCCACCGCATGTCCGAGGCCTGTATCCACAACGGTGTCGCGTACCTGGCCGGGCAGGTGGCAGCCGATGCCACGGCCGGAATCGAGAACCAGACCCGGCAGGTGCTGGCCGAGATCGATGCGCTGTTGTCGCAGGCGGGTACCGACAAGACCCGGATCCTGCGCGCGCAGATCTTCCTGGCCGACATCGGTGACTTTGCCGGGATGAACAAGGTCTGGGACCAGTGGGTGGCGTCCGGCAAGGCCCCCGCGCGTGCCACGGTGGAGGCGCGGCTGGCCAACCCGGCGTGGAAGGTCGAGATCGTGGTGACCGCGGCGCTCTGACACCTCGGGCCGACGGCAAAGCGTCGCGTCGTCGTCCCGAGGCCTGAACCGCCCCCGTTTCCTCCGGCTCGCGGCAACCACCGCGCCGTGCTGCAATGCGACAATACCGCCCGGTTCGCGCCCGTCCGTGCCGCGACCTCTCCCAGGATTCCATGAAGACCCCCACCGCGCTGCAGGCGCTGATCGACGACGGCGTCATTGACGAGGTTTTGCGTCCGCTCAAGAGCGGCAAGGAAGCGGCGGTGTACGTGGTACGCAGCGGCGACGATGTGCGTTGCGCGAAGGTCTACAAGGACATGGCGCAGCGCAGTTTCCAGCAGCGCGTGCAGTACCAGGAAGGCCGCAAGGTGCGCGGCAGCCGCGAGGCGCGCGCGATCGGCAAGGCGAGCAAGTACGGCCGCAAGCAGCAGGAAACCGCCTGGAAGAACACCGAGGTCGACGCGCTGTACCAGCTGCGCGAAGCCGGCGTGCGCGTGCCCGAGCCCCACGGCTACTTCCACGGCGTGCTGGTGATGGAACTGGTGACGGACGCGGACGGGTTCTCGGCACCGCGCCTGGGCGAAGTCGAACTCACCGCTGAGCAGGCACGCGAGTTCCACACGGTGCTGGTGCGGCAGGTGGTGCGGATGCTGTGCTGCGGCCTGATCCACGGCGACCTGTCCGCGTACAACGTGCTGGTCGGCCCGGACGGCCCGGTGGTGATCGACTTCCCGCAGGTGGTCAGCGCCACCGGCAACAACGCCGCGCGACGGATGCTGCTGCGCGACGTCAACAACCTCACCGCAAGCCTCGGGCGCTGGGCGCCGGAGCTGCTCGACACCTGGTACGGCGAGGAGATGTGGGCGCTGTTCGAGGCCGGCGCGCTGCAGCCCGATACCGTGCTTACCGGCACGTTCGAGCACGACGAGCGCCTCGCCGACATCGACAGCGTCCGCGATGCGATCAACGAGGCCCGCGACGAGGCACTGATCCGCCAGCAGGGACGCGAGGCGGCGGCGCTGGCCGATTGAGGTGCGACGGCGGCCGTGAACGCGGGAATGTCCGACACCCGTCGCCATCGCCACTAAGCTAGGAAACCCCCAACGGCGGCAGCCGGCTGTAGTTCTGGAAACCCATGATCAACAACGATGTACTGCGCAGCATCCGCTACATGCTCGATCTCAGCGACAACAAGGTCGTCGAGATCACGAAGCTGGCCGATCCCGCGTTCCCGCTCGAGAAAACCGAGGTGCAGGCGTTCCTGCGCAAGGACGACGACCCCGACTACGCCGAATGCAGCAACCGCGTGCTGGCACATTTCCTCGACGGATTGGTCATCTACTACCGGGGCCGCGACGAGAGCCTGCCGCCGCGCCCGGTGGAAAAGCGCGTCACCAACAACGTGGTGCTGAAGAAACTGCGGGTCGCGTTCGAACTGAAGGACGTGGACATGCACCAGGCCTTCGCCGATGCCGGCTTCCCGATCTCCAAGCCGGAGATGACTGCGCTGTTTCGCCAGCCCGACCACAAGAACTTCCGCCTGTGCGGCGACCAGCTGCTGCGCAATTTCCTCAAGGGCCTGACGCTGCGCGTGCGGGGCGCTTGAAGTTCCTTGCGATGCCGGCGTGCGGTTAGGGAGAAGAGGGTTTCCTAGAACCGCTCGCCCACCGGCAGGTAACGCCATTCTCCCGCCGGCATCTTGCCCAGCGGGACCTTGCCGATGCGGATCCGCCGGATCGCCACGACATCCAGCCCGACCTGCGCGCACATGTCGCGGATCTGCCCGGGCTGCACGGCCTTGATCGCGAAGCGCAGCCGGATCTCGTTCTGCCAGCTCACCTTGCATGGCGGCAGCTCGCGGCCGCGATAATGCAGGCCGTGGTTGAGGCGACGCAGGCCGTAAGGCGCGATGTCACCCGCGACCTCGACGATGAATTCCTGCTCGATCCGGTCGGCGTCCTCGGTGAGACGGCGCCACACGCGGCCGTCCTGGGTCAGCACCATCAGGCCGCTGGCGTCGTGGTCGAGCGGTACCAGCGGCGTCAACCGGATGAAATGACGCTGCAGCAAGCGCACGCCGCTGGGGTCTTGTGCCCATCGCGTTGCCGGCGTGACCAGTGCCGCGGCGGGTTTGCGGCCGGCGATCGCGTCGAAACCGCAAGGCTTGTGCAGCAGGACCGTGGCCGGTTCCGGTGCCTCCAGGGTCGCTTCGGGGTCCAGCTCGACGTGTTCGGTCGACACCATGTGCTGTGGCGACTCGACGACCTTGCCGTCCACCGACACCCAGCCACCCTCGATGTAGCACTCGGCATCGGCGCGCGAGCAGCGGGCCAGTTCGGTCAGGCGCTTGGACAGGCGGATGGATTCGGGCATGGGACTGCCTGGCAAGAGGGGTGGGTAGTGTAGAGACAGAAGCGGAGCGCAGTGGCTTGTCGCTGACGTTACCCCAACCGGAAGCCACGCCATCCTGACGCTGCCCGGATACTTGACTGCTGTGTCGAGTGATCAATCCCGATCCGGCGCGCCGAGCGGGAAGTACGTGCGGTACGGGCGTGCTTCGTCGACGGCGCGCGCGAACGAGGGACGCGCCAGCAACCGGTGGCGGTAGGCGCGGACGTTGGCATGGGCCTCGTCGATCGGGTGGGTCCAGTCGGCATAGAACAGGAACGGTGCCGCCCCGCAATCGGCGAGACTGAAGGTATCGCCCGTCGCCCATTCGCGGGCGGCCATGACCTGGTCCAGCCAGGCGTAGGCGGTCTCGAGCATCGCGCGTGCTTCGGCGACGCCCTGGCGATCGCGCGCACCTTCTTCACGCAGGGCGTCGAGCACGATTTTCTGCTGTGGCGTCGAGATGTAGTTGTCGAAGAAGCGATCCATCATCCGCACGTCGAGTGCGGCACGTGGATCCGTGGGAATCAGCCGGACCGGCCCCGGGTGGTGCAAGCCCAGGTGCTCGATGATGCTGCTCGCTTCGATCACCGTGCGATCCGCGTCGCGCAGGACCGGGAAGCGCTTCATCGGCCACAGGGCCTCGAGCTCGCGCATGGATTCATCGCCTTCGAGCAGGCGGAACTCGAAGGGCGTGTGGTTCTCGTAGAGCGCGATCAGCACTTTCTGGCAGTACGACGAGAAGGGATGGGCATAGAGTTTCAGGGGCATGGGCGGACATCTCGAAGTGAAGGGGGGCAGCACCGTCTGCCGGCCGAGAGGCTGGTAGAAGCATCGGTGTCCTGCCTTGAGAGACCGACGATCGAGGCGGGTGCGGATCGACATTGCCTTCCCGAATAACCCGCACCATCGTGGAGGGCTTCTCGCACCCGCGAAATGGCAAAGCCCCGCCACAGGCGGGGCTTTGCTTTCCTCCCCCATTGCAGAGGCGCGGTCGCGCGAGGATGAACGGCCGCGTCGTGCAGTTCCTATTGTTTCAGTGGCTTCAATTGCGTCTTGAACACGAACCGGCCGACCTTCTCGCCCAGACGCACGGCGGCGATGCAGCCAGTGCGGAAGTGGATGCCGCCGTACACACGCGCCGATGCGGATTCGTTTGCGGCTTGCGAGAGGCTGGTGTAGCTGCGGGTGACGGTCGGGGGCAGGCCCGTCGCGGTGAAGGTGAAAGGCACTTCGTCCGAACCAAAGAAGTCGCGGAGCACTTCGGAGAATGCGCCGACGGTATTCGGCAGGCCGCAGGTGTAGTCCGGATAAGGCGGCGTGACGATGTAGGAGGTCCAATTGGGATCGGGCGTGGTAGCGGGATTGCCGTCGTCGAGCCAGCGGATCGCGGTGTAGGGGCGCCAGAAGTTGTAGTGGTACTTGGCCTCGAACGTTGCGATCAGGCCATCGTTCACGGCCATGTTCATCAGTGCGAACAGGCGTGCGTTCTCCCACAGGTCGAGGTCGTAGTCGGCGACGATCACCCGCGTGATGCCGTTGAGGTTGCCACCGCCACCGGGCCAGAAGCGTGCTATCCGGCTCTCCTCGGAGTCCGGTGTGGCGTTGCGTACGCTGGCCGATCCGACTGCTTTGACTTCGTTGTAGTCCGCAGCGTATGCCTTGCCCTTCAGGATGAAGATACGGCTGTGGCCAGGGCGGAACTGATGGCTGCTGACGAGCGCGAACGGCAGCAGGTTGCCCCAGTTGCCGAACTGCGGATACGGCGCCGGAGGCGGTGGCGTCGGCAAGGTGGGTTGGTAGACGCCCGGTCCCGGTCCGAGGGTGTATGGCAGGTGCGGCGTTTGCGAGCCGTCCAGATGGCGCATGTCGAGGATGGCATCCGCCGCCAGCGCGCCGATCGCCACGCCATCACCGATGCAGTTGGCATTTGCCGGCGGGCAGGCGGGCAGGCCGGCGATGTAGTTGGCGTAGGCGGTGTTGACGGTGGCGACCTGCGAGGGCAGCGTGGCGACCAGTACGTCGCGCGCCGCACGGGCCACGGCCGCAGCCGGGGATGCATTGGGATTGGCCGCGCCGATGGCGGCATAGGACCTGTAGCGCGGATCGATGGCATTCAACGCGTCGTGCGCCGCGATGTGCACCATGGCGAAGACCCGGAATTGCTGCGGTGGGGCGCCAGCCGCACCAATTACCTGGTTGGTCACGGCATTCCAGTCGGTGACGGCATCGGCCAGTGCCGGGCCGGGGATGGTCAAAGCGATCGCACTGGCCAGTAGCCAATGGCGAGATGGCACAGGGAAGGGGCAGGCGTACAACCGCTCGCGTCGAGCCTTCATGGGAGTTCCTCGTAACGGGAGGGCGCGTCAGTGCTGACGCGGCTGCTGGGGGATGGCAGCTACGGGGACAACGACTGGGGGCGGTGGTACCGGTCACGCGCGGTCACACTACTGCCTTGTTTCTTGGCAGCGAGTCTTCCTGTCTTGGGACAGGCCGGGGGTGTAACGAAATTCAGGCGCGCTGGCACGGTTGATGCCATGTGCTTGCCCTGGCTGACGCGGATAAAGCAGGGCCGTACGGCCCGTACAGGTTCACGTTGCCGCTTTGCCCGCGCGGTCACGACTCACGGCCCAGCCGAACAGCGCGGCGGTGACGAACATGATGAGGCTGTAGATCGCCGCCGGGATCGCCATGGTCGGGTTGTTGAGCAAGGTGGGGCTCAAGGCGACAGCGATCGCAAGCGTGCCGTTGTGGATGCCGATCTCCATGCCAATCGCAATGGCCTGCCGCCTGGCCAGGCCGAGCAGGCGCGGCACGCCGTAGCCCACGGTGAGGCTGACGAGATTGAAGGCCAATGCGGCCAGGCCGATGGTGGGCGCGTGCTGCACCAGGGTGGGCCAATCCTTCACCACCGCCAGCGCGATGATCGCCACCAGGAACAGCACCGAGACGATGCGCACCGGGCGGTTCATGCGTTGGGCGAAGGCGGGTTGGCGCGCACGCGCGGCCATGCCGATCGCCACCGGTACCAGCACGATCAGGAACACCTGCAGCACTTTGTCGAATTGCAGCGGGATGGTCGCGCCGTCGCCCATGAAGTGTGCCAGCGACAGGTTGACCACCAGCGGCAGCGTGACCACGGCCAACACCGAGTTGACCGCGGTGAGGCTGATGTTGAGGGCGACGTCGCCATGCGCGAGGTGGCTGTACAGATTGGCCGTGGTGCCGCCGGGCGAGGCCGCCAGCAGCATCAGGCCCACCGCCAGTGCCGGTGCCAGCCCGAAGGCCTTGGCCAGCGCGAAGCACACCAGCGGCAGCAGCAAAGTCTGGCAGACCAGCGCGACCAGCACGGGCTTGGGTTGCTGCGCCACGCGGCGGAAGTCGTCCAGCGTCAGCGACAGGCCGAGGCCGAGCATGATGATGCCCAAGGCCAGCGGCAGCAGAACGGTCAGCAAGGATCCGGATGTCATGCGTGGTTCCCATCCCCGTGAGATGCCGCGACATTACGGGCATTCCGCGGCCCGGACAACGGCCTGCCGCGGAAACGCAATGTGCCGTGAGGACGCAGCATCGAACAGCACTTGTCCGCAAAAACAGGGTACGTTTCCGCACTGGCTCTCCAGGAGATTCCCATGGCCCTCGATCCATTCGAGCCGCTTCTCGACCAGGCGCGCGCCCATGCCGCCGAGTACCTGCGCCGATTGCCCGATCGTCATGTCGGCGCGCTCGCCGGCCGCGACGAGATGTTGTCCGCGCTGCGGGCACCGCTGCCGCAGCAAGGCGAGGAGGGTGGCGCGGTGCTGGACCTGCTGGCCGCGCAGGCGGAGCGGGGGACGTCCGCCTGCAATTCGTCGCGCTACTTCGGCTTCGTGATCGGCGGTGCCTACCCGGTCGCGCTCGCTGCGGACTGGCTGGTGTCGACCTGGGACCAGAACGCCGGCATCTACGTGATTTCGCCGCTGGTGTCGGTAGTGGAAGAGATCGCAGCCGACTGGCTGCTCGACTTGTTCGACCTGCCGCGAGAGTCGGGCGTCGGCTTCGTGACCGGCTGCCAGATGGCCCACTTCACCTGTCTGGCCGCCGCGCGGCATGCCGTGCTGCATCACGCCGGCTGGGATGTCGAAGCGGAGGGCCTGTGCGGTGCACCGCGTGTCAATCTGGTGGTGTCCGCCGAGTCGCACATCACCATTGATGTGGCGATGCGCTACCTCGGTCTCGGCACGCGCTCACTGCACCGGATAGAAGCCGATGCGCAGGGGCGCATGCGTATTGATCGGCTGCGCGAGCGGATGGCGTCGCTCGACGGGCCGACGATCATCTGCGCGCAGGCCGGCAACGTGAATACCGGTGCATTCGATCCGTTGCGCGAGATCGCCGCGGTCGCCGATGAGTACGGTGCCTGGCTCCACGTCGACAGCGCCTTTGGCCTGTGGGCGCGCGCCAGTGGACGCCACGGCGCACTGGCTGATGGCATCGAGCTCGCCGACTCCTGGGCCACCGATGCCCACAAGTGGTTGAACGTCCCGTACGACTGCGGCATCGCCATCGTCCGCCAGCGTGAGGTGCACCGCGCGGCGATGACCTCCACCGCGGCCTACCTGATCCAGAGCCAGGGCGTCGAACGCGACGCCGTCGACTGGGTTCCGGATTTCTCGCGGCGCGCCCGCGGCGTTCCGGTGTACGCCACGCTGCGCACGCTCGGGCGTGATGGCGTCGAGGGCCTGGTGGATCGCTGTTGCGCCCGCGCGCGGCAGATGGCGGACCTCCTTGCCTGCGAGGACGGTATCCGCATTCTCAACGACGTCGTGTTGAACCAGGTGCTGGTCCGCTTCGACGACGATGACGACATCACGCGTCAGGTCATCGTCGGTGTCCAACGCGAGGGTACGTGCTGGCTCGGCGGCACCGTCTGGCACGGCATGGCCGCGATGCGCATCTCGGTGTCGAACTGGGCTACCTCCGAGGACGATGCCGAAGCAAGTGCCGCGGCGATCGTGCGGGTGTTTCGCACCTTGCGTGGTGGCCGGCACGTGTAGGGTGGCTGGCACACATTGCTCACCGATTCTCGAGTCTCGTCCATGACCCCCAATCCCGCCTACATCCAGGCCCTGCAGGACAGCGTCCGCACGGCGCCTTACCCGAACCTGATCGGGATGAAGCTCGCTGCCCTCGACCTCGACAGTTGCCGTATCGAGCTGGAGCTGGGCGAGCGTCACCTGCAGCCCTTCGGCATCGTCCACGGCGGCGTGCTGGCCACGCTGATCGACACCGCCACATTCTGGGCGGGCTTCCTGCGCTTGCCGGAGGATGCGGGGCTGGTGAATGTCGATCTCAAGCTCAACTACCTCAAGGCCGTCACGCACGGGCGCCTGCGCACCGAAGGCCGGTGCCTGCGCGCCGGCAGGCAGATCAGTTACACCGAAGCCAGCGTATTCGATGAAGCCGGCGACCTGGTCGCGCACGGCACCTCGACCTTGATGGCATTACCCGGCAAGGGCCTGACCCTGGGCGTCGAGAAGTTCCTGCCGAACGCGTAGGGCAACCATCGCAGCGGCACCGAACCGGACACCACTCAGAGCCGGCACTCATCACGGAAGGAAAGACATGCCCCCGTCCATCGCCATCGTGGCTGCCGCCACCGTACTCGCCCTTGTCGTCGGCCCCTTGTCGCTGGGCTTGACCGGTCTGCTGCGCAGCCGACATGTCTCCACGCATGCCGCAATGGAGCGCGCGCCGTGGGATGGGCGGCTGACGATTTACTCGTCGCTGCTCTACGCGCTGGCCTTCAACTTGATCTTTTTTCTCCAGGAAGTGTTCCTGGTCGTTCCCAAGGCGCTGACGCCGGGTCTGAGTCCCACACTCTTCCACAACAATCACCGTTGGGACGGCGAGCATCCGTTGGCGACGCTGTTCCAGGGCACCGGTGCGCTCGCCATCCTGCTGGTCGGCCTGATGTTCGTGTTCTGGCTGGCGTGGCGCCCGGGGCGATCTGCCGCCGGCCGGTTGTTCTGCATCTGGATGGCCTACCACGGTTGCTTCCAGGCGTTGCAGCAGGTGGTGATCGGGTCGATCAACCCGCGCAACGACGTCGGCATGGCGATGGATTATTTTCATCTGGCGCCCATCTCCAAGACCGCCGCCGCGCTGGTCGCGCTCGCAGTGATTCCGATGATTGCGATCAGGCTGACACCGCAGCTGTTGGCGCTCGCGGCCTCACCCGAGCGTATCGACCACGCCGGCAAGCGGGCGCGTTTCATCTTCGGCGTAGCCACGTTGCCGGCACTGATCGGCACGTTGCTGGTGCTGCCTTTTCGCGTGCCCGGCCACCCGATCGAAGTTGTCATCGTGCCGGTGATCACGGCCGCGGTCGGGATCGGCTGGGTCCAGGCCAGCGCCTGGTGCGTGACGCAAGTGCCGTGGCGTGCGCTGCATCCGGCCCGATCGATCTGGCCCGCCTTCGTCGCCCTGGTCGCGGTGCTGCTGCTGTTCCACCTCGTGCTGCGTCCGGGGATCGCGTTTTAGGGGCGGTGCCGCCCAAGGAGCCGTGGCGGTAGTGCGGCACGTGTGCGCGACCTGCGCCGGTGCCTGCAACGGTTTCGCGCTATTCCCGCATCTTCATTGGGATTCCAGGAAGGAGTCGTACCCGTGAAGTTCATGCCTTGCGCAGTGGGGAGTGGCTTTTCATCGTCGAGGTTGTCGGGGACGAGACGCCCGTGGTTCGGGTTGGCACTGACGGCAGCGTTTGCGCTGACCGGTGGCGCCGTGGCCAGCGGACGCGCCGCCCACGAGGACAACATGGGGGCGTTTGCCGCACTCGATCATGGGTTGCGGCCGGCGACGCTCAAGGCCGGGGTGCCACTGCCGGGCTGGTCCTTGCAGGAACGCATGATCCATTACCACGTGCCGGGCGTTGCGATCGCGGTGCTGAAGGACGGCAAAGTGGTGCAGGCGGCCGGTTTTGGCGTGCGCGCAGCCGGCACCCAGGACGCGGTCGATGCCGACACGCTGTTCTCGGTGGGTTCGGTCAGCAAGGTGGTCACGGCCGCCACGACGCTGCGCGAGGTGGCTGCGGGGCAGCTCGACCTCGACCGCGATGTCAACGCTTACCTGACTTCGTGGAAGGTTCCGAAAGCACCGGCGTTCGGCGGCGACACGATCACCCTGCGCATGCTGATGTCGCACACCTCGGGCCTGACCGTGTGGGGCTTCGAGGATTACCTGCCGGGCGAGAAGCTGCCGGACATCGTGCAGACCCTGGACGGCATCGCGCCGGCCAGGAACGAACCGGTACGCATCGATTTCCAGCCCGGCACGCGCATGCGTTATTCCGGCGGCGGCATCACCGTCGAGCAACTGGTGTTGCAGGAAACCAGCGGAAAGTCGCTGGAAAGCCTGGCGCGCGCGCAGGTGTTCCAGCCCCTCGGCATGCGCCGCAGCACCTACGTCAACCCGCTGCCGGTCTCGCTCGACAACGTCGCCAAGGCTCACGACAAGGACGGCCAGCGCGTCGCACTGCCACGTGGCTACGAGGCGTTCCCGGAACAGGCGGCCTCGGGTCTGTGGACCAGCGCGAACGATCTGGGGGCTTTCGTCGGCGCGCTGATCCGCAGCTACCAGGGCAAAGACGATTACCTGCCGCGCATCCTCGCGACACAGATGATGACCGAGGTGTCACCAAGCCTGCACGGTTTGGGACCACGGTTGGAGGGCAGCGGCCAGACGCGGATTTTTCATCACGGCGGCGCCAACGACAGCTACCGCGCCTGGATCGAGGGGCATCTGGAAACAGGCAGTGGCCTGGTGATCCTGACCAACGGCAGCAACGGCGGCAAGCTGATGATGGAAATCCGCAACGCACTGTCGGATGCGCTCGACGACGGTGTCAATCCGCTGGTGCACACGATCGACCTGGATCTGGCCACGCCGGTCTATGCCGACTACGCCGGCACGTACCGGGTCGATACTGCCTTGCCGAGTGAAGTGCGCGGCAATCTGATCGGTTACTTCGACTCCGACGTGCTGGACGTGGCGATCGCCGAGGGCGCGATCACGGTCACGGAGAAGGCCGCACCGACGACGCTGGTCCTGCAGCCGCTGGCGCCGACAAGGTTCATCGGTCCGGGTGATCTCACGCAGCTGCAGTTCGAGTTTCATCGCGATGCACACGGCGTGGTGTCCGGGCTGACCGTGGAGCGCGGCAGCGCGCGCGTGTTCTATCGCCGCCAGGACGCGACAGCCAACCAGGCCAGCGGCGGCCACTGATCCCTCGCGAATGACGGGCAACGATGGGCATCGGCTTCCCTGTTTGTCGTCGATTGCCTATCTTTTGTCGACGTTCCCGATAGCAAGAGTGGTATGACCCGACGATCCTGGTTGTGGTTGGCTGTGTCCCTGACGTGTGCGGCCCTGGTCGCCACGTTTGTCATCCCGATCCGGCGCGATGCGTTGACCACGGCGATGAAGCCGGCCGCCACACCGTTCGGCTGGGACGCGCAACTTAGCCTCAGCGCGGGTGACGGCGTCCTTGGCCTGCGCGACGGCCAAGCACTGCAGGCGCGTTTTGCCGACCCGTACGGGGTGGCGGTGGGTGCGGATGGCTCGGTGTACGTGGCCGATGCCGGCGACAACAACCGCATCCGCCGGATCGGCCGCGATGGCATGGTCAGCACGTTGGCCGGCTCGGCCGAGGGCTTCGTCGATGGCGCGGGCGTGGCCGCAAGGTTCGATACGCCGTCCGGTCTGGCGCTGGACCGTGCCGGCAATCTCTACGTGGCCGATACCGGCAATCACGCGATCCGCAAGGTCAGCCCGCAGGGCGTGGTGACTACGGTGGCCGGCACCGGCGTGGGCGGTTTCCGTGACGGCCCCGGTGCGCAGGCGCAGTTCAGTGGGCCGATCGGCGTGGCGGTCGACACGGCGGGCCGGATCTTTGTGGCTGATACCTACAACGACCGCATCCGCATGATCCAGCCCGACGGCCAGGTCAGCACGCTGGCGGGTGGCGAATTCCCGGGATACCAGGACGGCGTCGGCAGTGCCGCGCGCTTCGACACGCCGACGGCGTTGGCGGTGGATGCGGACGGCGTCATCTGGATTGCCGATACCCGGAACAACGCGATCCGTCGACTGACCCCGGCCGGCGAAGTCACGACATTGCGCACTATTCCCCAGGACCTGTACGCGATGCGGCGACCGATCAGCCTGGCACTGACTCGCGATGGTTTTCTCTATGTTGGCGAGATGGCGTCGGGCCGGGTGCTGCAGCTGTCGCGCGGCGGCGCCTGGCACGTCCTGACCGGCAACACCCAGGGTGAGCGCATGGCGCGCCCGGCCGGACTGGCCCTGGATGCCGACGGCATGCTGCACGTTGCCGATGCCGGCAGCTACCGGGTCTATCGGACCGCGCCGCGCGACACGCACGTCGAGCCGATGCCGGTGGCGATGGGGCCGTCCGAACACAACCTGTTGCCCGACACCGGCGGACGCTGGCCACTGCGGCCGCAGTTGGGCTGGCATGAAGTGGTGGGCACGCTGGGTGAGGTGCGTGGCAACTACGACGGCGAGAGCCGCGATCACCTGCACGGCGGCCTGGACATTCGTGGGGACGCCGGCGCGCAGGTGCTGGCCATCGCCGACGCCAAGGTCAGCAGCCCGTCGGGCGCCTGGGGCCTGGGTGAGCTGGGCGAGGGCATCGCCCTGGACACCATCAGCTACATCCACATGCGCGTCGGGCGCACCGCCAAGGGCGAGATGATCGATCCGGGACGCTTCCACCTGCTGCATGACGAGGCCGGTAAGCCCGAACGCATGCGTGTGTTGCGCGGCACCCGCTTCAAGGTGGGCGATGTGCTGGGCACGATCAACGGCATGGCGCACGTGCACCTGAGCGTCGGCGCCAACGGCTACGAGCGCAACGCCGTCGCGCTGGGCTTCACGCAGTACGCCGACGCGCAGCCGCCGCGCGTCGACAGCATTCGCCTGTTCGATGCGATGGCCCAGCCGCTGACGCAGAAACAACGTGGCCGCGTGCTGGTGCCGCGCGATGCTCTGGGCGTGCAGATCATCGTGGATGCCTGGGACCAGGTCGACCGCAACCTGCCGCGCCGACGGCTGGGGCTGCATGCTGTCGGTTATCAGGTGCTGCACAGCGATGGCAGCCCGCTGCCCGGCTTTGAAGCGCCGTTGATGAACATTCAATTCAACCGCATGCCGGCCGACAGCGAGGCGGTCAAGATCGCCTACGGCCCGGACAGCGGCATCACCGTGCATGGCAGCGCGATCACGCGTTTCCAGTATGTGGTCACCAACACCGTGCGTGACGGAACGCTGCTGACCGGTTACTGGCAGCCGGGCGAGCTGCCGGCCGGCGACTACACCGTGCGCATCACGGCGCGCGATTACAGCGGCAATGTGGCCAGTACGGGGCGGGATCTGCCGTTGACGCTGCAGTAACCAAGGCGCTGCAGGCTGGGCCAGCGTCGCCGACATCCGGCACATGCAGGGGCGGCCGACGTGTCCTAGGATGCGCGGCGCGTGCCTCGACACGCCCATCCCGCCTCGGAGCATCACCATGACCCGTATCGGCAGTACGCATTCACCCGCCTGGCTGCAGGTGTTCCTCGGCGGCCTGGTGGTGGCGATCGGCGACATCGTCTTTGCCACCACCCTGTGGTTCTCGTGGACCGCCTCGGGACTGACCCGGGTGTTCCAGACGATTGCGGTTGGCGTGCTCGGCACAGCCAGCTACGACGGCGGCGTGGCGACGGCCTGGCTCGGTGCCGGGCTGCACCTGTTCATGGCGACCATGTTCGTCGTGGTCTACACCCTGGCCGGACGCCGCGCGCCACAACTGCTGGGCAAGCCTTTCGTGTACGGGGTGCTGTACGGCGTACTGCTGTACGTCGTCATGAATTTCGTGGTGATGCCGCTGTCGCGGGTGGGGCGTTCGCCGTCGTTCGAGCACCCCGACTGGATCGGGCTCAGCCTCATTGCGCACATGCTGTTCGGCGTCATCTGTGTGCTGTTTGCGCGGCGGGCGTTGCGGCGCCGTTGAGCGGTACGCCTCGCATCCTCGATGTGCGGCAGCAGCGCGGCGAGTCCTGGCCGTGCGCGGAGATCGTCCTGATCGTTGGCGCGCTGCGACCCGTGCGGTCGAGCCGGATGCAGACTGACCGCACCACCAACACCCAAGGCTGTTGGCGCCGGCTTTTGTCGTTACCTGCGGTATCGGATGGAGGAGCGCACATGGCAAAGATTCCACGCGGACGCAATCGGCTGCTCGGTGACCTGCCGAAACGGGTGGACAGCGGTGCTCGTGATGCACTCCACGTCACGACGCGACTGCAAGACCTGCAAGGTACCGGCTCGGTGCAGCGCATCGTGGATCTGTTCCGCGAGCGGTCAGTGTCGGCAGCCGGTGGCGATGCCGAGCCCCGCGCGGCCTTGCTGTGGATACTCGACCCGGATCCACAGCGGCCGGGGCGGCTGGTCGAGACGCTCAGCGAAGGCATGGGCAAGCCTCTGCTGCGTATCGACCTTGCGGAGATCGTCAGCCCATACATCGGCGAAACCGAGAAGAACCTGCGACGCGTGTTCGAAGCCGCCGAAGCCGGGGGCGCGATCCTCGTGTTCGACGAGGCCGATGCGTTGTTCGGCAAGCGCAGCGAGGTTGGCGAAGCGCACGACCGCTTCGCCAACCTCGACGAAAGCTGGTTGCTCTGCCAGCTGGGAGAGTACTCCGGGCCGGTGGCCGTACTGGCGCGACCGCGCGAGTGCGACGACGCGACACTGCCGGACGCGACACTGCGGCTGGAATGGCGGCCGCTGCGGCGGCCGCCCGATTAGATGCCCGTATCAAGGGGTGGAGGCAGCCAGGCGTCAAGAAGCCGCGGTAGCACCGGCATCAACACCCGCATCCGCGGTCGTCTCGCTGCGCTCCATCGCCACTTCGCGTACCAGCCGCGACACCAGGGCATCCACCTCGGCTTCGGCTGCGGCAATGGAGGCCTGCAGGCGTTCGTCGCCGAATTCGTCGTATTCGATCGCGATGCGGTCGGTCGCATCGATACCCAGATAGCGCAGCGGCGTCATCACGCCGGCTTCGACGTGATTCATCGCAGCCAGGCGCTCGCCCGGGTTGTAGCCGTAGTCGCCGCGCGAGCTCAGCAGCACCAGGCGCTTGCCCTGGTCGGCCAGCAGCGGCCAATAGGGCTCGCCCAGGCGCTCGCGGTCGAAACCGAAGGTGCGGCCGACACGCACGACATTGTCGATCCAGGCCTTGAGCGTGGACGGCATGCCGAAGTTGTACATGGGTGCGCCGATGACGATGAGATCGGCGGCGATCAGCTCGTCGATGAGGGTGTCGCTCTGCATCAGCGCCGCCTGCATCCAGGGCTCGCGTCGCGCGGGCGCGGTGAAGGCGGCATGCACCCACTGGCCGGTGACTGCTGCTGGCGGCTGCAGGGCAAGGTCGCGGTAGACGACTGCATCGAGGGGACGCTGCGCCTGCCAGCGGCGCAGGAAACGGGCCGAGAGGCGGCGGGTGTGCGAGCCGTGCGCGTGCTCGCCGGAGCGGCCGGGACGGGCGCTGGAGTCGATGTGGAGTAGCCTGATCATGATTCACCTGTTGCTGGGCGGTGAAAACAGGATCGACCAGCTAATAGTCCGCGTAAAACGATCATTTCGCATCCAAAGGATGCAAGGAATTCATCCATTGGATGCCCGCCAGCTGCCGCCCCTGACCGCATTGCGCGCCTTCGAAGCGGCCGCGCGGCATTTGAGCTTCAAGCATGCCGCGGCCGAGCTGTCGCTCACGCCGACGGCGATCAGTCATCAGATTCGTCAGCTGGAAGATCGCCTTGGCGTGCGCTTGTTCGTGCGCGGCACACGGCGCGTGGACCTCACGCCGGCCGGGCAGAGCCTGTTTCCGGCGTTGCGTGACGGCTTCGATGCCATGACGCGGGCGGTGCAGGCAGTGCGGCCCGGGACGCGCCCGCGTGGGCTGGTGCTCAGTACGACGATGGCCTTCGCCTCGCGCTGGCTGTTGCCGAAGCTGGCGCGGTTTGCAGCAGCACACCCGGACATCGCCTTGCACTTGCATACCAGTGACGAGACGGTCGACCTGCTCGGCGGCGCAGCGCAATTGGCCGTTCGCTACGGCCCGGGCCGCTACCCCGATTTGAACGCGACCCCGTTATTGCCGTCGCGTTTTGCGCCCGTGTGCGCACCGGGGTTGGGTGTGCACGCCCCGACCGATCTGGCGCGGGTTGCGCGGATCGGCTTCGCGTGGCTGCGCCGCGATGCGGCAACGCCGGACTGGCCGTTATGGTTCGAACGCGCCGGTTGCGCACCGTTGCCGCGACAACTGCACTTCTCGGATGAGGTCCACGCCATCCAGGCGGCGATGGCCGGGCAGGGGGTCGCGCTGGTCAACCTGGCGCTGGTCGGTGACGAGCTGAGGTCGGGCCTGCTGTGCCAACCCTTCGGCCCCGAGCTGGCCGGGCACGACTTCCACCTGGTGTGGCCGGCGCGTGACGACAGCCATTCGGACCTCGCGGCCGTGCGTGCGTGGCTGCTGGCTGAAGCAGCCGGGTGAGTGGCTTGACTAGCACTCCACCGGATACAGCCCATCCGCGTAGGCCCCGGCGTGGTAGCCCTTGGTGCCGATTGCCTGTGCCAACGGGCTGCGCGGGTCCTCACCCGCCTGCAACCGCGAGAGCGCATGGGCGAAGTCGTAACGCGGGCGCCAACCGAGTTCTTCCCGTGCCAGCGTGTTGACGTAGACGCGGCCGATACTGGGAAACATGCGCCAGCCGCGGCGCAGATACTCGGCCTCGAAGCCCGGCACGCGCTGCGCGACCACGGTGGGAGCGTGACTGCGCAGCGCGCCCAGGTCGTCGCGCGTGAACGGCGTGGTCGCGCTGAGGAGGTAGCGACCGAAACCGATCTGCGGCGCCCGCTCGATTGCCAGCAGGTGGGCGTCGACGAGATCCTGGACGTCGGCCCGACGATAGAGGAACTCGTTGGCCTTGATGTTGCCGTCGACATAGACGTTGCGGATGACCGGGTTGTCGTCCGGCTCCGGAAAAAAGCGCGAGGTCCGCAACACCACGCACGGCAATCGTTGGTTGCGATGGAACAGCCGGCACAGGTCCTCGGCGGCGGTCTTGGTCGTGCCATAGATGTTCTTGGCGACAGGCGCGACGTCTTCGGTGATCCACACCGCCGGTGCGCCATCCGCCGGCGTCAGCGCATCGCCGAAGGCACTGGTGGTGCTGGTGAACACGAACGCGCCGACGCCGTGGCTGGTCGCCGCTTCGAGCAGGTTCAGCGTGCCGGTGATGTTGGTGTCGATGAAATCCTGGCGCGTGTGCGTGGCGACATGCGGCTTGTGCAGTGTTGCGGTGTGCAGCACGGCCTGCACGCCGGCCGCGGCATGCTCGGCGAAGACACGGTCGACAAAGGCGCGGTCGGCGATGGAGCCGACCCGGTCGGTGTAGGGCGAGGGCGAGATGTCCAGACCGATCGCGTCACGGCCCTGGCTGCGTAAGGTGCGCATCAGCGCTTCGCCAAGATGGCCGGCACTGCCGGTGACCAGGATGCGCATGGTGGAGGCTCGATCGGGGCGGAACCTGGATTCTAAACGGCGCCGCGGCGCAAGTCCTCGCAGGACGGGCTGAGCGCAGCGATACCCATCGCCCATTACCTAAACAGCAAGCCCGCCAGATGGCGGGCTTGGATGCGGCATTGCGTGAAAAGCTGGAGGTATCGCACCAAAGGCCGGGAGCGATCGACCTCGGTTCACTGTGCTCTGATGGCTCCCGGCGCCGGCAGCGCCAGGCCCTTGCCCATGGCTTCGTTGATCAGTTTCTGCAAATCGCGCTCGGCCGTGGCGATTACTTTTTCGTGCTGCTTGCTCAGGACTTCCATCTGCGCGCTCAAGGCTTCCATCGGTTTGCTCGCCGCCTCCATCTGGCGGCCGAGGGCTTCCATCGGTTGCGCTTGGGCCTGCAGCCGCTTCGCCTGGGCATCGATGATGTCGGCCTGCTGGTCCATCTGTTGCGACAACGCATCCTGCTGCTTCGACAGCGCATCCATCTCGCGCGACAGCTGCTCTTGTTCTGCGTCGTTGCTGCGGGCCATGGCCCGGGCCAGCTTCGACTGCTTCTCGGCCAGGTTCTGCTGCTGTGTGGCCAGGGTCTCCATGCGACGCGTCGCGGCGTCCATGGCGGGGTTGTCCTCGCGCCTTGCCGACAGTTGCTCCATCTGCTCGCCGAGCACCTCCATCTTGTCGCCGTGGACTTCCATCTGGTCTCCGAGCGCTTCCATCCGGTCGCCGAGTTTTCTGCTCTCGTTCCAGGCAGCCTCGGCGCGCGTGATGAGGGCGGGATCGAGGACGACATAGGCCTTGTCGTCGCGGCGGAACCAGATGAAGTCGCCGTCCAGGGAGCGCCTTGCGCTTTCGATCGCCGGCAGGTCGTCGGTCGATCCAGACAGGGTGATGCCGTCGCGTCCCTTGCGTATCAGTGCATAGGCTTCGTCCCGCTCGCCGGAGTGCAGGCGGATGGTCTGTGCGGCGATGGTGCGCGGCTGTGATGACGCGGTGGGCGGGTCCTTTGCGATTTGCGCCTGGGCATAGAAGGCGATGCATGCAGCGGCGATGCCGAGCAACGGGAAGGCGATCCGGCCGGCGCTGGCGCGATGGCCGGGGCGGACAAGCTGTTCGATACGGGACATGAGGTGGCCTCCGTGGGCGGCTTGCGCGAGATGGGGTGGGGGGCAGCTGGAGCGGTTGAGCGTGGACAGTTCAGACAATTCGGACAGCGCGAGGGCGAGGCGGCGCGGCTCGCCGGTGACCTCGGCGGCCAATCGGTCGGCGATGTGTTCGCGCTCGATGCGGATCCGGCGTGACAGCCACCACGTGACCGGGTGGTAGAACAGCAAGGCCTCGACCACGCCTTGCATCAGGTTGACGAGATAGTCGTGGCGACGGATGTGGGCGAGTTCGTGCGCGAGCAGGGCTTCGATCAGGTCGGTCGGCATGCGCGTGATCAGCGCGGTCGGCAGCAGCACGACTGGATGCCACCATCCGGCGGATACCGGCGAATCGAGGCTGTCGACCAGGTGCAGGACGATGCCGGGCTTCAAACCAGAACGGACGGCGAGGGCATCGAGGCGCGCCTGCCACGGTGCCTGCGCCTCGGCTTGCGGCGTGGCGCGCAGGCGCCTGATCCAGGCCAGGCCCATGGCCATGCGCAGCGACAGCACGCAGGCACCTGCGGCCCACAGCGCGACGATCCAGGGCAAGGCGTTGTCGAGTTGCGTGGGCCACGCGACCGGATCGATGACCAGCCGCGAGGCCATCGCCGGCGCTGCCATCGAGGCGGTGGTGACGGGAGCGGTTGCTCCGGCCGGGACGCCGACATGCGCCACGATGCTGGCCATGGGCGCCAGCACGCACACCAGCAAGGCCACACAGGCAACGGCATAGCGTGTCTGCGGCCGCGCATTGCTCAGCAACTGCAATACGATCGCCGCGACCAGGCCGATCACGGCGCCCTGCCACAGGAAGTGCAGCAAGGCGCGGCCGAGCGCAGGGACGAGGCTTGCCAACAGGTCAGCCATCGGGGTTCTCCTTGAGGAAGCGCTTGATCTCCTCGCGCTCCTTGTCGCTGACGTGGTCGTTCAGGGCGGCCAGGACGAGGGCCTTGCCGGAGCCGGAAAACGCCTTCTGGATGAGGTCCTTGAGCAGATTGGTCTGCAACGCGTCCTGTGCGTGCGCTGCGGCATAGACGTGCGAGCGCTGGCTTTCGTCGCGGCGCAGAAGACCCTTGCCGTGCATGACCTGCATCAGCCGCAGCACGGTGGCATAGGTCAGGTCGGGCCGCTCCGGCAGACGCGCCTGGTGCACGTCCTTGACCGTGGACGGCCCCAGGCGCCAGACCACCCGCAGCAGGTCGAGCTCGGCGGCGGTCGGCTTGGGCGGCTTGGCGACCTTCTTGGGCATGGGTGTGTCAGTTGGATTGGCGCAGGCACAAGCCTGGATCAAGTAGATCGATTTGTCTAGACAATTTTGTCTATGTCTAAAGTCATGGGCTGGGCGTGCAAGGTGTCCGAGCACGAGCAGTCGACACGACGAGGTGTAGCAACCCAGAGCCACCGCGGCCTGGTTGTGCAATTAGAGAAACGGCGTGATGCGCCGCTGGGTGTCTCCTGTTGTCTGGCGAAGGCCATCAGAGTCACGGGCCAGAGAGCGCAGGATCGGCAGGTGCACCAAGCTGTATCCACCGCCACATGCGCACGGACGGTTCATCGGCGCGACTGTTGGGGTGGCGCCGTTACGGAGCGGTTCGCAGCGGCCGTCGACGTGGCGAAATAAGCGCATACTCGACTGCCATTGCAGGAGCCGAGCGGATGAAGCACCAGATCGCCATGTTCAAGTTCACCCTCGGCAATGGCCAGAGCATCGGGCCGACGGCCTTGCAGGCGCTGTGGGTGCGCGCCTGCCAGTCCCCGAACGTCAGCGTCGGTCGACAGACGCCGGGCTTTGGTGGCGACACCAAGCCGACCTACTCGCTGTATGCCTCGCAGCAGCTGGAGAACCTGCCGCAGGTCGAGTTGCGCCTGCGCCGGTTGCTGGAGGAGTGCAAACTCTCGGCGTCGCTGATCTCGTTGCACCACTGATCGCCGGGCAACGGCGGGCAGCGGCTATCGCTCCCGCGTCGTGCCTGTTTCAGTACAACTTCAGCGGGATTTCGTGGTCATAGCGATGGCGGTAGGCCTCGCGCTCGGCGAGGCAGTAGGGACTGCCCATTGCGAATTTTCGACAGATGGCGGGGCGCTGCTCGTAGATGCTGCAGCACATGCGCTGGTGGTCGAGGGCAACGCACCAGCCGTCCTCGCCACGTGCCATCACTTCCAGTCCACGCTCGCTGCGCTCGACCAGATGGCGCGGCACTTCGTCCTCGGGCATCACCACCACAGTCAGCCGGCAACAGACCGCGTCACAGCGGCTGCACGACACGGCCGACGGCTGCGATGCGCTGCTCATGACTCAACCTCCGTGAACTGCGGCACGGCCACCCGGCTGTAGCTCAACGTGCGCCCCCGGAACGGCGCGACGTCGGCTTCCTCAAAGCGGCTCCGTACTTCGGTTACGGTATAGCCTTGCGCGGTCATCGCCCGCGTGAACGGGCCACTCAGGCCGCGTCCGGGGTCGGTGATCACCACTTCGGCATCGGGTCTGGCATGGCGCTGCATCATGCGCGACAGCAGCGCGGCGTGATCGCGCTCGTACAGGATATCGCTGCCGATGATCAGGTCGAAATGCCCCAGCGTTTCGTCGGGCACGGCCCAGGGGAGGTCGTGGTAGGCGATCGGGGGCAGGCCGTTGAGGGCGGCGTTGTATTCGAGGAAGGAGGCCGCCAGTGGATGGTGATCGCTGGCGGTGATGTCGGCGCCACGATGTTGCAGCACCAGGCTGGACAGGCCTAGACCGCAACCGAGTTCGAGGATGCGCTTGCCGGCGATGTCGAACGTGCTCATTGCCTCGGCGAGCACACGCCCCGACGGCCATGGATGCCCGAACAGGCTCCACAACGCGGACGAGATACCGGCGCGCTCGGCTTCACCGTGGGGGTCGGCGAACTGCTGGCGGTCGCTCAGCGCGCGCAGACGGTAGTCATGACCGCCGACACGCACGGTGAGATTGCGGGTGGTATAGCCCGGCATGGGAGCTCCCGAAGGGGCGTCACCGCGCCAAGGCGAGGTGATGACGCGTGAGAGGGAGCGAAGCGGGCGACTGGAGAGCGGTCGGGCGAGACGCGCGGAACAACGTGCGGCGCCGTCATCTTACACCCAGATAATCAGGCCGATGAATGGGGCTTACGCAGCTGCGCGGTCATTCCCCGCGTCCACCGTGGTGAGTTCCTGATCGTGTTCATGCCTGATGCGTTCAATGCCGGGAATGGCAAAGATGGTTGCGGGCAGCCTCGCGCGGATGAATTGGTCCGCTGCCGCCGCGCTGTTCACCCCACCTGAGGCGGCCCGTGCCGCTTGGGGATGGCGTTATCACCGAAACCGACAGCGAGGACAGGTGCCCCATGCTCAGGAAAGTGGCTTTCACGATGTACCCGGTCGCGGATGTGCAACGGGCGCGCGGATTCTACGAGGGCCTGCTGGGCCTTACCGCCGGCTCGGTCGGCAACCAGGGCGATGGCTGGTGGGTCGAGTACGACCTGCCCGGCGGCGGCTGCATGGCCCTCACCAACTTCATCCCCGACCAGCCGAGCAGTGCCGCCGGTGGCACGATCGCGTTCGAAGTCGAGGACCTCGACGCCCTGATGGCCGATCTCAAGGGCAAGGGCGTCACCTTCCTGGGCGATGTGGTGCACAGCCCGGTCTGCCGGATGGCCGTGTGCCTTGACACCGAAGGCAATTCCATCCTGCTGCACCAGCTCAAGGCCAAGTGATGCCACGCACGGTGACTATGGCAACCAAGCCGCGACAACGCACAACCGCCACAGCGACCAGAGGCGAGCGTCCGGTCGCGGTGTTGTTGCAGGAGGCGCTTGATGACCTCAAGCGCCATGCCTCGCAGGCCACGCGTGACGGCATGGCGCGCTACGCCATTCCCGCGGACAAGGCGCTGGGTGTGTCCATGGCCAACATCCAGGCAATCGCCAAACGCCTCGGTCGCAACCACGAGCTCGCCGCGGCGCTATGGGCGACCGACGTGTACGAGGCACGGATGATGACGGCCTACGTCGACGAGCCGGCCCGCATCACTGCGGCGCAGATGGAGCGCTGGTGCCGTGATTTTGACAACTGGGCGCTGTGCGACACGCTGAGCTTCGCTTTGTTCGACCGCACGCCGCATGCCTGGCGCAAGGTCGAGCAATGGGCCGGCCGACGCGAGGAGTTCGTCAAACGCACCGCTTTTGCCTTGCTGTGGGGCCTGGCCCTGCACGACAAACAGGCCGGCGACGAGCCGTTCCTCCGGAGCCTGCTGCTTGTCGAACAGGCCGCCAGCGACGATCGTAATTTCGTCAAGAAGGCCGTGAGCATGGCCTTGCGGGCAATCGGCAGGCGCAATCCCGCGCTGCATGCCGCCGCGGGAGTGGTGGCGCAGCGCCTGGCACAGTCGGACAGTACCGCCGCACGCTGGATCGGCAAGGACGCGCTGCGCGACCTTGCAAAACATGCGCCGCGAGGCGACGCCAAAGGGCTGTCCCGCTCGTAGGTATCCACGACGCCCTGCGAGAGGCGCGCGATCCGCAGGGCGACCGAAGTCCTGTGGCTGGCCGCTGCCTGGCCGCCAGCCTTGATAAAATGTCCGCTCAACGACGACGTATCGCCCTGAAATGCGTGGCGAGTCGAGGGTTCGCGTAAGCCGGGTAGGTGGCACGAATCAACAGGTCATCGGGTGCTTCGAACCGGTCGCGGTACTGCTCGGAGAGGTCGATCAGCGCGCGAGTGTTCTCGTAATAGCGCGACGCGGTGCCAGCGTTGCGGCTCAGCGCGTCTATCGCGCCACCGAGGTCTTCGGTGCGGGTCCGTCGCCAATGACGAGGCCAGTCCAGCACCGCACCGCCGTAGTCTTTCAGGAAGTCCTTCTTCAAGTGCGCGTCGAGCGGTAGCAGGAATCTTTGCGGAATCGTCTGCCGTGCGAACGAGGCGCACAGGCTGGCGCCGATCACGGTCTGGCCGCGTTCGAGGGTGGCTGCTTCGATCAGTGGTTCGCCGATAAAAATGCTGCGTTGTCTGTCCAGCAGGGCGGGGCCCATCGCTAACGCGCCGCGGAACGGAAGCCCGACTTCGATGCTGCGACAGATCAGCTCGTTGCAGACGTTGAGCAGGTTGTCGCAGGGGATGGTGGTGTAGAGCCAGCCCTGCGCCGGGTCCTGGGCGAGCGCGTCGCGTTCTTCCTCGGTCTTTCCCCGCGCCTCGGGCCAGACTGCAGGCGCCCAGACGACGATCGAGTCGCTGGCATAGGCGCCGGCGATCTGGTTGAGGATGAAAATGTCGCCATCGCAGGTCCAGTAGGCGGACTCCTTGAAGCTCAGGTCGCCGAACAGGCTGGCCGTGTTGGCATTGAACCTGTCGACGGTGGCGATGAGCGACAGGTACCTGTCTTCGATATCGGACAAGCCGCGTGTCTCGAACTTCTTCTTGAAGCCCAGGATGTCGAAGAAGGCTACGGCGTACTGGTGGTGCATGCCCGCTTCCCTTGCGCGGCGACCGGCATCGATCCGGACCATCCGGTTACTTGTAGCGCAGGCGGTTAGAGCGCGGCCTCGAATCCGGGCCACAGTCACTTCGGCCGACAGGCATGGCCGTGGTTTCGACTAAAGTACGCATCCCCACGTTCGACCCACGGTATCGCCATGTCCACGATCCCCGCCTGCCCGCAATGCAGCCTGGAAAACACCTACGCTGATGGTGACCGCTACATCTGCGCGGACTGCGGCTACGAATGGCCGATCGTCGCTGAAACCAGCGACGCCGCCGGTGTGGTGGTGCGCGACAGCAACGGCAATGTTCTGGCTGACGGCGATACGGTAGTGGTGATCAAGGACCTGAAGGTGAAGGGGTCGTCGATTCCACTCAAGCAGGGCGCCGTGATCAGGAACATCCGCCTGGTCGAGGACGATGCCGAGCACATTGAAGGCAACTCGGAGAAGATCAAGGGGCTGGTGCTCAAGACCTGCTTCCTGCGCAAGGCCTGAGAACACCACCCCACTTTCGCGGTTCGGGCATGAATCTGGCGCTGTTCGATTTCGACGGAACGATTACCTACGGCGATACGTTCTCGGTGTTCGTGCGCGACACCGTGTCGCCGGGCCGGCTCGTGGCGGGCCAGTTGCTGCTCGCCCCGCTGATCGCCGGGTACAAGCTCGGGGTGGTTTCCGGCAGCCTGCTGCGTACCCGTGTCACCGGCTTCGGCTTCCGGGGGTTGCGCGAGGACGACATCCGGCGAGCCGGTATCCGTTATGCCCGCGAGGTGTTGCACGGCGTGGTCCGGCCACAGGCGCTGGAGCGGATCCTATGGCACAAGGCGCAAGGCGACGTCGTGGTCGTCGTATCGGCGTCCCTGGACATGTATCTGACTCACTGGTGCCGGCATCATGGACTGGACCTGATCTGCAACGAGCTTGAATCGCGCGACGGCGTGTTGACCGGACGCTACCGCCATGGCGATTGCCACAGCGACGAGAAGGCCCGGCGGATCCTCGCCAGGTATGACGTCAGTGATTTCCCGACGGTCTATGCTTACGGCGACACCCGCGAAGACTTGGCAATGCTGGATCTCGCACACAAGAAGTACTTTCGCTGGAGGGAAGTCGTCGATTGACAGGAAGCCCGGGATGTCGGGTCGTCGTGTCCGTCACGGCGCAGTAACGCGGAGCCTTCAAAAGTAAGTCGCGCGGCACGTGGGCTGCCGTCAGGAGATTGAGATGAGCCAATACCGGATCGCCGTGGTCGTCGGCAGTCTTCGCCGCGATTCGTTCAACCAGCAACTGGCGAATGCGCTGGTCAAGCTGGCGCCGCAGGACTTCAGTTTGACGCGCCTGGAGATCGGCGATCTGCCGCTCTACAACCAGGACGACGATGGCCAACAGGCGCAGGCCGTGAAGCGGCTCAAGCAAGAGGTTTCGTCGGCGCAGGGCGTGTTGTTTGTCACGCCCGAGTACAACCGCTCGGTGCCGGGTGTGCTGAAGAACGCGATCGACCACGCCTCACGGCCCTACGGTCAGAGCGCATGGGCGGGCAAGCCTGCGGGGGTGATCGGCATCTCGGTCGGCTCGATCGGTACGGCGCTGGCGCAGCAGCATCTGCGCAACATCCTGGCCTATCTGGATATGCCGACCCTGGGGCAGCCGGAGGCTTTCCTCCAGGCCAAGGAAGGGCTGTTCAATCCGGACGGCGGCATCGGCGAAGGCAGCCGCAAGTTCCTGCAGGACTGGATGGACCGCTATGTCGCATGGGTGAAGAAGCACACCGACTGATTGGCGGGTATTTGTGGACAATGGGCAATGCCACTTGCGCCGGCGAGGCCGATGAACCCATGACCGCTCCCGTCCCGTTGACGTTGCCGGATCCGCAGCGCATCGCGCTGGAAGCAGCCTATGCCACGCCGCCGCGTGCGTACCACAACTTCCAGCATGTGCAGGAAGTACTGCGCCATTACGACGTCGTGGCCGAGGGCCCGGGCTGGCTGCAGCCGGCCGAGGCTTATCTGGCCGTCCTGTATCACGACGCCATCTACGAGGCGGGCAAGCGCGACAACGAGGCGCGTTCGGCGCAACTCGCGCGTGAGCACCTGGCCCACTGGGCGTCGCCGCAGGACGTGGATGCGGAACGGGTAGCCGCGCTGATTGAATTGACCGCTCGCCACGGCAGTTTGGCGCCAGGCGATGTCGACCGCGATGCGGCGCTGTTTCTCGACTGCGACATGGCCATCCTTGGCGCCGAACCGGCGCTGTTCGATGCCTACGACCGCGGCATCGCCGCCGAGTACCGCGGGCATGTGCCGGCGTGGCTGTTCAAGCTCAATCGGCGACGCTTCCTCAAGGGCCTGCTGGCGCGCGAACGCATCTACCTCAGCGATTTCTTCCATGCGCGCTGTGATGCGCAGGCCCGCCGCAACCTGCGCCGTGCGGTTACGGAGAAGCGTTAGCGACGTGTAATGGCGTGGTTTGTTTACGGTCTGCCTGTCTGCGTAGCTGGCCTTGATCGGCTGCGCTGATCGCCACCAGGTGCCGTTACTTCAAGGGCAGGCAGATGGCGGTGCGCCACTCGGCCGGCGGCAGCGAGCCGGGATCGTTGAGGTACTCCTCGAACACCGGCGCGTTGCCCGCTTCTTCAAAACTGTTGGGCAACCACTGGCAGAACAGCCAGTCGTAGGCGCGGTCCAGCTCGGTGTAGGGACCGGTATGCACGACCACGGCATGGCGGCCACCGGCGATCTCGAGCCAGCGCATGCCATCAGCGAGCGGGGTGTCGGCTGGTAGGGCCAGGCAGGCATCAGAACGCAGCTCGTCCTTGGGCGTGGCCGCGGGGACGTCGTAATAAATGCCGAAGCTGCGCGTGCCGGGCTGCAGCAGGTCGCGCTCGCCGGCCCAGGCCATCAGGCGGCCGAAGGTCTCGCCAATCTGCATGTAGTCGCCCTGATGTGGCAAGGCAACGACACGGGTCGGGACGAAGGTGTTGATCTGTGCGCTGTACATGGACGGTTCCTGTGACGACGGGGTGGCCCTGCCCGGCCCTTCGGCCGGGAGGACGACACGACGCTTGCGGAAGGCTGCGGGCGCGCAGCGGTAGGTATTGGCGAAGGCGCGGCTGAATGCGGAAACGCTGCCGTAACCGGCGTGACGGGCGATGGCGGCGATGCCGCGATCACTGCCGAGCAGTTCGCTGGCGGCGCGGTGCAGGCGCAGCCGACGCACCGTATTGGCCACGGTCTCGCCCATCAGGCCGCTGTAGACGCGGTGGAAGTGATAGGGCGAAAAATGGCCAGCCTCTGCCAGTTGCGCCAGCGTCAGCGGCTGGTCGAGCCGGGTCGAGATGAAGGCGACGACCTTCTCGATGCGGGCGCTGTAGCTGGCCAGGGTGCTGCTGCGGTTCAAGCGTGGCTCCGTTCGCGTCGTGTGCCGACATCCTGGTCACGATGGCTTGATCGAGGTTGCTCAGTTGTCGATACGCAGTCCAGCGGCACCGGTCACGGGTGCTGGTAAACGAACTTCGGCATCTCCCATTCGTAGCGGATCGCCAGCATGCGCAGCGCGAAGCCGCCGCCCAGGCAGGCCAGCACGCAGCGATTCTCGCTGACACCCAACTGCAGCAGGGCGAGGTAGGCGATGCCGGTCAGCATCGACACGATCGCGTACAGCTCTTTCTGGAACACCAGTGGGATCTCGTTGCAGAGTACGTCGCGCAGCACGCCGCCGAAGGCGCCGGTGAGCATGCCGCTGATGACGATGATCGTCGGCGCATGACCGGTGTCGCGCGCGATCGCGCAGCCGATCAGGGAGAAGGCCACCAGGCCGAGCGCGTCCAGCCACAGGAACGCGCGCCGCAGCCGATGCATGCGCGAGGCCAGGACGGTGGCCGCGATCGCGGCGCCGATGGTGTAGGCCAGGTACTCCGGGTGCGCTACCCAGCCCAACGGGTAATGGCCCAGCACGATGTCGCGCAACGAGCCGCCACCGAGCGCGGTGACGCAGGCGATGATAATCACGCCGAACAGGTCCATGCGGCGGCGCCCGGCGGACAGGGCGCCGGTCATGGCTTCGGCGGTGATGGCGACGAGGTAGATGAGATCCAGCAACACGGCAGGCTCCGATGGACAGACAACAGGGCCGCGGCCTGTGCCGGTTCGGAGGTCGTGCCGGGTGCGCGTGCGGGACATGCGCGGGACAGCGACGTCATCGCGCAGACGAAGGACGCACGATGATCGCGCCCGGTGCCGCACGATGTCCCGAAGCCGGTCAGGCCACGGTGCCGCTCCCGCTGTCCTTCTACCTGAGAGTTTGCGCGGCGAAAGCCGCTTGCCCCTTCGGTGGGCCGCGATCGGCCTCTCTCCAGCCCGGCGATGTCGTTGCGCAGTGGATGGGCACGTTGCGGTGCCGGCCTGAGCGATTATGGGAGCCTGCGCCTTCGGCGGGCGCCGGCTGACCGGCGCCACTCTTCTGCGAACGGTGACGATGATAGCGCCCTTGCAGCCCACCGTGGCAGCAGCTTTCTCTAGGGTACGAGCACCGCGCGGCCCTTGATCTTGCCCTCGCGCAGGCGCTGGTAGACCGCGACGGCCTGCTCCAGCGGAAATTTCTCGACCTGCGGATGGATGTGTCCGGCCGTGGCCAGCGCGATCACTTCCATCAGTTCGGTGCGCGAGCCCCAGTACGGAACGGTCACCGCGCAACCGTACGGCGGATTATTGGCGCTGTAGTGCAGCGTGCCGCCGCCGAGGCCGACCACGGTGATGCGGCTGTTGCGCCCGACCACGCGCGCGCACAGGTCGACGGTCGGCTGCGCGCCGACGAAATCCAGTGCCAGGACCGCGCCGCGCGCGCCGGTGATCTTGCCGATGGCGGCGGCCGCGGCATCGCCATCGCGGGTATTCACCGTGTGCTTGACGCCCAGCTCGCGCGCGTGTGCCAGCTTGCTCTCGTCGATGTCGCCGGCGATGACGGTGGCCGCGCACAGTGCGTGCAGGATCTGCACGGCCATGTGGCCGAGGCCGCCGATGCCGATCACCACCACGTGGGTGTCGGGCGTGAGCAGCGGCAGGGCGGCCTTGATCGCGTGGTAGGGCGTGAGGGCGGCGTCGCTCAGGGGCGCGGCGATGGCGGGGTCGAGCGTGCCCAGTGGCACCAGCAGGCGCGGCGAGGGCACCAGCATGTACTCGGCCATGCCGCCGTCCGAGCCGAGACCGCCGCCCATCGTGCCCAGCGAAGCGTGGTTCTCGCAGTAGTTCTCGGCCGAGGTCTGGCAGGTGTGGCAATGCCCGCAGCCCCACGGGCCATAGACCGCGACCGGATCGCCTTCCTTCCAGCCGTCGACGCCCTGGCCGACGCCGGCGATCCAGCCGGCGTTCTCGTGACCGAGGGTGAACGGACCCTTCAAGCCCAGCTCCTCGTCCATGACATGCAGGTCGGAGTGGCAGACGCCGGCACCGCCGATCTTCACCAGGATCTGCCCCGGTCCCGGCTTGGGTTGCGGCAGGTCGACGACCTCGGCGGGCTGGCCGACTGCGATGAAACGCACGGCTTTCATGGCGCACTCCTGCGACGCGAGGGGGCTTGGGCAGTGTGCCGACGCGGCGGTCAGGGCATCGTGAACTTCGCGCGATAAACCATGACCGCCATGCGACATGGCCCGTGCGATTGCACGGCCGTGCCGGTTCAGTACGCCTGCAGTGTCGGTCGCACCACCAGTTCGTTGACATCGACATCGTCCGGCTGGCCGATGGCATAGGCGATCGCGCGCGCGATGGCGTCGGCCGGCAACAGGTCCTTGCGGAAGACCTCGTCGACTTCCTTCTTCATGGCCGGGTCGGAGATGGTGCTGGTCAGTTCCGAGGCCACCGCGCCCGGGGAAATGATGGTCACGCGCAGGAACTGCGACTCCTGGCGCAGGCCTTCCGACAGCGCGTGCACCGCGAACTTGCTGGCGCAATACACCGCCGCCAGCGGATAGACATGGCGACCTGCCACTGAAGACACGTTGACGATGTGCCCCGCCTGCTGGGTCTGCATCACCGGCAGTGCCGCGCCAATGCCGAACAGGACGCCCTTGAGGTTGACGTCGACCGTGCGCTCCCACTCGTCGACCTTGAGATCGGTCATGCGCGACAGCGGCATCACGCCGGCGTTGTTGACCAGCACGTCCAGACGGCCGTACGCAGCGACGGTATTGCCGATGAACGCCTCGACCTGCTCGCGGCGGGTGACATCGAGCGATTGCACGATGACCTCGCCGCCGCGCTCGCGGATCTGCGCGGCGAGCGCGTCGAGGCGGTCGGTACGGCGTGCACCCAATGCGAGCCGGGCGCCGTGTTCGGCCAGGCGCAACGCGGTGGCTTCGCCGATGCCGCTGCTGGCGCCAGTGATGGCGATGACTTTGTTTTCGATGTTCAACACGGAAGTTCTCCGGAAACGGGATGAAGGCATGGAGGTCGTGCGGCCAGGGCGTACCCGGCTGCAATGGCGATCAGGCGTTGAGTACCGCCATTTGCGCGGCCGGATAGCGGGTGCCGACAATCTCGTGCGTGGTCAGCACGTCGTCTAGGCGGCGCTGTTCGGCCAGGGTGAGGTCGACACGGGTGGCATCGGCGTTCTCGTCAAGGCGAGCGATGCGGCGCGTACCCGGGATCGGCACGATGTCGGGGCCGCGATGCAGCAGCCAGGCCAGTGCCAGCTGCGCCGGCGTGCAGCCGCGGGCGGTGGCCATGTCCGTCAGCGTGGCCACCAGCGCCTGGTTGCGGTCGATGTTGCCGGCCTGGAAGCGCGGATGCAGGCGGCGCCGGTCGTCATCGGCGAGGTCGTCGGTCTTCTGGATGGCGCCGGTCAGGAAGCCGCGACCGAGCGGGCTGTAGGCGACGAAGCCGACGCCGAGCTCGCGGCACGTGCGCAGCGCATCGTCCTCGACATCGCGCGTCCACAACGAGTACTCGCTCTGCAACGCTGCGATCGGATGCACCACAGCGGCGCGACGCACGGTGGCGCCCGAAGCTTCCGACAGGCCGAGATGACGGACCTTGCCCGCCTCGACCAAGCGCGCCATTGCCCCGACGGTGTCCTCGATCGGCACGTTCGGATCGACACGATGCTGGTAGTACAGATCAATGTGATCGACGCCCAGGCGCTGCAGGCTGGCGTCACACGCGGCGGCCACGTATTCGGGACGGCCGTCGATGCCGAGGAAGTCGCCGTTGGCCGCGCGCACGTTGCCGAACTTGCTCGCCAGCACGATCTCGTCGCGACGCGTGTGCAGCACCTTGGCGAGCAGGCGCTCGTTGTCGCCGACGCCGTACATGTCGGCGGTGTCGAGGAAGTCGATGCCGATGTCGATGGCGTGATGGAGCACGGCGAGATTGGTCGCTTCTTCGCTGGGGCCGTAGAAGTCGGACATGCCCATGCAGCCCAGGCCGATCGCGGACACGGTCAGGCCTTGGCGGCCGAGGGTGCGGCGGGGAAAGGGAAAGCTCATCATGGTGTCTCCAGGTGGGTGGGGAGCGTGCCGGGAAACAGTAGAAGTGGCGTGTCCCGCGGCGTTAGCCCATTGCTCGTGGATGCTTGCCCGATCCTCCACGGCCATGCCGGATGATCTGGCGCCTGCACCAGGCCGGCGCATAATCGCCGCATCCCCCGAACCGGCGATATGCCATGACCGACAACGCTTCCAACGTGGTGCCCGCGCGTCTCGGGCTCGAGGCGCAGCAAGCTGAGCTGGCTGACCGGATTGCCCGAAACGTGCCCGGTGACGGCTTGCACGCGAGCGCGGTGCCGGGGCTGTCGCTGATCCAGGCCAGCGCGCCGTCGCAACCGCTGCCGTCCGTCTACCACCCGAGCCTGTGCGTGGTGGTGCAGGGCCGCAAGCGCGCGTTGCTGGCCGATGAGGTCTTCACCTACGACCCGCTCAACTACCTGGTGGTGTCGATGACCCTGCCGATCAGCGGGCAGATCATCGACGCCACGCCGGAACGGCCGTACCTGTGCCTGCGCATCGACATCGGCCCGGCGCTGGTCAATGAGCTGCTGCGGCAATTAGGCTCCCCGGCGCCTGCGAGCGCGCGTGGCGGTCGTGCGGTGTACCTGGCCCGCACCAGCGCTTCGCTGCTCGACGCGGTGTTGCGACTGGCACGCCTGCTCGACACCCCCGACGAAGCGGCGGTGCTGGCGCCGCTGGCGCTGCGCGAGATCCATTACCGCGTGCTCACCGGCGAGCTCGGCCAGCGCCTGCGCGAGCTGTGCGAGGTTGACGGACCATCGCAACGCGTTGCGCGTGCGATCGAGCTGATCAAGACGCGTTACGCCGAACCGCTGCGCATCGGGGAGCTGGCCGCCGCTGCGCACATGAGCGCCTCGGCACTGCACCAGCGTTTCAAGGCGGCCACCGCGATGTCGCCGTTGCAGTTCCAGAAGCAGTTGCGCCTGCAGGAAGCGCGGCGGCTGATGCTGATGGACGGCATCGAGGCGGCCTCGGCCAGCCATCGCGTTGGTTACGAAAGCCCGTCGCAATTCAGCCGCGAGTACCGGCGTCTGTTCGGTGCACCGCCGCGACGCGAAATCGAGGAGATGCGCAGCACCGGTGGCTGAAACGTTGGACGTCGCGGCGGGTCAGGCTTCCCTGACAGGTTGCACGCGCGTGGCCAGGACCGCGCCAAGCAGGGCCAGCACTGCCGAAATCGCGAAGCCGGCGAGGTAGGCCACGCCCGGTGAACGCACCAGCAGCGCCGCGAACAGCGAACCGCCCACGGCCAGCACGGTGGCGGTGAACAAGGCATCGCACAACTGCAGGGCGGAGGAATTGACGCCTTGCTGTTGCGGCGGTGACAGCTCCAGGGTCAGCACCGACAGTGTCGGGAACAACGCACCCATGCCAAGGCCGGCGACGATCCAGCCGGCGACGCCGACGGCCACCGGCACCTGCGGCGATACCGTCAGGGCGACGCTGGCCACGCCGAGCACGATCAGGCTCATGCCGATCCGCAGCAACTGCGGTGGCGTGAACGGTTGGCTGGGGCGACTGCGGTACCAGGAGCCAGCCGACCAGCCCAGTGCGCCGACGGTGAGCACGACGCCGGCCGCGGTTGGCGACAGCCCGCGTTCGCGTGACAGCAGCAACGGCAGGAACACTTCGGTGCCGAAGAACGCGGCAGAGGCAATGCCGCGCAGCGCGATCACGGTTGGCAGTCCGCGTCCCGCGCGCAGGGTGCCACGCGGCAGCAATTGCCAGGCGCAGACCAGCAGGCCGGTGATCGCGACAGCGAGCATCGTCACCGCAGCGGCATCGCGTTGTTGCCCGGCATGGTGCAGCAGCAGCGCGCTGGCGGCGGCGCCGACCGCCCAGGCGAGGCGATGCGGTTGCGCCATGCCGGCATCGCCGCCGCTGTCGACCGGTGCGCCGAGTCCGCGCACCGCCGGCAATACCATCCAGGCCGCCGCTACCGCGATCAACGGCACCGACAGGAACACCCAGCGCCAGCCCAGGTGCTGTACCAGCAGGCCGCTGATGGTCGGGCCGATCACCGCCGGCAATACCCAGGCGGCGGCGAACGCGGCGAAGATGCGCGGATGCAGATGCGGTGGATACACGCGGCCGACGGCCACGTACAAGGCCACCGACATCAGGCCGCCGCCGAAGCCCTGCACGATCCGGCCGAGCAGCAGCACCCACATCGTCGGTGCCAGGCCAGCGATGATCAGGCCCAGCGCAAACCAGGCGATGCCATGCCGCAACGGCGGTGCCGGTCCGCGGGTGTCGGCCCAACGACCGGCCGCGACCATGCCGACCACGCCCGCCGCGAGCGTTCCACCAAAGGCCAGGGCGTACAGCCGCAGGCCGCCGAGTGCCTGCGCGACCGTCGGCATAGCCGTGGCGACGGCCAGCGCCTCGAAGGCGTACAGCGCGACCAGGGCGACCGCACCGAGTGTGACCGCGCGATAGCGGCGGTCCAGCAGCCCCGGGCCGACTGGGTTTGACGCGACCGGCGCGGTCACGGTCATCTCGGCTGTATCGGCCGCCGCTGTCGGCGCCGAAGCGGTCGGTTCCCAGTCCTGGCTGTGTTCGGAGCGGTTCAATGCGTCCTGCGCGGGCTCTTTCATGGGGCGTGATCGAATGTGCTGTACACCATCAGCACCACCTTGCCACGACCGTGACCGTTTTCCACATCGCGGTGCGCCACGGCACGCGCCAGCATCAAGGGCGCGGACGGCACGCTGCTGTTCACCACGACCAGCCATGAAGCCGTCGACCTGAGCCGGGACACCACCGATCGCATGCTGGTACTGCAATCGGTATCGCGTTAGCCCGCGCGCGGGCCGGATAGTGGATCGATCTGAATGCCGCCGCAAGGCGGCATTCCCTTTGGCAGCGATGGCGACTGTCATAAAGGTGCGCATCCAGGCACTTAGGCTGTCGTCATGAACATCCTGATGCTGTCCGACGTCTACTTACCGCGGGTCAACGGCGTCTCGACCTCGATCCGTACCTTTGCGCGTGCGCTGGCCCGCCGGGGCCACGCAGTCACCGTGGTGGCGCCGGATTACGGTGCGGACAGCGGACAGGAGGCGCATGACGGCCACGGCGAGTTCGAGGTCCTGCGCCTGCCGGCGCGGGTGATCTTCTTCGATCCGGAGGACTGCCTGATCCGCGGTGCGTCATTGCGCACGGCCCAGGCCCAATTGCTGCGGCGCGACTGGGACGTGATCCACATCCACACGCCGTTCCGCGCCCACGTGCTCGGCACGCGTCTGGCCCGACGCAGCGGACTGCCAACGGTCGAGACCTATCACACTTATTTCGAGGAATACGTCGGCCATTACCTGCCGTGGCTGCCGGCCCCACTGACCCGCTGGCTGGCCCGGCGCGTCTCGCGCCATTTGTGCCATGGCGTCGATCACCTGGTCGTGCCGAGCCAGCAGATGGCCGAAGTGCTGGAGCGTTATGGCATCGCCACGCCGTCCACGGTCATCCCCACCGGCATCGACCTGGACGAGTTCGCCGGTGGTAACGGCGCGCGCTTCCGTCTCGCCCACGGTATCGACCCGCAGTGCCCGACGCTGGTCACCGTCAGCCGCTTGTCGATGGAGAAGAACATCGCCTTCCTGCTGCGTGTGGTGCACCAGCTGGTCATGGAGTTTCCCGATCTGCAGTTCCTGATTGCCGGGGAAGGCCCGGATGCGGCACGCCTGAAACATCTTGCCGGCGAGCTTGGGCTACAGGAGCATGTGCGCTTCTTCGGAAACCTCGATCGCCGCAGCAGCTTGCTCGATGCCTACCGGGCCGGCGACGTGTTCGTATTCGCCTCGCCGACCGAAACGCAGGGGCTGGTGCTGATTGAGGCAATGGCGCTGGGCGTGCCGATCGTCTCCACGGCGGTCATGGGCACGGCGACCGTGTTGCGTGATGCGCGCAGTGCCCTGGTCAGCGCCGAGGACGTTGACGCGTTCGCCAGTCAAGTTGCGCGTTTGCTGCGCGCACCGGAACTGCGCGCGACGCTTGTCAAGGCCGGGCCCGAGGACGCCCGTGCGTGGAGCATGCAGGCGCTTGTGCACGAGGTCGAGACGCTTTATGGCCATCTGGCCGGACAGGAAAGGGTGCCAGCCATGCGGTGAGTAATCATCGGGACACCCGCGTCAGTTGCGTCGAAGGCAACCTCGGCGTGCGCGTCACCTGGTGAGCCAACGTGGTGCCGGGCAGGGACTGCGGATCCTGCCCGGCACGGTACACGGCTTCGATCCGCGACCGTCCTGTCCCGAGGCAGGCGTGCCCGTGCCTGTACCATGCGCGCTTCGCTCAGAGGAGATCCGCCATGACCGTTTCCATGTACGCCGCATCGGTGCCCGTGTTCGAGCAGATGCTCGGTGGCCTCGGCGGGGTGTTGAACAAGGCCGAGGCCTATGCGGCCGAGAAGAAGATCGAGCCGGCGGTGTTGCTGCAGGCCCGGCTGTTTCCCGACATGTTCCCGCTGGTCCGCCAGGTGCAGATCGCCTGTGACTTTGCCAAGAGCGTGCCGTCGCGGTTGGCCGGTGTCGAAGTGCCGGCTTACGACGACAACGAGCAGACCTTCGCCGAACTGCATGCGCGCATCGCCAAGACCCTGGCCCTCATCGGCGGCCTGGACGCCATGCTGTTCGAGGGCAGCGAACAACGCGAGATCGTGCTGCGCCCGGGCACGCCGAAGGAGCGCAAGCTCGACGGCCAGGCGTACCTGCTGAGCTACGGCCTGCCGCAATTCTTCTTCCACGTCACCACCGCCTATGCGTTGCTGCGCCACAACGGCGTCGAGGTCGGCAAGCGCGATTACATGGGCGCGTACTGAGTGACACATCTGCCGGCCATGCGCCACGGCCATCCCGTGGCGCGGGAAGGCGCGGTAATGCGCCGGCTCGCCACGGCCGTGCTGGCCGGCCTGTTGGTGTTCGTTGTGGTGTGCGTGGCCGTGCAACTGCTGCGTGACGACCTGGATTGGTGGCTCGCGCCTCTGAGCTTTTACCTGGTCGGCGACTACGGCAGCTGGTTGCAGGGCGCGTACCTCGTTCTTGCCGGCGCCCTGGCCATGCTGGGCGCCGGCTATTACGCCGCGCTGCCAGCGCCGGCGCGCAGTGCGGCGCCATTGTTGCTGTTCGTGCTGGCGGCGCTGGCGTTGGGCGTGACCGCAATGGCGGAAACCGACCGCCCGCAGCGTCCGCCAACCTTCGAAGGCCTGGTGCACGGCATCGCCGCATCGACCGCTTTCCTGTGCGTGACCACGGCCATGCTGCTGCAGTCCTGGCGTTTCCGTGGCGATGCACAGTGGCGACCGCGCTTTGTGCAGGCGTTCGGGCTGGCCATGATCTGCTTCGTCGCGATGTGGGTGCACGCCCTGTGGCGCGAAGCGCCGCGTGGATTGAGCCAGAAGCTGGTGATTGCGGCGATCGTGGCCTGGCTGGTCCTGGCTGCGTTCTGGCTACGGCGGGCCAGCGCGGTCGGTCCCCATAATTCCTCGAATCCTTAACCGATCAATGGCTTGCGAGCAGCTCCGGCAAGCATGGCGGCCGCTTGGCACCTAGAATGCGCCGATGATTCTCAACATCGCCGCCTACCACTTCACCCCGATCGATCAGCCCGATGCGTTGGCCGCGCAACTGCAGGCCTGGGCGCAGGCCGGCGAGTTGCAGGGCACCGTGCTGGTGGCGGGCGAGGGCATCAACCTGTTTCTTGCCGGTCGCGACGCCGCGGTTCACGGTTTTCTGGACCAGTTGCAGGCAGACGCCCGCTTCACCGCGTTGACGGTCAAGTTCAGCCACAGCCACCGGCAGCCGTTCGCGCGGCTCAAGGTCAAGGTCAAGCCGGAGATCATCAGCTTCCGCCGCGACGACGCCTCGCCGCTGGCCGGACGTGCGCCGACGGTGGCGCCGGACCAGCTCGCGCGCTGGCTCGAACACGGACGCGACGATTCGGGCCGGCGCGTGGTGATGCTGGACACCCGCAATCGCGAGGAGGTCGGCTATGGCACGTTTGCGCAGGCGCTGACGCTGCCGATCGACAACTTCACCGACTTGCCACGGGCCCTGGCGCCGCATCGCGAAGACCTGCGCGATGCCACCGTGGTCAGCTTCTGCACCGGCGGTATCCGCTGCGAGAAGGCCGCGCTGTGGATGCACGGCAGTGGAATGAGCAATGTGTTGCAGCTCGACGGCGGCATCCTGGGGTATTTTGAGCAGGTCGGCGGCCGCCATTACGATGGCCGCTGCTTCGTGTTCGACGAGCGCGTCGCGCTCGATTCCGAACTGAAACCGTTGATGGACGACGTCGCCTGACGACGATCGTGGGTGGCCCGGCAGCGACGTTGCCGATCGAGGCGCCAGCCCATCCACCACAGTGAGGATTGCGATGTTGAATCAAGTTTGGACGTCCCGTTTTCTGCCGTTGGCCGCGGCAATGACCAGCGTGCTATTGCTGGTGGCCTGTGAGGCACAGCCTCCGGTCAACAGCGCCGCACCGGAAGCGATCACCGCGGCGCCTCCTGCCGCGAACCCGCAGCCGGACGTCAATGCCGCGCCGGTCGAGCGCGCGGCGCCGCCGATGCTGAAGCCGGTGGCGCTGGGCGTGTACGAGCCGGGCAATCCGGTCGCAACGGCCGTGACCGGCAAGCTGACCATCGAGGATGCGGTGCTGCGCGGCGGCAACGGTGCCAGCTTCACCACCGAGCGCGTCGCGATCGTCAATGGTGGCGACCAGTACTCGGCCGGCAGCACCTATGCGCAGGCGATGATGATCCAGCCTGACCAGCCGGTGGAACTGCGCCGCGTGCTGGAGGAGACGCCGCCCACCGAATTGCCCGCCAATGCCATGTGCGGCGGCCAGCCCACTGGCTTCATCGCCCTGGCCAAGGTGTTGGAAGGCGGCACCGGAGTGGTCAAGCTGATCGGCCTGCAGGGCAGCGACCTGCCGGCGGCCTCGGCGTCTGGCATCACCCTGTGCGCGAGCACCAGCTACTTCGGCGTGGACAGTCCCGACGCCGGGTAATCGTCGCGTCCGCGCGCTGCACTCAGCGCTGCCGTTGCAGCCACGCCACCGCGCCGCGCCCGGCGCGCAAGCCGCTGGCAAAACAGGCGGTGAGCAGGTAGCCGCCGGTCGGTGCCTCCCAATCGAGCATCTCGCCGGCACAGAACACGCCTTGCGCAATCCGGCCCGGCGGTGCCTTCAGCATCAAGGCCGGATCCAGCGCCTCCAGGCGCACACCGCCGGCGCTGCTGATCGCCTCGGCCAGCGGACGCGCGCGCAGCAGGCGCAGCGGCAGGCGTTTGATCGTGCGCGCCAACAGCGACAGGTCGTTGAGCTGGTCCTTGCTGAGCACCTCATACAGCAACGCCGCCTTGACCCCGCTGATGCCGGCTTGACGGCGCAGGTGCTCGCTGAGGCTGCGGCCGGCACGCGGCTTGGCGAGATCACTGTGCAGGCGTTCCAGGGCACGGCCCGGGGCCAGGTCCAGTTCGAGATGTGCTTCTCCCCGTGCCGCGATGGCATCGCGCAAGGTTGCCGACAGCGCATAGATCAGGCTGCCTTCGATGCCGGTTTCGGTGATCACGCATTCGCCCTGCAGCGCGTGCTCGACACCGGTCGCATCACGCCAGTGCGCGATGACCGGCTTGAGCGGTGCGCCGGCGTGGCGAGCGGCAAAGTGTGTGCTCCAGCCGATGTCGAAGCCGCAGTTGGACGGTTGCAGTGGCGCCACGTCGATGCCGTGGGCGAGCAGAACGTCCTGCCACGCGCCGTCGGAGCCCAGTTGCGGCCAGCTGCCACCGCCCAGCGCCAGTACCACCGCATCGGCCGGCACCGACTGCCCGCCATCGGGCGTGGCAAAGCGCAGGGCGCCGTCCTCGCGCCATCCCAGCCAGCGGTGCTGGACATGGAACCGCACACCGGCGTCGCGCAGTCGGCGCACCCAGCCGCGCAGCAGCGGCGCGGCCTTGCGGTCCGTCGGAAACACGCGACCGGAGCTGCCGATGTAGGTGTCGATGCCGAAGCCGCGGGCCCATTCGCGCAGCGCGTCGGCATCGAAATCGTCGAGCCAGGCCGCTACGTCGTGCTGACGGCTGCCGTAGCGGGTATCAAAGGCTGGGCGCGGTTCGCTGTGGGTGAGGTTGAGCCCGCCCTTGCCGGCAATCAGGAACTTGCGCCCGACCGAGCCCTTGGCCTCGTACACGTCGACCTCGATGCCGGCGCTACGCGCGACCTCTGCTGCCATCAGGCCGGCGGGGCCACCGCCGATGACGGCGAGACGGGGGAGGTGATCGGGTGCGGGCATGCGGCGACACGGCAACGGTAAGGGGCGCCATTATGCCGGCCCTGACCTGCGGCCCAGGTCACAGGGTCGGGTATCGTCGACAGTGGGGTTTATCTACAGAGGCGGCAATCGGATGGGATTGGGTTCGGGATTGGGGTGGGCGCGGGGCGCCGTGTTGGGCATGTCGCTGGCACTGTGCGGTGCGGCCTCGGCGCAGACGAGCGCGCCAGTCCTGCCGGCGCAGCTGCAGGACTTCGACGCCTATGTCGAGGGCGTGCGCAGGCAGTTCGACGTGCCCGGCATCGCCGTGGCGATCGTCAAGGACGGGCAGGTGGTGCTCGAGCGCGGCTTTGGGGTACGCCAGCTCGAAAACAACGCGCAGGGCAAGCCGTCACCGGTCGATGCGCACACGTTGTTCGCCATCGCGTCCAACACCAAGGCGTTCACTGCGGCCTCGCTGTCGATCCTTGCCGACGAGGGCAAGCTCAGTCTCGACGACCGCGTGATCGAGCACCTGCCGTGGTTCCGTATGTCAGATGCCTACGTCACCCAGGAGATGCGCGTGCGCGACCTGCTGGCCCATCGCAGCGGCCTGGGGCTGGGCGCCGGCGACCTGCTGTACTGGCCCGGCACCGACTACAGCACCGCCGAGGTCGCCCGTCGGCTCAAGGACGTGCCGTTGACCGGCAGTTTCCGTGGCCAGTACGCCTACGACAACATCCTGTACGGCGTGGCGCAGCTGGTGATCGAACAGGTCAGCGGGCAGTCGTATGCGCAGTTCCTGCAGCAACGCATCTTCAAGCCGCTGGGCATGAGCGAGACGCGCTTCAACAGCGATGCGCTGCGCAGGGGCGACAATGTCGCCACCGGTTACGCCAAAGCCGACTTCAAGGATCTGCAGCCGGCGCCGCGGATGGCATGGGGCAATGTTTCCGGTGCCGGCGGCATCTATTCCAGCGTGCACGACATCGGCAAGTGGATGCGCATGCAGCTCGACGGCGGCGTGTACCGCGACGACAAGGGCCGCGAGCAACGCTTGTTCAGCGAAAAGCGCCAGCAGGCGATGTGGTCGGTGATCACGCCGATCCCGATTGCCAAGCCGTCGGTGCCGCAACTCGAAGCCGCCAGGCCCAACTTCCTCGGTTACGGCGAAGGCTGGCAGCTGTCGGATTACCGTGGGCAGAAGCTGGTCTGGCACACCGGCGGCTGGCCCGGCATGGTGTCGCGGCTGACCCTGGTGCCGGAGCACAAGCTGGGCGTGATCGTGCTGACCAGTACCGAGTTGTCCGGCGCATTCAACGCAGTGACGATGCGCGTACTCGATGCCTATCTGGATGCGCCGAAGACCGACTGGAGCGCCGCCTACGCTGCCGCGCTGGCGAAGTCGCAGGACAAGGCCGACGAGGACTGGCAGAAACGCCTGAAGGCGCGCGCGGCCGGCTCCCAACCGTCACTGGCGCTGGCCAACTACACCGGAACCTACCGCGACCCGTGGTACGGCGACGTGCTCGTCGAGCAGCAGTCCGGCAAGCTGCTCCTTCGCTTCAGCCGCACCCCGGACCTGGTCGGCGAGCTCACGCACTGGCAGCACGACACCTTCGTGGTGCGCTGGAACCAGCGCTGGCTCAACGCCGACGCTTTCGTCACCTTCGCATTGACGCCCGACGGCGCGATCCGCGAGGTGCGGATGGAGGCGATCTCACCGCAGACCGATTTCAGTTTCGACTTCCACGACCTGCGCCTGGCACCGGTCAAGGCAGCAGGCGCAAGTTGAGGGTCAGCGCCCGGCAGGTGCGTGGTGATCGTCGCCGCCACGCACCGGGCGAGTACCTGCAGTGCGGCTTCACGATGTACGGTTACTGGCGTCGCCGCGCCGCGGGCTCTGGCCATTCTGGGGTGACGACGAAACGGGAGGAGAGGAGCATGGATCGATCGTGGTGGCAGGACACCCAGGACATTCCACGTTTGGTACGCGCTGTCTACGCCTGCATTTCCGGTCCGGCCGATGCGCCGCGCGACTGGGCGCGCTTCCGCTATCTGCAGCATCCGCGCGCGACCAGCCTGCGCACGGTGGTCGAAGCCGATGGCTCGACGCGCGCGGCCGTGTTCGATGTCGACAGCTACATCGCCGATGTCACGCCGTTCTTTGCTACCAACGACTTCTTCGAGGTCGAGACCGAGCAGCGCGTGCAGCGCTTCGGCCAGGTCGCCCACGTGTGGAGCCGCTACGAGGCGCGACCGGCGCTGGACTCGCCGGTGCTGCTCAAACGTGGTGCCAACAGCATCCAGTTGTGCCACGAGCACGGCCGCTGGTGGGTGTTCAGCACGATCTGGGACAACGAGCGCGAGGGCGTGACGTTCGACCTGTGGTGAGTACGGCATGCAATCGCGCCGACCGGCGCAACTGTGTAGTCACATGGATGAAACGCATCGGCGCTGGCATTGATCGCATGGCGCCCCCAATTCAGTAGTCCGTGCCCAGCGACGTGCCCGCATGATTCCGTTCTCCGTCCTCGATCTCGCCCCCGTCACCGAAGGCAGCGACGCCACGCAGGCGTTCGCCAACACGCTCGACCTGGCGCGCCATGCCGAGCGCCTGGGTTACCAGCGTTACTGGCTGGCCGAACACCACAACATGCCGGGCATCGCCAGCGCGGCGACCGCGGTGCTGATCGGCCACGTTGCCGGCGGCACGCGCACGATCCGCGTCGGCGCCGGCGGCATCATGCTGCCCAACCACGCGCCGCTGCAGGTGGCCGAGCAGTTCGGCACGCTGGCGTCGTTACATCCGGGGCGCATCGATCTAGGCCTGGGCCGCGCGCCGGGCACCGACCAGGCCACGGCGCGCGCATTGCGTCGCTATTTCGACGGTGCTGATACCTTTCCGCAGGATGTGGTCGAGCTGCTGCACTACTTCGAGCCGGCGCAGCCCGGCCAGGCGGTGCGCGCGGTGCCGGGGGCCGGCATCGAGGTGCCGGTGTGGTTGCTTGGCTCCAGCCTGTTTTCGGCGCAGCTGTCGGCGCGGCTCGGCTTGCCATTCGCGTTCGCCTCGCATTTCGCCCCCGATTCCATGGACGAGGCACTGGCGCTGTACCGGCGCGAGTTCCAGCCGTCGGCGCGCCTGCAGCAGCCGCACGCGATGCTGGCGCTGAACGTCATCGCCGCCGACAGCGATGCACAGGCGCGTTATCTGTTCACGACGCAACAGCAGGCCTTCGTCAACCTGCGTCGTGGTCGACCGGGGCTGATCCCGCCACCGATCGACGACATCGAGTCGTTCTGGGAGCCGCACGAGAAGCTCGGTGTCGAGCGGGCGCTGGCGTGCAGCGTCGTCGGCGCCGCGGATGGGGTCGAGCAGGGCATCCGCGCGTTCATTGAGCGGCATCGCCCTGACGAACTGCTGCTGACCGCCAACGTCTACGAGCATGCCGCGCGCGTGCGCTCATTCGAGATCTCGGCACAGGTGCGTGAACGACTGGGCTGAGGACTCATCGTCCTGGGATCAGACTCAGGTCCGCGCGATAGCTCCAGGTTTCCGTCTTGACCGTGGTCGCCGACGCCGTCAGGTCAGCCAGTGCGGCGGCATTGCCGCTGCGTTCGAGCAGCGTTTCGAGGCTGCGGCTGCGGTGGTCGTAACCGGCCTGGCCGTAGTGCGCGATCATCAGCATGTATTCCGGCGCGATACCGCCGTCGCGCTTCTCGTACCAGCTGTGCGCGGGCGCCGTGGCCTCGCCGAGCAGCACGGTCCGCGCGGCGCGCACAGCCTGCTCAAAGCATGGCTGCGTGCCCGGGCGCAATGTGTAGTGGAATACCTGCACGATCTCCGACGGTCGCCAGTGTTCCAGTGGCAATGCGGTGCTCAGCTCGCGGCGCAGGCGATAACTGGCGCGAAAAGCGGGCTCGGCATAGGCGGTGACGTTGCGTGCCGCATCCGCCTGGTCGCCGACGGGATCGATGCGCTGCTCGAAGGCGGCGAACGACGTGCCGAAGCTGCCGTCGACGAACAGGCCGGCGCGGTCGCCGTCGACGATGTCCCAGCCGAACCACGGCAGCGGGTCCTGGCGGTCGCGGTGCCAGCGCAGGTGGGCGCGGTAGCCGGCGTCGAACTGCGCTCGCATGCCCGGCTTTGGGGTGTAGGCGAACAGGTGCGCGGCATCGCCGCTGTCGATCAGTGTTTCCTCCGAGCGTACGGCTTGCGCCGTCAGCGATGGGGAGGCGACGGCCAGGGCCAGGACGAAGAACGGATGGATCGCGGCAGGCATGGCGCCACTCCGGTGGAATCGCCGGCAGGTTAGGGCGCCAGGCCGAGGCGGACCATTTCAAATATTCGCCGGGGTATTCCACGCCATAGAATGAAGCGATGGGACCCGACTTCAAGCGACTGTCCGTATTCCGCACGGTGGTGAACAGTGGTGGCGTCAATGCGGCGGCACGCGTGCTGCACAAGTCGCCATCAGCGGTCACCTACGACCTGCAGCAGTTGGAGCGGCAGTTGGGCGCGTCGCTGTTCCGCAAGTCCGGTCGGCGCCTGGTGCTGACCCCGCGTGGTCGAGCACTCGCCGCATCGATCGAACGCGCCTATCTGGACCTGCAACAGGCCTGGGAAGGGCTGGGCGATGCAAATGGACGCGAGCCGCTGCGCATCGCCTGCGTGTCCGGCTTCGGTCGTTATCGGCTGGTGCCGCGGCTGATGCGGATGATGCCGCCGGAACGGCCGGTCGAAGTGCTGTTCCGCACTGCCAGCGAAGTGCAGGCCCTGCTTGAGAGCGGCCGTGTCGCATTGGGTGTCAGTTATCGACCACTGGTGACGGCCGGTATCGTCTCGACGCCACTGGCGGAAGAGGAACTGGTGCTGGTCGGCCCGAAAACCCGCCGCGCGGCGCCCAGGCCGGAGGACATCCCGAAGCTGCCGTTCGTCACTTACGAGGAGTTCGACTACGTTTTCTTCCGCTGGTTCGAGGCCAATGGCTTGCCATTGCCGCAACCCTGGCATCGCGTCGATCACTTCGATGAACTGGAAGAGGCGTTGGAGAGCGTGGCCAGCGGCCGCGGCTGGTCGATCGTGCCGCTGGATTCAGCGTTGGGACGCGCTTACGGGAGCCGTTTGCGCGTGCACCGCCCGCGACGGCATGCCTGCATCAACGACATCCACCTTGTCGGCAGCGAGCACGAGTTGCGCGGCGAGGACGCCGCGTTGTTGATGCAAGCCGCCAAAGCGGGTTGAGCGACGGGAGCAGCGCGGCTCAGTGCTCGCGCACGTCGAGCAGCTCGACCTCGAACACCAGTGAGCCGTTTGGCGGGATCACGCCACCGGCGCCCTTGCGGCCGTAGCCGTACTCGGGCGGGAGCAGCAGCACGCGTTTGCCGCCGACGCGCATGCCGGCGACGCCGTCGTCCCAGCCACGGATCACACGGCCGGCGCCGAGCAGGAAGGTGAACGGCTCGTTGCGGTCGCGCGAGCTGTCGAACTTGCTGCCGTGCTTGTCCGGTGCCTTCTCGTCGTAGTTCCAGCCGGTGTAGTGCACGGTCACGTCCTGGCCTGACTTGGCGACGGCGCCATCGCCGACCTTCTCGTCGATGGTCTGGAACGCGGCGATCGTGCCACCCGGCGGCGGGCCAGGATCGGCGCAGGCGGCGAGGGCGAGACAGAGCAGCAGGCTGCAATTGCGCAGCAGGGCAGTGGTGTTCATCGAGCTAGCGTAACGCAGCGCGACGGGAGCAAGCTCAGTCCTGGTGGGCGCTTGTAGTAATGCGCGCACGTTCCTGTCGTTCAGCATGTCGTCTGCGGCTCAGTCCACCAGCGCGCCGCAACTGAGGTTGACGATGGCGCCGGTCATCGCGCCGGCACGGTCGGAGGCGACAAAAGTGGCGGTGTCGGCGACTTCCTGCAAGGTCGGCAGCCGCTTCAGCAGCGTTCCGGTCTGCGCGTGCGTGGCCAGCATTTCCTCGATGCTCAGACCGGTGCGTTGCGCGAAACCGGCAAAGACCTCGCGCGTGTGCGAATGAGCGACGGCCTCGGGAATCGCGTGCGGGCGCAGGCAGACCACGCGGATGCCGCTGGCACCGAGCTCGCCGGCAAGCAGGCGCGAGAACGCCTCGACCGCGGCACTGGCGACGCCGTTGCCGAGGAAGCCGGTGCCGCTCATGCGCGCGCCGGGCGTCGACAGCGACAGGATCACGCCGCCGCCGCGTGTGGCCATGTGCCGGGCGACGGCCTTGGCGACGATGAAGTGGGCACGGGCATAGGCGTCGACCGGATGCATGAAATCCTGCAGTGTCAGCTCGGCCAACGGCGGCCCCTGCACGTGGGTGAAGCCGACAGCATTGAAGGTGATGTCGATTCCGCCGGTAGCCTCGGCAATCGCATCGGCATGTGCGTCCACCGCCGCCTGATCGAGCACGTCGAGCGTGGCGACCTCGGCGTGACCGTCGGCAGCGACGATGTCGCGCGCCACGGCCTGCAACCGTGCCGGCGTGCGTCCTGCCAGGAACACCTGCGCGCCTTCACGCGCGAATGTGCGGGCGGTGGCTCCGCCGATGGCGCCACCGGCGCCGTAGATCACCGCGGTCTTGTTTTCCAGCAACATGTCGGATCTCCTGCGTTCGAAGCAAAGTCCATGGATCCCCGGCCACCGGGCATGGCCCGCAAGCAGCGGCGCGCATCGCTCCGTCTGCGCGGGGATGACGAGCTGTGATGCGCCTCAGTCGGCCGGCATGCGACGCGCGTACTCGGCCTCCAGGCGTGTGTGCGTGGCCCAGAAGCCAGGCGGCTCGCGGCCTTCGATGCGGTCGATCAGGATGCCCAGATGCACGTGCCAGCCGCTGGCGACGCTCAGCATCGTGTTGCGGTCCGGCAGACGGCTGTGCGTGACCACCAGCTGCACGCGATCGCCCTGCGCGCGCAGTTCGAAGCGCACTTCCGACTCCTTGCCCCAGGTGTAGGCCAGCAGGTGCGGCGGCTCGCAGGCGGTGATGGTGCCGGACATGCGGCTCTCGCCGGCGTACTGCGCGTACTTGGCCGGCGGCGGCTCGTCGTTGCGGGTGAGTTCGGAGTTGTGGAACACAAGCTCGACACTCCCACCGACGCGCTGGTCCATCTCGCCGGAGGCGAGCCAACTGGCGCGCTTTCCCGATTCGGTGAGGTAGTCCCAGACGCGTTCGATCGGGCCGGGCAGGCTGCGCTCGATGCGCACGGTGCCGGGGGCGATGACGGTGCCGAAATCGTTCATGACGAGCTCCTTGTGATCGGGTGTGGGTTGGGTGCTTGGCCGCCGAGTTGCCGCACGAGCCCGGCCAGCACGTTGACGCGGATCGTGACCGTGTCGTGATGGGTCATCGCGGTTTCCCCGGTGTCTTCGTCTTCCTGGGCTTGCTGGTGGAGGTGCCGGCGGCGCGATCCTCGGCCTGCAGCAGCGCATCAAGCGCATCCAGGCGCTGGTTCCAGAACTGCTCGTAGTAGCGCATCCATTCCATGCCGCCGTGCAGGGGGTGCGCGTCCAGCCGACAGACGTGGGTGCGGCCCTGCACGCTGCGCTGCACCAGGCCGGCGCGCTCGAGCACCTTGATGTGCTTGGACGCGGCCGCCAGCGACATCTCGAAGGGCGCGGCCAGTTCGCCGACGCTGCGTTGCTGCTGCGCCAGGCTGCGCAGCATCGCCCGCCGCGTGGGGTCGGCGAGTGCGCTGAACACGGCGTCGAGCCGCTCGGAATTATTGTCAACCATAAGGTTGAATCTGCTCTCCGTGGCGGGAATTGTCAACCATCTGGTGAAATATTTCCGGCAGACCCAGCAGTCGGCCCCAGCTTGAAAGGCCTCTGGCCAATACCGGCCTGTATTCACGTTATCGCTTAGTGAACAATCCGCGCGAAAACAAACAGGACGGTCCGCATGCCACACGCCAGCAAGCCTGCGCCATCAAGGCATTACGGCAAGCACCGCGGTGTGGTGATCGACAGCATCGATCCGATGCAACTGGGCCGCGTGCTGGTGCAGGTGCCGCATGTGCTCGGTGCCGGGGTGGCGCGCTGGGCGATGCCGTGCGTGCCGGTGGCCGGCCATCAAAGCGGCGTGTTCCTGCTGCCGTCGGTGGGGGCGCCGGTCTGGATCGAGTTCGAACAAGGCGATGCCGAATTGCCGATCTGGGTCGGCGGCTATTGGGTCGACGCGGCCGAGTTGCCGTCGTCTGCGCATGCCGGCCTGGCCGGGGCGTCGGGTCTGGTGTTGTTGCAGACGCCGGGCCAGAACGCGCTGACGATCTCGGACCAGTCCGGCCCCGAAGGCGGCGTCGTGCTGAGGGCACAGTCCGGGGCGACGATCGTGATCAACGAGGCCGGCATCACCATCAGCAACGGCCACGGCGCCAGCATCGTCCTGGCCGGGCCGATGGTGACGATCAACGAAGGCGCGTTGACGGTGATGTAGCGATGGCGATGCAGGGACCAAACCAGCGGGAGCGCGAATCATGCCGGGCGCGGTGATGCACCTGGGCGCCAGCGTGACCTGCGCGCACGGCGGGCCGGCGACGCCGACCGCGCCCTACACCCGCGTCACCCTGGGCGGCCGACCGGTGGTGACGGTGGCTGCACCGTACACGATCGCCTACTGCAACCTGCCGCCCGCGGCCGCGGCACTGCGCTGCAGTGCCGGGCAATGGCTGGCCGGCAGCACGCGCGTATTCGCCGGAGGCCGCGCGCTGGTGCTCGACAGCAGTCCGTCACTGTGCGTGCCGAACGGCGCGGCGATGGTGGTGCTGGAATGCCAGGCGCGGGTGACGGCGGCCTGATCCGCATGCGCTCAGCCGGCCAGAAGCCGGCGCAGCATGCTTCCACTACACGGCTTTGCCGGCGGCGTGGCCGGAGGCCCAGGCCCACTGGAAGTTGTAGCCGCCGAGCCAGCCGGTGACGTCGAGCACCTCGCCGATGAAGTACAGCCCGGGCACGCGCCTGGACTGCAGCGTGCTGGACGAGACTTCATCGGTGTCGATGCCGCCGAGGGTGACCTCGGCGGTGCGGTAGCCCTCGGTGCCACTGGCGACCAAGGGCCAGCTTTGCAGCACCTGCGCCAGCTCGCGCAATTGCGGCGCGTTGTACTGCTTCATCGGTTTGTTCGGCAGCCACACCTCGCACAGGCGCTGCGCGAAACGCTTGGGCAGCAGTTCGGCGAGCACGGTCTTGAGTTCGGCGGCGGGGCGCTCGTGCTGCAGCTGCTGCAGGGTGTCCAGCGCGTCGCGCCCGGGCAGCAGGTCCAGGCGCAGGTCGTCGCCGGGTTGCCAGTACGACGAGATCTGCAGGATCGACGGGCCGCTGACGCCACGGTGGGTGACCAGCAGGAAGTTGCTGAAGCTCTGGCCATTGCACTGGGCGGTGACCGGCAGGGCGACGCCGCTGAGATCGGCCAGCCGCTCCTGGTGCTTGCCGCTGAGCGTCAGCGGCACCAGCCCGGCGCGCGTGGGCAGTACGTGGTGGCCGAACTGGCGTGCCAACTCATAGCCGAAGCCGCTGGCGCCCATGCTCGGGATCGACAGGCCGCCGCTGGCAACCACCAGCGCCGGTGCGGCGAAGTTGCCGCGCGTGGTGTGCAGGCGGAACAACATCCCGCCAGAAGCGTGGCCAGCAGCCGTGCCGCCAGCCGCCGCTGCGCTGTCGCCATGGGCGACGCGCTCGATGCTGCAACTGGTTTCGATGCGCACGCCGGCGGCATGGCACTCGTCGAGCAGCATCTTCACGATCAGCTTTGACGATACGTCGCAGAACAGCTGGCCGAGTTCCTTCTCGTGCCAGGCAATGCCGTGCCGCTCGACCATCGCGATGAAGTCCCACGGCGTGTAGCGCGCCAGTGCTGACTTGCAGAAGTGTGGATTGGCCGAGAGGTAGTTGGCCGGCGTGGTGCCGGTGTTGGTGAAATTGCAGCGGCCGCCGCCGGACATCAGGATCTTCTTGCCGACCCGGTTGGCGTGCTCGACCACCAGCACGCGCAGGCCGCGTTGGCCGGCGGTGAGCGCGCACATCAATCCGGCCGCGCCACCGCCAACGATCAGGACGTCGAAGGTGTCGGCCATGCGCTCAGGCAGCAGCGGCCAGGCGCACGGTCGGGCGCAGGGCGACGTTGGCACTGTCGCTCATCAGTTGCAGCTCACCGTCCTGGATCATCGCGGTCAGGCGCATGCCGCGCCCTAACAGGGCCGCCACCGAGGCGACGCTGGCCGCGTCGATGTCGATCACGGTCAGGTTCTTGAGCCGTGCCAGCGCGGCGGCGTTCTTGTCCCACCAGATATCGGCGCCGTTGCCGCTGTAGGTCAGCACCACCACCTGGCGCGCGCGCCCGCAGGCCTTGCGCAGGCGCGACTCGTCGGGCTGGCCCAGCTCGATCCACTGCTCGATGTCGCCGGTGTAGTCGCGCCGCCACAACGCCGGCTCGTCCTCGTCGCTGAGGCCGCGGCCGAACTCCAGGCGCTCGTCGGCGTGCAGGGCGAACGCCAGCAGCCGCACCATCAGCCGCTCGTCGGTTTCCGACGGGTGCTGGGCGAGGGTCAGGTTGTGCGACGCGTAGTAGTGCCGATCCATGTCGCTGACCTGCAATTCGGCTTTGACGACGGTGGATTTGGGTGCCATGGACTGCCTGCGGCGAATGCCGGGTGAAAACCAGGGCGCATTCTAGGTGCTGGCGACCGGCGCGTCCGATTGGATGCGCGGCCGCCGCGTCAATCGGGCGGCGCACCCGGCGAGGATCGGTGCCGACCAGTCTGTGTTTGCGTCAGACTGACCGACCTTCCCGCTCGGAACCCGCCACCGTTGCCCGCCATTCCCTTGCTCGATGGGCTCGCCGCGAGTCGCCTGCAGTTGCCGCCCGGGCCGTGGGCGACGGTGCTGGAGGGGCTGTGCGCGCAATTCCCGGCGATCGGGCGTGAACAGTGGCGCGACCGCTTCGCGCGCGGGCGCGTGCTCGATGCGCGCGGCGCGGCGCTGGCACAGGACGCGCCGTACCGCGTGGGCAGTCAGATTCACTACTACCGCGAAGTGGCAGACGAGCCGTCGATCCCGTTCGCTGAGTGGGTCGTGCACGTCGACGATGACCTGGTCGTTGCCGACAAGCCGCACTTCCTGCCGGTGGTGCCGGCCGGGCGCTTCGTACGCGAAACCCTGCTGGCGCGGCTGGTGCGCACGCTCGGCAATCCACAGCTGGTGCCGTTGCACCGGATCGATCGCGACACCGCCGGGCTGGTGCTGTTCTCGGCCAATCCGGTCACGCGTGCGGCGTACCAGGCGCTGTTCCGTGAGCGTCGCATCGACAAGGGCTACGAGGCGCTCGCGCCGGCGCTGCCACAGCAGGTCTTCCCGCTGGTGCGGCATTCGCGGATCGAACCGGGCGAGCCGTTCTTCCGCATGCACGAAACTCCGGGTGAACCGAACAGCGAGACCCGCATCGACGCAGTGGCGCGCGATGACGGCATCTGGCGCTACGCACTGGCGCCGGTGACGGGACGCAAGCACCAGTTGCGCGTGCACCTGGCCGCGCTGGGCGCGCCGATCCTCAACGACCCGTTCTATCCGGTGCTGGCCCGGCAGAGTGCCGATGACTATGCGCGCCCGTTGAAGCTGCTGGCCCGATCGCTGGTGTTCATTGATCCGCTCAGCGGTGAGGAACGCCGGTTCGAGAGCGGCTTCGTTTTGTAGCCGGGCTTGGACGCTGGGATGTCGCGTCCGGCCTCCATCCGGCGTCATTCCGAACATCTCCGCCCCGTGTCATTCCGAGCGCAGTGAGGGATCTGCTGCTTTGAAGCAGATCCTTCGCTTCGCTCAAGATGGCAAACGAAGAAACTGCCCTAGACCCACTCGCGCGAAGGCAGGGTGTAGCGCCGCTGCGGGCATCCGACCAGGTCGAGAAAACCGTTGAACACGGCGTCGGCCTGCGCCTGCATCGCCATGATGTGTTTGCCGGTGCGGGCACGGATGGTCTGTTCGTCGCTGGCGTGGCCGGGCTCCAGGCCCGCCAGCTCGGCCAGTTCGGCGCGATAGCCCGGATTGGCCAGCCAGCGGTCGATCAAGCGCTCGTCCATTTCCAGGTGGAACTGGAAGCCGTAGGCGTTGTCGCCGTAGCGGAAGGCCTGCGGTTCGCAGCTGTCGGTGCGGGCCAGGTGGGTCGCACCCTGCGGCACGTCGAAGCTGTAGCGGTGCCACTGGAACACCGGCGTGCCTGGCCCCAATGGCGCCAGCACCGGGTCGGCCTGGCCGGCCGCGGTGGTGTGCAGCGGGTACCAGCCGATCTCGGGCTGGTGGTGCCGCTGCACCGGCGCGCCGAGCACGTGCGCCAGCAGCTGCGCGCCGAGGCAGATGCCAAGCACCGGCTTGCCTTGCACGAGCATGCGCTCGATCGCGCGCATCTCCGTCAGCAGGTGCGCACGGTGCGCGCTGTCCTCGACGTTCATCGGCCCGCCCAGCACGATCAGGCCGCGGTAGCGGTCGACATTGGGCTGCACGTCCGGGTGGCGTTCGAAGTTGGTGAAACGGATGCGGTGGCCGCGCCGCCGGATCAGTGGATCGAGCGTGCCGAGCGGTTCGGCGGCAACGTGTTGGAAGACAAGCAGGCGGGACATGGCGCGGACGGGCAGTGCGGCGATTCGCCACCGACTATGCCAAATCCATGTCCGCGAGCGGTGTTGCGGGGGATCACGGCGTCATGACCGTTCGTCATGACGCCGTGACTGGCCGGATTCAACGCGGCGGACGCGGCTTGCCCGGCTTGTGGAAGCCGCCGGGCTTGTGCGGGCCGGCCCCGTGCGGCTTGCCACCGTGGGGCCGGGGCGCGCGGGGTGGGCGGCGCTCGTCGTCGAAAGCGCGGCCTTCGGCGCGGTGCGGACGCTGGCCATGATCGCCGCCTTCGCCGGCGTGGCTGATGCGCAGCTGCTGGCCGGCGACGCGCACGCGCTTGAGGTGGTCCATGATCTCGCGCGGCATGCCCTCGGGCAGGTCGATCAGGCTGTGGTCGTCGCGGATGTCGATGCGGCCGATGTAGCGGCTTTCCAGCTCGGCCTCGTTGGCGATCGCGCCGACGATGTTGCCGGGTTTGACGCCGTGCACGTGGCCGACCTCGATGCGGAAGGTCTCCATGCCGGGTTCCGACTGGTGCGGAGCACGCGGTTCGCGGCGCGGTGCCGGCGCCTCGTCGTCGAACATGGCTTCGGCGGCGTTGACCGGACGGTCGCCGCTGCGCTCGATGTGGACCGGCGGGGTGAATTGGCGCTCGGCATGACGCGGACGCTCGTCGCGCGCTTCGAACGGCCTGGGTTCGAATTGACGCGCCTCGCGCGGCGGACGGGCGTCACCGCGGTCGCGGGAATGCTCGTGGCGCTCGCGCGGGCCGCGCTCGGACGGTCCTCGCGACGACGGCCCCCGCTCGCCACGTTCGAAAGGCGCGCCCTGCGACGGCCGCAGTCGTTCGGCGGTCACGTCCAGCAGCAGTGGCATGTCGCCCTGCACCAGCTTGGCCAGGGCGGCGGCGATCTCCACCGCCGGCACGTTCTGCTCGCGCTCGTAGCGCTCGACCAGGTCGCGGAACTGCCCCAACTCATCGCTTTCCAGCGCGGTGGTGATGCGGCCGAGGAAGCGATTGACGCGCTGCTCGTTGACCGTCTCGATGGTCGGCAACGACATCTGCTCGATCGGCTGGCGGGTGGCACGCTCGATCGCGCGCAGCATGCCGCGTTCGCGCGGGCTCACGAACAGGATCGCCTCGCCCTTGCGGCCGGCGCGGCCGGTGCGGCCGATGCGGTGCACGTAGCTTTCGGTGTCGTAGGGGATGTCGTAGTTCAGCACATGGCTGATGCGCTCGACATCGAGGCCGCGCGCAGCGACGTCGGTCGCCACCAGCACGTCGATCTTGCCGTCCTTGAGGTTCTGGATGGTCTTCTCGCGCTGTGCCTGCTGCACGTCGCCGTTGATGGCGGCGGCGGCGATGCCGCGCGCGGCCAGTTTCTCGGCCAGCTCCTCGGTGGCGAGCTTGGTGCGGGCGAACACGATCATCGCGTCGAATGGTTCGGCTTCGAGGATGCGGGTGATCGCGTCGAGCTTGTGCATGCCGCTGACCGCCCAATAACGCTGGCGGATATTGGCCGCGGTGGTGGTCTTGGCCTTGATCGAGACCTCGACCGGGTCCTTCAGGTAGGTCTGGGCGATGCGCTTGATCGGCGCCGGCATGGTCGCCGAGAACAGCGCGACCTGGCGCGTTTCCGGGGTCTTCTTCAGCACCGCCTCGACGTCGTCGATGAAGCCCATGCGCAGCATCTCGTCGGCTTCGTCGAGGACCAGGCAGCGCAGTTGCGACAGATCGAGCGAGCCGCGCTCGAGGTGGTCGATGATGCGGCCCGGGGTGCCGACCACGACCTGCACGCCGCGCTTGAGCGCCTGCAGCTGCGGGTAGTAGCTCTGGCCGCCGTAGATCGGCAGCACGTGGAAGCCGGGCAGGTGGTGGGCGTACTTCTGGAACGCCTCGGCGACCTGGATCGCCAGTTCGCGGGTCGGCGCCAGCACCAGCACCTGCGGCTTGGTCTGGGCCGGGTCGATGCGGGCCAACGCCGGCAGCGCGAACGCGGCGGTCTTGCCGGTGCCGGTCTGGGCCTGGCCGAGCACGTCGCGACCGGCCAGCAGCGGCGGGATGGTGGCGGCCTGGATCGGCGAGGGCGACTCGTAGCCGACCTCGGCCAAGGCGCGCAGCAGCGGTTCCGGCAGGGCGAGATCGGTGAATTTCAGGGACGGGGCGTCAGCAGAGGGCGTTTCGGCGCTCATGGGAAAGGGCTCGGTAGCGCCGGCAGACGCCGGTCGGAAGACCGCGCATTGTACCGGACGGGCGCGTATCGGCCCCGTGGACGCTACGGGGCGCTGAACCGTGAGTCAGCGGCGCGCCAGCCAGCGGTCGAGCCGGTTGGCGAAGGCCTGCCGGTAGCGGGCATGGAACACCGGCGGGCCGCCGGTCTGGACACCGGCGCCGCGCAGTTCGTCCATGAGTGCGCATCGACAGGCGCTGGGCGATGTTGTCGCGGGTGTAAAGATCGCCGCGTGGGTTCAGCGCCACCCCACCTTTTTCCAGCACCAGTGCCGCCAGCGGAATGTCCTGGGAGCCACTGGTTGGCGACCAGAGTGACCTGGACCCGCGCACGCTGGCGCGGCGCGGAACAGGATCTCGCGGATCACGCCGGGGCAGGCATCGGTGTCGACCCAGATCCGCGGCGCCTCGGCCGCGGCGCCGTCATGGGCGGTGTCGTCACTCATGTGGGCCACGCCGCCGCAGCGGCCACCGGCCGGTTATTCGCCCGTCTTGTTACCGGACGTGTCGGCGGCGGCGGGGTTTGCCGCGTCCTTGGCGGCCTGCTTCTTCGCCTGCTTTTCGTCCTGTTTCTTCTTCTTGGCGATCTCGCGCTGTCGCTTTTCGAAGGAGTAATTGGGCTTGGCCATGGGGGCGGTCTCGTCTTGGTAATGCCGCCAGTCTAGGCCATCGGCGCCTCATCCCCTAAATCATGCGCAGACATGCCGTTTCTGACGTCCTGGCTGGGTAATCTGCCGGCTTGGGTAACATGCCCGCATTGCCTGTATGAGCGGCCCGGTGCGCAATCTCGTTTTCGACAACGCCTTCGTGCGTGACCTGCCGGGAGATCCGGAGTTCAGCCCCGGGGTGCGCCAGGTGCACGGTGCGCTGTACTCCCGCGTCGAGCCGACCCCGGTGGCGGCGCCGCGGCTGCTGGCGCATTCGGCCGAGATGGCGCAGCGGCTGGGTTTCAGCAAGGCCGACGTGGCCTCGCCCGAATTCGCCCGCGTCTTCGGTGGCAACGCGCTGCTGCCCGGCATGCAGCCGTACGCGGCCAACTACGGCGGCCACCAGTTCGGGCATTGGGCGGGGCAGCTCGGCGACGGCCGCGCGATCACACTGGGCGAAACCGTCAATGCCGCCGGCGAGCGCTGGGAGCTGCAGCTCAAGGGTGCCGGCCCGACCCCATACTCGCGCACCGCCGACGGCCGCGCCGTGCTGCGCTCGTCGATCCGCGAGTTCCTGTGCAGCGAGGCCATGCACCATCTGGGCGTACCGACCACGCGCGCGCTGAGCCTGGTCGGCACCGGCGAATGGGTCGAACGCGACATGTTCTACGACGGCCACCCCGAGCTGGAGCCGGGTGCGGTCGTGTGCCGGGTGGCGCCGTCGTTCATCCGCTTCGGCAACTTCGAGCTGCCGGCTTCGCGCGGTGACGTCGCCGTGCTGCGCCGACTGGTCGATTTCTGCATCCGCCGCGATTTCCCACAGCTGCACGGCGACGGCGAGGCGCTGTACGGCGAATGGTTCGCGCAGGTGTGCGAGCTCACCGCGGTGATGGTCGCGCACTGGATGCGGGTCGGTTTCGTCCATGGCGTGATGAACACCGACAACATGTCGATCCTCGGGCTGACCATCGATTACGGTCCCTACGGCTGGATCGACGACTTCGACCCCGACTGGACACCCAATACCACCGACCGCCAGCACCGGCGCTACCGTTTTGGCCAGCAGCCTCAGGTCGCGTACTGGAACCTCGGCCGCCTGGCAGGCGCGCTGTCGCCGCTGTTCGACGGCGTCGGGCCGCTGCAGGACGGCCTGCGCCGCTATGTCGAGGCCTACACGGCCGCCGATCGCGACAACACCGCGCGCAAGCTCGGCCTGGTCGAATGCCTTGATGAGGACATCGGTCTGATGCAAGTGCTGCAGGAGCTGCTGAAGGCGACCGAGGTCGACATGACGCTGTTTTTCCACGGCCTGGCCGCGATCGACCCGGTCGCGCCGAACCTGGCGTCGCTGGAGGCGGCGTTCTACGACGACGCCAAGCGCGATGCGGCCGAACCGGCGTTGCGTGACTGGCTCACGCGCTACGCGGCGCGATTGGCGCAGCAGGCGCTGCCTGATGCCGAGCGGCGCGCACGCATGCAGGCCGCCAACCCGCGTTACGTGCTGCGCAACTACCTGGCGCAGGAGGCGATCGACCGGGCCGCGCAAGGGGATCTGGGCGGTGTCGACGAACTGCTCGAGCTGCTGCGCCGTCCCTACGACGACCAGCCCGGCCGCGAGCGGTTCGCGCAGCGGCGCCCGGACTGGGCGCGTGACCGCGCCGGTTGCTCGATGCTGTCCTGCAGCTCTTGAATACGGCGGCCGCTCGCCCGGTCACGCTGGCGGGGCGCGGCCGGGCCTAGGGAACTGCTGCGACTTGCGCTGGTGAAGCTGTTCGCTCTGGTGAAGCTGTTCGCTGAGGTCGGCGGCGTGCCGGAGGCGGCGCGATAGCACCTGCCAGCCGCCGTCGGACCACGCTGCAACCTGCGCCGCCAGGCCGGCGGGCATCACACCGGGGCGAAGCCCTTGGTGGTCTTCTTTTCGTTCTTCTCTGCGCGCTTTTCCTTCATCGTCTTGGCCGGCTTCTTCTTCTGTTCCTTCTTGCGGTCCATGCCCTTGCTCATCGTCTTCCCCTCATCGGCGGCCGCCGCGCGATGCCGCGGCCCAGGGCGCAGTATGCGCCTGCCGTGACCGTGCGGGGCGCCGTGGCGGTCGCGGCCACGTAGAATGGTCGGATGCCTCTGATCACCTTGCAAAACGTCGACTACAGCGTCGGCGGCCCGCTGCTGCTCGAAAATGTCGAGCTGTCCATTGAACCCGGCGAGCGTATCGCCCTGATCGGCCGCAATGGCGCCGGCAAGTCGACACTGATGCGCCTGCTGTCGGGCGATATCCACCCCGACGACGGCGAGATCCGCCGCGAAGGCGGGGTACGCATCGCCCGCCTCGAACAGGAAGTCCCGCACGGCGCCGCCGGCGACGTGTTCGACGTGGTTGCCGCCGGCATGGGTGAACTGGGCGCGTGGCTGGCCGAGTACCACCATCTCAGCCACGCCGAGGAGTTCGACGCCGAGGCGATGGGCAACGTCCAGGCCAAGATCGAGGCCGCCAACGGCTGGGGTGCCGACCAGCGCGTGGTCGAGACCCTCGACCGTCTCAGCCTCGACGGCGATGCCTCGTTCGCCGGTCTGTCCGGCGGCATGAAGCGCCGGGTGCTGCTGGCGCGCGCGCTGGTGTCGGCGCCGGACCTGCTGCTGCTGGACGAGCCGACCAACCACCTCGACATCGAGGCGATCGACTGGCTCGAGGAGTTCCTGAAGTCGTCGTGGAAGGGCGCGCTGGTGTTCGTCACCCACGACCGCCGCTTCCTGCGCGCGCTGGCGACCCGCATCGTCGAGATCGACCGCGGCCAGGTCACCAGCTGGCCGGGCGACTGGGCCAACTACGAGCGCCGCCGCGAGGAGCGCCTGCATGCCGAGGCACAGGAGAACGCACGTTTCGACAAGATGCTGGCGCAGGAGGAAGTCTGGATCCGTCAGGGCATCAAGGCCCGCCGCACCCGCGACGAAGGCCGTGTCCGCCGATTGAAGGCGATGCGCAACGAGCGCGCGCAGCGTCGCGACCTCACCGGCAACGTGCGCATGGAGCTGGCGCAGGCCGAGTCCTCGGGCAAGAAGGTGATCGAGGCCAAGCACGTCACGTTCGGTTACGGCGGCGGCAAACTTGGTAAAGGCCTGCTGCTCGACAATGTCTCGACCACGATCTTCCGCGGCGACCGCATCGGCCTGATCGGCCCCAACGGCAGCGGCAAGACCACGCTGCTAAAGGCCTTGCTGGGCGAGTTGCAGCCGGTCGCCGGTGAAATCCGCACCGGCAGCAATCTGCAGATCGCCTACTTCGACCAGTACCGCGCGACCCTGCGCGAGGACTGGAACGCGCTCGAGAACGTGTCCGAGGGCCGCGAGTTCGTCGAGGTCGGTGGCCGCCAGAAACACGTGATCGGTTACCTGCAGGACTTCCTATTCACCCCGGAACGCGCGCGCGCGCCGATCACCCGCCTGTCCGGCGGCGAGCGCAACCGCCTGCTGCTGGCCAAGCTGTTCGCGCAGCCGTCCAACCTGCTGGTGATGGACGAACCGACCAACGACCTCGATGTTGAGACGCTCGAACTGCTGGAAGAGTTGCTGGGCGAATACCCCGGCACGCTGCTGCTGGTCAGCCACGACCGCGACTTCCTCGACAACGTGGTGACCTCGACCCTGGTGATGGAAGGCGAGGGACGCGTCGGCGAGTACATCGGCGGTTACAGCGACTGGCTGCGGCAGCGGCCGGTGAAGAGCGTGCCTGCGCAGTCCCAGGCCAAATCGAGTTCGATGCCGGTCGCGCCGACGGTGGCGGCTGCCGCCGTGCCCGCCGTGCCCGCCGTGCCCAAGCGTAAACTCAGTTTCAAGGACGCACGCGAGCTGGAGCAGTTGCCGGCCCGCATCGAGACGCTGGAGAACCGCCTGGCCGAACTCACCGCGCAGATGAACGAGCCCGCGTTCTACCAGCGCGACAGCGCGGCGATCAACGCGCACAACGAGACGCTGGCGGCGACTCATGCCGAGCTGGACGCGGCCTACGCCCGCTGGGCCGAGCTCGACGCGTAGCCGTCGATCAGAAGCCCGGGAGTGGCGCAGCCGTTGAGACGGCGGCCGCGCATGCTGCCGCCATGGTCGCGCTCCAGCAAACCAGCCTGTTCGCCGCCGGCCCGTTGGTCCTGTTCGAGGACGCCGAAGGCGGCGTGCGGTACTGCCCGGGCGTCCTGCCGCCGGTATTGGCGCAGCAATGGTTTCAGTCGCTGCGCATGGACGTCGACTGGCAGGCGCAGCGGCGGCCGATGTACGACCGCGTGGTCGACGTGCCGCGGCTGGTCGCGGGCTACCGGCTCGACGATCCGAATTTGCCGGTGCCGCTGGCAGAGGCCTCGGCACGGCTGCGCGCCTTCGTCACGGCACCGTTCAACAGCGTCGGCCTCAATCTCTACCGTGACGGCCACGACAGCGTCGCCCCGCATAACGACAAGCTGCACAGCCTGGTGCCGGGTCAGCCGATCGCGCTGCTGTCGCTGGGTGCACCGCGGCGCATGGCGATCCGGGCCAAGCATCCACCGCGACCGGTGCGCCACATCGAACTCGAGGCGGGCAGCGTGTTGCTGATGAGCCATGCTTCGCAGCTGCACTACGATCATGGCATCCCCAAGTCGCGCGAGCCGGTCGGGCCGCGCATCAGCCTGGCGTTTCGCGTGCGTCCGCCGGTGCCGGAACGTCGCTGACGATTGCGTCTGCACTTGCCTGTGGCCCACCGCCGCGCTACATCGACAGCTCACACGGCGACGAAGGCGACGCGGATGCGCACGACGACAGGCATGCTGGTAACGCTGGGCCTGCTCCTGGCGGGCACGGGCACGACGGCGGTGGCTGCGGTCAAGGACTCGGCGAAGGACGGTTTCACCATCGAGAACGAGCGGGTGGTGCCGGTCGACGCGGCGACGGCGTGGCGGGCGCTGGTGGAGGATGTCGACCGTTGGTGGCCGAAGGATCACACCTGGTGGGGAGCGGCCTCGACGCTGTCGATCCAGGCGCGTGCCGGCGGCTGCTTCTGCGAAGTGGCTGGCGCGCAACAGGCACAACACCTGACCGTCACCTTCGTTGATCCCAACAAGACACTGCGCATGATCGGCGGCCTGGGGCCGCTGCAGGGCATGGGCGTGAGCGGCGCGCTGGAATTCCGCCTCGCCGCGGCCGAAGCCGGCGGCACGCGCATCACCTTGTATTACCGCGCCGGCGGGTATTCGTCGGACGACCTGAGCAAGATCGCGCCGGTCGTGGACCGGGTGCAGGGATTGCAGTTGGAGGGCCTGGCCGCCTATCTGCGTCAGCGTGCCGCGCCGGCCGGTCGCCCGCGGTGATGGCGCGGCCGACACTCTCAGCCGATGAACCCGCCGCCATTGACGTGAATGAACTGGCCGGTGACGTAGCTGCTGTCCGCACAGGCCAGGTAGACAAAGGCCGGGGCGACCTCGCTGGGCTGGCCCGGGCGCTTCATGGGGGTGTTGCGGCCGAACTGGGCCTGCTGCTTCTTGCTGAAGGTCGAGGTGATCAGCGGCGTCCAGATCGGTCCCGGCGCGACGCCGTTGACGCGGATGCCGCGGTCGACGAGGTTCTTCGCCAGCGAGTAGGTGAAACTCTCGATCGCGCCCTTGGTCGCGGCGTAATCGATCAGGTGGTCGCTGCCGCGGAACGAGGTCACCGAGCCGGTGTTGATGATCGCGCTGCCCTTGCCCAGGTGGGCGAGGGCATGCCGGGTGAGGTGGAAGAACGGGTAGACGTTGTTCTCGAAAGTATCCCGTAGCTGCGCCGCGGAGATGTCCTCGGGACGTTCCTGCGGCGTCTGTTCGCCGAGGTTGTTGACCAGCACGTCGAGCCGGCCGAGCACCTTGATCGTGCGTGTCACCGCAGAGCGACAGCGCGCCTCGCTGCGCGCGTCGCCGCGCAGCAGCAGGCAGCGTCGTCCTTCGGCCTCGACCAGCGCGCGCGTGTCCTCGGCGTCGCCGTCCTGGCTGCGGTAGAGAATGGCGACATCGGCCCCCTCGCGGGCGAAATGCACGGCGACGGCACGGCCGATGCCGCTGTCGCCGCCACTGACCAGGGCGACCTTGCCATCGAGCTTGTCGGCGCCGCGGTAGTCGTCGCGGATCGTTTCGGGGACGGGATGCATGCGCTGCTGGCGTGCAGTGGATGCGCGGCGTCGGCTGGCCATCGCTCACCTCATGTTTTCAAACCGGTGTGTCGAACCTGTGTCGAGCCCGGTCGAGCCGGGCTTGTCGCACCGGTGCGCCCGATCGTCGCGCGTTGGCCGTGGCCATGGCATGAAGGCACGGCGTGCGCGTTTACACTGCACGCATGCAGCAAATGGATCTGTCAGGAATCGCCGACGATAGAGGGCACGGGGACGTGCATCGGCTGTTCTTCGCGTTGTGGCCGGACGATAGTGTCCGCCAGCGCATCGCCGATGCCGCGTCCTCACTCCGGCAGACGCATTCGCCCGGCGGTCGTTGGCTCGGGCCGCACCGTTATCACCTGACCTTGCAGTTCCTCGGCGATTTCGCCCAGTTGCCACCGACGCTGGCGGCGCGTGCATGTGACGCCGCCGCCGCGTTGCGGTCACCGGCGTTCACGTTGCCCCTGGACCGTGCTGGCAGCTTCCGCAACCGCTCGATCCCGTGGTGGCTCGGCTGCCAGGACGCGCCGCAGGCACTGACCGGGCTTTGGGATGCGCTGGGGCTGGCGCTGGCCCGGGCCGGAGTGAAGGTTCATTCGGGCGGCAAGGCCTTGCAGCCACACGTCACTGTGCTGCGCGACGCCGATCGCGGCTTGCCGTCCACGCCGATCGCACCGCTGCACTGGCCCGTCACCGAGTTCGTGCTGATCCACAGCCAACTGGGACGGCGCAATGCCTACGACATCGTGCAGCGTTGGTCCCTGATGGATCAGTGACGGACGACCAGGCCGGGTTCGTCGTCGACGGTGCCGTCCGCGCGCAGCACCGCGTAGATCCGGTCATCGAGGGAAATCACCGGCACCGGTTCGCCTTGCGCCGACCAGCGCACGAAACGCAACTCCCAGGCAAAGTACTCCAGCACTTGCAGCATCGCGCGCTGGGCGTCACTGAGCTGGCTGCGCAGGCGCATGACCTCGCCTGTGGTGCGGCGTTCCTGCGCGATGACGGCCTGCGTGGAAAGGGGTTGCATGGACGACTCCGTTGCCCGGGTTCCTGACACTCTGACCTGGTGAACGTGAAGACGGGCGCAGAACAGGACGCCGATGTTGAGACTGCCCCGGGTTTTCAAGGCCCCTCTCCCTCCGGGAGAGGGCTGGGGTGAGGGTACGGCGCAGCGGCGATGGTTCCAACCGCTCCGCTTCGCCGTAGCCCTTATCCGGCCTTATGGCCAAAGGGAAACGGGAGTGTCATCGGCGACGCCGGGACGCACCTTGGTGCGCTCTGCGTTCACGAGGCATCAATAGCCGGCGCGGAGGTAGGCCCTCGCAGGATTCAGTCGGCCAGGAAGGCGCCGCAGCCGCGATAGCTCTGGCCGCCTGCCTTGAGTTCGGCGCTGGCATCGAAGCGCTCGCCGCTCATGGCGTCGCTGCATGGCTTGCGCTCGATCCGCAGTTCGATGGCGGTGCCGTTGGCGGTCTTGCCGCTGAAACCGCTGCCGCCCTTGAGCGGCTGGGCGCGGACGATGTCGATCTTGCGGGCGCCGTAGTCGAGCTGAGCGTGCAATGCCGGCGCCTCGCCCATGCCGACCTCGACGTACCAGCCCGGCTCGCTGCCGACCGCGCGGAAGCCGACCCCGCGTTTCCTGGCTTCATCCCAGGGGGAGGGTGTGTCGGTCTGCTTGCAGTCGCGCTTGGCTTCGCCGGCCAGGGTCAATGTGCCGCTGTCGCCCTTGGTCCAGAACTCGTTACCGGCTGCATCGGCGTAACGTGCACCGGACGCCGCCACGGCGTGCGGCAGCTGCAGACGACGCCCGGACAGCGACAGTGTGACGCGGTCGGTCCCACTGTCGGTCATGTTGTTGAGCGCGGCGCCGATTCGCACTTCACCGCACTGCCAATAGCGGATGTCGCCCGCAGCGGCGTTGCCATCGTCCACCACGCGCACCATGCGCAAATCGACCGGGGTGTTGTCGGTCGGCACCACCGGCGCGCGCGTGTCGGTGACAAACCAGAGCTTGCCGTCGGGGCCGTACAGCCCGGCGAGCAGGCCGTATTGACCGTCCGGGCGCAGCTTGGCCGCGTCGTAGGGCAGGGTGAAGGCGTACGGCGGCCCGGCGGCATTGTCCAGCTTGACCTGTGCGAGCACCGCCTGCGGCGTGTCGGCGAGTTGGTTGTCGATCAGCCGCACCTGCAGGCTGGCGCCGGGCGGCATCTGGATACGCTCCAGGTAGATCGCCGTGCCGGTGATCGCATGCGTGCTCCGCGTCGCCGCCTGCGGTGTTGCCGTGGTCGCCGCTTCCTTCCCGCTCTGGGGCTGGCAGGCGCTGAGCGAGAACGCGATGGCGATGGCGAGCAGTCGTGGCAAAGTCATGGGCAGTGCTCCTTGCGAGTCCGTGCAGCCTAGTGAAGCCGTTGTGCAGCCGGTGTCAGCGTGGCGCGCGATCGGTGCGCAACACGGGGTACAGCTGGTAACGCGTGTCCCAGGACGAATGACGACGGGCGAAGAACTCCAGGCGCGCGTGCGGGCTCTTGGCGAACTCGGCATCGTCCCTGAGACGCTGCTCGAACGCGGCCTTGACCTTGGGCTCCTTCAGCATCTGGCGTGCGACGTCCTCGGCGACATAGTCCTCCATGTACTCCTTGCGCTCGAAGTTGTTGTTGAACTCGCCCCACGCCAGCAGCGCGTCCGGCGCCTGCGGTTCCAGCAGGGCCATGACCAGGCGCGCCTTGGGCTGCGCGATCGGCACGAACAGCGCGCCGGCGCGCAGGTCCTGCGTTTCCGGGTTCCATGTGCCGGTCACGCTGAGGCGTTGGTGGCCCTCGACCGACTGTGCGGCGAAGCTGGTCTTTTCGGCACGGAAGGCCTCGACAGTGGCGTGGGCCTGTGCGGCGGCGACCTTGCGGTAGCTCACGCCGTGCTGGTCGAGCTTGGCGGCGACCTGCGCCGCATAGGCAACCGGCACCCAATAGCCGGCCTTGGGCGCGGCGACGATGAGGCCAGGCACGATCTCGTCGCGCAGCGGCACCTTCCAGATCTGCGGCGTGCGTTCGTCGTAGCGCGTCATCAGCGCGCCGGATACCTCCGACGGCGTGCGCGTGTAGGCATAGCCGCGAAACTCGACGGTCCGCGCCTTTTCGGTGGCCTTGTAGTCGAGCGTGACCGGCGTGCCGGCGAGCTTGGCGGCACGGGCATCGGCGGCGAGCGCCTGCTGCCGCCATGCCTTGCCGTCGCGTGCGACCAGGTCGAGCACGGCCACGATGGTGTTGCGCGTGACCTGGACGCGGTGGGGGTAATCACGCCAGGAATGCGTCTCCACCAGCATGCCGATGCGGTTGCGCAACTGGAAATAGCCGTGCGAGAAGCGCGGCGGGGCGACGCCGTCCTCGAAACCCGAGGCCGGGTCATCGGACTGCACGAACGACGGGTAGAAGGGCAACGGCAATGAACCCTGCGCGGCGAGGCGCTCGATCACACCGTCGCGCAGCGCGGTACCGGCCTTGCGCAGGTCGTCGTCACCGCCATGCACCGGCTCGACTTGGATCGACACGTCGTGCTCGAACTGGGCGCCGTCGGTGACGTGCAGGTCGATGTAGGACAGCGGGTCCCAGGCGTTGACCAGGCGCAGCATCGCCTGCATCTCGGGGCTGTCGGCCTTGGTGTAGTCACGGTTGAGGTTGTAGTTCTGCGCGGTGGTGCGCCAGCCCATTTCCTCCGGGCCGCGCTGGTTGGGGCGGTTCCAGCGCGCGAACCGCTCGTGGCCGTCGACGTTGAACACCGGCACGAACAGCAGCACCTGCTTGTCGAGCGCCCCCGGCGCGGCCTCATCGTCCAGTACCTGGCGCAGCGCGAGGAAGCCCGCGTCCTTGCCGTCGATCTCGCCGGCGTGGATGCCGCCCTGGATCAGCGTCACCGGCAGGCCCTGGGCCTGGGCCGCGTCCGGCGTGAACGCACCGGCCTTCGATACGACCAACACTTTCATCGGCCGGCCTTCCGGCGTGGTGCCGAAGTCGGCACAGCGCACGGCGTCTGGATAGCGCTTGGCAAATGCATCGCACAGCGCGATGACCTCGTCGTAGCGGCCGGTTTTCAAGAAGCCACTGCGCTCGGACACGGTGGTCAGCGCGGTGTCGGCAAGGGCGGCGTGGACAGGCAGGACGGCAAGCAGAGCGGCGAGCAGGGCAGTGGATCGAAGCGAACGGGTCATTGCGCGGTCGTCTCACGAAAGGTCGGCGCATGGTAGCCGAGGGTCGCGGTGCGCTTGCCCTGCCCAAGGTCACATTGCTGCCATCGCACTGGCAGCAGCCACGACCGCAGCGAAGCGGTGCATGCGATCATGGCGTGGTCATCGCAGGGGAGTTATGCATGTACAGCCTGTACTACTCGCCCGGTGCGGCGAGTCTGGTCGTCCATTGGCTGCTGATCGAACTGGGCGTGCCGCACGAGCTGCGCCTGGTCGACACCCAAGCCAAGCAGCAGAAGAGTCCCGAGTACCTGGCGCTCAACCCCAACGGCGTGGTGCCGACCCTGGTCGCCGACGGCCAGCCGCTGTATGAAGCCGCCGCGCTGGTGCTGCACCTGGCCGATCGCCATGCCGCGTCCGGCCTCGCCCCGGCCGTCGACGACCCGCAGCGCGGCGAGTACCTGCAGTGGGTATTGAACCTGGCCAATACGCTGCAGTCGCCGCTGCGCCTGTGGTGGTACCCGCAGGACCTCGATGCGGCGCCGCCCGAGGCCGTGCTGGACGGTGCGCGCAAGCGCATCGAGGCGACCTGGGAACGACTCGATGCCCACTTGGCCGCACGCGGGCCTTACCTGCTGGGCGAGCGACCGAGCGCGGCGGATTTCTACCTGACCATGCTGATGCGCTGGACCCGCAACATGCCACGGCCGGGCCACGACTGGCCGCACCTGGCGGCGCTGGCGCAGCGGATGAAGCAGCGGCCGTCGTTCAAGGCCCTGTACGAGCGCGAGGGGCTGACCGAATGGGCCTGAGTCGCATCGTTCCGGGGCCGCGCCGCCCGTGGCGTATCGCAGTGGCCTGCGTGCTCCTGTCGTCGCTGGCCAGCGGCTGCAAGGAAGTCCAGGACATTCGCGAGGAACTGGGCTGGGCCAAGCCCGCCGAGGCGAAACCCATCCCGGTCGTGGCCTCGCTGGAAACCCACTGGGTTCCCGCGGAAGCCGCCGTCGCCGACGTCGGTCAGGCGCAGTGGAGCGCGCGCTGGTGGCAATGGGCGGGGCGCTTCCCCGGGGTCAACGAGCTGCCCTACCGTGATCCGGACGGCCGCCGTTGCGCCCAGTACCAGGAGGAGGGGCCGGTCTGGTTCCTGGCCGGTACCGACGGCGCCTTCGATGCCGTGCGCAGCTGCCGCATCCCGGCCAACAAGCACCTGTTCGTGCCGCTGATCAACTGGATGGCCAGCCGCGGGCTCCAGGGCGCACCGATGTCGTGCGCGGAAAAGCAGGCGCAGGCGAGCAGGCAGGCCGATCATGTCGTGTCCGGGCTGGTGCTGCTCGATGGCCGTCCGGTGGGCGAGCTGCAGCGCATGCGTGTCGCCAGCGGAACCTGCTTCGATGGCGCGCCGGGCGAGGGGGCCGCCGCCAGCGATGGCTATTGGCTGATGCTGAAGCCGTTGCCGCCGGGCAAGCATCAGCTGGCCATTGCCGCCGCCTTCCGCGACGGGCCGCGACAGATGCTGCAGAACTTCCGCTACGAGCTCGAAGTGGAAGGCGATCCGGCCGAGGTGGCGGGGGCTGTTCAGTAAGCCCTTCCGCGTTACGGGCCGCCTGTTGCCCGGAGTCAATGCTTCGCTTGCCGTCCGCCGCTTGCTACTCTCGGTGGCAGGCGGAGCGTGTCTCCGCTGCTTTTTTTGCGGGAATGACGGGTACATGGCCAACGCCGTGACCGTTGCCTGGCGCCGGCCTCCGACGCGCTGGCCGCTTTCGCGAATGGATTCGAGCAGATCAACCCGAACACAGCAGACCAGAACCGGATGACGACCCAAACCGCCGCACTTCCCGCCGAAGCCCAGGGCAAACTGCCCCGGCAGATTCCGTACATCATCGGCAACGAGGCCTGCGAGCGGTTCAGCTTCTACGGGATGCGCAACATCCTGGTGCCGTTCCTGATCAGTTCGATGCTGCTGGCCTACCTGCCCGAGGGCGCACAGCGCGACACCGCCGCCAAGGACGTATTCCACACCTTCGTCATCGGCGTGTACTTCTTCCCGTTGCTGGGCGGCTGGTTGGCCGATCGCTATTTCGGCAAGTACAACACCATCCTGTGGTTCTCGCTGATCTACTGTGCCGGTCATGCCTGCCTGGCGCTGTTCGAGAGCCATGCCACCGGCTTCTACACCGGCCTGTTCCTGATCGCGCTGGGGTCGGGCGGCATCAAGCCGCTGGTGGTGTCGTTCTGCGGCGACCAGTTCGACCAGTCCAACAAGGACAAGGCCAAGGTCGTCTTCGACGCCTTCTACTGGATCATCAACTTCGGGTCGTTCTTCGCCTCGCTGCTGGCGCCGCTGTTCCTTCGCCACTTTGGGCCGGCGGTCGCGTTCGGCATCCCGGGCGTCCTGATGCTCATCGCGACCATCATCTTCTGGCTGGGGCGCAGGAACTACGTCAACGTCCCGCCATCCGGCAGCGACCCGCACGCGTTTTTCGAAGTGGTCAAGACGGCCCTGCGCACGCAGGTGCAGGAGCAGGGCCGGCCCGGTCTTGCCGTGGCGGTGGCGGGTCTGGCCATCGCGGTCGGCTCGCTGCTGCTCTGGAGCCTGCATGCCATCGGCCTGCTGTCGTGGTGGCCCGAGAGCTTCGGCTTCGTCATCACGGCCTGCCTGGCGCTGGGCGTGGTGATCGCGCTGGGTGGCATCGGCACGTCGATGCAGCTCGAACGCGCCCGCGGCGCACACCCCGACGCCGCGGTGGACGGCGTGCGCGCCGTGCTGCGCATCCTGATCGTGTTCGCGCTGGTGACGCCGTTCTGGTCGCTGTTCGACCAGAAGGCCTCGACCTGGATCATCCAGGGCCGTGAGATGGTCATCCCGCACGACGTGTCGTGGTGGCCGAGCTTCCTGATCCAGGACGCCGCGCAGATGCAGGCGCTCAACCCGATGCTGGTGATGCTGCTGATTCCGTTCAACAACCTCGTGCTGTACCCGGCGCTGCGCCGCCTGGGCTACCAGCCGACCGCGTTGCGGCGCATGGGGTGGGGCATCGCCATCTCGGGTGTGTCGTGGATCGTGGCCGGCGCGCTGCAGCTGTGGATCGACGACGGCACCCAGGTGTCGCTGGCGTGGCAGACGCTGCCGTACGCGCTGCTGACCTTCGGCGAGGTGCTGGTGTCGGCGACGGCGCTGGAATTCGCCTACAGCCAGGCGCCGCAGGCGATGAAAGGCGTGATCATGGCGTTCTGGTACCTGACCAGCACCTTCGGCAGCCTGTGGGTGCTGCTGACCAACGCCAGCGTGCGCAACGAGGCGGTGGTTTCGCACATCGCCAGCACCGGGCTCAGCGAGAACGCGTTCCTGATGTTCTTCTTCGCGGGCTTCGCCTTCCTCGCCGCGGCGGCGTTCGCGTTGTACGCGCGCACCTACCCGATGCAGGACAACTACCGCACTGCATGACCCTGCCGAGGCCACCCGGATGCTGACCTTTATTCTGATCGCCGTGACCGTGCTGGTGTCGTGGCAGGCGTTTGAAAGACCCAACCTGCTCAACCGGCTGATCCTGTGGCCGCCGGCGATCGACCGCAACAAGCAGTACGACCGCCTGCTGACCCACGGTTTCATCCATGCCGACTGGTCGCACCTGCTGTTCAACATGATCACGCTGTATTTTTTCGGCCGCGTGATCGAATCGGTGATGAGCCAGCTGATCGGGCCGCTCGGCTTCGTTCTGTTCTACCTGTCGGCGATAGTGATCGCGATCCTGCCGACGTATCTGCGCCATCGCCATGACCCGCACTATCGCAGCCTGGGTGCCTCGGGCGCGGTGTCGGCGGTGTTGTTTGCCTACATCCTGCTGCAGCCGTGGTCGCTGATCATCGTGTTCTTCCTGCCGATGCCGGCGATCGTGTACGCGGTGGTGTACATCGGCTACTCGATCTGGATGGACAAGCGCGGCGGCGACAACATCAACCACAGCGCGCACATTTCCGGCGCGATCTACGGCATCTTGTTCATGCTGCTGATGGAGCCGCGCGTGGGCGCGGTGTTCCTGCAGCGCCTGATGAGCCCCTCGTTCGGCTGACCCGTGCGGCGCGTCAGGCCGGCGCTTCAGGCCGCCTGGCGGTCTTCCTGCTGCGAAGCTTCGCCGTAGGTTTCGGCGAGGCGGGCATAAATCGCGGCGTCGAGCTGCATCGATTCGACCGTGCCGTGGTCACCGCCGCGGGCCAGTTCGTACATGCGGGCCATCAGGGCGTCGTCGCTGACGTTGTCCAGCGTCAGGTTGTGCAAGGTCATGCGCTTTCTCCTTTGCCTGTGTCTTGCAAGTACCGAAGCAGGTTCCGTGCCATGCGTCACGGTCTGCGTGGGCAGGAAAAAGTGACGCGATCGGTCATTCCTGGTCATGGCGGGCGCGATGGAGCTGACGTGGGGCGGCGCACGGCAGGCGCTGCACTCACCCGGCTTGAATGGTCGCCGTGCTAACACCGCCACATCGACGACGCCCGAGAGGAGACCCGAGCATGGCAATGAAGCAGGCCAGCAAGTCCGTCAGGAAGGCCGCGAGCAAGCGCACAGCGAAGAAAGCGGTCAAGAAGACAGCTGCGAAGAAGACGACTGCAAAGAAGACGGTGAAGAAAGTCGTCCGCAAGGCCGCGACCCGCAAGACTGCCTTGAAGAAAGCACCGGTGCGCAAGGCCGCTGCCAAGAAGGTGGCCAAAAAGACCGTCAAAAAGGTCGCGAGAAAGGCAACCAAGAAGACTGCGAGCCGTATCGGCGTGCGCAAGGTCGTGAAGAAGGCGGCGCGCAAGACCGTCAAAAAAACAGCGAAGAAGACTGCCGGCCCGGCGGTGAAGAAGACCGTCAAGAAGGCCGCGCGCAAGGCCGTCCCGAGCAGGCCCCTGGCAAAGAAGGCGGTGGCAAAGAAGACCGCCGACAAGACAGTCGCCAAGAAAGCCATAACGAAGAAGGCGGCGACGAAAACGACGGCGGTAAGGAAAGCCGTAGCCAAGCGGGCCCCCAAGCCGCGCAAGATCACGCCGGAGCAGGCCCTGGCCAATACCCGCGAGCTGCTCGAAGCCAAGCACGAGCACGACCGCCAGCCGCTGCCGTGGCAGCAGCTCGACCCGCATCACGGCCACGTGCCCAAGGCGGGCTTCCAGTCCGACGCCGCCGCGGCCAAGGCCGAGGAACTGCACGCCGGCGAGAGCCGGATGCAGGCGATCCAGGGCAGCATCGGCACCCAGGACCGCCGCAACCAGGGCAAGCGCGATAATCGTTGACCCTGCCGCCCGTCGCCCCGGAGCCGCCATGACCACGCACGCCATCCAGCACGACCCCGCCGCCGAGGTGTTCACCACCACGGTCGATGGCGTCGAGGCCCGGCTCGACTACCACCTGGCGGACGGCTGGATGGTGATCACCCACACCGGCGTGCCCGATGCGATCGGCGGTCGCGGCATCGCCGGCGAGCTGGTCCGGGCTGCCTTCGAACACGCCCGCGCGCAGGGCTGGAACGTGCGCCCGGCCTGCTCGTACGCGGCGGCCTGGGTCGAGCGCCACCCCGAGTACAACCAGCTGCTGGGGTGAACAGGCGCGTTTGGCTCGCGCGCCTGTGAACGCCCGGCCAAGGGCGAATCCGTTGTCATTGATCCGACCGGAATGTTGTTTCATGTAGAAGCGGCTTCAGCCGCGAGCTTTTCGCATGTCTACGGGCCCGCGCCCAGAGTTCGCGGCTGAAGCCGCTCCTGCAACGAGTATTTGAGGGCCGGATCAATAGCAGGTGACCGGAAGCCTGATTCAGCGCCATCGCCTTGCGTTGGGCCCGGCACAGGTATCATGCGCGCCCGTCTTCAATTAAGCGGCGCCGTCCGGCGTCGGCCCGCATGCGCCTGAACAAACACATCAGCGATACTGGTTTCTGCTCGCGGCGCGAGGCGGACCGCCTCATCGCCGAAGGCCGGGTCACGGTCAACGGCATCCGCGCCCGCGTCGGGGCCGAGGTGGGCGAGGGCGACCAGGTGCTGGTCGATGGCCAGTCCTTGCGCGTGCGCACGGTCGCCAAGGGCCAGCGCCAGCACGTCTACATCGCCCTGAACAAGCCCGTCGGCATCACCTGCACCACCGAGGCCGAGGTCAAGGACAACATCGTCGACTTCGTCGGCCACGAGCGCCGCATCTTCCCCATCGGCCGCCTCGACAAGGACTCGGAAGGGCTGATCCTGCTGACCAGCAACGGCGACATCGTCAACGAGATCCTGCGCGCCGAGAACAAGCTCGAGAAGGAGTACCTGGTGGCGGTGAACCACCCGGTCACCGACGAATTCCTGCGCGGCATGAGCCGCGGTGTGCCGCTGCATGGCCAGACGACCTTGCCGTGCAAGACCGGCAAGCTGGGCAAGTTCGGCTTCCGCATCGTGCTGGTGCAGGGCCTGAACCGGCAGATCCGCCTGATGGCGGCGCACTTCAAGTTCCGGGTCAAGCAGCTGATGCGGGTGCGCATCGGCAACGTCAAGCTGGCCCATCTCAAGACCGGTCAATGGCGCAACCTCACCGACGCCGAGCTGCACGGCCTGCTGCCGCATCGCACGCAGTGGTGAGCGATGGCGGCGACCTGCGTCGTCGCTCCAGGCGCGTGTGCATACGGGCATCACGCCGGCGACGATAGCCTTGTGGGAAAGACTAAGGATTGCCCATGAAGCGAGTGATGGCCTGCATCGTGCTGGCCGTGGCCCTGGTCGCATGCAAGCGCGAGGGCGAACCGGCGCCGCCGGCAGCGTCTCCCGACGCCACGACCGCCAGCGGCACTCCGGTGGCGCCGACCGCGGTCGTGCTCAATGACGTGGTCGAAACCATGCCCGACTACATCATCGGCATCAGCTACCCGCCCAAGGCTGCCCGCTATCCGGGGCTGGCGGCGGAGCTCAAGCGATACGCCGACGCCGCGCGCGCGGACCTGATCGAGGCCGCACAGGCCCGCAGCCAACCGGGCGGGGCAACCTCCGCGCCGTACGACCTCTCGCTGAGTTTCAGCGAGCAGCTCGACACCCCTGGCCTGGTCGTGATCGCCGCCGACGGCAGCAGCTACACCGGCGGTGCCCACGGCGCGCCGCTGATCGCGCGCTTCGTGTGGCTGCCGCAGCAGGGCAGGCTGCTCAAGGCCACCGACCTGGTGCCCGGTGCACAGGGCTGGAGCGCGATTTCCGCCTACGTGCGCGAGCAACTGCACTCGGCGCTGTCGCAACGCGTGGACGCCGACGACCTGGAGCCGGCCGAACGAGCCGAGATGGTCAAGGATGCTGGTCGCATGATCGACGACGGCACCGATCCCGATCCGGCCAACTTCGTCCTGTTCGAGCCGATGGCGGCCGCCGACGGCAAGCTCAGCGGCCTGCGTTTCGTGTTCGCGCCGTATCAGGTCGGCCCCTATTCCGACGGCACCCAGACGGTGGAGGTGCCGGCCTCGGTGCTGTTGCCGCATGTCGCGCCGGAATACAGGACGCTGTTTGCCGGGGACTGATCACGGGCCGCCGACGTCGCCGCGTTAGGATGACCCCGCGCCCGCGGCGGTTGCGTGGACGCGAACCTTCCGGTCGCATGCCACCGAGGTCTCCATGTCCGCCACGCGTTTGCGCAGTCGGGTTGAACAACTGCTGGCCATTGCCGACGTCCGTCTCGACGGCGACCGCCCCTGGGACCTGCACGTCGACGACGACCGCTTCTACGCGCGCGTGCTGGCGCAGGGCTCGCTCGGCCTGGGCGAGTCGTACATGGACGGCTGGTGGCGAGCCGTGTCGCTCGATGGCCTGCTGTTCCGGCTACTGCGCGCCAACCTCGACCGCCAGGTGCGCGGCTGGGGCGCCCTGTTCGATGCCCTGCGCGCGCGCCTGGTCAACCTGCAAAGCGCCCGCCGCAGTTTCACCGTCGGCGAGCGCCACTACGACCTCGGCAACGACCTCTACCGCGCCATGCTCGGCCGGCGTCTGGTCTACAGCTGCGGTTATTGGCGCGACGCGGGCGGTGCGTCGCTGCACGAACTCGATGCCGCGCAGGAGGCCAAGCTCGACCTGGTCTGTCGCAAGCTCGCACTGCAACCGGGCATGCGCGTGCTCGACATCGGCTGCGGCTGGGGCGAGGCGCTGAAGTTCGCGGCCGAGCGTTACGGCGTCAGCGGCGTCGGCGTGACAGTGTCGCGCGAGCAGGCCGAATTCGCCCGCGAACTCTGCGCCGGCCTGCCGGTCGAGATCCGCCTGCAGGACTACCGTGAGCTAGACGAGCGCTTCGACCGGGTTTTCTCGCTCGGCATGTTCGAGCACGTCGGGGTGAAGAACTACCGCACCTATTTCGAGGTCGCGCGCCGCTGCCTGGGCGACGTGGAAGGCGGGCTGTTCCTGCTGCACACCATCGGCACCAACCGCTCGGTGAAGGTGACCGATCCGTGGATCGCCAAGTACATTTTCCCGAACTCGATGTTGCCTTCCGCAACGCAGATTGCCCAGGCCAGCGAGGGGCTGTTCGTGCTGGAGGACTGGCACAATTTCGGCGCCGACTACGACCTCACCCTGCAGGCATGGCGCAGCAATGTCGAGCATGCCTGGCCGCAGCTGGACGCGCATTACGACGAGCGCTTCCGCCGCATGTGGCGCTTCTACCTGGCCGGGTCGATGGCCAGCTTCCGCTGCCGCCATGCCCAGTTGTGGCAACTGGCGCTGTCGCCCAACGGCGTCCCCGGCGGCTATATCGCGCCGCGATGAGTCCGGGCGGTAGCCCGGGTAAGCGCAGCGCATCCGGGGCGCATCGGCAGGCTCACCCGGGGTGCGGCCTTCGGCCTTGCCCGGGCTACGGCCCACGGGATCAGAACGCACGTCACGTTTGCGCAAGCACCTAACGGCTCCGGCGCGCAAGTTGCACTGCACATCGCATCGCCGCGGCCGATGGCTCACTATGGGCGCCTTATTCCGCCTGCTCGACAGAGGGTTTTATGCAGACATGGCTCCGGCGCAAGGACATCGACCAGGTCACCGTGCACGAGGAGGGGCGACGGCTGGTGCCCACCCTGAGCTGGCCGCACCTGATCGCGCTGGGCATCGGCGCCATCGTCGGCACCGGCATTTACACCCTGATCGGGGTCGGCGCCAACCTGGCCGGTCCCGCGGTGCTGCTGTCGTTTGCCGTGGCCGGCATCGTCTGCGCCTGCGCGGCGCTGGCCTATGCCGAAATGTCCACGATGATGCCGGCTGCCGGCAGCGCCTATACCTACAGTTACATCGTGCTGGGCGAAACCATCGCCTGGATCGTGGGCTGGAGTCTGATCCTGGAATACTCGCTGGTGGTGAGTACCGTGGCGGTCGGGTGGTCCGGCTATGCGGTCGGCTTCCTCAAGGGGCTGGGCGTGGACCTGCCGCTGGCGCTGACCGCCGGGCCGCATGCCGGCGGCCTGGTCAACCTGCCGGCGGTGGCGATCGTGTTCGTGGTGGCCGGCCTGCTGATGGCGGGCACGCGCGAAAGCGCCACGCTCAACGCGGCGCTGGTGGTGCTCAAGATCATCGCGCTGGGGATCTTCGTGGCCATCGCCTTGCCGCATTTCGACAGCAGCCATCTGCAGCCCTTCATGCCTCATGGCTTTGCCAAGTCGATGGGCGTCGATGGCGTGGAGCGCGGGGTGATGGCGGCGGCGGCGATCATCTTCTTCGCCTTCTACGGCTTCGATGCGATCTCCACGGCCGCCGAGGAAACCAAGAACCCGGGCCGCGACCTGTCCATCGGCATCGTCGGTTCGATGGTCGGCTGCACCCTGATCTACATGATCGTGGCCCTGGCCGCGGTGGGCGCGCTGAGCTACACCGTGTTCGGCAACAGCCCCGAGCCGCTGGCACTGATCCTGCGCGAACTGGGGCAGGGCAAGGCGGCCACGGTGATCGCAGCGGCGGCGGTGATCGCGTTGCCGACGGTCCTGCTGGCGTTCCTGTACGGACAGAGCCGCATTTTCTTCGTCATGTCGCGCGACGGCCTGCTGCCGCGCAGCTTGTCGAAGGTCAACCAGCGCACCGGCACGCCGATCGCCACCACCTTGTTCACCGCCACCCTGGTGGCGGCGCTGGCGGGTGTGGCACGCCTGGACGAGATCGCCGCGTTGGCCAACGCCGGCACCCTGGCGGCCTTCATCGCGGTGGCGGTGTGCCTGCTGGTGCTGCGCAAGCGCGACCCGGCACGCACGCGTGTATTCCGCGCGCCGCTGGCGTGGCTGGTGGCGCCGATCGCGATCTTCGGCTGCCTGTACCTGTTCTGGAGCCTGCCGCAGCGCACGCAGCTGTGGTTCCTGGTGTGGAACGTGATCGGCGTGGTGGCGTACCTGGCCTACGGACGACGCAACAGCCTGCTGGCACGCGGCAAGGAAGCGTGATCGGGTTATGGCGCTTCGATAGTTGATCTTCGCAGGAGCGGTTTCAGCGGCGAGCTCGCCGTTGTGATAGCAAGAGCTCGCGGCTGAAGCCGCTCCTGCGGAAAACCCGTAGCCAGTGCGGCCGACAGCACGGCACCGGCCTCGGCAGCCTCGCGCACGAAGCGGTAGTCGGGATGCCGACAGCCGGTGCTGTTCCGGCCAGTACGAAGACCTGCTGGCACGGCGATGATGTCGACGGGCAAGGGCTGGGAAAGGGTGGGCAAGGCCCCATCTCTCATTGACCTCCTCCTAGCCTGAAGCTGAAGCGTTCAGCTCCTGTCGTCGTCTCATCCGCTGAGACCGGCACGCAACACCATCCCCCCATGCCCCTGGCTGCCTTCCATCCTGCGGTCGCGCAATGGTTCCGCCACGCCTTCCCGGCGCCCACGGAGGCCCAGGTGCGGGCCTGGCCGGCGATCCGCAGCGGCCGCAACACCCTGGTCGCGGCGCCGACCGGTTCGGGCAAGACTCTGACCGCGTTCATGACCGCGATCGACGGCCTGGTGCGGCAGGGGCTGCAGGGCAGCTCACCGGGGCTGTTCGGCTATGAGCCGCTCGCGTTGGGCCTGCCTGACGAGACCACGGTGGTCTACGTTTCGCCGCTGAAGGCGCTGTCCAACGACATCCGCATCAACCTCGAGGCCCCTTTGGCCGGCATCCGTGCCGAGCTGGAGGCGATGGGCCTGCCCGATGTCGAGATCCGCACCGCCGTGCGCACCGGCGACACGCCACAGGCCGAACGCGCGCTGATCCGGCGCAAACCACCGCACATCCTGGTCACCACGCCGGAATCGCTGTACGTGCTGCTCGGTTCCGAATCGGGGCGGGCGATGCTGGCGACGGTACGCAGCGTGATCGTCGATGAAATCCATGCCGTGGCCGGCAGCAAACGCGGCAGCCACCTGGCGCTGTCGCTGGAGCGGCTGGAGGCGCTGTGCGGGCGCCGGCTCACGCGCATCGGCCTGTCGGCGACGCAGAAACCGATCGACGAGGTTGCGCGTTTCCTGGTTGGTGCCGCCAGCATCGAGCCCGACGGCACACCCGATTGCGAGATCGTCGACATCGGTTACGCCAAGCAACGCGATCTCGCCCTGGAACTGCCGCCGACGCCGCTGAGCGTAGTGATGTCCAACGACCAGTGGGAGCAGGTCTACGCGCGCGTGTCCGAACTGGTCGAGCAGCACCGCACCACGCTGGTGTTCGTCAACACCCGGCGCATGGCCGAGCGCGCGGCGCGGCACCTGGCCGAAAAACTCGGCAAGGAGGCGGTGGCCGCGCACCACGGCAGCCTGGCCAAGGAGCTGCGCCTGGACGCGGAGCAGCGGCTCAAGCGCGGCGAGCTGCGCGTGCTGGTCGCGACCGCGTCGCTGGAGCTGGGCATCGACATTGGTGACGTCGACCTGGTCTGCCAGCTCGGTTCGCCGCGTTCGATCGCCGCGTTCCTGCAGCGCGTCGGACGCTCGGGCCACGCGGTGGGCGGCGTGCCGAAAGGACGGCTGTTCCCGCAGACCCGTGACGAGCTGGTCGAATGCGCGGCGCTGCTCGACAGCGTGCGTCGTGGCGAACTCGATGCGCTGGTGATGCCGGTCGCGCCGCTGGACGTGCTGGCACAGCAGATCGTGGCCGAGGTGTCGTGCCGGGAATGGGACGAGGACGCGCTGTACGACTGGCTGCGCCGTGCCTGGCCGTATGCGCGGCTGGCGCGCAAGGATTTCGACGCGATCGTGCGCATGCTCGCCGAGGGCTTCACCACCCGGCGTGGCATCCGCGCCGGTTACCTGCATCGCGATGCGGTCAACCGCAAGCTGCGCGGCCGCCAGGGCGGGCGTATGACCGCGCTGATGTCCGGCGGCACGATCCCGGACATGGCCGACTACACGGTGATCCTCGAGCCGCAGGCGCAGAACATCGGCACGGTCAACGAGGATTTCGCGGTCGAGAGCATGGCCGGCGACATCTTCCAGTTGGGCAACGCCAGCTACCGCATCATCCGCATCGAGCCCGGCAAGGTGCGCGTGGACGACGCGCAGGGCGCGCCGCCGAGCATTCCGTTCTGGCTGGGCGAGGCGCCGGGGCGTACGGATGAATTGTCGTTCGCGGTGTCGCGGTTGCGTGAGGAAGTGGCACAGCGTTTAAAGCCCCTCTCCCAGCGGGAGAGGGGTTGGGGAGAGGGCGGGGATGCCGCTGCTGCTTCTGAAACGGCATTGGCTGCCGAACCCTCTCCCCCGACCCCTCTCCCAGCGGGAGAGGGGAGTAGTGCAGGCCGCTGGCTCACTGGCGAGCTGCGTCTGCCCGCCGCCGCAGCCGAGCAGATCGTCGATTACCTCGGCCGCACCGTTGCCGCGCTCGGTGCGATGCCGAGCCAGGACACGATCGTGCTGGAGCGTTTCTTCGACGAGTCCGGCGGCACCCAACTGGTCATCCACACGCCCTACGGCAGCCGCGTCAATCGCGCCTGGGGGCTGGCGCTGCGCAAACGTTTCTGCCGAAAGTTCAATTTCGAGTTGCAGGCGGCGGCGACAGAGGACGCAATCGTGCTGTCGCTGTCGACCGCGCACAGTTTCCCGCTCGACGAAGTCGCGCGTTACCTGCATTCCAGCTCGGCCCAGGACGTGCTGGTCCAGGCGTTGCTGGACGCGCCGCTGTTCGGCGTGCGCTGGCGCTGGAACGCCACCACCGCACTGGCCTTGCCGCGCTTCATCGGCGGCAAGAAGGTGCCGCCGCAGCTGCAGCGGATGAAATCCGAGGACCTGCTCGCCACCGTGTTCCCGGACCAGGTGGCCTGCGCCGAGAACCTGGTCGGCGAGCGTGAGGTGCCCGACCATCCGCTGGTGGCGCAGACCCTGCACGACTGCCTGCACGAGGCCATGGACGTCGACGGCTGGCTGCAGCTGTTGCGCGCGATGGAAGCCGGCGAGGTGCAGGTGTTGGCCCGGGATCTCACCGCGCCGTCGCCGTTCGCGGCCGAAGCGCTCAATGCGCGGCCGTATTCATTCCTCGACGACGCACCGCTTGAGGAGCGCCGCACCCAGGCGGTGCAGACACGCCGCTATGCCGATCCGGACAGTGCGGACGACCTCGGCAGGCTCGATCCCGATGCGATCGAGGCCGTGCGCGGGGAAGCCTGGCCGCAGGTACGCAATGCCGACGAGATGCATGAAGCGTTGATGGGGCTGGGCGTCGTCACTGAGCGTGAGGTGCGTGACAACGCTGGCTGGGTCGACTGGTTGCAACAACTCGCCAAGGCGCATCGCTCGACGCGAGTGGTCCCCTCTCCCTCTGGAATTGGTGTAGGGGAGAGGGTGCGCCGGAGCGACGAATCTGAAATCGCGCCGCAGCAATGGGGGACGAGCGCGATCGACGCTCACCCCACAGAACCCTCATCCGGCGCTGCGCGCCACCTTCTCCCGGAGGGAGAAGGGAGTGAATTGTGGGTCGCTGCCGAGCGCCTGCCCCAGTTGCGCGCGCTGTTCCCAGATGCGTCGTTGCTGCCACCGATAGACGCGCCGGCCGAATACACGCAGCAACCATGGACACGCGAAGACGCCCTCGTCGAACTGCTGCGCTCACGCCTGACCGGACTCGGCCCGACGCCCGCGCGCGTGCTCGCCGATGACCTGGCGCTGCCACCGGCCGACATCGGCCTGGCCTTGCTGCGTTTGCAGGGCGAGGGTTACGTCATGCAGGGACGGTTTTCGCCCAACACGTACACGCCCGACACCACCGAAGATGAGTGGTGTGAACGCCACCTGCTCGCGCGCATCCACCGTTACACGCTCAAGCGCCTGCGCCGTGAGATCGAGCCGGTCGAGCCGCGCGACTTCATGCGCTTCCTGTTCGACTGGCAGCGTGTCAGTTCGAGCGCGCGCGTGAGCGGGCCGGAAGCGTTGGCCGGCGTGCTCGCCCAGCTCGAAGGCTTCGAGGCGCCGGCCGCCGCCTGGGAGTCCGAATTGCTGCCGGCGCGCATCAACGATTATTCGATCAGCTGGCTCGACGACCTGTGCACTGCCGGCCGCACGCTGTGGACGCGGTTGCGTGCAAGCAGTGGTGACAGCAGCGGCCAACGTGGCAGTTCGCCGGTGCGCGCCACGCCCATCGTGTTGCTGCCGCGCCGCGATGCCGCCGCCTGGACCCGGCTCGTGCCGTCGGCCGTCGACGCCGACGCGACGCTGTCCTCGCGCGCTCAGCGCGTGGCCGATTACCTGGGCGAGCACGGGGCCTCGTTCTTCGACGAACTGGTCGGCGGTGCACATCTGCTGCGCACCGAACTGGAGGATGCACTGGCCGAACTGGTCGCGCGCGGCCGCGTGCACTGCGACAGCTACGCCGGCCTGCGGGCACTGCTGGTGCCGGCGTCGAAGCGGCCCACGGCCCATCCACGCCGGCGCCGCCGCGCCGCGCTGTTCGGGATCGAGGACGCCGGCCGCTGGGCGTTGATCCGGCGGGGGGCTGCAACCACCGACACCAAGCCCGATGCCGATGCCATCGAGCACATCGCCCGCGTGCTGCTGCGGCGTTACGGCGTGGTCTGCTGGCGCCTGCTCGAACGCGAGGCGGCCTGGCTGCCGCCGTGGCGCGAACTGATCCGCGTCTACCACCGCCTCGAAGCGCGCGGCGAGATCCGCGGCGGCCGCTTCATCGCCGGTCTGTCCGGCGAGCAGTTCGCGCTGCCCGAGGCGATCGGCCTGATGCGCCAGGTCCGCCAGCGTGCGCACGATGGCGCGTTGCTTTGCCTGTCGGCGGCCGACCCGCTCAACCTGGTCGGCACCGTGCTGCCGGGCAACAAGATTCCGCGTCTGAGCGGCTCACGCGTGCTGTATCGCGATGGCATTGCGTTGGCGAGCCTGGTGGCCGGTCAGGTCGAAATGCTCACGACGTTGAATCCGGACGAGGAGCGCATGGCTCGCAAGGCACTGCTGCGTGAACCCGATTCGGTGTTTGCACCGCCCCCGGAATGGGCCGGCGATCGCAAAGCCATGCACTGACGTATCGCCGTCAAATCTCCGCAACCTCCACCGCCGACCATCCACCGGCCGGCTGACAGGGGAGTCGGCACCCCCGACTTCCCATGAGGTTTGCCGTCATGAAGCTGCATTGCACTAAGCTGATTCAGGTGTTCGTCGTCTGTGCGCTCATCGCCAGCAGCACCGCCGCGTTCGCCAAAGAGCCCGCCGTGACCGATACGCCCACCCGCCATTCGCACCGCGACCACCACGGCCTGATCGTGATCGGCCACCGTGGCGCCAGTGGTTACCGCCCCGAACACACCCTCGAGGCTTATCGGCTTGCGATCCGCCAGGGCGCCGATTTCATCGAGCCCGACCTGGTCGCCACCAAGGACGGTGTGCTGATCGCCCGCCACGAAAACGAGATCTCCGGTACCACTGACGTCGCCGCGCGCCCCGAGTTCGCCAACCGCCGCACCACCAAGACCATCGACGGCGTGGCGATGACCGGCTGGTTCACCGAAGACTTCACCCTGGCCGAGATCAAGACCCTGCGCGCGAAGGAGCGCATCCCGGCGGTGCGCCCGGACAACACCCGCTTCGACGGTATGTACCAGGTACCGACCTTCGCCGAAGTGGTGCAGCTGGCTAAGCGCTACAGCCGCCCGGACCGCGTCATCGGCATCTACCCGGAAACCAAGCACCCGACCTATTTTGCCAAGGAAGGTCGGCGCCTCGACGGTAGCCCGATCGCGACCTCGCTTGGGCGCAAGCTGATCGAGACGCTGGTCGCCGAAGGCTTCACCGACCCACGCCGCGTCTACATCCAGAGCTTCGAGTTCGAGAACCTGATCGAGCTCAAGAAGCAGGTCATGCCGCAGGCCGGCGTCGATTTGCCGTTGGTGCAGCTGTACGACGACATCTACGAGGCCAAACCCTACGACGTGGTCTACAACGCCAGTCACGGTGCCGATCTGGCTGCGTTGTACGGCGGCCTGACCACACAAGTGGAAGGTAGACTCGGCGCCGGCACGCGCTATGGCGCATTGGCCACCGAGCCGGTGCTGATGTGGATGAAGGCGAATTACGCCACTGGCATCGGCCCGTGGAAAGGCAGCCTGTTGCCGCGCTCGCCGTTGCCGGCAAAGGTCGACGCGAATGGCGACGGCCAGGCCGAGTTGGCCAGCCAGGGCACTGGCCTGGTCCATCCGATGCTCGGCTGGGCGCTCAAGGCCGGTCTACAGGTGCACCCATACACGCTGCGTGCGGAGGAAAGCTACCTGGCGCAGACGCCGGACGGCATCCCGCAATCGGTGATCGCCGAGGCGATGCAGTTGTACGGCCTGGGCGTGCAGGGCTTCTTCATCGACCAACCGGATCAGGGCGTGGCTGCACGCGAGATCTTCCTCGACCTCAGCCGGCCGTTGCACGAGCGCTGATACGTCGAGACCAGACAACAAAAACCGCCCGGATCGCTCTGGGCGGTTTTTTTCGTCAGCCGGCGAAGTGCTTACTTCTTCGCGGCCTTGCCGGTCGGCTGTGCGCCGTCCGCGGCCGGTGCGGTCAGGCCGCGCTTCTCCAGCAGCGGCTCGATCTTGGGATCGTGGCCGGCGAAGTTGCGGAACAGCTGCAGCGCGTCCGTGCTGCCGCCCTGCGACAGCAGGCTCTGGCGGAAGTGGTCGCCGTTCTTGCGCGACAGGCCGCCGTTCTGCTTGAACCATTGCACCGAGTTGGCGTCGAGCACTTCCGACCAGATGTAGGCGTAGTAGCCGGCCGCGTAGCCGCCCATGATGTGGCTGAAGTACGGCGTGCGGTAGCGCGGCGGCACCGCGGCGTAGTCGACGCCGTCCTTCTTGAGCGCGCTGGCCTCGAAGCCCATCACGCCGCCGGCTGCCGGCAGCTGGTCGGCAGTGGCCTGGTGCCAGTTCTGGTCGAGCATCGCCGAGCCCAGGTATTCGGTGGTGGCGAAGCCCTGGTTGAACTTCGACGCGGCCACGACCTTGTCCAGCAGCGCCTTGGGCATCGCTTCGCCGGTCTGGTAGTGCTTGGCGTAGTTGGCCAGGATCGACGGCCAGTCGGCCCACATCTCGTTGACCTGCGACGGGTACTCGACGAAGTCGCGCGGCACGCTGGTGCCGCTGAAGTACGGGTACTCCACGTTCGAGAACATGCCGTGCAGGGCGTGGCCGAACTCGTGGAACGTCGTGGTCACCTCATCCCAGGTCATCAGGGTCGGCTTGCCGGCCGACGGCTTGGGGACGTTGAGGTGATTGGCGACGACCGGCTTGAAGCCGGTCAGACCGGACTGGTCGACGTAGGAGTTCATCCACGCGCCACCACGCTTGGAACTGCGCGCATACGGGTCGAAGATGAAGATCGCCAGCTGCGAACCGTCCTCGTTGAACACGTCGTACACCCAGGTGTCGGCGTGGTAGGTCGGCAGGTCGGTGCGCGGCTTGAACTTCAGGCCGTAGAGCTGGCCGGCGGCGTAGAACACGCCGTTCTCCAGCACGTTCTTCATCTCGAAGTACGGCTTGAGCTGCGACTCGTCGAAGCTGTACTTCGCCTGGCGCACCTTCTCGGTGTAGAACGCCCAGTCCCACGGCTGCAGTTGGAACGTCGGCTCGCCCTTGGCCTTCTGCTCCTGGTCGATCATCGCCTGCAGGTCGGCGGCCTCGCGCTTGGCGTTGGCGACCGCGGCCGGGGCGAGCTGGCCGAGCATCTTGTTGACAGCGTCCGGGGACTTGGCGGTCTCGTCCTCGAGCACGTATGCCGCGTAGTTCGGGTAGCCCATCATCTTGGCGCGCTCGGCGCGCAGTCGGGTGACCTGGGCGACGATGGCGGTGTTGTCGTACTCGTTGCCACGGCTGCCACGCGCGACCGAGGCCTTGTGCAGGCGCTCGCGCAGGGCGCGGTTGGTCAGCGAAGACTCCGGCGGCTGGCCGGTGGTGTTGAGCAGGGCCAGCACGTACTTGCCGTCGAGCTTGCGCACCTTGGCGGCTTCGGCGGCGGCGGCGATCTGCTCGTCGGACAGGCCGTCGAGTTCTTCCTTGGTGTCGACCACGAGCGCCGAGGCGTTCACTTCGGCCAGCACGTTCTGGCTGAACTTGGTGCCGAGCGCGGCGAGCTCGGAGTTGATCGCCTTCAGGCGGGTCTTGTCGGACTCGGACAGGTTGGCGCCGGCGCGGACGAAGTCGGTGTAGTAGCGCTCGACCAGGCGCACGCCCTGGGCGTCGAGGCCGAGCGTGTCACGCGTGTCGTGCAGCGTCTTGACACGCGCGAACAGCTTGGGATTCAGGTTGATCGCGTCGCGGTGCGCGGAAAACTTCGGCGCGTACGTCGCCTGCAGCTTCTCGCGGGTCGGATTGGTGTCGGTGCCGACCAGGTTGAAGAACACGGTGGTCGCGCGGCTGAGGGTGCGGCCCGACTTCTCCATCGCGATGATGGTGTTGTCGAAGCTCGGCTTGTCGGGGTTGCCCGCGATCGCGTCGATCTCCTTCAGCTGTTCGGCCATGCCGGTGTCGAAGGCCGGGGCGAAATCGGCGTCCTTGATCTTGTCGAACTGGGGGTAGTGCAGCGACAGCGGGCTGTCGGCAGTGAACGGGTTCGCGGCTTGTTGCGCACTCACGGTGGGGTCCGCCTTGGGAGATTTGGCATAGGTGGGGGCGGTTGCGGCCAATGCCACGGCCAACGCCAGCGTGAGAGGGTGCTTCATGGGACGGAAACCTCGTCAAAAGGAACCCGCAGCCTACCCGATGGCCGGGACGCGGACCCCTGACGAAAGGCATGGGCCAAGGCGGGGGGCGTGGCGGAATGTGGCGGTTGGCCTCGCTTGAACCCGCAAGCCTTGCACAACCGTCCGCGCCCCGTGGGCGTAGCTTCCGCGGTTGAAGACGACAGGAGGGACGTGCCATGACCCGATCCATCGGGCTGATGTGTGCCGGCTGGCTGCTGGTGGCCGCCCCCGGCGCAGCGGCCGAGCACTGCCAGGCGCGCAGTGGCACCCAGACCGTGCCGCTGGTCGAGCTGTACACCTCCCAGGGCTGCAACGGTTGCCCGCCTGCGGAGAAGTGGCTGGACCGATTCATCGAAAGCGAGGATCCGGCCAAGACGGCGGTGCTCGCGCTCCACGTCGACTACTGGGACGACCTGGGCTGGCGCGACCTGTTCGGCGCAAAGCTGCACAGCCAGCGCCAGAACGCGCGCGTGGCCATGGCCAAGGGCAAGGTCGTGGTCACGCCGCAGGTGATGATCGGCAAGGAGGTCAATGTGAACTGGCGCTCGGGATCGCGGGTCGATGCGGTGCTGGAGCAGGTCAGGGCGCAACCGGCGGCGGTCGACCTGGCGATCCAGAGCCGGACGCAGGACCAGACCGTCCACGTCGACTTCACCGCGATCCGCAATGCCGGGCCCAGCGGCACCGAGCCGGCCTACGTCTGGCTGGCGCTGTACGAGGACGGTCTCAGTAGCGCCATCCGCGAGGGCGAAAACAAGGGCAAGACGCTGCGCCATGAGCGCGTCGTGCGGGCCCTGAAGGGGCCCTGGGAGCTGGATGCTCGGCCCATCGCTGGCGATGCGCAGATTGCCTTGCCCGACCGGGCCGATCCCGCACAGATGGGGGTGGTGCTGTTTGCCGAATCGCGCGCCAATGGTGCGAGCCTGCAGACACTGCAGGTGCCGCTGGCCAGTTGCCTGCAGTAGCGCCAGCACGGGTGATCGATGCCCCGTATGCGGGGCTGGCAGGCGGTTGCGATCGTTGAACGCCGAGTGCGTTCAAGCGCGTTCTGGTTCTCTGTGCCTTCGGTTCAGGCTCGCGGTTATCGACGCCGCACATCAGGTGCCGCAAGCGCGATGCACTGCAACGACGATGGCGCGATGCACCGCGAGTTGCAGGCACGGGGCTGTAGGCGAGACGGGCTTTCCGGTCTATCGTCACGGTGGCAAGCTTCGCGTCACCGACCCGGATGGTTGCGTCACGCCGGTCGCCCATGCCTGAATCAACCGTACTGACTGGGGAAGCACACATGAAAGTAGCAGCGAGGACCTGGCTGACCCTGTGCCTGGGGATGGGATGTGCGATGACCGCGAGCGCCGTGGAAACGACGCGCTACGTGGCACTGGTCGACGGTGGCAAGCAGGCCGGTCGGCAGGTGGTGACGCGCGGCGACGACGGTGTCACCCGGGTCGATTTCATCTTCAAGGACAACGGCCGCGGACCGGAGCTGAAAGAGGAATACACGTTGGCCGCGGACGGCACCTACCAGACCTATCGGGTCAAGGGCAGCTCGACCTTCGGCGCGCCGGTCGATGAAAGCTTCAGCCGCAACGGCGACCAGGTGCAGTGGAAGTCGACCTCGGACCACGGGACGCAGGCGGTCAAGGGCACCGCCCAGTACTCGCCGCTGGGCGGCACGCCGGCCGGCTTCTCGGTGGCGTTCAATGCTTTGTCCCAGCGCAGTGACGGCAAGCTGCCGCTGATCCCGAGCGGCACGCTGACCGTGCGCAAGATCACCGAGGCCGACGTCACCCGCGATGGCCACAAGCGCAAGGTGCAACTGGTCGCGCTGACCGGCGTCGGCCTGACCCCGACGTTTGCCTGGGCGACCACGGACGCCCAGCCGCGGTTGTTCGCCTGCATCTACCCCGGCTTCCTGCAGTTGATCGAGGACGGCTGGCAGGGCAACGCCGATGCATTGGAGGCGAGGCAGAAACAGGCCGAGGGTGAGGCCCTGGTCGACCTGGCCAAGCGCCTGGGCCATCCGCTTGCCGGTACCACGCTGATCCGCAACGCGCGCGTGTTCGACAGCGAGCAGGCCAGGCTCGGGCCGGCCAGCGATGTGCTGGTGAGGGATGGGAAGATCGTCTCGGTCACGCCGACCGGGCAGGGCACGGCCGAGGCCGACCACCTCATCGACGCTGGCGGCAAGGTGCTGCTGCCGGGCCTGTTCGACATGCACGGCCACGTCGGCCGCTGGGACGGCGGGCTCAATCTCGCCGCGGGCGTGACCACCGTGCGCGACATGGGCAACGACAACGCCACGCTGCAGCAGATGCTGGCCGAGATCAAAGCCGGCACGCTGATGTCGCCCGACGTGGTGCCGGCCGGTTTCATCGAAGGCGAAAGCAAGTTCTCGGCGCGTAATGGCTTCGTCATCAAGAACCTAGACGAAGCCAAGAAGGCGGTCGACTGGTACGCGCAGCACGGCTACCCGCAGATCAAGATCTACAACTCGTTCCCCAAGGACCTGCTCAAGGACACGACGGCGTACGCCCACAGCAAGGGCATGCGGGTCAGCGGTCACGTGCCGGCGTTCATGCGCGCGCAGGACGTGGTCGACCAGGGCTACGACGAGGTCCAGCACATCAACCAGCTGTTGCTGAACTTCTTCGTCGACGACAAGACTGACACCCGCACGCTGGCGCGCTTCTACCTGGTCGCCGACAAGACCGACGGCCTGGATCTCGACAGCGCGCCGGTCAAGGACTTCATCGCCACGTTGGCGAAAAAGCAGGTGGTGATCGACCCGACCCTGGCCACGTTCGAGTTCCTGCACCAGCGCGACGGCGAGATGTCGCCGATCGTGGCCGACGTGGCCGATCACCTGCCGCCTGACATCCAGCGCGGCCGCCGCGCGGCCGAACTGAACATCCCCGACGACGCGACCGGCGCCAAGTACAACCGCTCCTACGCCAAGCTGGTGGACTTCGTCGGCCGTGCCTACCAGGCCGGCGTGCCGCTTGTGGCCGGTACCGACGAGATGGTCGGTTTCACCCTGCAACGCGAGCTGGAACTGTACGTGCAGGCGGGCCTGACCCCGGCACAGGTGCTGCAGGTGGCGACCTGGAACGGTGCCAAATACACCCGCACGCTCGACCAGCGCGGCTCGATCCTGTCCGGAAAGCGCGCCGATCTTGTGCTTATCGACGGCGATCCGACGGTCAACATCGCCGATATCCGCAAGGTGGCGCTGGTACTGAAGGGCGACACCGCCTATTACCCGAGCGAGATCCACGAAGCCCTCGGCATCAGGCCGTTCGCTGCACCGGTCAAGGTCAGCGCCGCCCGCTGAGCCCCGCTACCGCCCCATGCCGCCCCGTGACCGCAAGGCACGGGGCGTACGCTTCGGTACGGCCGCTTTAACGCTCTGGTAACATTCCGCCGTGATGTCAGCCGCCGTGGCGCGGGTGGGTCCGCGTCTAGGTCGTCAAGGGACGGCCTGAGTCGTCTATCGCCGTGTCGGCATGTCGGAGAGAGGCATGCCGCTGCGTCGGCCTTCGAACCTTTGGCGTCCTTTTGACGCCTCACCTACGAGACCGCCCAATGCCTTCCATGCCGCTTGCCCGCAAGCTTCCCCGTCATGCCCTGACCGTCGCCATCACCCTGATGCTGCCAGCCTTTGCGCTGCATGGTCAGGTTGCTTTTGCGCAGGATGCGCAGCCCACCGCGCCGGCCCAGGGGGAAACCCAAACCGCGGCCACGCTCGACGCCGTGCAGGTCACCGCGCAGCGCCGGGTCGAGAACCTGCAGGACGTGCCGGTTTCCATCACAACGATCAACGCCGAGGAATTGGACGTGTTCGGTTCCGGCGGCAACGACGTGCGCTTCCTGTCCGGTCGCGTGCCCAGCCTCAACATCGAGTCCTCGTTCGGCCGTGCGTTCCCGCGTTTCTACATCCGCGGCTACGGCAATACCGACTTCCGCCTCAACACCTCGCAACCGGTGTCGCTGGTGTACGACGACATCGTGCAGGAGAACCCGATCCTCAAGGGCTTCCCGGTGTTCGATCTGGACCGCGTCGAAGTCCTGCGCGGCCCGCAGGGTTCGCTGTTCGGCCGCAACAGCCCGGCCGGCGTGGTGAAGTTCGAGTCGGCCCGTCCGAGCCAGGAGTTCGACGGTTACGGCAAAGTCGGCGCCGGCAGCGACAACATGTGGAACCTGGAAGGCGCCGTCGGCGGCGGCCTGAGCGAGAACTGGTCGGCGCGCGCGTCGGCGTTGTTCCAGCGTCGAGATGACTGGGTGACGAACACCTACCCGGGTCCGAACGACGGCTTCGAGGGTTATGACGAGTCGGCCGGCCGCGTGCAGTTCCTGTACGAGGGCGAGGGCTTCGAGGCGCTGCTGGGCGCGCATGCGCGTCACCTCAACGGCACCGCGCGTCTGTTCCGCGCCAACATCATCCAGAAGGGCACGAACGACCTGGTCGACGGTTTCGACGAGGACAAGGTGTCGTTGGACGGCTTCAACCATTCCGAGCTCGACAGCCAGGGCGCCAACGCCCGCCTGAGTTGGGACCTGGGCGGCTACACGCTGTATTCCATTACCGGCTACGAGTCGGTGGAGACCTACAGCCGCGGCGACATCGACGGCGGCTTCGGCGCGGTGTTCCTGCCGGTGTCCGGCCCCGGCGTGATCCCGTTCGCATCGGAAACCGCGGACGGCATTCCCGAGCACTCGCAGTGGACGCAGGAATTCCGCATCGAGTCGAACAACGAAGGCGCGCTCAACTGGCAGGCTGGTTTCTTCTACTTCAACGAAGACTACGACGTCGAAAGTTTCAGCTACGACTCGCTCAACGGCGGCGCGCAGGACGGCTATGAGCGCGTCAACCAGACCAACGATTCGTGGGCCGTGTTCGGTGCGCTGACGTGGCAGGCCACCGACCGGCTCGAACTGCGTGCCGGTGCGCGCTACACCTGGGACGAAAAGGACCTGAAGGTCGAGGAGTACTGGAACACCGGTTTCGCCCCGTGTGTGCTCGGTGGCCTGTGCTCCATCGAGGACCTGGCCGCCGCCGAGCCCGACGGCAACCTGTCGGCCTCGACCGAGGACAAGAAGTTCAGCTGGGACCTGTCGGCCACCTACGAGCTCACCGACGACGTCAACCTGTACGGCCGCGTCGCCACCGGCTACCGCGGCAGCAGCATCCAGGCGGCCGGCGCGTTCAACACCAAGTCCGTCGCTGCACCGGAAACCTCCACCGCATACGAGATGGGTGTGAAAGCCGACCTGTGGGACAACCGGGCGCGCATCAACGCCGGCGTCTTCTACTACGAGATCAAGGATCAGCAGCTGACCGCTGTCGGCGGTTCGTCCAACGCCAACATCCTGCTCAACGCCGACAAGAGCGTGGGCCAGGGTTTCGAGATGGACTTCCAGGCATACCTGACCGACACCGTGTTGTTCACGCTGGGCAGCAGCTACAACGACACGCAGATCAAGGACAGCGATCTGGCCGTGTCGGTGTGCGCACAGTGCACCGTCACCGATCCGCTCACCGCCGACGGCAAGGCCCTGATCGACGGCAACCGGTTGCCGCTGGCGCCGGAATGGACCCACAACCTGACCCTGCGCTGGGGCGTGCCGATGGACAACGGCGGCGAGTTCTACGTCTACACCGACTGGGTGTACCGCGACGAGGTCAACTTCTTCCTGTACGAGTCGGAAGAGTTCACCGGCAAGTCGCTGCTCGAAGGCGGCCTGCGCGTGGGCTATAGCTGGGACTACGGCAAGTACGACGTCGCGCTGTACGGCCGCAACATCACCGACGAGGTGCAGGTGGTTGGCGCCATCGACTTCAACAACCTCACCGGCATGATCAACGAGCCGCGCCTGTTCGGCGTTGAGTTCAAGGCCGATTTCTGACGCACGGGTAGACTGTCGTGATGCATTGCCAACGCCGGGTTCGCCCGGCGTTGGCGCATGAGGCGCCGACCTGGGGGGCGCCATCCAGGAGTGCGTTCCGACTTTGGTCGCATTGAACCGGCGTGCCGGTCCGGACAAGGATCGTGTCTGGGGATCTCCGCGGTTCGCATCTTTGCCACCTGCCGCTCGCGGGTGGTGGCACTATGCTCCCACTCGGGTCCGAACCGGAGCGTGTCATGACCACCGTCTACGATTTCACCGCCGCCGACATCGACGGCCAGGGACGCTCCCTCGACGAATTCCGCGGCCAGGTGCTGCTGGTCGTCAACGTCGCCTCGCAATGCGGGTTCACACCGCAGTACACCGGCCTGGAAAAGCTCTGGCGCGACTACGGCAGCCGCGGCTTTGCGGTGCTGGGGTTCCCGTGCGACCAGTTCGGCCACCAGGAGCCGGGCGACGAAGCGCAGATCAAGCACTTCTGTTCGCTCAACTACGACGTCAGTTTCCCGATGTTCGCCAAGGTGGATGTCAACGGCGATGCCGCGCATCCGTTATGGAAGTGGTTGAAGGACGAGAAAGGGGGCATCCTCGGTATCGATGCCATCAAGTGGAACTTCACCAAGTTCCTGGTCGGGCGCGATGGCCGGGTGCGCAAGCGCTACGCGCCGACCGACAAGCCCGAATCCATCACCAAGGACATCGAAGCCGCACTTGGGGTGACGCCATGAAACTGACGCAGACAATGCAGACCTCCCTGGAGGTCGAAATCGACGATCACCCGCTCGGCCTGCGCGTGCACGTGCAGGGCGAGGAAACCTACGAGAACACGCTCGCCTACTGGCTGATGATCGCGCCGCGGCTGGAAACCGCCCAGGGCAAGGGCTTACTGCTGATCGACGAACTGCTGGGGCCGCCGATGTCCGAGCAGCAATGGCTCGAACTGGTGCTCACCATGGAGTACGCCCAGCTGTGGCGCTACCGCATCGCCCACGTCAAACCGCGCGGCCTGAAGGAGGTCGAGTACTGCGAGCTGTTCGCGCGCGATGCCAACCTCGACGCCAAGGTGTTTACCGACGAGCGCGAGGCGGAACGCTGGCTGGGCGAGGGGCGGCACTGAGCCGGGCGCTCATTTCTCGACGAAGGCGCGCTCGAACACGTACTGCCCAGGGACCCCGATACGCGGCGCGGCACTGAAGCCGCGTGCGTCGAGGATGCCGCGCAGGTCGGCCAGCATCTGCGGGCTGCCACAGATCATCGCGCGGTCGTGCTCGGCATCGAGCGGCTCAAGGCCGAGCTGCTCCATCATGCGACCGCTGGCGAGCAGGTCGGTGAGCCGGCCGCGGTGGTCGTGGCCGTCGAACTCGAATGCCTCACGCGTCACCGCCGGGTAGTACTTCAGCTTGGCGGCTATCTGCTCGCCGAGAAACTCGTGGCGTGGCAGCTCGTTGACGATGTAGTCGCGGTAGGCCAGGTCCTGCGCGCTGCGCACGCCGTGGGTCACGATGACCTGGTCGAAGCGCTCGTAGGTTTCCGGATCCTTGATCACGGCCAGCCACGGCGCGAAACCGGTGCCGGTGCCGAGCAGGTAGAGGTTGCGGCCGGGGTGCAGGTCGTGGACCAGCAGGGTGCCGGTCGGCTTGCGGCCGATCAGCACCGGGTCGCCGGGCTGGATCGACTTCAGGCGCGAGGTCAGCGGGCCGTTGGGCACCTTGATGCTGAAGAATTCGAGCTGCTCCTCCCAGTTGGCGCTGGCGATCGAGTACGCGCGCAGCAGCGGCCGCAAGGAGCCGTCCGCCTGCGGGACTTCCAGGCCGATCATCACGAACTGGCCGTTCTCGAAACGGAAGCCGTCGTCGCGGGTGGTGGTGAAGCTGAAGTAGTCGTCCGTCCAGTGACGGACATCCAGCACCGTTTCGGTGCCAAATGCGGAGGACATGCGCGTGGGAGGGGAAGCAGAGTCGCGCGCATTGTAGCGGATCAACCACTTTTGATGAGATCGGTTCTCATCTGTTGTGCCCATGACGACTATGCTGGCGCGTCATGGACAGGCTATGGACCATCGGCCACTCCACGCGCGACTGGAGTGTGTTCACCGGCATGCTGATCGAAGCCGGCATCGTGACCCTGGTCGACGTGCGCCGCTTTGCCGGCTCGCGGCGTCATCCGCAGTATTCCGGCGAGGCGATGGCGCGGGCTTTGCCCGAGTCCGGCATCGCTTACGTGCCGCTGCCGGCGCTGGGTGGGCGCCGCCGGCCGCGTCAGGACTCGCCACACACCGCCTGGCGCAATGCCAGCTTCCGCGGGTATGCCGACTACATGGACACGCCGCCGTACCGCGATGCGCGCGAGCACCTGGAGCACATGGCGCGACTGGCGCCGACCGCGGTGATGTGCGCCGAGGCGATGTGGTGGCAGTGCCACCGCAGCCTGATCGGCGATGACTTCAAGGCGCGCGGCCGGGTCGCAGCGAGCCGCACCCCTACAGTGCGGCCGCGCGTCTGGTCGATGGCCGGCTCGACTATTCGGCCCCGGTCGACGACCCGCAGCCCTCGTTGTTCTGACGCACTCCACTGCGTGGGCGTGGCAGTTCACGGCCGGACGGCTATGATCTCTTCCAGTCCGCTCGGAGGTGCGCCATGTCCATTCATTCCAAGGCGCGCCGCGACGCCAAGAAGCGCCGGCTCGCCAAGTTGCGCACGGCCGTGCCGGTAGTGGTGCCGATCGAGCCGCACGCGGAATTGCGCGACCCGCAGGGCAACCTGCTCGGCGGCATCGTCCGCCGCGAGGGCGAGTGGACGCTCGGGCTCGGTGGCCGCATCGTCGGCGAATCCGACAGCGCTGCCAGGGTGCTGGCCATGCTCAAGCGTGCCGCCAGCCTGCACGAACGCGAAGGCCAGACGGTGCAGTTGACCTGCTCGCCGGTGCTGCGCAACGCCGCGGACCAGGAAGTGGCCGGGCAGGGGCTGAGCTTCGAGCAGTTCGAGGCCAAGCTGGCCGAGGAAATGGCCGGCGAAGGCGTGATGCCGCGCGGGACGGTGCCGGGCAGCAGCGAAGTCCGGCACTAGGTTCGTCGAGGGTCTGGAGAGCGCTCTGTGGGTGAGGCCGGCGAGAAATAAACGCGCCGACCCTGCGCACTCAGCCGCTCGGCGGATCCAGTCGCAGCAGCTTGCCGTCGTTATCGTCGGTCAGCACATAGACCTTGCCATCGGCACCGACGCGCACGTCGCGGATCCGGGCGCCCAGCTCTTTCAGCAGACGCTCTTCGCCGGTGATCGTGTCGCCGTCGAGACTGAGCCGGATCAGGCTGCCGTCGGCGAGCGCGCCGAGAAACAGGCTGTCGTTCCACTTCGAGCCGGGATGGCCGGTGTAGAACGCCATGCCCGACAGCGCCGGTGATTTTTCCCAGACGTGGTACGGCGGCTCCATGCCCGGCGCCGAGGTGCCGACCGCCTCGGGGATCTTCAGGCCGGAGTAGTTGATGCCGTGGGTGATGACCGGCCAGCCGTAGTTCTTGCCCGGCTCGGGAATGTTGATCTCGTCGCCGCCGCGCGGGCCGTGCTCGGCCTCCCAGATTTTTCCGGTGCGCGGATCGGTGGCCAGCGACTGCATGTTGCGGTGGCCGTAGCTCCAGATTTCCGGGCGCGCGTCCTTGCGGCCAACGAAGGGGTTGTCGGCCGGCACGCTGCCGTCCAGGTTCAGGCGGACCAGCTTGCCCTGCAGCATGTCGAGCTTCTGCGAGGTCGGGCGGTCGTTGCGCTCGCCCTGACTGATGAAGACGTGACCCTTGCCGTCGAAGGCGATGCGTGAGCCGAAGTGGTTCGGCCCGACCAGCTTGGGTTCCTGTCGGTAGAACACCTTCACCTCGGACAGCGTGCTGTCGCCCAGCGTGGCCGTCGCCACCGCGGTGCCGGCACTGCCGTCCGGGCCGGGCTCGGAATAACTCAGGAAGATGCGCTTGCTGGTCGCGAAATCAGGCGCCAGCACGACATCGAGCAGGCCGCCCTGACCCTCGGCCCACACTTTCGGCACGCCTTCGAGCGGCGACGAGACCGCGCCCGCGGCGGAGACGCGACGCAGGCGCCCGGGACGCTCGGTCACCAGGAACCCGCCGTCGGGGAGCAGCGCGACGCTCCACGGATGCTCGAGGCCGGCGGCGATCTGGACGACCTGCACCTGGCCCGCCTGGCTGCCTACGGTCTGGGTGGGCTGGGCCTTGGCGGCGGGTTGGGCCGCGGCAGGCGCGGCGGTTTCCTCGCCTTGCCGTGCCTGGCAGGCGACGAGCGTCAGCGAAAGGGCGAAGGCGAGGGTGGTGCAGTGCACGGCGTGGCGCATGGGAAAGGTCCGGTGCGGAGGGCGAACGAGGGGTCAACGATAACCGGCGGCCTGGAGTTCGAACAATTCGGCGTAGCGACCGCCCTGGGCCAGCAGTTCGGTGTGGGTGCCGCTGGCCTCGAGCCGGCCTTCGGCCAGCACCAGGATGCGGTCGGCCATGCGCACGCTGCTGAAGCGGTGCGAGATCAGCACCGCGGTCTTGTCGTCGGACAGTTCCTTGAAGCGCTGGAACACCTCGAACTCGCTGCGCGCATCGAGCGCGGCCGTCGGTTCGTCGAGGATCATCACCTGCGCATCGCGCATGTAGGCACGCGCGATCGCGATCTTCTGCCACTGGCCACCGGACAGGTCGACGCCGGTCTTGAAGCGGCGTCCGATCAACTGGTGGTAGCCGTGCGGCAGCGGCTCGATCACCTGGTCGGCCATCGCCCGGCGCGCGGCCTCGCGGATGCGGTCGTCGTCGTTCATCGCGTCGATCTGGCCGACGCCGATGTTCTCGCCGGCGGTGAGGTGGTAGCGCACGAAGTCCTGGAAGATCACGCCGATGTTGGCGCGCAGGTCGTCCAGGTCGTATTCGCGCAGATCGCGGCCGTCGAGCAGGATGCGGCCCTCGTCGGGGTCGTACAGCCGTGCCAGCAGCTTGACCAGGGTGGTCTTGCCGGCGCCGTTCTCGCCGACCAGGGCCAGCACCTCGCCGGCGTGCAGCTCGAAATTCAGGCCGCGCAATGCCCACTTCTCGGCATCGGGATAATGGAAGCCGACGTTCTCGAAGACGAAGCCGCGCGTGATCGGCATCGGCACCGGAACCGGCTGCGGTGGCGAGGTGATCTCCGGCTCGATCTCGAAGAACGAGAACAGGTCTTCGAGATACAGTGCCTGCCCGGCGACCTGCGAGAAGCCGACCAGCAGGCCTTCCAGCAACTGCCGCAGGCGACGGAAGCTGCCGGCGAGGAAGGTCAGGTCGCCGATGCTGAAGTCGCCCTTGACCGTGCGCCAGGCGATATACGCGTACGCGATGTAGTAGCCGAGCGTGCCCAACGCCGCCAGCAGCGCCCCCCAGAACGCGCGCCGACGCGCGAGGGCGCGATTGGCGCGGAAGAACTTGTCGGCCAGTTCGCGGTACTTGGCGACCAGGTATTTGTGGAGGTTGAAGATCTTCACCTCCTTGGCAGTCTCGACACTGGCGCCCATCTGGCGGATGTATTCGAGCTGGCGCCGCTCCGGGGTCCAGGCGTAGTTGAGCGAGTAACCCAGCGCGTTGAAGTGCGCTTCGCCGACGAAGGCCGGAATCAGCGCGATCGCCAGCAGCAGGATCAGCCACGGCGCGTACACCAACAGGCCGATGGCGAAGCTGACCACTGTGATGGAGTCCTGCACCTGGCCGAACAGCTGGCTCATCAGGTTCATGCGGCCCATGGTCTGCCGGCGCGCACGGTCGAGCTTGTCCTGCAGGTCCGGGTCCTCGAAGTCCTCGAGATCGAGCGTGGCCGCGTGTTCCATCAAGCGCACGCTGGTGGCGTTGGTGAACAGCTCCGACAACAGCGCATCGCCATAGCTGATCAGGCGGCCGAGCAGGTCGGAGCCGATCGCCAGGCCGAACTCCAGGATCAGCAACCACATCAGCGTATCGAGCTGGCCGCTGTGCCAGGCGGTGGCGATCGTGCCGAAGCCGCCGCCGGTGGCGACCAGGCGCACGGCCTCGTCGATGATCAGCTTGCCGACGTACAGCGTGGCGATCGGCAGGAAGGCACGGACGATGCGCAGGCCAAGCGTGGCCAGGGTCAGGCTGGGACTGGTCGCCCAGATCTGTCGCAGGAACGGCGGCAGGTTGCGCAGTGCGTTGAAGCGCTCGCGCAGGCTGGGCTTGCCGCCGCCGGGCGTCGCCGCTGATGCCGGACTCGGAGCAGAAGGGCTGTCGTCGACTTGGGCCATGCGCTGATTCTGCCTGCCTTGCATGTTTTACGGGTGAAGGCAGTCCCGCATTTCACGCACGGCTGCCGACGCTCGATATCGCTGTCGACGGCAGTGCTGGTCATTGGCTGACCGAGATGATCGTCGGCGCGCGGGAGGGCGCAGCCAAGGCCGTGGTCGAGGAACGCAAGCAGGTCACCCCGAAACGGATCGCAAAGGTCGCCCGAAGAGACCCCCTGCCATGGCCGGGTAAACTATGCGCCCCACCGCCAGCCCGATGCCCGCCGTGAGCCGCACTGTTTCCGCCTCCTCCAGCAACTCCGTTTCTTCCCAGCCGGCTTCTTTCCAGCCTGTGTCGATCAAGCAGGAAGACCTGATCCAGTCCATCGCTGACGGACTGCAGTACATCAGCTACTACCACCCGGTCGATTACATCCGCAGCCTCGCTAAAGCCTATGAGCGCGAGGAGTCGCCGGCGGCCAAGGACGCCATCGCCCAGATCCTGATCAACTCGCGCATGTGCGCTGAGGGCCATCGCCCGATCTGCCAGGACACCGGCATCGTCACCGTGTTCCTCGAGATCGGCATGAACGTGCGCTGGGACGACGCCACGATGGGCGTGGAGGACATGGTCCACGAGGGCGTGCGCCGCGCCTACAACCACCCCGACAACAAGCTGCGCGCCTCGGTGCTGGCCGATCCAGCCGGCAAGCGCACCAACACGAAGGACAACACGCCCGGCGTGGTCAACGTCAAGATCGTGCCGGGCAACACGGTGGACGTGATCGTCGCCGCCAAGGGCGGTGGCTCGGAAGCCAAGAGCAAGTTCGCCATGCTCAACCCGTCCGACTCGATCGTCGACTGGGTGCTCAAGACCGTGCCGACCATGGGCGCCGGCTGGTGCCCGCCGGGCATGCTTGGCATCGGCATCGGTGGCACCGCCGAGAAGGCGATGCTGCTGGCGAAGGAGTCGCTGATGGAGCCGATCGACATCACCGAGCTGCAGGCACGTGGCGCATCCAACCGCGCCGAGGAGCTGCGCCTGGAGCTGTACGACAAGGTCAACGCGCTCGGCATCGGCGCGCAGGGCCTGGGCGGCCTGACCACGGTGCTCGACATCAAGGTCAAGGATTACCCGACCCACGCCGCCAACCTGCCGGTGGCGCTGATCCCGAACTGCGCGGCCACCCGCCACGCCCATTTCACACTCGACGGCAGCGGTCCGGTGATGCTCGACCCGCCGTCGCTCAAGGACTGGCCGGAGCTGACCTACGACGCTTCCAAGGGCCGCCGCGTCGATCTCGATACGATCACCCCGGAAGACGTCGCCAGCTGGAAGCCCGGCGAGGTGCTGCTGCTCAACGGCAAGCTGCTGACCGGCCGCGACGCCGCGCACAAGCGCATGGTCGACATGCTCAACAAGGGCGAGACGCTGCCGGTCGATCTGCGCGGCCGCTTCATCTACTACGTCGGCCCGGTCGATCCGGTGCGCGACGAGGTCGTCGGCCCGGCCGGTCCGACCACCGCCACGCGCATGGACAAGTTCACCGAGCAGGTGCTCAGCCAGACCGGCCTGCTTGGCATGGTCGGCAAAGCCGAGCGCGGCCCGCTCGCGATCGAGGCGATCCGCAAGCACCGGTCGGCCTACCTGATGGCGGTCGGTGGCGCGGCCTACCTGGTGTCGAAGGCGATCAAGGCGGCCCGCGTGGTTGGTTTCGCCGACCTCGGCATGGAGGCGATCTACGAGTTCACCGTGCAGGACATGCCGGTGACGGTCGCGGTCGATTCGACCGGCGAATCGGTGCACCAGGCCGGCCCGCGCGAGTGGCAGGCGAAGATCGGCAAGATCCCGGTGGTGGTTGCCTGACGGCACCCGGTACGCGCCGGCACACAGGTGCCGGTGCGGTCGCGCCACGGTCTGGCGGAAACGACGCTACAAGCGCGTCGCCAACGCCGCGAGTTTCTTCCGGGTGGAAGCCTGCAGCAGGTAGTTCTGCGCCATCGCCTCGAGCCCGGCGAGGTTGGTCGAACTGACATCGTCGAGGTCGTCGAGTCCGGTCAGCAGCTCGGCCTGCAAGCGGAAATAGCCGTCGCCGACCAGATGCTGGGCGATGTAGTCGACGGCATCGGTGTTGCCATCGAACAGCACGTCGATGATCGGGATCGCCCACTCCAGCGCCCCCCATTCCTGCGCTGATTTCAGCTCGATCGGGCGGTTGCGCTCGCCGGTGCCGACCGACAGCACCACCAGGTCGTGCGCGTTGTCGACGCGCGCGTCCTTGCGCAGGGCCTCGGCGATCGCGCAGGCGGTCGGGTTGTTCGCGACCACGCCGCCGTCGATCATGGCGCGCTTGCGTCCCTCGATGGTCATCGGGTGCGCGGGGAAGTAGGTCGGGGCGGCCGAGGACGCGCGGCAGACCTCCCACATCGGCAGGTCGGCGTGTTCGGGCTTGAAGCTCTTGAGCACCAGCGGCGTGCGCGAGATCGTGTCGTAGCTGGTGACCAGCAGGGGCTTCTTGGCCTGGCCCAGCGTGGTCGTGCCGAAGGTCTTCTTCAACACTTTCTCCAGGCCCTTGCCGTCGTAACGCGGCGCCGACACGCCTTGGCTCAAGAAACGTCCGGTCCGTGACCACAGGCGGTCGGCCATGCCCGGGAAGATCGTGTGGCGTTGCGCGCGGTACAGCTCGGCCATCTGTTGCGGGGCCAGGCCGATGGCCAGTCCGCAGGCCACCAGTGCGCCGGTGGAGCTGCCTGCCAGCAGGTCGAAATTCTTCAGCAGTCCGGGCTTGCCGGCTTGGGCCAGCGCATCCTCGACGCCGCCCAGCCATACGCAGCTGACCAGGCCGCGGATGCCGCCGCCGTCGAGGGAAAGGATACGGCGCATTTTCATCGGGACGTCTCCTGGCACATGGACTCCTGTCTCCGCTAAGTGGACGTAATGATCGGCGAAGCGCGTCGCAAGGACTGCGACCTGCGACGCGTTCGCTCAGTACCACTCCAGCAGCGAAATGCCCAGGCCAATGTAGGTCGCGCGGTGGTTGTAGTCGATCAGGCTTTCACCGTAGCCGTCGAAGATCTGCACGTGGCCGCGCAGGCTGTTGTGGATCGGGAAGCCCCATTCCAGCTGCACCGCGCCGTGCGACTTGTCGCCGCCACGCAGCGAGTGCCGGCCCATCAGCGATACCTCGTGGCCGTTGCGGCTGTAGACCAGCGTGGCATCGCCACGGCCCACGTAATCCTCGATGTCGGCATTGTTGTCGTCACTGGCGCTTTCCGGCACGCGCCACCATGGACGGATCGTCAGCGCCCAGTTCTCGCGGTCCAGGCCGATCATGCCGATCACGCGGTTCCAGCTGCGCGAGAGCGGGTCGGCACGGCCGTTGGACTGGTGGGTGAAGCCGATGCCGGCCATGCGTCCCTTCCAGCCGCCGATGCTGTAGTTGTTGCGGAACACCAGCATGCCTTCGGGTTCGTAGTTGGTTTCACGGAACGGGCGCGACTCGTCGGCGTTGTAGACCTGCCAGTGCGAGACCTGGGTGTACGCCAGCCACAGGTCGCCGTTGTCGCCGAAGATGTTCTCCCAGGCCTTGGTCTTGAAGCTGACCTGGAACTTGGCTTCGGTCGGCTGGATGTTCAGCGGCTGCGTCACCGTGTTGTTCGGATTGGGCGAGTGCGGCGTCTCGTTGACGTCGCTGCTCCAGAGCATCGGTAACAGATAGACCGGCTTGTAGGCGCGGAAGTTGAAGATGCCCAGCTTGGAGTCCTTGGCCAACTCCCAGCGGCTGTCGAGCAGCGATCCCTTGCCGGCGTTGGCGATCGCGCGGGTCAGCGGGTCTTCGTGCCGGTACAGGTCGCTGCTCGGCGCCGATTGCGGTTCCGGCGCGGCCTCGGTGGAAGGCATGGCCGGGGCGACCGCTTCGCCGAGGGCCAGATTCTGTTGGATCGCCTTGGCTTCCTTCGCGGCGATGTCGGCGTTGTGCGTGTCGCGGGCGACCCGGCCGAGCGCGGCGTCGTAGCAGGCAAGGCGGTCGGCATCGACGGTGATGGCCACGCAGGCTTCCGGGGTGGCGGCGCTGGGAATGGATTGCGCCTGCGCCAGTGCCGGCGTCGCCAGGATCGCCATCAACAACAGTGGGCGGGAAGCGAGAGAAGGGGACTGCGTTCGATCTTGAAGCATGCGGGGGGCTCACGTTTCACGCGGGAAGAGTCCGACGGAGTGTTGCATCCGCCGCGGGCGAGTGGGGTGAATGACGGGTCTAGAAAAACCAGGCGAATGCGAACAGGCCGAGCATGGCGCAGGCCAGGCCGAGTTTGAGCACGACGCCGGCAAGGATGCCGAGCCAGGTACCGAAGCCGACCCGGGCGGCTTGATGAACCTGGCGGCCGTGGATGAGTTCACCGGTCAACGCACCGACGAACGGCCCGACGAACACCCCGGCCAGTCCGAATGCCAGACCGGCGAAGGTGCCGATCACCGCGCCGAGCAGGGCCAGGCGGCTGGCGCCGACGCGTTTGGCACCCAGCGCCGTGGCCAGGAAGTCGATGCCCAGGGACAGCAGCGTCAACAGGCCCAGCACCACCAGCATCCCCCAGCCGACCTGCTGGAAATGCCCCGCCCACGACGCCAGCAACATGCCGGCGAAAACTAGCGGCAATCCGGGCAGCGCCGGCAGCACCGTGCCGGCGATTCCGACCAGGATCAATACCCCGGCCAACACATAATAAATAGCCTGAAAATCCATGCCGAATCCCTGTGCTGACGGGCCTTTTGGCCCCGATTGCATTTTCACCCAGCGCGGGGTACTTTGCGGGCGCTGTGTTTGCCAGGGTCACCGTGAATCGTGGCCCGATGCGGTTGATCCATCGATCCGCTACATCGTTGCACCTCGCTTCCTCCTTGCAACCAGCACGCCGCGCAAGCGGTGTTATCAACCAAACGTTTCAAGGAGCAAGTCAATGTCGAACCGTGAAACCGGTACCGTCAAGTGGTTCAACGATGCCAAGGGCTTCGGCTTCATCAGCCGTGAGAACGGCGAGGACGTGTTCGTGCACTTCCGCGCGATCCAGTCGCAGGGCTTCAAGAGCCTGAAGGAAGGCCAGAAGGTCTCCTTCACCGTCGTCCAGGGCCAGAAGGGCCTGCAGGCTGACGCCGTCGAGCCGATGTAAGGCGCACCGCCTGATTCTGGCGCGCCATCAGGCGACGTCGTTTTCAGGATATGAAAAACCCGGCATCGGCCGGGTTTTTCTTTATCAGCGGGAAATTCCGAAGCGGCGGGCGCCGATAACCAAAACAAACGACCCGCAAGCGCGGGCCGTTTGCCGATGTCGATGGAATATCCGGTGCGCATCGGGCGGTTATCTGTGCAGGTATATCTGTATAGGTATATCCGCCCCGTATTAGCGGACCCAGGCGCGGCCGTTGTAGACGCGCACGTAGGCGCCTTCGCGGATGCCGTCGAGATCCTTCTGCGTGACCACCGTGGTGCGGCCGTCGTTCATGCGGACGTAGACGTTGTAGGACCCGCTGCCGGTGTTCTTCTGGATCGCGTTGCCGGCGAGCGCGCCACCCACCGCGCCGGCCGCGGCGGCGATGTTCTGGTTGCCCTTGCTGCCGCCGGTATGGGAGGAGATTTCGTGGCCGGCCACGGCGCCGACGATGCCACCGAGCACGGCGCCGGTCGCGCTGGGCGCGCTGCTGCCGGCCGCGACCTGTTCGATGCGGGTCACGGTGCCGCAGTCGTAGCAGTCGGCTGTGCTGGTGCTTCCGCCATAACTCGGCGGCGGCGCGCTGCCGTAGCCAGGCGACGTGCTGGCGCAACCGGCCAGGGCAAGTGCGGCGGCCGTAGCCACGCCGAGAAGACGGAGCGTCTGGGTGTTCATGGGGTTCTCCTTCAGTGGAGGCGGTGGCAAGCCGTCAGGATTGGGCCACGTGGGTAGAAGCTAGACGCCGGCCAGTGAACCGCCGATCAATGCGGGCCGCCGCGGCTGCATTCAGCGCGCGGCGGGAGAGGTGCAGGCCGCCTTGACGCGACTCAGCGGAAGTCCTGGTGACAGGCCTTGCAGGCCTCGCCGAGGTCGGCGGTGGCGGTGCCGACGCTGGCACAGTTGAGCGGCGGGCTGGCCAGGGCACTGTCGAGGCGCGCGCGCATGCGGCTGGCGTGCTCGATGAAACGCTTGTCGTCGCGCAGATCGGGGAAGGCCGGCTCGAGGTCGTCGGCCAAGATCCGCAGGGTCTTCAGGTCCGGCAGGATGTCGGTGGCGGCGCAGCGGTTCTGTTCGACCTTCTGCTTGAGCTGACCCAGGTGCCATTGCTGCACGTGCATCACGCCCTCGTGGAAGTGATCCTTGCGCGCATCGATCGCGCGCATCGCCATCACCGTCGCGATCACGCCGATGACAAGACCGAGCAGGAACAGGAACAGGTACTTCGAGGCGTTGCCGGGGCGTGCCGTGCTGGGCTGGGTGTCGTTCATTGCCTGGCCTCCATCCAAGGTGGCGGCCACGATATCACGCGGTTCCACCGCCCCCGGCGCGGGTCGGCGCACCGTGCCGCTTACAATGGCGGCATGAGTACGACGTCATTGGATTCGGTTTGGCAGGAGCGTTTTGCCGGCATCGACCGGCTTTACGGCACGGGCGCGCTCGCGCGCTTCGCCGCCTGCCGCGTTGCGGTGGTAGGCATGGGCGGTGTCGGGTCGTGGGCGGTCGAGGCACTGGCGCGTACCGGCATCGGGCATCTGAGCCTGATCGACGCCGACGATCTGTGCGTGTCCAACACCAACCGGCAGCTGCCGGCGCTGGCCGGCCAGTACGGCCGCGCCAAGGTTGAGACCATGGCCGAGCGTTGCCGTGCGATCAATCCGCAGATCACGGTCGAGGCGATCCCGAGCTTCGTCACCTCGTCGAACCTGGCGGAGATGCTCGACCGCGGCTTCGACCTGATAATCGATGCCTGCGACAGCTTTCGCAGCAAGGTCGAGATGGCCGCGTGGTGCCGCCGCCGCAAACTGCCGTTGATCGTGGTCGGCTCGGCCGGTGGTCGCACCGACCCGACCCTGGTGCGGGTACGCGACCTGTCGCGCACCGAGCACGACGCGATGCTGGCGCTGGTGCGCAAGAAGCTGCGCAGTGAGTTCAACTTTCCCAAGAACGCGGACCGCTACTTCGGCATCTCGGCGATCTATTCGCTGGAGAACGTCAAGTATCCGCAACCCGACGGCACGGTCTGCGGCCTGCGTCCGCAGCTCGGGGCCGATGCCGCGCTCAAGCTCGATTGCGGCATGGGGCTGGGGGCGGCCACGCACATCACTGGTACGTTCGCGTTCGCCGCGGTCGGCCGCGCGCTGGAACTGCTGCTCAAGCGCAAGCCGTGACCGGCGTCAGGCCGCGGGCAGGCGGAACAGGCGTTCGGCGTTCGCGGTCGTGGCACGCGCCAGGTCATCCGGCGCCATGGCACGCAGCCCGGCGATGGTCGCGAGCACCTGCACCAGCCGTGCTGGCTCGTTGCGCTGGCCGCGGATGCCGGCGTCGGGCTGGTCGGGGGAGTCGGTTTCCAGCAACAGGTGCTCGAGCGGCATGCTTGCTGCCAGACGACGCAGGCGATTGGCGCGCTCGTAGGTGACCGGTCCGCCAAGGCCGAGCAGGAAGCCGGCCCGCCACAACTGCCGGGCCTGCTCCTCGCTGCCGGAATAACTGTGCACCACGCCGCGCAAGCCGCCGATGCGTCGGATCGTGGCGATCACCTCATCGACGGCGCGTCGTGCATGCACGATCACCGGCAGGTCGAATTCGCGCGCCAGCCGCAGTTGGCCTTCGAAGCAGTGCCGCTGGCGCTGCGGGTCGAGGCCTTCGACGAAGTGGTCCAGGCCGCACTCGCCCACGGCGAGCGGGCGTTCGCGCTCGATCCACTCTCGAAGCTGGGTCAGGTGCTCGTCGCGATGCGCCGCCAGGTACATGGGGTGCAGGCCGTAGGCCGGAAACAGCCCGGGCGCCTGTTGGCTCACCTCGCGCAGCTTGGGCCAACTGGCCGCATCGACGGCCGGCACCACCTGCCGGGTCACGCCGAGGGCGCGGGCGCGCGCGATCACGCTGCTGCGATCGACATCGAATTCGGCGGCGTCGAGGTGGCTGTGGCTGTCGACCAGCATGGGGTCAGGGCGGCGGAACCAGCGAGTCCTTGCGCTTGCGCGACAGCAGCAAGGTGCCGAGGCCGAGCAGGATCTCGTCGGCCAGGGGAATGAAGTCCGGCACGATCAGGTCGATCACGAACAGCGCCGCGGTCAATAGAAACAGGCGCGGATAGCTGAGTTTGCCAAGGAAGCCCAGGACCGGGGAGAGCAGGGGGTTGGCCATGGTGGAAGCTTTAGCTGGGGGCGGATGCGGCGACGCTAGCACGGCTCTTCAACGGGGTTCACAGTTGCGACAGCTTGACGTTAAAAAATCGGCAGCTGTTCAGCTTCGCGGTGGTGGAATGCCTGCGTCCAACAACCGCTGGCTCACCGCCGCAGAGGCCTCAAATGAACAAGAACATGCTTGCAGTTGCAGTGGCTGCGCTACTCGTCGGCGGCGTAGCCGTGGCGGCTTTCAACAGCTTCCGTGGCAACGACGCCGGCTCGACGGCGCTGACCCCGGCCGACGGCCAGGCCGCCGGTCTCACCGGCGACATGGCTGCCGATGGCGCGATCCAGACTGGCCGCGTCGAGTACGCCGAAGTCCTCAACGTCAAGCCGATCACCGAGAAGCAGGAGCTGTATGCCACCGTGATCGGCACCGATCCGGTGCGCGAGACCAGCACCACCTCGACCCCGCGCGAGGTCTGCAATGACGTGGTCGTGCAGGAACGCGCCCCGGAGCGTGACGGCAACGTCGGCGGCACCGTCGCAGGTGCCGTGATCGGTGGCCTGGTTGGCAACCAGATCGGTGGCGGCAACGGCAAGAAGGCGGCGACCGCCGCTGGCGCCGTGGCCGGTGGCTTCATCGGCAATCGCGTCGACCGCAACCACGTTGGTGGGCAGGTGGTGAACCGCACCGAGCGCCAGTGCCACACCACGACCTCTTCCTCGCAGTCCTCGCGCGTGGTCGGCTACAACGTGACCTACCGCAATCCCGACGGCACCACCGGTACCATGCGCACCGGCAGCAAGCCGGGCAACCGCATCGCGCTGGGCAGCGAAGACAAGACGGTCGGCTACGATGTGACGTACCGCTACCAGGGCCAGGAGCAGAGCGTGCGCCTCGACGAGCGCCCGGTCGGCAACCGCCTGCCGGTCATCGACGGTCAGGTCGTGACCCAGACCGCGTCCGCTTCGACCGGCGCCAGCCAGGGCTGATTGGCCAAGGCGATCGTTCGATCGTAGACGCAATGCCCGTGAGGGGCTGGAGCAATCCGGCCCCTTTCTTGTTATGCGATGCGCTTCGGCGTTTCGACGAAATTCTGGGGCAAGCACGGCGGAGCGTCGATGCTGGTCTGTGGAATGCACAGGCAGCCAGTCGCGAGGCCGCATGCGTTTCTTCGGTACCCGTCTGCGGGCGTTTCCGCGGCCTTACCCACGCCGTGGGTGGCCATTACAATGTCGGTCTTCCCTTACTACGAGTGCGCCATGGCCCTGCATCCGTACGACCTCTACGACGTCCGCTCCCTGCTCAGCGAGGAGGAGCGTGCCGTACAGGACACGGTGGCGCGCTTCACCGATGAGCGGGTGATCCCGATCATCGGCGACGCCTTCGACCAGGGGCGCTTTCCGAAGGAACTGGTCGGCGAGATCGCCGAGCTCGGTCTGCTCGGTTCGTCGCTGCCGGAAAAGTACGGCTGTGCCGGCCTCAACGCGGTCAGCTACGGCCTGATCTGCCAGGAGCTGGAGCGCGGCGACAGCGGCATCCGCAGCTTCGTCAGTGTGCAGTCGTCGCTGTGCATGTACCCGATCTACGCCTACGGCAGCGAGGAGCAGCGCCAGCGCTGGCTGCCGGACATGGCCACGGGCAAGGTCATCGGCTGCTTCGGCCTGACCGAGCCGCACGGCGGTTCCGACCCGGCCAACATGAAGACCCATGCCAAGCGCGACGGCGGCGACTGGGTCCTCAACGGCTCCAAGATGTGGATCACCAACGGCAACCTGGCCGACATCGCCATCGTCTGGGCGCAGACCGACGAGGGCATCCAGGGCTTCGTGGTCGAGAAGGGCATGCCCGGCTTCGCCGTGCAGGAAATCAAGCACAAGATGAGCCTGCGCGCGTCGGTGACCAGCTCGCTGTTCTTCGACAACGTGCGCGTGCCCGATGCCAACCGCCTGCCCAATGTGAAGGGTCTCAAGGGGCCGCTGGGCTGCCTGACCCAGGCTCGTTACGGCATCACCTGGGGGCCGATCGGCGCGGCCATCGCCTGCCTGGACGAGGCGTTGAATTACACCAAGGAACGCATCCTGTTCGACCGCCCGGTGGCGGCGACGCAGTCGGCGCAGATCAAGATGGCCGAGATGGCGCGCCGCATCACCCTGGCGCAGTTGCTGGTGGTGCAGTTGGGGCGTCTCAAGGACGCCGGTGTCATGCAGCCGACGCAGGTGTCGCTGGCGAAGTGGAACAACTGCCGCATGGCGATCGACATTGCCCGTGAGTGCCGCGATCTGCTCGGCGGCGCCGGCATCACCACCGAGCATGCCGCGATCCGCCACGCGCTCAACCTCGAATCGGTCATCACCTACGAGGGCACCGAGACCGTGCACCAGTTGGTGGTCGGTCGTGAGCTGACTGGTATCAGCGCGTTCTGATTTCCGTGTTCTGATTTGCGCTCCTTCTTCCTTCGGGAGAAGGTGGCCGCAGGCCGGATGAGGGAGGCGAAAGGTGTCCGACCCGATTTCGGCGGAAGTAAAAGGCCGACGGTTTGTTCCGGGAAAGGGAGCAATACCGTTTCGCCGACCCTCACCCCAACCCTCTCCCGATGGGAGAGGGAGTCAGGAGCAGAGCGTGTACGTGCCGGACATCCAACTCGAAACCGAACGATTGATCCTGCGTCTGCCGCGGATCGAGGATTTCGACCGCTTCGCCGAGATGTTCGCGGACGAAAGCTCGGCTCACATCGGCGGCCCGCTCACGCGTGGCGACGCATGGCGCCGCTTCCTGCAGATGCCGGGCGCATGGATGCTGCAGGGCTTTGCCATGTTCGCGGTCGTGGAAAAATCCACCGGCGTGTGGACCGGCCAGGCCGGGCCGTGGCAGCCCGACGGTTGGCCCGGCACCGAGGTGGGCTACAGCTTCCACCCGGACGCCCGCGGCAAGGGCTACGCCACCGAGGCCTGCGCGGCGGCGATGGACTGGGCCTTCGACGTGCTGGGCTGGGACGAGGTGATCCATTCCATCGCGCCGGCCAATGCCGCGTCGCAAGCCGTTGCCGAACGGCTCGGATCGCGCAATCGCGGGCCCGGCACGCTGCCGAAGCCGCTGGACGCGCACGCCATCGACATCTGGGGCCAGACCCGCGAAGAGTGGTTCGCGCGGCGCACACGCAAGGAAACCAAATGATCACCGTCTACGGCTATTCCAGTTCCGGTAACTGCCACAAGCTCCGCCTGTTGCTGACCCAACTCAAGCGCGAATTCAAGTGGGTCGAGGTCGACAGCACCGCCGGCGAGACCCGTACTGCCGAGTATCTGGCCAAGAACCCCAACGGCAAGGTGCCGATTCTCGAAAGGGATGACATCGAAGGCGACGACGGCCGCATCATGACCGAGTCGAACGCGATCCTGTGCTGGCTGGCCGAGGGCACGCCGTACTGGAGCGGCGATGCCTGGCAACGCGCGCAGGCACTGAGCTGGCTGTTCTTCGAGCAATACAGCCACGAGCCGTATGTCGCGGTGGCGCGCTTCATCCGCGGCTGGACGCCGCTGGATTCGCCGCGTCGCGCCGACCTGCCGCAACTGCGCGAGCGTGGCCAGCAGGCGTTGGCGGTGATGGAACAGCACCTCAAGGTGCACCCCTGGTTCACCGGCGACGCCTACGGCATCGCCGATATCGCCCTGTTCGCCTACACCGATGTTGCCGACGAGGGCGGTTTCGACCTCGCGCCGTACCCGGCGGTTCGCGACTGGCTGGCACGGGTGCGCAAGACCCCGGGCTTCATTGCGATGCCGTCGCCGCCGGTGGAAGCGGCCTCGCGCATGGCGCTGCCCGACTGATTCCTCACTTCAGATCTTCTCCTGACCGAGAAGCGGAGCTCCTTGATGTCCGCACAACCGCAGTACGCCGTGCCCCATCCGACCAATCCAATCCCAGCGCGCATGAAAGGCCTCAATCGCGCCGAGATCTGCGACGTCAATTTCACCGAGTTCGTCAAGCAATGGAGTGGGCACGCGCAGGCGAGGCCTGCACCCGGCGAGGCGATCCTCGACGGCAGCGCGCTCGACGCGCGCGGCTTCCGTGAACTGTTCGAATCGCAGTTGGTCAGCCGTCACCTCGACCTGATGGCGCGCGTGCTGCGCGTGCAGAACAAGGTCTTCTACACGATCGGCTCCAGCGGCCACGAAGGCAATGCCATGGTCGCGCGCCTGACGCGCCATACCGATCCGGCGTTCCTGCATTACCGCAGCGGCGGCTTCATGGCCGAGCGCTTCCGCAAGCTGCCTGGACTTGATCCGGTGATGGATTCGGCACTGAGCTTCGCCGCCAGCAAGGACGACCCGGCCTCCGGCGGCCGCCACAAGGTCTGGGGCAGCAAGCCGTTGTGGGTACTGCCGCAGACCTCGACGATCGCCTCGCACCTGCCCAAGGCGCTGGGCACCGCGATCGCGATCGAGACCGGCAAGCGTCTTGGCCATGCGTTGCCGATCCCGGACGACAGCATCACGATCTGTTCGTTCGGCGACGCTTCCAGCAACCACGCCACCGCGCAGACCGCGTTCAATGCCGCGGCCTGGACGGCGTATCAGAAGCTGCCGGCGCCGGCGCTGTTCGTGTGCGAGGACAACGGCATCGGCATCTCGGTGAAGACCCCGAACGGCTGGGTGGCGCGCAACTTCGCCCAGCGCCCGGACCTCGATTATTTCTACGCCGACGGCCTCGACCTGGCCAACGGCTACGGTGACGTCCAGCGCGCGGTCGAGCATTGCCGCCGTACGCGCCGGCCGACCTTCCTGCACCTGCGCACCACCCGCATCATGGGTCATGCCGGTACCGACTTCGAGATCGAGTGGCGTTCGATCGAGGAGCTGTGCGCGGTCGAGGCGACCGACCCGCTGCTGCGCTCGGCTGCGATCGCGCTCGAGTCGGGCCTGATGACGAAGGACGAAGTGCTGGCACTGTACGAGGCCACGCGGAAGCAGTGCTTCGCCGCGGCCGAGGAAGCTGACCGTCGGCCCAAGCTCGATCAGCTCGAGGAAGTGATCGCGCCGCTGGCACCGTACACCGCGAAAGCCGTGCAGCAGGAGGCCCAGCGCGCCGACTATGCCCAGCGCCGCCTGGAGGTGTTCGGCGGCGAGGCCAAGCTGCCCGAGAACCAGCCGCCGCGGCATCTGGCGATCCAGATCAATAACGCGCTGCACGACACCTTCGCCAAGTATCCGGAAACGCTGCTGTTCGGCGAGGACGTGGCGCAGAAGGGCGGCGTCTACACCGTCACCAAGGGCCTGCAGAAAGCGTTCGGCCCGCGCCGCGTGTTCAACACGCTGCTCGACGAGACCATGATCCTGGGCATGGCGCAGGGCTTTGCCAATGTCGGCCTGCTGCCGATCCCCGAAATCCAGTACCTGGCGTATTTCCACAACGCCTGTGACCAGATCCGCGGCGAGGCGGCCTCGCTGCAGTTCTTCAGCAACAACCAGTACGCCAACCCGATGGTGGTGCGCATCGCCGGCCTCGGGTATCAGCGTGGCTTCGGCGGGCACTTCCACAACGACAACTCGATCACCGCGCTGCGCGACATCCCAGGGCTCGTGGTCGGTTGCCCGTCGCGCGGCGATGACGCGGCGACCATGCTGCGCACGCTGACCGCGCTGGCCAAGGTCGACGGCCGCGTCAGCGTGTTCCTTGAGCCGATCGCGCTGTACATGACCAAGGATCTGTACGAGCCCGGTGACGGCGGTTGGCTGACCAGCTATCCGAAGCCCGACGAGGCGATGGCGCTGGGCGAAGGCCGCGTCTACGGTGAAGGCAATGACGACCTGGTGATCTTCACCTACGGCAATGGCGTGCCAATGAGTCTACGTGCCGCGCGTGCGATCGAAGCCAGGCACGGCTGGAAGGCGCGCGTGATCGACCTGCGCTGGCTGGTGCCGCTCAACGAGAACTACATCCGCGAGCAGGCCAAACGCGCCAAGCGCATCCTGATCGTCGACGAAGGCCGCCACAGTGCTGGCGTGGGCGAGGGCGTCCTGACCGCGATCGCCGAGGGCGGCTTTGGCGCGCGACCGTTCCAGCGCGTGGTCGGTGTCGATACCTACACGCCGCTGGCGGGCGCCGCGTTCCTGGTGATTCCGGGCGAGGACGACATCGTCGCCGCGGCCGACGTGCTGGCGCAGGGCTGAGGCCAGGCTATGTGCGGCTTGGCCGGTCTGTTACGTCCTGCACCCGACACGGACGAGGAACGGCTGACTGCGCTGGTGCGCGCGATGGGCGACGCGCTTGTCCATCGCGGCCCCGACGACAGTGGCGTATGGGCTGATGCCCAGGCCGGTGTCGCGCTCGCGCACCGGCGCCTGAGCATCCTCGACCTGTCACCACTTGGCCATCAGCCGATGGCCTCGGCCGATCATCGCTATGTCGTGGCCTATAACGGCGAGATCTACAACTTCGCCGAGTTGCGCGAGGTGCTGGTCGCGCGCGGCCACGGGTTTCGCGGTCATTCCGACACCGAAGTGCTGCTCGCCGCAGTGGTGGAGTGGGGAGTCGAGGCCGCGATCACCCGCTGCAACGGCATGTTCGCAATCGCGTTGTGGGACCGCCAGGAGCGCTGCCTGTGGCTGGCGCGCGATCGGGTCGGCAAGAAACCGCTGTACTACGGCTGGGCCGGCGACACCTTCGTGTTCGGTTCCGAGCTCAAGGCGCTGTGGCAGCACCCCGATTTCGACAACGCGGTCAGCCGCGACGCGCTGGCGTTGCTGCTGCGCCTGGATTACATTCCGGCGCCGCATGCGATCCACGTCGATACCTTCAAGCTGATGCCGGGTTCGCTGTTGCGTATCGATGCGGTGGCGGTGGCAAGCGGTGCGGCGGCGCATGCGCCCGAGCGCGACCAGCATCGATACTGGCAGCCGCGCGAACGCATGGCGGCGGCGATCGCCCAGCCTTTCGGCGGCGATGTGCTGGAAGCCGAGAATCGGCTGGACGAACTGCTGCGTGAAGCGGTGGCGTTGCGCATGGTCGCCGACGTGCCGGTCGGGGTGTTCCTGTCCGGCGGCACCGACTCCTCGATCGTCACCGCGCTGATGCAGGCGCAAAGCCGGCACCCGGTGCGCACCTTCACGATCGGTTTCGAGCGCTCGCACCACGACGAGGCCCACCTGGCGCGGGAAGTCGCTGAGCACCTGCACACCGGGCACACCGAGCTGTACGTCAGCGGCAGCGATGCACTGGCGGTGGTGCCGACGTTACCGGCGATGTTCGACGAGCCGTTTGCGGATGCTTCGCAGGTGCCGACCGCGCTGGTGGCCAAGCTCGCCCGCAGCGCGGTCACGGTGGCGCTGTCGGGCGATGGCGGTGACGAGCTGTTCTTCGGCTACAAGCGCTACGAGCGCGCGCTGCGCAACTGGCGCTGGCAGCAACGCGTGCCGTCGCTGCTGCGACGGGCGTTGGCTCGCAGCGCGCAGCAGCACGGTGAGGCCTCGCGCGCGGGCGGTTTCGCGGCGTTGGCGGCGGAGATGGGCGCGCGCGGCATCGGCGATGTCTACCGCCAGCGCATCGCACGCTGGCGCGACCCGCAGGCCGCGGTGCCGGGCGCCACGTTGCCCATCACTTTGTACGATCAGCCCGATCCGCTGCGCGGCGCCGGCACGCCGGCTGACGCGATGATGCTGGCCGATTTCAGCGTGTACCTGCCCGAGGACCTGTTGTGCAAGGTCGACCGCACCAGCATGGCGGTCAGCCTGGAGGCGCGCGCGCCGTTGCTGGACTGGCAGGTGGCCGAATTCACCTGGTCGCTGCCGCTGGACTTCAAGCGCCATCCATCCGGCAACAAGTACCTGCTCAAGCAGGTGTTGCGGCGTTACCTGCCTGACAGCATGGTCGATCGCGGCAAGCGCGGTTTCGGCGCGCCGGTCAGTGAGTGGCTGCGCGGCGACCTGCGCGAGTGGGCCGCGTCATTGCTCGAGCCGCAGCGTCTGCGTAACGAAGGTTATTTCGATGCCGATTTGGTGCACGGCCTGTGGCAGCAGTTCCTCGGCGGCGAGCGCAAGTGGCACACGCACCTGTGGAACGTGCTGATGTTCCAGGCCTGGCACGAGCATTGGCGTGAGCAGCGCCGCGCCTTGTGCGCGGCCAACACCTAGCGCGCCAGTCCATCCAGCAGGGGTCGCTCACGCAGCGGCTGGCTTTCCACGCTGAGCGGCTGGGCTGCGCGCTCGAACGGCAGCACCGCCAGCGCGAGATGCCGGCCGGTGTGGTCGGCCGTGGCGACCAGCTTGCCCAAGGCCGTCGACTCGCCGCGCACTTCTGCGCCGTCCGCCAAGGCCGCATCGGCTTCGAACAACGCCAATCCGCGCTTGGCCTGTCCGAGGAAGTGCGTGCGCGCGACGATCTCCTGGCCCGGGTAGCAGCCCTTCTTGACGCTGAAGGCGTGCAGGCGCTCAAGCGACAACTGCTGCGGCGTCCAGTGCTCGGCTTGCGAAGGCGCAAGGCGGGGCAGGCCGTGCTCGAGGTCGAAGGCGGCCCAGCGCGATCGTGCGTCGTCATCGCTCGCGACCGCAGCGGCGAGGGCGATGCGCAGGGTGCGTGCGCCGCCGGTCGCGCCGAGATCGAGCTCGATGCCGCTACTTTCGTCGCCGGCAAACGTGTCGCCCGACGCCGAGGCCGGCGCCGCGAACCGGCCCTGCACCAGCAGGTCGTCGCGTACGTCGATCGTCACCTTGGCGCGGAACACGAAACGCTGCAGCGCCGCGGAAAACGCGACCGGGTCGGCATCGGGTAGGACCAGCCACAGCGCGTCATCGGCCAGTTTCAGCAAAGCGAACAGGGCCAGCACACGCCCTTTCGGCGTCAGCCAGCCACTCCAGTGCCACTGTCCGGGTGCCAGCCCGGTGACGTCGTTCATGAACTGTGCCTGCGCAAAAGCCGCGGCATCACGCCCGGTCAGGGCGATCACGCGATGATCACCCAGGGCGAAAGCAGGGGCGGTGGAGGTTTGCGGGTTGTCAGGCATGAAGGCGGGACTTAAGATTTAACGCTGTGATGATAGGCCAAACCACTCCGGTCACCGCGCCCGAGGCGCCCGAAGCACCGGTTCCCACGCCGGTTGCCGACGACGCCCATGCGAAAGAGTTCGGGGGCCGCGAAGGCCCCGAACCGACCCGCTACGGCGACTGGGAAAAGAACGGCCGCTGCATCGATTTCTGACGCGTCACTTCACCGTTCCATTCCGTAGATTTTTTGTCCCGCCACGCGGCCACGCCGCCCAGCCGAGAGACAGCGCACGCTCATGGCGAACCGCGAACGACCTCTTTCACCCCATCTGCAGGTGTATGCCTGGCAGATCCAGATGGTGACCTCGATCCTGCACCGGGCCACCGGTGTCGTCCTTGTCCTGGGCAGCCTGCTGGTCCTGTGCGGCTTCCTGTCGCTGGCGGCCGGTCCCGAGTCATGGGCGAAGTTCAGTGGCTTCACCCGTTCGGGCTTCGGCTTCCTGATCCTGTTCGGCTGGAGTTGGGCACTGGCCTACCACCTGATCAACGGCATTCGCCATCTGGTCCAGGACGCGGGCTACGCCTACAAGGTCGAGACTTTCGTCCGCAACGGCTGGATCAGCGTCGTCGGCAGCCTCGTGCTGACCGCCGCGATCTGGCTGGTCGCCATGCTGCAGCGGGGTGCTGCATGAGCGCCAACGACAAGCTGCGCAACCCGCTCAAGACCGCGCGCGGTCTGGGCTCGGCGAAAGACGGCACGCATCACTTCATCGTCCAGCGCATCACCGCGATCGCGCTGGTGTTCCTGTCGATCTACGTGCTGTGGCTGATCGTGTCGCTGGTCGGCGCCGATTACGCGACGGTCCGCGCCAAGGTCGCCAACCCGTGCCACGCGGTGCTGCTGATCGCGTTCCTGGTCTCGATGTTCTGGCATGCCCAGCTCGGCATCCAGGTGATCATCGAGGACTATGTCCATACCCCCGGGCTCGCGGTGGCTTCGCAGCTCGCGGTCCGTTTTGTTTGCGTCCTCGCTGCACTCGCTAGCGTGCTCGCCGTACTCCGCATCGCGCTCGGGAGCTGATCGATGGCTGCTTATAAGAACACCGCTTACAAGATCACGGAACACCAGTTCGACATGATCGTGGTCGGCGCTGGCGGTGCCGGCCTGCGCGCCACCTTCGGCCTGGCCCAGAAGGGGCTCAAGACCGCCTGCATCACCAAGGTGTTCCCGACCCGCTCGCACACCGTGGCCGCGCAGGGCGGCATCTCGGCCGCGCTGGCCAACATGGGCGAGGACGACTGGCGCTACCACTTCTTCGATACCGTCAAGGGCTCGGACTGGCTGGGCGACCAGGACGCGATCGAGTACATGTGCAAGGAAGCGATCCCGGCGATCATCGAGCTCGAGCACCAGGGCGTGCCGTTCTCGCGCACCGCCGAGGGCAAGATCTACCAGCGCCCGTTCGGCGGCATGACCACCAAGTACGGCGAAGGCCCGCCGGCGCAGCGTACTTGCGCCGCCGCCGACCGCACCGGCCACGCCATCCTGCACACGCTGTACCAGCAATCGCTGGCGCACGACGCGCAGTTCTTCATCGAGTACTTCGCGCTCGACCTGATCATGGACGCCGATGGCGCCTGCCGTGGCGTGCTCGCGCTCGACATGGCCGAGGGCACGCTGCACCTGTTCCGCGCCCAGGGTACGGTGCTGGCGACCGGCGGCTACGGTCGCGCCTACTTCTCCGCGACCTCGGCGCACACCTGCACCGGCGACGGCGGCGGCATGGCGCTGCGCGCCGGCCTGGGCCTGCAGGACATGGAGTTCGTGCAGTTTCACCCGACCGGCATCTACGGCGCCGGCTGCCTGATCACCGAAGGCGTGCGAGGCGAGGGCGGCATCCTGCGCAACAGCAACGGCGAGCGCTTCATGGAGCGCTACGCGCCGAGCGTGAAGGACCTGGCGCCGCGCGACATGGTCAGCCGTTCGATGACGATCGAGATCCGCGAAGGTCGCGGCGTCGGCGAGCACAAGGACCACATCCTGCTCGACCTGACCCACCTCGGCCCGGAAGTGATCCACGAGAAGCTGCCGGGCATCGCCGAGTCGGCGCGTATCTTCGCCAACGTCGACGTCGAGAAGCAGCCGATCCCGGTGATCCCGACCGTGCACTACAACATGGGCGGCATCCCGACCAACTACCACGGCGAAGTGGTGCAGCTGAAGAACGGCAACCCCGATGCCGTGGTGCCGGGCCTGTACGCGATCGGCGAAGCCGCCTGCGTGTCGGTGCATGGCGCCAACCGTCTGGGTTCCAACTCGCTGCTCGACCTGGTCGTGTTCGGCCGCGCCGTGGCCAATCGCTGCGCCGAGACGATCAAGCCCAACGGCAATCCCGGCAAGATCGCTTCCGATGCCTGCGATCAGGCCCTGTCGCGCCTGGACAAGCTGCGCAATGCCAGCGGCGGCACCCCGACCGCGGTCATCCGCGACAAGATGCAGCGCACGATGCAGGCCGACGCGGCCGTGTTCCGTACCGGCGAGACCCTGGCCGATGGCGTGCGCAAAATCCGCGAGATCAACGCCTCGTTCGCCGACGTCAAGGTGTCCGACAAATCACTGGTCTGGAACTCGGACCTGATCGAGACCTACGAACTGTCGAACCTGCTGGGCCAGGCGCTGGCCACGATCGTTTCGGCCGAGAACCGCACCGAGTCGCGCGGCGCGCATGCGCGTGAGGACTTCCCGGATCGTGACGACACCCATTGGCACAAGCACACGCTGTGCTGGGTCGACGACACGGGTGAAACCCGCATCGACTACCGTCCGGTGCACATGTACACGCTGACCGATGACGTCGCCGTGGTCCCGCCGAAGAAGCGCGTCTACTGATCCGGAGCGAGCACTGTGGCTGAATTCAACCTCCCGAAGAACTCGCAGATCCAGAAGGGCCGTCACTGGCCGACGGCTGGCGCCAAGCAGCCGCGTACCTTCAAGGTCTACCGCTGGAACCCCGACGACGGCATGAACCCGCGCGTGGACACCTACGAGGTGGACATGGCGAGCTGCGGTCCGATGGTTCTGGACGCGCTGATCAAGATCAAGAACGAGATCGATCCGACGCTGACCTTCCGTCGTTCCTGCCGCGAGGGCATCTGCGGTTCGTGCGCGATGAACATCGACGGCACCAACACGCTGGCCTGCACCAAGGCGATCGAAGATTGCGAGAAGGCCGAAGTTCCGGTCTACCCGCTGCCGCACATGGCGGTGGTCAAGGACCTGGTGCCGGACCTGACCCATTTCTATGCCCAGTACGCCTCGATCAAGCCGTGGCTGCGCACGCAGAGCCCGGCGCCGTCGGACCGCGAACGCCTGCAGTCGCCGGAAGACCGCAAGAAGCTCGACGGCCTGTACGAGTGCATCCTGTGCGCATGCTGCTCAACCAGCTGCCCGAGCTACTGGTGGAACGGCGACCGCTACCTCGGCCCGGCCGTGCTGCTGCAGGCCTACCGCTGGATCGTCGACTCGCGCGACGAGGACACCGGTGCGCGCCTGGACGACCTGGAAGATCCGTTCAAGTTGTACCGCTGCCACACCATCATGAACTGTGCGCGGACCTGTCCGAAGGGACTGAACCCGGCGCAGGCGATCGGCGAGATCAAGAAGCTGATGCTGGCGCGGCGTGTCTGATCGTTGAGTTGACGCATGGAACCCAAAGGGCGCGCGTAATGCGCGCCCTTTTTTCTGGCAGGACAGCGCATCACTTCCGAGGGTGGACGATGGACGAACGCGCGATCTTTCTCCCGGCGCTGGCGATGGTGGCGCTGACGTTTGTGGTCTGGTGGCGCATGTACTTCATGCGCATCGGGCAGATGAAGCGCGAGCGCATCCACCCGCAGGCGGTCGCGACCTCGGCGCAGGCCACTGCCAAGCTCACCGACAGCCGCGCCGCCGACAATTTCCGCAACCTGTTCGAATTGCCGGTGCTGTTCTACCTGGCGCTGGTCGTGGCTGCGCAAGCGGAGCTCGTCAGCACGACGGTTCTGTGCCTGGCCTGGTTGTTCGTGGCGTTGCGTGTGCTGCACAGCGCGATCCAGTGCACCTACAACAAGGTCATGCACCGCTTCTATGCCTATCTGGCCGGTGGCGTTGTGCTGTGGGGGCTCTGGGGTGTCCTGGCGGTCGGGTTGCTGCGCGCATGAGCGAAGCCGACGAAATTGAGTTGCGCCGCCTGCGCTGGCGTTGCCGGCGCGGCATGCGCGAGCTGGACCAGTTGTTCGGGCGCTACCTCGACCGCGAATGGCGGCAGGCGTCCGAAGCGCAGCGCGGCGTTTTCCTACGCTTGCTGGACACCGAGGACGATAAGCTCTGGCACTGGTTCATGGGGTACGAGACCGCGACCGATGCCGAACTCGACCAGCTCGTCCAGCACATCCGCACCCTACCGCCCGCCGACTGAAGCATTCGGGGGCAGGCTTGAGTGGCGACCGTCGCGCCTGTTGGGCGCGGTGTTGCTGATGCTGGGCGTGCTGGCAGCGATTTCCTTGATCGCATGCGAATTGCCCGTGGTCGCTTCGATCCCGCTGGCCCTGTTGGCGCTGACCTATGGTGTCTGGCTGTATCGCCGTGAGCTGCGACAGGCCCCGCAGGTACTGGTCATCGCCGGTTCGGCGACGGCGACCCTGGACGGCGAAGCCATCACCGAGCTGCGCCTGCACTGGCGTGGGCAATTGGCGTTCCTGCGCTTTCGTGAGCGCGAAGGACGGTTGCGGCACCTGTCCTGGTGGCCCGATACGCTCGACACCCACGCGCGCCGTGAACTGCGGCTGGCCGTTCCGGTCGAAGCACAAGCGCGGCCCCCGCGTTCGATGGCACCATAAGCCCATATGTTCAAACCCATCCCTGTTGCCATCGGCCTGCGCTACCTGCGCGCCAAACGCCGCAATGGCTTTATCTCCTTCATCTCCCTGGCCTCGATTGCCGGCATCGCCCTGGGCGTGACCGCGCTGATCACCACGCTGGCGGTGATGAGCGGCTTCCAGCGCGAGATCCGCGACCGCATGTTGCAGATGGCCGCGCACGCCACCGTCAGCGCCTACGGCGAGCCGCTGGGCGACTGGCAACAAGCGGTGGCCAAAGCGACCGCCGACCCCCGCGTTGCCGGAGCGGCACCCTATGTCGAGAAAGAGGCGCTGCTGTCGGGCGCACGCAACCAGCCGGCAATCGTACGCGGCGTGTTGCCGACGCACGAGCGCAAGGTCTCGGTGCTGGCTGACAAGATGGTGCTGGGCAAGCTCGACTCGCTCAGCCCCGGCAGTTTCAACATCGTGCTCGGCAAGGAGTTGGCGCTGTGGCTCGGCGTTGGCGTCGGCGACAGCGTGGTGATGACCACCTCGGATTTCCGCAGTACCCCGCTGGGCGCGGTACCCCAACTCAAGCGCTTCACCGTCAGCGGCCTCTTCGAAGCCGGTTATAACGAGTTCGACCGTGGCATGGCGTTCGTCAACCTGAGCGACATGCAGCGCGTGCTGCGCATGGGTGAGGGCGTCACCGGCGTGCGTCTGAGGTTGCACGACATGGACCAGTCGTGGGAGGTGGCGCGTGATCTCGCCGTCAAGCTCGGGGGGCTGCGCATCAGCGACTGGACCAGCGAGAACGCCAACATGTTCCGTGCGCTGAAGATGGAAAAGACCATCATGGCGATCCTGCTGTCGCTGATCATCGCGATGGGCGCGTTCAATCTGGTCAGCTCGCAGGTGATGCTGGTCACCGACAAGCAGGCCGACATCGCGATCCTGCGCACGCTGGGCTTGACCCCACGCGGGGTGATGCAGGTGTTCGTGGTGCAGGGCACGCTGATCGGCGTGATCGGCACCGTACTTGGCGTGATCGGCGGCGTCGTGCTGACGCTGAACCTGGAGCACATCCTCAAGGCGATCGAAGCCGTGCTGGGCGTGCAGCTGTTGCCGGAGGACGTCTACTACATCACCGGCCTGCCGACCGACCTGCAGGGCAGCGACGTCGCCATCATCGCTGCCGTCGCGCTGGCGATGGCGTTCCTGGCCACCATCTATCCTGCCTGGCGCGCTGCGCGCACGGCCCCGGCGGAGGCGCTGCGTTATGAGTGATGCCGTCATGAAGGATGCGGCCGTGAGCGGGCAGGCCATCAACGAAACCGTGCTGAGCTGCGAGCACCTGGCGATGACCTATGCCGAGGGCTCGCTGCACACACCGGTATTCCACGACCTCGACCTGGCCGTGGCCAAGGGCGAGACGGTGGCGATCCTCGGTGCGTCCGGCGCCGGCAAGAGCACACTGCTGCACCTGCTCGGCGGCCTCGACACGCCGACCGCAGGCGAGGTGTTTGTTGCCGGGCAGAAAATGAGTGGGCTGTCCGATGCCGCACGCGGCGCGCTGCGCAACCGTGCGCTTGGTTTCGTCTACCAGTTCCATCACCTGCTACCAGAGTTCACCGCGTTGGAGAACGTGATGCTGCCAGTGCTGCTGTCCGGTGCTAGCGTCGGTGCGGCCGCGTCGCAGGCGAGGACGCTGCTCGAATCGGTCGGGCTCGGTCATCGTCTCGAGCACAAACCCGGCGAGCTGTCCGGCGGCGAGCGCCAACGCGCTGCCGTGGCGCGCGCGCTGGTCAACAAACCGGCCTGCGTGCTCGGTGACGAGCCGACCGGCAATCTCGACGAGAAGACTGCCGCGACCGTGTTCGACCTGATGCTCGCGCTCAACCACGAGCAGCACACCAGCCTGGTGCTGGTCACCCACGACCGCCGCCTCGCGCGCCGCCTCGACCGCGTGCTGGAGCTGCACGACGGCAAACTGCGGCAGCTCAGGCCCGACGAGGTGTAGTGCATGCGTGATGCGGCAAGGACGCCGCCGTTTGGAATCATCACCGCGGCTGCGCTGCTGGCCGGTGTCGTCGCCTGCCTGTGGTTGCCGCGCCTGCTGCCGTGGCCGCTGTCGCTGCTCCTGCTGCTGGCCGGACTGGCCTGGTGGTGGTGGGGGCCGCGCTGGCGCGGGTGTGGGCCCGTGCTGCTCGGTTTCGGCCTGGCGGGATTGCATGCGGCCCATGCCTTGTCGCTGCAGTTGCCGCCGTCGTGGGAGAAGCGCGAAGTCGTGCTCAGCGGCCGCATCGTCGACCTGCCCGAACACGAAATCCGACGCACGCGCTTCCTGTTCCGCGTCGACCGTGACCGCGCGCAGCCGGCATTGCTGCGCGGGCGCGACCTGCGCCTGGCCTGGTACGACGACGATCCGGCGTCGCGTAACGCGCTGAAGGCCGGGCAGCATTGGCGCCTGGCGGTGCGGCTGCGGGCGCCGCGCGGGCTGCGCAATCCCGGCGGCTTCGACGCCGAGAAATACGCACTGGCGCAGCGGATCACCGCCACCGGTTACGTGCGTGATCCCGCGCGAGCCCGCTTGCTGGCCGCAGCCACCGGGCTGGAGGCATGGCGCGAGGGCATGTCGGCACGGATCGCCGCATCGGTACCGGCTCCGTCGTCGCGCTTCGTGCGTGCGCTGGCGTTGGGTGACACCCGCGCGCTTGACGATGCCGACTGGAACATCCTGCGTGCAGACGGGTTGACCCACCTGATCGCTATTTCCGGCTTCCATGTCGGCCTGGTCGCCGGCTTCTTCGCGCTGGTGATGCGTGGCCTGTGGTGGTTGTGGCCGCCTCTGGCGCGTCGTTGCCCGGCCCAGATCGCTGCGGCCGTGGCGGGGGTGGTCGGCGCGGCGCTGTATACGGCGGTGGCCGGGTTCGCGCTGCCGACGGTGCGCACTTTGCTGATGATCGCGGTGATCGCCGCGGTGCGGGTATTCCGGCGCCCGCTGCAGGCATTCGAGGCATTGGCGCTGGCTGCCATGGCGGTGCTGTTGGTAGACCCGCTGGCGGTGCTCGGTGCAGGTTTCTGGCTGAGCTTCCTCGGCGTGGCCTGGCTGCTGTGGTGCCTGCCGCATGGCGGGCAGCGGCTGCTGCGTGAGGCTGCCAGGGATTTCCTCTCGGCGCAGGCGGTGGCAACGCTGGGGTTGCTGCCGCTGTGCGTGATCCTGTTCGGCCAGGCCTCGCTGGCAGGACCGTTCGCCAATGTGCTGGCGGTGCCGTGGTGGAGCCTGGTGGTGGTGCCGTTGTCGCTGGTCGGCGTGGCACTGGAGGCCGTGCAGAGCGGCGCCGGGGCATGGGCCTGGCGTGCCGCGGCGTGGTGCTTCGACCTGAGTTGGCCGTTGTTCGAGCGTCTTGCCGCCAGTGGCCTGGCGTTGTGGTGGCTGCCAGAGCCGCGCTGGGGCGGCGCGTTGCTGGCCCTGGTGCTGGCGCTGCTTGGGGCGTTCTGGTTGTTGCTGCCGCGCGGCGTGCCTGGCAAGCCGCTGGCGCTGCTGTTGTGGTTGCCGTTGCTGTGGCCCGACCGCGACCTGCCGCGACCGGGCGAGGCTGAGCTGGTGGTGGTCGATGTCGGCCAGGGGCTGTCGGTGCTGGTGCGCACCGCCAGACATGCCGTGCTGTACGACATGGGGCCGGCGGTGCGTGATGGCTTCGACGCCGGCGAGCGTGCGGTGGTGCCGGCCTTGCACGCACTGGGCGTGCGTCGGCTCGACCGCGTCGTTGTCAGTCACGGCGACAACGATCATGCCGGCGGACTGGACGCGGTGCGCCGCGTATTTCCGGTAGCGGAGGCCTTCGCACCGGAAGGTGCCGAGGTGGCCGGCGCCCGCCCGTGCGTGGCCGGCAACGGCTGGGAATGGGAGGGCGTGCGCTTCCGCTTCCTGCACCCGCCGCCGTATTTTCCGTACCTGGGCAACGAGGCCAGCTGTGTGCTGCGCGTCGAAACCCGGCACGGCGCGGCCCTGCTGACCGGCGACATCGGCGAGGTGATCGAGCGAGACCTGCTGCACCGCGATGCCGCGGCCTTGCGCGCCGACGTGGTGTTGGTCGCGCACCACGGCAGTGCCGGCTCGTCCGACCCGGACTTCGTCACCGCCACCGGTGCACGCCACGCGCTGGTCTCCTCCGGCCATGGCAACCGCTTCGGTCACCCCAAGCCGCAGGTCGTCGCACGCTGGCAGGATGCGGGCGCTGCGGTCCTCGATACCGCCCAGGGCGGGGCGCTGCGGGTACGGCTGCAGGCCGGCGGCACCACCGTGGAAACGCGACGCCAGGCACAGCCACGGCTCTGGGACGCCGCGCAGCGGGCCACGGCGGGGAGCACGGCTGGGCTATCCTATCGACCGGATTAACACGGCCACAGGCCGGAGGTCGCGAGTGCTGGAACTGGTCAAGGCCGGCGGTTGGCCGATGATTCCGCTGTTGATGCTGTCGGCGCTGGCGCTGGCGATCATCGTCGAGCGGCTGTGGACGTTGCGGCGCCCGGCCGTGCTGCCGGCCAGCCTCGGCAAGGAAGTGCGGGCCTGGGCCGGCAGCGGCAAGCTCGACCCGGCCCATATCGAGTCGCTGCGCAAGACCTCGCCGCTGGGCGAGCTGCTCGCTGCCGCGCTGGACGTGCGCAACCGGCCGCGCGACCAGATCCGCGAGCGCATCGAGGACGTCGGCCGCCACCTGGTCCACAAGATGGAGCGCTACCTCAACACGCTCGGCTCGATCGCCGCTGCCGGCCCGCTGCTCGGCCTGTTCGGCACCGTGGTCGGCATGATCCAGATGTTCCTCGGCATCCTCGACCACGGCATCGGCGACGTGAACCAGCTTGCCGGCGGCATCGGCAAGGCGCTGGTCTGCACCGCGGCCGGCATGATCGTGGCGATCCCGGCGCTGGTCGCGCACCGCTGGTTCCGCGGCCGCATCGCCGAGTACATCGTGGCGATGGAGCACGAGGCCATCGCGCTGATGGACACGCTCGAGCCGCGTCCGGTCAGCGCCGTGCGCACGCAGAACGCGGCCTGAGGCCCGTCCACGATGCGTATCCGTGACCACCGCGCCTTCGACGAGCCGGAAATCAACCTGGTTCCGCTGATCGACGTGATCCTGGTGCTGATCATCTTCTTCGTGGTCACCGCCACCTTCGAAGCGCGCTCGGTGCTCAAGCTCGAACTGCCGCGCGCCACCGGCGAGCAGGGCGACACGAGCAAGGCGCTGAGCGTGCTGGTAAATGCCGACGGCCGTTATTTCGTCGACGATCGCGAAGTGCTGCGTGACGACGTCGAGTCGCTCAAGACCACGCTGGCGGAAGTCGCAGGCAGCGACCGCGAGCGGCCGGTGCTGCTGCGCGCCGACGCGCGCACGCCGCACCAGGCCGTGGTCACCGCCTACGACGCGCTCGGCCAGCTCGGCTTTCGCCGGGTGATGGTGGCCACGGCGCCCGAGCCTGGCGCGGCAGGGGCCGCACGGTGACCGGAACCGTCCCGCCGTTCCAGACCTACCGCCGCCTGCTCGGTTTCGCCCGGCCGTACCGGCCGCTGCTGAGCGTGGCGCTGGCCGGCATGCTGATCGAGGCGGCGGCGGGCGCGGCTTTCACCAAGCTGATGGAGCCGGTGGTCAACGAGACCTTCATCGCCAAGAACGCCGAACTGAGCGTGCTGTTGCCGCTGGCGATCATCGGCCTGTTCTTCGTGCGCGGCATCGCCGGCTACGTCACCGACATGAGCATGGGCAAGTCGGCGCGCAGCATCGCCCGCGACCTGCGCGTGCAGGTGCTCGGCAAGTACCTGCGCCTGCCCGGGCTGCGCTTCGACAGCGAACCGGTGCCGTCGATGCTGGTGCGGTTGGGCTCCGACAGCGACCAGGTCGCGCAGGGCGCCGTCGACGCGATGAAGGTCATGCTGCAGCAGTCCTTCCAGATCATCGGTGCGCTGGTGGTGATGCTGTGGACCAGCTGGCAGGTGACCGTGGCGATCCTGCTGCTGGGTCCGCCGCTGGCCTGGATGATGGACAAGGTCGGCCGCCGTTACCGGTCGATCAGCCACCGCATCCAGGAGAGCGCGGCGCAGCTGTGGCAGTCGGCCGACCAGGCGCTGTCGAACCAGCAGGAGGTCAAGGTCTACGGCGCGCAGACGGTCGAGCTCGACCGCTACGCCGGGCTCGCCAACAACAACCTGCGCCTGGCGATGAAGGTCGAGTCGACCCGCGGCATCTCCTCGGCGGTGGTGCAACTCATGGGCTCGGTCGGGCTGGCGTTGCTGCTGTTCTTCGCCGGGCGCGAGGCCATGGCCGGACGGCTCAACGCCGGCGGCTTCGTCGCGCTGATGATGGCGATGATGGCGATGATCCCGTCGCTCAAGCAGCTCACCAACGTGCAGGGCATGTTGCAGCGCGGTGTCGCCTCGGCTGAGCGGCTGTTCGACGTGCTCGATGCGCCGGACGAGCTCGACTCGGGCACCCGTCGATTGGAGCGCGCGCAAGGCGTGCTCGAATTCCGTGGCGTCACCGCACGCTACCCGGGCCAGGCGCAGCCGGCGCTGGCCGACATCAGCTTCGTCGCCAAACCGGGCACGGTGACCGCGATCGTCGGCCGCTCGGGCAGCGGCAAGTCGACGCTGATCAAGCTGATCCCGCGTTTCTACGACATCGAGGCCGGCAGCATCCTGCTCGACGGCCATCCTCTGCAGGAGTACCGGCTGGCCGACCTGCGTCGCCAGATCGCCCTGGTCGGGCAGCAGGTGATGCTGTTCGACGGCACGGTCGCGGCGAATGTCGCCTACGGCGAATTGCAGGACGCCGCCCCGGAAGGCCTGGAGCAGGCGGTGCACGGTGCCAACGCGATGGAGTTCGTCGAGCGCCTGCCGGACGGGTTGCAGACGCCGATCGGCAGCAAGGGCGGGCGCCTGTCCGGCGGCCAGCGCCAGCGTCTGGCGATCGCGCGCGCGATGCTCAAGGACGCACCGATCCTGATCCTCGACGAGGCCACCGCCGCGCTCGACACCGAATCCGAACGGCTGGTCCAGGACGCGCTCAACCGGCTGATGCCGGACCGCACGACGCTGGTGATCGCGCACCGCCTGTCGACGATCGAACACGCCGACCAGGTGCTGGTGCTCGACCACGGCCGCATCGTCGAGCGCGGCAACCATGCCGAATTGCTGGCGCACGACGGCCTGTACGCGCACCTGCACCGCATGCAATTCCGCGAGGCCGAATGAGCCGGCGCGGATCACACCTTCCCGAATACTGGTACGGCGATGCGCCCGTACCGATGACCGCCCGCCTGCTGTCCGCGCTGTACGGCGCGCTGACCGGGCTGCGCCGCAGCCTGTATGCCAAGGGCTGGTTGCGCCGCCGCCACCCGGGCGTGCCGGTGGTCGTGGTCGGCAACATCACCGCCGGCGGCGCCGGCAAGACGCCGATGACGATCGCCCTGGTCGAGCGCCTGCGCGAGCAGGGCTGGACCCCTGGCGTGGCCAGCCGCGGCTACGGCCGCGACGAGGCCAAGCAGGCGCTGTGGGTGGAGGCCGACACCGATCCGTCCCGGGCCGGCGATGAGCCGGTGCTGATCGCGCACCGCACCGGTGCCAAGGTCCGGGTCGACCGCGACCGCGTCGCGGCGGCGAAGGCGCTGGCCGCAGCCGGCTGCGACATCGTGATCTGCGACGACGGCCTGCAGCATTACCGGCTTGCGCGCGATCTCGAGATCGAGGTCGTCGACGGCCGCCGCCGCTACGGCAACGGCCAGCTGCTGCCGGCCGGCCCATTGCGCGAGCTGCCCGAGCGCGCAGCGTCGTGCGATTTCCGTGTGGTCAATATCGCCAACGCCAACGGAGGCGATACCGGTTTCGGCGAATGGCCGATGCGGTTGATCGCCGACCAGGCGCTGCCGCTGCTGGGCGGCCGGCCACGGCGGCTGAACGCCTTCTCGGGCCAGCGTGTGCACGCGGTCGCCGGCATCGGTGATCCCGAGCGATTCTTCGCGATGCTGCGCGGCTTCGGCATCGCCGTGGTGCCACACGCGTTCGCCGACCACCATCGCTACAGCGCCGAGGATTTCGAGTTCGGCAGCCGCGAGCTGCCGGTGCTGATGACCGAGAAGGACGCGGTGAAGTGCATGGCCCTCGCCAACGACCGCCACTACAGCGTGCCGGTCCGCGCCGAACTGCCGGAAGCGTTCTGGGTGGCGTTGCTTGATCGCTTGTCCGGGCTGCGCAGAGCGCACCGGAATGGAAACGACACATGAGCCTGGCCCGAGATTTCGTCGTCGCCATTCCCGCGCGCTACGCCGCCACGCGCTTGCCCGGCAAGCCATTGCAACTGCTCGCAGGCGAGCCGCTGGTGTTGCACGTGGCACGGCGAGCGCTGGCTGCCGGTGCCCGCGAGGTCTGGGTCGCCGCCGACGATGAGCGCATCGCCGCGGCCCTCGACGGTTGCGGCGTGCGCGTGGCAATGACTTCGACCGGGCACGCCTCGGGCACGGATCGCCTCGCCGAATGCGCGCGCATCGCCGGTTGGTGCGATGACACCGTCGTCGTCAACCTGCAGGGCGACGAGCCGTTCGCGCCCGCGGCGGGCATCCGTGCCGTGGCCGAACTGATGCATGCCGGCAACACCGAAATGGCGACGCTGGCCGCGCCGATCGATGAGGTCGAGACCCTGCTCGATCCGAACGCGGTGAAGCTGGTGCGCGCCGACAGCGGTCAGGCCCTGTACTTCAGCCGCGCGCCGATTCCGTGGCCGCGCGACGCCTTTGCGCAGGATCGAAGCCGCATGCCGACGCAGGGCGAGTGGCTGCGCCATATCGGCATCTACGGCTACCGCGCTGGCTTCCTGCAGCGCTTTGCGGCCTTGCCGCCAGGACGCCTGGAGCAGATCGAATCGCTGGAGCAGCTGCGCGTGCTTGAGGCTGGGTTCCGCATCGCGGTCGGCATCACCCCGGAGCCGTTCCCGCCCGGGGTGGACACGCCGGAAGACCTGGCCCGTGCCGAAGCCCGCATTGCGGCCGATCGTGGCTGAGCCGAGCCTGGGCAAACCCATCCGCCTGCTGGTGGTCTGCCTCGGCAACATCTGCCGCTCGCCGATGGCCGAGGGCGTGCTGCGCGCGCGCATCGCCGCTTCGACGCTGGCGGGGGAGGTCGAGCTCGACTCGGCCGGCACCGGCGACTGGCACGTCGGCCAACCGCCGGACCGGCGCGCGATCGTCAAGGCCGCCGAGCACGGCGTCGACATCACCGGCCTGCGCGCGCGCCAACTCGATGCCACCGATTACCAGCGCTTCGACTGGTTGCTGTGCGCCGATCGCGCCAACCTGCGCGACGTGCGCGCGCGCATGCCGCAGGGCGCGCATGCCAGGGCGGCGCTGCTGTTGGACTGGGCGGCGGGCGGGGGCGAGGAAGAGATCCCGGATCCGTACACAGGCGGATCGGAACAGTTCGAGCATGTGTTCCAGCTGCTCGATCATGCTGCCGAGGGCGTGATCGCCCGGCTGCGCCAGGAGCTGGCGGAGCGCGCGCGGTAAACCAGCGCCACCTCGGCACGCAGCCCTTTCTCCAGGCTTGCCTGATCGTCCCTCGCCACCCTTGCAGTGACGCATAATCGACCCAATCCATGGGCCGATGCTTGTGATCGCAATACCTGCCGCCTGTTCGTTGTCCGCCACGCCCGTTGAGGCCATCCCGGGCGATCGTGCTTTCTGCAGGATCGACCGTTGATGGGCGCGCTCAAAACGCCGGCTTTCGACGGCAAGACTTTCGTCAAGAACCTCAGCACCGCTCCCGGCGTGTACCGGATGATCGCGGCCGACGACAGCGCGCTCTACGTCGGCAAGGCCGGCGTGCTCAAGAACCGCGTCTCCAGCTACTTCAACGCCACGCCCAAGTCGGCGCGGATCATGACCATGCTGGCGCAGACCGCACGCATGGAGGTCACGGTCACGCGCACCGAGGCCGAGGCGCTGATCCTCGAAAACCAGCTGATCAAGTCGCTCAAGCCGCGCTACAACGTGCTGCTGCGCGACGACAAGAGCTATCCCTACGTGCTGATGACGCAGGAGGCGTGGCCGCGCATCGCCATGCACCGCGGCGCGCGCGCGATCCCAGGGCGTTACTTCGGGCCCTATGCCAGCGTCGGCGCGGTGCGCGACACCCTCAACCTGATGCACAAGCTGTTCAAGCTGCGCAGCTGCGAGGACAGCGTGTTCCGCAACCGCTCGCGGCCGTGCCTGCAGCACCAGATCGGCCGCTGCAGCGCGCCCTGCGTCGGCCTGGTGCCGGCCCGTGACTACGCCGAGAGCGTGCGTCGCGCCGGACTGTTCCTCGAAGGGCGCAGCGACGAGCTCAGCGACGAGCTGCTCAAGACGATGGAGGCGGCGAGCGTGCGGCTCGATTTCGAGGAGGCCGCGCGCCTGCGCGATCTGGTCGCCTCGATCCGCAGCCTGCAGGCGCGCCAGTACGTCGACGGTCGTGCCGCCGACCTGGACGTGCTCGCCATCGCCATGCAGGGCGTCGCTGCCTGCGTGCTGCTGTTGGCGTTCCGTGACGGCCGCAACCTCGGCACGCGCGCGTTCTTCCCGAAGACCAACGGCAGCGACAGCCCCGAGGAAGTGCTCGCCGCGTTCGTCTCGCAGTACTACGGCGAGCAGACGCCGCCGGGCGAGATCGTGCTCGATCGCGACATCCCCGACCGCGAACTGCTCGAACAGGCCCTGGCCAGTGCCGGCGAGCGTCGTGTGCAGATCAAGACCAGCGTGCGCGGCGAGCGCGCCGGCTACCTCGATCTGGCTCGCCGCAACGCCGAGTTGGCCCTGGCCAGCGAACGCACCAGCCACGCTGCCCAGCACGCGCGCGCCGAAGCGCTGAGCGAATTGTTGGGATTGGCGGCACTGCCAGCGCGCATCGAGTGCTTCGACATCAGCCACACCATGGGCGAGGCGACGGTGGCCTCGTGCGTGGTGTTCGATGCCGAAGGCCCGGTGCGCGGCCAGTACCGGCGTTACAACATCAGTGGCATCGAGCCGGGCGATGACTACGCGGCGATGCACCAGGCGATCGACCGCCGCTTCCGGCGCGCGGTGGAGGAGGGCGGGGTGATGCCCGACGTGTTGTTGATCGATGGCGGCCTCGGCCAGGTCGCGCAGGCGCGGGCGGCGCTCGACGACCTCGGGGTCGAGGGCGTGGTCCTGGTCGGCGTGGCCAAGGGGCCGGCGCGGCGGCCCGGCGACGAGGAACTGCTGCTGCCCGATGGCCGCACCGTGCGTCCCGGCGCGGAATCGCCGGCACTGCAACTGGTCCAGCAGGTGCGCGACGAGGCGCATCGCTTCGCGATCACCGGCCACCGTGGTCGCCGGCAGAAGGCGCGTAACAGCAGCCGGCTGGAGGACATCCCCGGTATCGGCCCACGCCGCCGCGCCAACCTGTTGCGGCATTTTGGCGGCCTTGGAGGGCTCAAGGCCGCGGGGATCGAGGAAATCGCGCGGGTCGAGGGCGTCAATGCCGCCCTGGCCGAACGCATCTATGCGACCCTGCACGGACTGGACACGCCTGACAAAGACAGCCCAGACACGATTGGCCCGACCAGCGGCGCGCGGAGTGAAGGATGAAGTTGACGGTACCGACCATGCTGACCCTGCTGCGGATCGTGATGATCCCGGTGCTGGTATTGGTGTTCTACCTGCCGTTCAAATGGACCAACGTGGCCGCGGCCGTGATCTTCGCGTTCGCCTCGATCACCGACTGGCTCGATGGCTGGATCGCGCGCCGCTACGACCAGTTCTCGGCATTCGGTGCGTTCCTCGATCCGGTTGCCGACAAACTGATGGTCGCGGTCGCGCTGCTGTTGACCGTGCAGAAGCACCCGACCGTGTGGATGGCGTTGTGGGCAGCGGTGATCATCGGCCGCGAAATCGCCGTGTCGGCGCTGCGCGAGTGGATGGCCGAGCTCGGCCAGCGCGCCAAGGTCAAGGTTGCGACGATCGGCAAGATCAAGACCATCGTGCAGATGGTGGCCCTGGTGTGCCTGCTGTATCAGGAGCGCCTGCTGGGCCTGCCGATCTTCGTGATCGGTGAATGGCTGCTGGCTGCGGCGGCGCTGCTGACACTGTGGTCCGGTCTGGCGTACCTGCGCGCGGCGTGGCCAGTCTTGCGCGAAGACGCCCGTTCATAGAAAATACGCACATCGCGAACGGTACAGTGTTCGACGGTCGATCGGGCAGGTGGCAACGCACGATCGGGATGGCGGAGAGTCCGGCGACGGGTTTCTCCGGAAACGAAAAAAAGTTGACACTTTTCGTTTCATGCCTAAAATGTCGCTTCCTCTGCGGGAATAGCTCAGTTGGTAGAGCACGACCTTGCCAAGGTCGGGGTCGCGAGTTCGAGTCTCGTTTCCCGCTCCATATTCGAAGGTGCCTTTCGCAAGAATCGCACCTTCAGACAAGGCCCCGCACGCGGGGCCTTGTTGTTTCCGACCTGGATGCATCGGCCCGGATGTGCGGATGCTCTGGATATGGAAGAATCCGCAACAGCGGATACAAGTCACCGGCCTGGTGGCAGAGTGGTTATGCAGCGGCCTGCAAAGCCGCGTACGCCGGTTCAATTCCGACCCAGGCCTCCAGTTGTACGAAAGCCCGATCGAATGATCGGGCTTTTTGTTTCTGGCAGGTCGCACGCGAAGGCCTCCGTCATTGCGCCTGCTCGCGTAAGCTGTTCGCACGCGATGCTTCTTGCGCGTGCCTCCTGCCCGGATGGCGGAATTGGTAGACGCATCGGACTTAAAATCCGCTGGCCGCAAGGTCGTGCCGGTTCGACTCCGGCTCCGGGCACCAGGTTTTCAGCTTTTTGTCTTCAACGTTGTAGCCGTCGCCGTGGTCGGTTCGGTTCTGCTTGAGCGTGGTGGCTGCACGCTGTCGAGAAACGCCTGCAGCAGCGCGCTGCGGTAGCGGCGCCGGTGCAACACCAGGCTCAACGGCCGCTTCAAGGACAGGAAGGGCGTGCGCAGCACCGCCAGTCGGCCGGCGACATGGGCGTCGGCAACGGCGACAGCCGGCAGCATCGCCAGCCCGAGTCCGGCGATGACGGCCTGCTTGATCGCCTCGCTCTGGTCCAGCTCCAGCACCGTTTCTCCTGCCGGCAAGGCGGCCAGGGCCCGCTCGGTCTGCGACCGGGTGGCCGAGCCGGTTTCGCGAAGAATCCAGCGCGCACCGGCAAAATCCTCGCGTTGCAGCCGACGCCGCTGGGCGAGCGGGTGGGTAGTTGGCGCGCAGATGCGCAGCTCGTCCTCGCGCCAGGGCAGCAGTTCCAGGTCCGGGTGCGCGGCCGGGCCCTCAATGCAGCCCAGGTCGACGCTGTAGTCGAGCACGCTCGCGACGATCGCGGCGCTGTTGTCGACATGCAGCTTCAGTGCAACCTGCGGGTGCGCGTTGACGAAACCGCCGAGCAGGTCGCCGACCAGGTAGTTGCCGACCGTGTTGCTGGCGCCGAGGCGCAATTCGCCGCTGAGCAGCTCGCTGGGCGCCGCGAGCTGGTTGCCCAGTTCGCGCATGCGCTCCAGTACTTCCCGTGCGAGCGGCAGGGTGCGGCGTCCGTTCGCATTGAGGTGCAGGCGGCGTTGGCTGCGGTCGAAGAGTGGGGCGCCGAGCAGGCGCTCGAGCTCGGCCAGGGCCATGCTCGCTGCGGGCTGGCTCAGGTGCAGTTGCTCGGAGGCCGCGCGCACACTGCCCCCGGACGCGATGGCGACGAACACCTCCAGCTGGCGGGGGCTGATCCCAATCATCAGCTTTCCTTATGAAGTGGCTCAATATTTTAAACTGTACTGAATTTGTGGCGACCGCGACCATGCGCCATGTCGATCGCCCAGCCCATTGCTTCGTCCCGCTCCTGGCCGCCGCTGCCAGGCTTGTTGCTCGCGCTGGCCATGGGGTTGCTGGCCCTGGGGCTGGCGCAGTTGCCATTGCTGCAGCGTTGGCAGTTGAGCGCGCTGACCGTGGCGATCGTGCTGGGCATGCTGCTCGGCAACCTCGGCGATGGCCGCCTGTCACCAAAACTCGCTCCCGGCATCGGGCTGGCGCAACGGCAGCTGTTGCGTGCCGGCGTGGTCCTGTACGGGTTGCGGCTGAGCTTCCAGGACGTCGCCGCGATCGGCGTGTCCGGACTGCTGATCGACCTGGTCATCGTCGCGTCGACCCTGGGCCTGGGCACCTGGATCGGCCGGCGCTGGTTCGGCCTCGATCGCGACACGGCGCTGCTGACCGCGGCCGGCAGCGCGATCTGTGGCGCGGCGGCGGTGCTCGCGGTCGAGCGCGTGATCCGGCCCGATGCCAGCAAGGTGGCGATCGCGGTGGCGAGCGTGGTGCTGTTTGGCACCTTGAACATCTTCCTGTACCCGCAGTTGTACCCGCACCTGGGTCTCGATGCGGCCGCGTTTGGCCTCTACACCGGCGCCACGGTGCACGAGGTCGCACAAGTGGTCGCGGTCGGCAGTGCGATCAGCCCGGAGACCGCGGACGCGGCCGTGGTGGTCAAGCTCACGCGCGTGCTGATGCTGGTGCCGGTGCTGTTCCTGCTCGGCTGGCGCGAAACGCGCAACGGCGGCGCGCGTGCGATGGTGGTGCCGTGGTTCGCGATCGGCTTCCTCGGTGTGGTCGCGCTCAATTCGGTGCTGGCCGTGCCGTCGGCGTTGAAGTCGGCGTTGTTGACCCTGGACACGCTGTTGCTGGCCACGGCGATGGCCGCGCTCGGCCTGGAGACGCGTCTGGCGCGACTGCGTGCGCTCGGCCCGCGCCCGCTGTTGCTGGCTGCGGTGCTGTTCCTGTGGCTGAGCATCGGTGGCTACGTGCTGGTGCGGCTGCTCGGTTGAGTTCGGCAGCCGCCGTTGCTGGCCATAGAATGGTGCGGTGAGGGCGCCCGCCGTGGGCGGCTGGACCAAGGCGGACGGGAGCGGGGATGCTGGAACCTGAGCAGGTGCGGATCGCGGTCATCGGGCTGGGTTATGTCGGGTTGCCGTTGGCGGTCGAGTTCGGCAGGCGCTACGACACCCGCGGCTACGACATCGACACGCGTCGCATCGAGCAGTTGCGTGCCGGCGAGGACGGCAACCGCGAGACCGGTCCCGACGAAATCGCCACTTCGACCGGTCTGTCGTTTGCCGCATCGCCGGACGAGTTGCGCGACTGCAATGTGTTCGTGGTAACGGTGCCGACCCCGGTCGACGAGCACAAGCGTCCCGATTTCTCGCCACTGGTGCAGGCCAGTCGCACCCTTGGCGGCCTGCTCAAACCGGGCGACACGGTGATCTACGAGTCGACGGTCTACCCCGGCGCCACCGAGGAAATCTGCGTGCCGGAACTGGAGCGCGCCTCGGGCCTGCGCTTCAACGAGGACTTCTTCGTCGGCTACAGCCCGGAGCGGATCAACCCGGGCGATCGCCAGCGGCGTCTGGTCGACATCCCCAAGGTGACCTCCGGCTCGACCCCTGAGGCAGCCGATTTCGTCGATGCGCTGTACCGCAGCATCATCAAGGCCGGCACCCACAAGGCATCGAGCCTGCGCGTGGCCGAGGCCGCCAAGGTCATCGAGAACACCCAGCGCGACGCCAACATCGCCCTGATCAACGAGTTCGCGTTGATCTTCCAGCGCCTGGGCATCGACACCACGGAGGTGCTGGAGGCGGCCGGCAGCAAGTGGAATTTCCTGCCGTTCCGGCCCGGACTGGTTGGCGGCCACTGCATCGGCGTGGACCCGTATTACCTGATCCAGAAGGCGCAGGCGGCCGGCTACTATCCCGACATCCTGCTGGCGTGCCGGCGCATCAACGACGCGATGGGCGAGCACGTCGCCAGCGAGGTGATCAAGCTGATGATCCAGCGCGGTATCGCCGTGGCCGGCTCGCGCATCCTGATCCTGGGCATCACCTTCAAGGAAAACTGCCCGGATCTGCGCAATACACGCGTGGTCGAGCTGGCGCGCGAGTTCGGCCAGTACCGGGCGCGGGTCGACATCCACGATCCGTGGGCCGATGCCGACGAGGCGCGGCGCGAGTACGGCATCGACTTGTTGACCGATACCCCGGCGCGCGGTGATTACGACGCAGTGGTGCTGGCGGTTGCGCACGACGAGTTCCGCAAACTCGGTGCCGACGGCGCGCGTGCGTTCGGCAAGTCGCATGCCTTGCTGTACGACATCAAGAGCCTGTTTCCGCGCGAAGGTGTCGACGCGCGACTCTGAGCGCTGCGGCCGCGCGTATCCTTGCCTCAGCTCCGCTTACGGAACGTCGATGATGCGCTACGCCCTCTATGTCGCCTGCCTGGTCGCCACGCTGGTCTCGATCTGGCTGTGCCTGCACGAGCCCGTCTGGTTGTGGGGCGTGGCGGTGTTCGGTGCGTTGTCCGTCCTCGGTACCTGGGATCTGCTGCAGACGCGCAGCACCTTGCGGCGCAACTACCCGGTGTTGGCGCACTTCCGTTACGGCCTGGAGTCGATCGGCCCGGAGATGCGTCAGTACTTCATCGAGGCCGACACCGCCGAGGTGCCGTTCTCGCGCCAGCAGCGCGCCCTGGTCTACCAGCGCGCCAAGTCGGTCAACGACGTGCGTCCATTCGGTACCCAGCAGGACGTCTACGGCGTCGATTACGAATGGATCAACCATTCGATGCTGCCGGCGCCGCACGGATCGCACGATTTCCGCATCATCATCGGTGCACAGACGGCGCAGCCGTACTCGGCCAGCGTGTTCAACATCTCGGCAATGAGCTTTGGCTCGCTGTCGGCCAATGCGATCCGCGCGCTCAACCACGGCGCCCGGCTTGGCGGCTTCTACCACGACACCGGCGAAGGCTCGATCTCGGCCTACCACCGTGAACACGGCGGCGACCTGGTCTGGGAAATCGGCTCGGGCTACTTCGGTTGCCGCAACGACGATGGCAGCTTCAACGCGGAACGCTTCGCCGCCAATGCGCGCGATCCGCAGGTGAAGATGATCGAGATCAAGCTGTCGCAGGGTGCCAAGCCCGGCCACGGTGGCGTGCTGCCGGCAGCCAAGGTCAGCGCCGAAATCGCTGCGACGCGCGGTGTGCCGATGGGCGTGGATTGCGTATCACCGGCACGACACGGCGCCTTCGATACGCCGCGGGGCCTGCTCGAGTTCGTGGCGCAGCTGCGCGAGTTGTCCGGTGGCAAGCCAGTCGGGTTCAAGCTCGCGATCGGGCATCCGTGGGAATGGTTCGGTATCGCCAAGGCGATGCAGGAGAGCGGGCTGCTGCCGGATTTCATCGTCGTCGACGGTGCCGAAGGCGGTACCGGTGCGTCGCCGGCCGAGTTCATCGATCACGTCGGCGTGCCGATGCACGAGGCCTTGATGCTGGTGCACAACACCCTGGTCGGACTGGAATTGCGCGAGCGCATCCGCATCGGCGCCGCCGGTCGCATCACCAGTGCATTCGACATCGCGCGCACCCTGGCGATGGGCGCTGACTGGTGCAACGCCGCACGCGGCTACATGTTTGCACTGGGCTGTATCCAGGCGCAGAGCTGCCACACCGACCGCTGTCCGACCGGCATCGCGACCCAGGACCCGAGGCGCTGGCAGCACCTTGATGTGCCGGATAAGGCCACGCGCGTGTTCAAGTTCCACGAGAACACGCTCAAGGCCCTGCGCGACCTGTTGTGCGCGGCGGGGTTGGAGCACCCGCAGCAACTGGGGCCCGAGCACATCCTGCGTCGGGTGTCGCCGACCGAGGTGCGCTCGCTGGCGGCGCTGTACAACTTTCTCGCGCCGGGCGACCTGCTCGGCAAGATCCCCGGGCACGCCGTATTTCAGGCCTTCTGGGCCAACGCGCGCAGCGACAGCTTCGCCGCACCGGCGATGGTGCAGTCGATACGGGGCAGCAAGGCGTTCTGAGGCAGTGCCTCAGTCGACCTGTTCGAGTACACGTTCGGGCGGGCGGCCGATCACGGCGCGGTCACGGTGGACGAAACTCGGGCGTTCGATCAAGTGCGGGTTGCGCTGGAGGCGGGTGCGGTTCACCGAGGGCCCCTCGTCTGACGCCGCACCGTCGCAGAAAAGCAAAAAGCCGGCTTGCGCCGGCCTTTGCCTGGATCTGGTGGGCGGTACAAGTTTCGAACTTGTGACCCTCGCCGTGTGAAAGCGATGCTCTACCGCTGAGCTAACCGCCCAAATCCTGTTGGGCCGCAAAGTTTAAGGGGGCAATTCGATTCAGGCAAGCGTGTTCGGTTCAGGCAGCGCTGTGTCGAGCCGGTTCATTCCAGTTGCGAGCGGGCATAGGCCGCATCCAGCGCCTCCATGGCGTCGACCGGCTTCAGCTTGGCGGCCTTTTCGTAGGCCGCCGCCGCTGCGTCCTCCTGCTTGTCGCCGTGCAGCAGCATCAGCACGTTGCCGTGCTCGATATGGGCGATCGGCGAATCCGGGGTCAGCTTGAGCGCGGTCTTGATGTGCTTCTCGGCCTCGGCCGCCTTGGCGCCGTAGGTCAGGCCGCCGATCATGCTGCCGACCTTGCCGATGATCTCGGCGTGGTACAGCGCCATCGCGGTATGGGCCTCGGCGTGCTTGGGGGCCAGTTGCAGCGCAGTGTCGAGCGCGCCGCGCACCTTGCCGGCGATGCCGGCCTTGAGCGCCTTGGCGATGCTCAGGCCCTGGCTGTAACGGCCCAGCGCGAAGGCGTGGCGGTAGTGGCTGTTGGCCTCGTCGGGCAAAGCCTTGACCGCGCCCTCGGCCAGCTTGGCCGCCTGCTCGAAGCGCTTGAGCTTTTCGGCATCGTCGTCGACCAGGTAGGTGGCGTGGATGCCGAGCGCCTTGACCGCGACCGAAGCCCCGACTGGGCCGAGTGCCTCGCCGGCGTCGAACGCGGCCTTGAAGTCGCCGCGGTGGAACGCGCGCCAGGCCTCCTGCAGGTCGGCGGACAGTGTTTCGGCATCGACTCCCTTCGGCGCAGCCTTGCCGGCGGCGGCGATCAGGGCGGCGGCGTGCTTGCCGTCGGGGTAGGGCTCGGTGTCGCCGGCATGCAGTTTCGGCCAGGCTTTCTTCAGGGCTTCGCCGGGATAGGCGTAGCCCTTGGCATCGTGCGGGAATGCGGCCCAGCTGGATTTCGCAGCCATATGCGGTCCTTGTCGGCAGGTCGGAGCCGCAGCATCCCGCCGCAGCTTGGCACTGGCAAGAGGTAGTGTGTTTGCTCGATCGACGGTCGACACAGTGGCCCACGGAAACCGGCCGCCCGGGCCGGTCAGCGGAGCAAACATGGCAGCGGTGAAACGCACATCCCGCGCAGCAAACGGGACCACGCTGCGCCACCTCTGGCTCGCCAGCCTCGGCCTGGCCGTGATGGCGCGGCGCGAGGCCTTGGCCGCGGGCGTTCAGGTCATCGGGCACGCCGATGCCCTGCAGCGCCGCGTGCGCGGCCAGGTCGAACCCAGGGTCGTGCAGTTCAGTGCCGAGGTCGAGGCGCGACTGGCGCCGGTGCTCGAAAAGCTGGGCCTCAAGCCGGCCAAGGCCAAGCGCCCGCAGCGGGTGACGCGCAAGGTCGCCAAGCCGGTCAGGCGGGCCGCGCGCAAGCCCTGAATCTTCATTCCATCGTCAGTGGAAAGGAAACGCAACGCCCCGCGCAAACGGGGCGTTGTCGTTGCGGCGTCGGATCAGTCGAGGTAGGCGCGGGTGAGGGTGTTGAGGTGCACCCGTTCGACGTCGCGCAGGAACGGCGCCAGCAGCATCATCACCTGGACGATGCCGGCTCGGATCGCGGCATGCTCGTCCTTGTCGCCACGCGCGGCGGCGTAGTTGAGCCAGAACGTGGCGATGACCAGGACGTTGGTGGCGGTCGCGGCCAGCTCGTCCTTGGAAGCGCGCATCACCCCGGCCCGCGACAGGCCCTGCATCACCGTGTGGGCCTGCTCGTCGGCGCGCCTGAGGATGCGCGCGAAACGCAGGCGCAGGCGACGGTTGCGGCTGAGGATCTCGACCAGGTCACGGTGCAGGAAGCGGTAATCCCAGATGCACTCGAACACCAGGTGCAACTGCAGCCAGATGTCCTCGAGCCCAGGCAGGCGCCCCTGCGGCGCGGCGAGCGCGACGTCCATGCGCTCTTCGAAGCGCGCGAACAACTGCTCGATGATGTCGTCCTTGTTGCGGAAGTGGTAGTACAGATTGCCGGGGCTGATCTCCAGCTCGTCGGCGATGTGGTTGGTGGTGACGTTGGGCTCGCCCTGCGCGTTGAACATGGTCAACGCGGCATCGAGGATGCGCTGTCGGGTCTGCTTCGCCATGGGTTCAGTTCACCGAACGGCCCGCCGCCCGCGGCTCAGCCGCGCAGCTTCTTGACCAGGTCGATGTACTTCTGCCGGGCTTCGGCCTGGTCGGTGCCCTTGAGCTTGACCCAGGCCTCGTACTTGGCGGTGCCGACAAAATCGAAGAAACCGGGCTTGGCGCCACTGACGTCACCCTCCGCGCCCTGCTTGTAGAGCGCGTACAGACGCAGCAGGGTGTCGTTGTCGGGGCGCTCGGACAGTGACTTGACGTCCTTTGCGGCTTGCTCGAATGCCTGCTGCAAATCAGCGTTACGCAGATCGGACATGGTGGCGCCCCTCCCGGCGGCCAAGATGGTGACGGCATTACCGCACGCGCTGTTGGGGTGGTCAATACGAGGGAATTGTTCGACGGCACCGGCTCTGGCAACGTAGCGGCATACACCGCAGCGGCGGTCGACTCGGATCCAGGGAGAAGGGCATGAGTTATTTCGTCACCGGCGCGACCGGTTTCATCGGCCGCTATCTGGTCAGCAACCTGCTCAAGCGCAAGGGCACTGTTTACGTGCTGGTGCGCAAGGACTCGCACAAGAAGCTCGACGCCATCGCCAAACGGATGGGCTGGGACAGCAAGCGTGTGGTGCTGGTCGACGGCGACATGACCAAGCCCAAGTGCGGCGTCAGCGCCGCCCAGCTGCGTGCCCTCGATGGCAAGGTCAGGCATTTCTTCCACCTGGCCGCGATCTACGACCTGACTGCCAAACCGGAAGCCCAGCGCGCCGCCAACATCGACGGCACCCAGCACGCCCTCGACCTGGCGGCGACGATCAAGGCAGGCACCTTCCACCACACCAGTTCGATCGCCGCCGCCGGCCTGTACCCGGGCGTGTTCCGTGAGGACATGTTTGACGAGGCCGAGGGCCTGGATGATCCCTATCTGCGCACCAAGCACGATTCCGAGGGGCTGGTGCGCAGGGAGAAGCGCCTGAAATGGCGCATTTATCGTCCGGGCATGGTGGTCGGCCATTCGCAGACCGGCGAGATGGACAAGATCGACGGTCCGTACTACTTCTTCACCTTCCTCAAGAAGCTGCGCGAAATGCTGCCGCCATGGATGCCGACGCTCGGCATCGAGGGCGGGCGCATCAACGTGGTGCCGGTCGATTTCGTGGTCGATGCGATGGACCACATCGCCCACAAGCCCAAGCTCGACGGCCATTGCTTCCATCTGACCGATCCCGAGCCGCAGCGCGTCGGCGAGGTGCTCAACACGTTTGCCCGTGCCGGCCATGCGCCGGAGATGACCATGCGCATCGACGCGCGCATGTTCGCCTTCGTGCCCAGCGGCGTGCGTGGCGCGGTCGGTAACCTGCCGCCGGTGCGGCGCTTCATCGGCATGCTGCTGCGCGACTTCAAGATTCCCAAGGAAACCCTGAAGTTCATCACCTATCCCACGCGCTTCGACAACCGCGAGGCCGAGCGCGCCCTGCGCGGCAGCGGCATCAAGGTACCGGCCCTCGACACGTACGCCTGGCGGCTGTGGGACTACTGGGAGCGCCACCTCGACCCGGACCTGTTCGTCGACCGCACACTCAAGGGCAAGGTGCGCAACAAGGTGGTTGTGATCACCGGCGGCTCGTCGGGCATCGGCTTGGCAACGGCGGAGAAGGTGTCCGCGGCCGGCGCGATCACGATCATCGTTGCCCGCGGCGAGGGCGACCTGTTCAAGGCACGTGACGCGATGAATGCCAGCGGCGGCAAGGTCTTCGCCTACACGGCGGACCTGTCCGACATGGCCGACTGCGATCGCCTGGTGAAGCAGATTCTCGACGAACACGGTCACGTTGACATCCTGGTCAACAACGCCGGCCGTTCGATCCGCCGTTCGATCGAACTCAGCTACGACCGCTTCCACGACTTCGAACGCACCATGCAGCTCAACTACTTCGGCAGCCTGCGCCTGATCATGGGCTTCATGCCGAGGATGACCGAGCGCCGCAAGGGCCACATCATCAACATCAGCTCGATCGGCGTGCTGGCCAATTCGCCGCGGTTCTCGGCCTATGTCGCCTCGAAGGCGGCGCTGGATGCGTTCAGCCGTTGCGCGCAGGGCGAGTTGTCGGGCAAGGGCATCAGCTTCACCACGATCAACATGCCGCTGGTGAAGACGCCGATGATCGCGCCGACCAAGATGTACGACAGCGTGCCGACGCTGACCCCGGACGAGGCCGCCGACCTGCTGGTGAAGGGCATCATCGAGCGGCCCAGCCGCATCGCCACGCGCCTGGGCATCTTTGCCTCGGTGGTCAACGCGCTGGCGCCGAAGGCCTACGAGGTGGTGATGAACACCGCGTTCGAGCTGTTCCCGGATTCGGCTGCGGCCAAGGGCGACAAGAAGGCGATCAAGGAAGAGCACGCCAGCAACGAGCAGATCGCCTTTGCCGCGCTGATGCGGGGCGTGCACTGGTAGGCGCAGGCGTCAGGCAGCCCGCGCCCTTTCGCCTGCAAAGCGACGAGCTTTGCGGGCATCACTCAATAGGCCAGTCGCCCAAGCTGGTGTATCGCGCTCAATAACTGCGGCATTGCAGGAACCGCACCGTGCGCCCGCTGCCCGGCGGCGGTTGCAGCTGCAGGCGCGAGACGCGCAGGGAGTCGTAGCTGCCGAGGATGGCGCAGATCGGTTGCACCGGATCGGGGCTGTCGTCGTCGCGCTGGTGCACCAGCAGGGTCGACTGGGTCGACCAGAGCGCGCGTTCGATCCCGGGCAGCGCACCCACCGTGCGGATGACCTCACTGCGCTCGAACTGCTCGCGGTTCGGGTCGGCCGGTGCCGGTGCGGTCAAGGCCGTGTCGGCGACCGAGGGAGCGGCGCTGGGCGGCTGCACAGTCGTCGTGGTCGCCGGCGCGACCGGGGCCTGAGCGTCCGCGTCCTGCAACAGGGGCAGCAGCAGGCCGGCGCCCACGCCGAGCACGACGGCCGCGACCCAGACCAGGCCGGTCTCGCGCATGCTGCGCTTGCGCGCGCTGGCCGTGAGGTCTTCGTGCAGGGAGGGGGGGAGCAGGGGGCTGACCAGCGCCCACAGCCCGCTGCCGTCATAGAGGTCGATTGCGGTCGCGGCCTTGCGTGCCTGCGGCTCGATCCGGCCAGGCGTGGCCAGGATGCCGCCGGCCGCGTTGTGGAAACGCACGGCGTCAGCCAGTTCCAGCACCGTGGCTTGGCCGACGCGGTAGTTCATGCCGCCCTGCTTGCAGGCCAGTAGCCAAGGGCGACCATCGCGAAGCAGGCGCAGCTCGGCCTGCGACCCGCGTTCGACGGTCTGCTCGATGGATTCGGCGGTGTAGCCTTTTGCCTGCAGCGCCTCGATCACCAGACGCGCCAATTCGCGCCAACGCATCGCGGACAGGGCGGCAACGCCGGCCGCGGTCTCGGCCTGGCGCCGGCGGATCAACCACAGGTAGGCCGTGAACAATCCACCCAGCAACACGGTGACGGCGGTCGCGATCAGTACGGAAAAACCAGTCGACATGCACGGCTCGAAGCGTTTTGGGACGGCGACTATACGTCAGCCGTGCCTTCGCTCCCGTGGCATCGATCACGGGCCGAAATCCGCACAGTGGCAACGTGTCGAGTCTTCCGGCACGGGCACGCTCAGCGGCGGAAATCAGGCATAAGAAAGCCCGCCAGTCCGAAACCGTAAGGGGAGGGGAGCATACGGAAGCGCGGACTGGCGGGCTTGTGACGCGCGTGGCACGCGGCCACGCGATGGATCGACTGCTTTGGACCGAGGTACTTTCTGCGGCGTTACGGCGCGGCCGGCGACTTGCGTCGCGCGGTCGATTTGTGTGCGGCCTTCTTGGCAGCAGGCTTCTTCGCCACGGCTGCCCGGGCCGGCGCCTTCTTCGCTGCCGACGGCTTGCCGCCCTGCCTGCGCAGTTCCGTGGTCAGGGCATCAACGCGCCTGCTGAGCTCACCGAGGTCGTCGCGGCCCGGCACGCCGAGCTTGACCAGGGCGCGGTGCACGCGCTCCTCGAACACCTTCTCGAGGCGGTCCCAGGTATCGGCGGCGCGTTCGCGCGCCTGGTCGACCCGGGATTCGACGACGTCGCGCACGGCATCGGCCTGGCCACCGGCGAACTTGCGCGCGGTCTGCTCCAGGCTCAGGCCTTCCTTGACCAGGCCCTCGAACAGCTTGGTGCCCTCGGACTGGGCGCGGGCGAAAGCGCCGACGCCGGCCAGCCAGATCTGCTGGGCCGACTCGCTGAGGGTCTTGGACAGGCGTTCGGCCTGTTGTTGCGGGCTGGGCTTGCCGGCCGGGCGGCTGCCGGTGGCCTTCTTCGCGGTCTTCTTGAACTTGGCCATGCGCTTGCGGATCCGGTTGGGCGGGTATGGGCCACCATCTCCCGCCGGTCTAGAGCTTTCACACCAGCCCCGGGCAGGGGCTGGCAGGTCAGCGTCTGCGGCGACGGGCGACGAGCTGGTCGACATCGTCGAGCGCGCGCTTGAGGCGTGCGGTCGTTTCGGTATCGCGGCTGGGCGGGGTGATGCCGTCGAGGATCGAACGCTGCTCGTCGGCCAGGATCTCATCGCGCAGGCGGATGCCGTGTGCGGCCAGCAGCGGCCGCAGTGTGTCGGCACGGCGGCGCAGGTCGGCCAGGGTGTTGCGGTAGGCGATCTCGCAGATGCGCTGGCGTGCCGAGAAGCTGAAGGCATTGGTGAAGAACAGCTCGCCGTCTTCGGCGTTGGGCTCGAACACCAACTGGTCGATATCCGGGTACTGCTGGCTGTAGCGCGCCAACCCGACCTGCATGCGCGATTGCAGCAGCGTGCGGAAGGTCTGCGACAGCACGGCCGGCAGACCGCCCGCGGCCAGGCTGCGCTCGTGTTCGACGGCGGCGACGCCGCCCTGGTTGAACGGCACCAGTGGGTTGATGCCGATCATCAGATCGATGCCGCGATCGAGCACGGCCGAGGCATTCATCGTGCGGCGCAGCGCACCGTCGACGAAGTGGCGGCCGCGCACCTCGACCGGCGGATACAAGCCGGGCAGCGCGGCGCTGGCCTGTACTGCCTTGGAGATCGGCACGTCGTCCCAGCCTTCACCGCCGAAACGCACCACCGCACCGTTGTCGAGGTCGACCGCGACAACGTACAGCGGCGCGGCCAGGTCGCGGAAGTCATTGCTGCGGCCGCGGCGGGTGAACACTTCGCGCAGGAAGTGCTCGACCTGGGCGTTGTCGAACAGCCCGTTCGGCACCAGACCGCCGAAACGGGTGACCAGGTCCGACCAGCGTGCCTCGCGCGGCGAAAACAGCAGCTCGCGCCACCATTGCGTAGCCAGCCGCGGCAGGCTGGCGGCGCGGCGCAGGTATTCGAAGATCGCCGGGCGCAGGAAGGTCTCGGGCCGGAACTGCACGTCGTCGCTGTCGCCGGTGATGAATATCCGGCACATCTGCGCGGTGTCGATGCGGTTGGCCAGGCCGGCGGCGAGGAAGGCGCCGCTGCTGACGCCGACGTAGCTGTCGAGGCGGGTCAGGTCGAGGCCCTCGAAGGCCTCGTCGAGTGCGCGCAGCGCGCCGAGCTCGTACATGCCGCCGATGGGACCGCCACCGGCAACCGCCAGGCCGATCCGGGCAGGACGGTCGGCGTTCGCGCGTGCCCGTGTCCGGGCGGTGTGGAGTGACAGCATGGAGGCACGTGCCGCGGGGTTCGCCCGAGTGTAGCGGAAAGCTGCCAAGTGCCCTTCGGCCGCGGGCGTGGGCGGTTGCAGCCATCGTGCGCCGCCGTGAATATGGCCGCGATGTCCAGGACGAATGCACGACGCCCCTCCAGCGGCCGCCCCTTGCCGGAGCGGTTGGCCGACCTGTTGGTTCGCCATCAGGCCCTGTACGACCCGACGCAGGAACCACGCAATGACCTGCGCTGGCTGCCCGAGCTGCGGCAGTGGCAGGCACGGCGGCTCGAGGCCAGCTTCGACCGCTTCCTGCGCGATCCGCAGCGGCGCCCGGCGGCGCAGTTCTTTCTCAGCGACGTCTACAACGACCATGACTTCAGCCGCCGCGACGCCGACATCGCCAAGGTGCTGCCGATGATGCAGCGGCTGCTGCCGCAGGCGCTGCTGACGACTGTCGCCGACGCGATCGAGCTGGGCCTGCTGACCCATGCCTTCGATCTGCGCATGGCGCAGGCGCTGCACGAGCTCGCGCCGAAGCGTCGCAAGCTCGATGCGCCGCTGTATGCGCAGGCCTACCGCCGCTGCGGCCTGCCGCGCTTGCGTGCGCACCAGATCGACCTGATCGCGCGGGTCGGCAACGGCCTCGGCCAGGCCTTGCGCCTGCCGGGCGTGGCCACGTTGTTGAAGCTGTCGCGTGGGCCGGCGCGGGTGGCCGGACTGGCCGAGCTGCAGGGCTTCCTCGAACGCGGCTTCGCCGCGTTTGCCAAGCTCGGCGACGTGCGCGGCTTCATCGCCGAGATCGAGGCCGATGAGCGCGACGTCTCGCAGCGCCTGTTCGCAGGCGAGGCCGACCCGTTCCGCGGCCAGATCGCCTGAGCTGGCTCAGGTGAAGCGTTCGTCGAGGACGCGGCGGATCTCGGTTTCGATCGGTCCCTTCAGCGCGCCGAGCAGAAAGCCCAGCTTGGCGGTCACGTGCAGTTGCTGCGGCTCCAGCGCGATGTGGCCGTCGACGCCGCTGCGGGTGAAATTGAGCGTGTCGCCGGCCCAGTCGTAGTCGACGCCGAAGCGCTCGGCCAGCTTCTCGGCAACTTCCTGTACGGCCTTGCGGGCCTGGCCGGGCGCCAGCGAATGCGGGTGGTGGATATCGATGTTCGACATGTGGGATCTCCGGGAGTGACGGTATTGTGCGGGCGTCACCCCCTGCATCCAAGTGTGCGCCACGTGCTAGATTGCGCCCGCGTGGATGCCCTCAGACTGCGATTCCCAAACCGCGAACATGCCGACCTGGTGCTGAGCCCGGGCGTGCATGCGCTTGGCCGCGACGGTCACGGCCGCGTCGCCTTGACCCATGACGCCGACAACGCCGTCGCACAGTTGTGCGTCGATCGCCGCGGGGTCTGGCTGCAGGTGCGCGAAGGCATGCGCGGCCTGCACGTCAACGGTCGCCCTGTCCGGCGCGTGGCGATGCTGCGGATCGGCGACGCGGTCTTCCTCGACGGCATCGAGCTGGTGCTGCTGGCCGCCGAGCCGCTGCCGGCCCCGGCCGACTACGGTTTCTCCGGCGGCAACGACACGCGCATGGTGTTGCGCGGTGTCGGCGGGCCGCACCACGGCCGCAGCTTCACCCTCGATCGCCCGCGCACCGTCGGCCGTGCCGGCGAAAGCGACATCCGCATCAGCGAGTCGGGCTTTGCCGAACGCCATGCCCTGCTGGAGGCCCATGCCGATGGCGTGGTGCTGCGCGACCTGGGCTCGGTCGAGGGCAGCGTGGTCAACGGCCGTCCGGTCCGCCATGCGCTGCTGCAGCCCGGTGACCAGGTCGTGTTCGGCGTGCAGCATCGCTTCGTGATCGAGTCGCCGACGCAACGCAGCGGCCCGGTCGAGGCCACTGCGGTCGTGCATGCGCGCGTGCCGGTGGAGGAATCACCACGGCCGTCGTCGCCCTTGCCGCGCTCGGTGCGGCGCATGCCGTGGCTGCTGTTGGCCGCGCTGCTGCTGGCCGGTGCGCTCAGCCTGCTGCTGTTGTACGGCGCGCGTTGATCGTCCGCAGCCGCTTCCACAAGCGCCAGCCCAACAGCGCCGCGAGCAGGCTTGCGTACAGCAGCGGCTCGCGGATGTCGGATTTGACGATCCACCAGAAGTGCAGCACCGCCAGCACCGCGACCACATAGACCAGTTGGTGCAGACGCGCCCAGTTGTGGCCCAACCGGCGGATTGCCGCCTGGGTCGAGGTGATGGCCAACGGCAGCAACAGCAACCAGGCGGCGAAGCCGACGGTGATATAGGGACGCTTGGCGATTTCCTCGAAAACCTGCGTCCAGTAGCCGCGCAGGTCGAGCACCAGGTAGGCGGTGAAGTGCAAGGTCGCGTAGAAGAACGCGTACAGACCGAGCATGCGACGGAAGCGCAACACGACCGGCTGTCCGCTGAGCTGGCGCAGCGGCGTGATCGCCAGCGTGATCAGCAACAGGCGCAGCGCCCACAGGCCGAGGCGGTGCTCGATCGCCGCAACCGGGTCGGCGCCGAGGCCGCCGCTGCCGGTCAGGAACTCCTCGCGGATCTGCCAGGCCAGGATCGCCGCCGGCGTCAGCGCGAGCAGGTGCACCAGAGTCTTGCTGAGAATCAGGGCCTGCCGGCCGGGGCGCCAGATCGGAATCGCCAACGTCATCGTCAGAACCAGCGCTTGAGGTTCATGCCGGCGTACAGGCCCGCGACCTGCTCGGCATAACCGTTGAAGAGCTGGGTGGGGATGCGCTCGGCGAACAGCTTGCTGCCGGTGCCGGCGATGCGGCGCTCGGTCTTCTGGCTCCAGCGCGGGTGGTCGACACGCGGATTGACGTTGGAGAAGAAGCCGTACTCGCTCGGCTGCGAATCGTTCCAACTGGTGAACGGCATCTTCTCGACGAAGGTGATCGCGACGATTGACTTGATGCTCTTGAAGCCGTACTTCCACGGCACCACCAGCCGCAGCGGCGCGCCGTTCTGCTGCAGCAGCGGCTTGCCGTACAGGCCGGTGGCGAGGATCGTCAACGGGTGCATGGCCTCGTCGATGCGCAGACCCTCGCGGTACGGCCAGTCCAGCGCCCGGTACGACAGGCCGGGCATCTGCTTGCGGTCGGCGAGGGTGGTGAAGGCCACGTACTTCGCCTGCGAGGTTGGTTCGAAGCGCTTGAGCACGTCGGCCAACGGCACGCCCAGCCACGGGATCACCATCGACCAGCCTTCGACGCAGCGCAGCCGGTAGACCCTCTCCTCGGGCGTGAGGCCGTGGAGCAGGTCGTCGAACGAGAGTTTGCCGGGCTTGGCGCAATGGCCGCCGACGGCGACTGTCCATGGGCGCGTGCGCAGGGTGCGGGCCGCGCGCGACGGGTCGGTCTTGCCGGTGCCGAACTCGTAGAAATTGTTGTAGCTGGTGATGTCCTCGAAGCGGGTCAGGGGCTCGTTGGTGTGGAAGCCGGCGCGGGCCTGCTCGGGCGTGACAGCAGTTTGCGGTGGTGCCGGTGGCTCGGCCTCGGCGCAGCCGGGCAGGCCCAACGCGGGGGCGGCGGCGAAGGCGGCGATCAGACGCCGACGCTCGCGGTAGACCGCTTCGTCGGTGATCTGGGTGGCGGGAATCTTGAGTGCGTCGCGCAAGGACATGGCCGGCTCCGGATGGGCGCTGTACCTGAACTATAGAGGCCGTAATCGTGCAAAAAGTTGCGCGGGAAACCATGAACCCGCAGCGTGCTGCGCTGCGGCATACTTGGACTCCGATCTTCCTCTCTCCGGAGCGTTTCATGTCGCGCGCGTTCAACTTCAGTCCCGGTCCCGCGACCTTGCCCGAACCGGTATTGCAGCAGGCGCAGGCGGAGATGCTCGACTGGCACGGCGTGGGCGCCTCGATCGTGGAACTGAGCCACCGCGGCCCCGAGTTCATGCAGGTGGCCCACGAGACCGAAGCCGACCTGCGCACGCTGATGGCGATCCCGGACGACTACGCGGTGTTGTTCCTGCAGGGCGGGGCGACCGTGCAGCAGGCGCTGATCGCCTTGAATTTTGCCGATCCGGGCCAGGCCACCGATTACGTGATCACCGGTCACTGGGGCAAGACCGCACTGAAACAGGTCACGCCGTACGTGCATGCCAACCTGGCCGCCGACGGCGAACCCGGCGGGTTCCGCGACATCCCGGCACGCAACAGCTGGCGGTTGTCCGACGGTGCCGCCTACGTCCACTACACCGCCAACGAGACCATCCACGGCGTCGAGTTCAGGTCGGCGAACGGCTGCGACATTCCCGACGTCGGCGACGTGCCGCTGTTTGCCGACTTCAGCTCATCGATCGCTTCCGAGCCGCTCGACATCTCCAGGTTCGGCGTGATCTACGCCGGTGCGCAGAAGAACCTCGGCCCGGTGGGCGTGACCGTGGTGATCATCCGCCGCGACCTGCTTGAGCGTGCCGGCCAGCCGCGCGCCGGGATCTTCGACTACCGCGCGCACCTCAAGGGCGAGTCGATGCTCAACACGCCACCGACCTGGAACTGGTACCTGCTCGGCCTGACCGTGAAGTGGATGCTGGCCGAAGGCGGCGTGGCCGAATTCGCCCAGCGCAACGCGCGCAAGTCGGCGCTGCTGTACGACACCATCGACACTTCCGGTGGCTTCTACTGCAACGAGGTCGCCACGGCGGCACGCTCGCGCATGAACGTGCCGTTCTTCCTGCACGACAGCGCACTCGATGCGGCGTTTCTGCAGGAAAGCACGGCCGCGGGATTGATCTCGCTCAAGGGGCACCGAGTGCTGGGCGGCATGCGCGCCTCGATCTACAACGCGATGCCGGAGGCGGGCGTGCAGGCGCTGGCGTCCTTCATGCGCGACTTCCAGCAACGGCATGGGTGAGCGGCCGCGGCCGCGAACGCCCGGCCATGGATGGCCGGGTCGGACGATCCGAAGGCGAGGGTGTCTCGCCATGGACGGCAACCAATACCTTCGGAGGCAACGAGACTCGAATGAAAGACAAATCTGAAGTGACAAAGCGGTCAAAGGCCAACAAGGAGCCGGTAGTGAAGAAAGCAGCGGCGAAAAACGTTGCTGCAGGCACGGACAAGAAGGCCAGCCAAACCCAGCTCCCCGCACTCGACCTGGCCATGCTGCGCGATCGAATCGACGGCATCGACCGCCACATCCAGGAGCTGATCGTCGAGCGCGCGCAGTTCGCCAACCAGGTCGGCAAGGCCAAGGGCAAGCTCGCGGCCGCCGTCGACTATTACCGTCCCGAGCGCGAGGCGCAGGTGCTGCGGCGTGTGGTCGACCGCAACGACGGCCCGCTCAACGACGACGTGCTGGTGCGGTTGTTCCGCGAGATCATGTCGGCCTGCCTGGCGCAGCAGGAGCCGCTCAAGATCGGCTTCCTCGGCCCGGAAGGCACGCACTCGCAGCAGGCGGTGTTCAAGCATTTCGGCCACTCCATCCACGGCCTGCCGCTGGGCAGCATCGAGGAGGTGTTCCAGGAAGTGGAAGCCGGCAATGCCGATTTCGGCGTGGTGCCGGTGGAGAACTCCACCCAGGGCACGATCCAGTCGACGCTGGACATGTTCCTGACTTCCAAGTTGAAGATCTGCGGCGAGGTCGAGCTGCGCGTCCATCAGCACCTGTTGTCGCGCAGTGGCCGCATCGAGGACATCGAGCGTGTCTATTCGCACCCGCAGTCGTTCGCGCAGTGCAAGGCCTGGCTGCGCCAGTACCTGCCCAAGGCCGAGAAGATCGCCGTTGCCAGCAACGCCGAGGCCGCGCGTCGTGCGCGCAGTTCGGACGATGCCGCGGCGATTGCCGGCATCAGCGCCGCCAATGTCTACGGCCTGAAGTCCATCGCGGGGCCGATCGAGGACCGCCCGGACAACACCACCCGTTTCCTGGTCATCGGCCGCGAGCTGTTTTCGACTTCGGGCAATGACCGCACCTCGCTGCTGATCTTCATCAAGGACCAGCCCGGTGCGCTGTACCACGTGCTGGCGCCGTTCGCCAAGCACGGTCTGAGCATGAACCGCATCGAGTCGCGCCCAGGTCATACCGGGCTGTGGCAGTACGCCTTCTTCATCGACGTCGGTGGCCACGTGCAGGAAGAGGCCATGCGCCACGCCCTCGACGAACTGGCCGATTACGCGCAGCAAGTGAAGGTGCTGGGTTCCTACCCGGTCGCGATCGCATGAGTGCTGCGGTCGAACGGAGCGATGCCGTGCTGAACGAGTTCGACGAAGCCTGGTTCGCCTCGCGCGCCCAACCGGGCGTGCAGCGCTTGCGCGCCTATGACCCGGGCCACGATCTGGTTGGCTTCCGCAAGCGACTCGGCGAGGCCAACCTGGTCGAACTGGGCTCCAACGAAAACCCGTACGGCCCATCGCCGGCCGCGCGCGAGGCGATCCTCGACCAACTGCACATGCTGCACCGCTACCCCGACCCGCTCGGAGCCGACCTCAAGCGGGCGCTCACGGCTCGCCACGGTGTCGATACCGCGCAGATCCTGCTCGGCAACGGCTCGCACGAGTTGCTGATGCAATTGGCGCAGGTGTTCGCCGGCGCGGGCGACGAGGTCGTGTTCTCGCGTTACGGTTTTGCCGTGTTCGCGCTGGCGACGCAGGCGGCCGGTGCCGACCTGCGCATCGTCGAGGCCTTGCCGCGCGACCACGCCACGATGCCACGCGGCCACGATCTCGAGGCCCTGGCCGCGGCGATCACGGCGAAGACCAAGCTGGTCTACCTGGCCAACCCGAACAACCCGACCGGCAGCTGGTTCGGCCGGGCCGCGTTCCAGGCGTTCATGGCACGAGTGCCGGACGAGGTGATCGTGGTGATGGACGAGGCCTACGCCGAAATGGCCGACGCCGACGATGTCGCCACTGCGCTGCCGTTGCTGGCCGCACATCCCAACCTGGTGTTGACCCGCACCTTCAGCAAGGCCTACGGCCTGGCCGGCCTGCGCGTCGGTTACCTGATCGGTGCGCCGGGCCTGGTCGCGGTGATGGAGCGCCTGCGCGAGAGCTTCAACGTCAACGGTCCGGCGCTGGCGGCGTGCGAGGCGGTGCTTGGCGACGTCTCTCACCTGCAATGGGCCTGCGCGCGCAACAGCGAGCAGCGTGCAGCCCTGACCACCGCCCTGACCGCGCGCGGCCTGCGCGTGTATCCCTCGCAGACCAACTTCGTGCTGGTCGAGTTTGGCGCCCGCACCGCACAGGTCGAGGCCGACCTGGTCGCGCGCGGTGTGGTGTTGCGGCCGATGGGCGGGTATGGCCTGTCCGATTGCCTGCGCATCACCGTCGGTACCGCCGAGGAAAACCGGCGCCTGCTGGCGGCGCTCGACGCGGTGCTGGCATGAGCGCGGCGCAGGACTGGGTCGCCCGTCGCGGGCAGCCCCTGCGCGGGTCACTGCGCGTGCCCGGCGACAAGTCGGTCTCGCACCGTGCAGTGATGCTGGGTGCGTTGGCCGAAGGGACGACGCGGATCAGCGGCTTCCTCGAAGGCGAGGACACTCGCGCCACCGCGCGCGTGTTCGAGCAGCTCGGCGTGCGCATCGAAACACCGAGTGCGAGCGAGCGCATCGTCCACGGTGTCGGCCTGCATGGTTTGAAGGGCAACACGGCGCCACTCGACTGCGGTAATGCTGGCACCGGCATGCGTCTGCTCGCCGGTGTGCTGGCCGGGCAGGCTTTCGACAGCGTGCTGGTCGGCGATGCCTCGCTGTCGAAACGACCGATGCGGCGCGTGACCGAGCCGCTGGAGCAGATGGGCGCGCGGATCGGCTCGGAGGCGGGCGGATTGCCGCCGCTGCGCCTGGCCGGTGGCCGCGCACTGCACGGCATCGATTACACCTTGCCGGTCGCCAGCGCGCAGGTGAAGTCGGCGCTGCTGCTGGCCGGCCTCTACGCGCACGGCGACACCGTGGTGCGCGAACCGCACCCGACCCGCGATTACACCGAGCGCATGCTCGCCGCGTTCGGCTGGCCGATCGAGTTCTCGCCGGGTTTTGCCCGCATCGAAGGCGGGCATCGCCTGCGGGCGACCGACGTGCAGGTGCCGGCGGATTTCTCATCGGCGGCGTTCTTCCTGGTCGCTGCCAGCATCGTGCCGGGCTCGGAACTGCGGCTGCAGGCGGTCGGCATGAACCCGCGCCGCACCGGCCTGCTGACGGCGCTGCGCGCGATGGGCGCCGACATCACCGAGCTGGACCGGCGCGAGCAGGGCGGCGAGCCGGTCGCCGACCTGCTGGTGCGCCATGCGCCCCTGCACGGCATCGAGGTGGGCGGCGAGCTGGTGCCGGACATGATCGACGAGTTCCCGGCCTTGTTCGTCGCGGCGGCCTGCGCCCAGGGCGACACCGTGATCCGCGACGCGGCCGAGCTGCGGGTCAAGGAGTCGGACCGGATCGCGACCATGGCGCAGGGCCTGCGCACGCTGGGCATCGCGATCGAGGAAACCGCCGACGGTGCGGTGATCAGTGGCGGCCGCCTGCGCGGTGGTGCGGTGGACAGCCACGGCGATCACCGCATCGCGATGAGCTTCGCGATGGCGGCGCAACGGGCCGAGGGCGAGGTGCGCATCGGCGATGTGGCCAACGTGGCCACCTCATTCCCGGGCTTCGAGAGCCTGGCGCGTCAGGCCGGACTGCAGCTCGACGCTGCCTGATCCATGGCGACCCGGCGCGGAGGCTCAGCGCCGGGCGTCGAAGCTGATCGGCACCATGACGGTGCCTGTTGTCGGCTGGCCGTTGGCCAGCGCCGGGCGGAAGCGCCAGCGCCGGACCGCGTCGACGGCGGCCCGGTCGAGCTGGCGCGAGCCGCTGCCGGTGGCGACGCTGACCGACGTCGGCGTGCCGTCGGCGCCGATCTGCGCACGCACCATGACCGTGCCGCTCTCGCCACGACGCAGCGCCTGCGTGGGATAGCGCGGGGCGGGCGTCTGCCCGGCGATCGGTTCCGGACGCGACACGGCGACCGGGGCCGGTGGTGCGACCGGCTTCATCGCGGCAGGCGGCGGTGGCGGTGTGGTCTCGACCAACCGCGGCTGGTCGTCGCCGTCGCCGGCAGTGGGTGAGGGCGCCTTGCCCATGCTGCTGGCGTTGTCGTCACGAGCGGCCGGCAGCGGCGCCGGCAACGGCGCGTAGTCCGGCCCCGTCGCGGTCGGAAGCGAACCGCGGGCACGATCGGGACCGGCATCGCGCCCGCGCGACAGCACCAGTGCAAACAGCAGCAACCCGCCGACGAAGGCCAGCAGCACCCACAGCAGCGAGCGCCGCCCTGGCATCCAGGCCATCAAATCCGGGGGCGAACGGTGCGGAGCGGACGCAGGTGTGGACATGGTCTATTCGCTGAGGGGGATGCCCCGATTCTGCCCAGAACCGGGTTAATGATTCGGCAACCGGTCGCTCTTGGGCGGCGTAACACGCGATAATCGCGGCCTCTGTCGCCTCGACCAGCACTCCGACACCCCGCCATGCTCGATCCGAACCTGCTGCGCCATAATCCCGCCGAACTCGCCACGCGCCTGCGCGAAACCCGTGGTTACGAACTCGACGCGAGCACGCTGGAGTCGCTGGAAAGCGAGCGCAAGCAGATCCAGGTCCGCACCCAGGAGCTGCAGAACCTGCGCAACACGCGCTCCAAGGCGATCGGCCAGGCCAAGGCCAAGGGCGAGGACGTCAGCGCGCTGATGGCCGAGGTCACCGGTTTTGGCGACGAGCTCAAGGCCAGCGAGGTGCGCCTGGAGACCATCCGTGGCGAGATCGAGGCAATCGCACTGGGCCTGCCCAATCTGCCGCACGAGTCGGTGCCGCCCGGCGATGACGAGGCGCACAACGTCGAACAGCACCGCTGGGGCACGCCGCGCGTGTTCGATTTCGCGGTCAAGGACCACGTCGAACTCGGCGCGCGCAACGGCTGGCTCGACGGCGACACCGCGGCCAAGCTCAGCGGCGCGCGTTTCACCGTGCTGCGTGGGCAATTGGCGCGCCTGCACCGTGCACTCGCGCAGTTCATGCTCGACCTGCACACCGACGAGCACGGCTACCAGGAAACCAATGTGCCGCTGCTGGTCAATGCCGACAGCATGCGTGGCACCGGGCAGTTGCCGAAGTTCGAGGAAGACCTGTTCGCCACTGCAGTCGGCGACGGCGAGACCGCGCACAAGCGCTACCTCATTCCGACTTCCGAAGTCCCGCTGACCAACATCGTCCGCGACGAGATCGTCGAAGACGCCGCGCTGCCGCTGCGCATGACCGCGCACTCGATGTGCTTCCGCGCCGAGGCCGGCAGCCACGGTCGCGACACCCGCGGCATGATCCGCCAGCACCAGTTCGAGAAGGTCGAGCTGGTCACGATCGCGCGCCCCGACGAGAGCTACGCCGAGCACGACCGCATGACCCGCTGCGCCGAAGTCGTGCTGGAGAAGCTCGGCCTGCCGTACCGCCGCATGCTGCTGTGCACCGGTGACATGGGCTTTGCCGCGACCAAGACCTTCGACCTGGAAGTCTGGCTGCCGTCGCAGGACACCTACCGCGAGATCTCCTCGTGCTCGAACTGCGAGGCGTTCCAGGCCCGGCGCATGCAGGCGCGCTGGCGCAACCCGGCCACTGGCAAGCCGGAGCTGGTGCACACGCTCAACGGCTCCGGCGTCGCGGTCGGCCGTGCGTTGATCGCGGTGATGGAGAACTACCAGAGCGCCGACGGCTCGATCACCGTGCCCGAGGTATTGCGCCCGTACATGGGCGGCCTGGATCGCATCGAGTAAGGCGTGCCGCTGCTCGCCAAACCGACGAAAAAAACGGGCCCGCATTGCGGGCCCGTTGCGTTACCGGTGAGGGGGAGGAGGGCGCCGGGTCGCCTGGCTCAGGCCGCTTTGCGCAGCGGCTGGCCGATCGCGGCGTGCGCAGCCGCCAGGGCGTCGGCGCGGTGCTGCGGCGAGTAGGCCACGCCTTCGGCGCGCACGATCTCGACGTCGTGAACCCCCAGGAAGCCGAACACCTGGCGCAGATAGGCCTCCTGGAAGTCCGCCGGGTTGCCGTCGCCGTACTGGCCGCCGCGGCCGCTGGCCACGATCACGCGCTTGCCGCCGGCCAGCCCTTGCTGCACGCCTTCGGCGGTGTAGCGGAACGTCCGCCCGGAGATCGCGATGCGGTCGATCCAGGCCTTCAGCGTCGAGGGAATGCTGAAGTTGTAAAACGGCGCACCGATCACCACTACATCGGCAGCGAGGAACTGCTGCAGCACGCGCTCGGCGGCCGCGGCTTCGATCGGGTCGGCCTTGGCCAGCGAGCGGCCGGTCAGGTGCGGGACCGGGTCGACATCGAGGTCGCGGTATTCGACGCGCAGCTCCGGCAGGGCTTCCTGCCAGCGTGTCACTATCGCGGCGCTGAGTTCGCGGGTGACCGAGTTTGCGCCGAGGGCGCTGGAATCCAGGTGCAGGAGCTTCATGGCGGGCCTCTTGGGCGTAGGCGGCACGGCGCCGCGTTGGAGCCCAATCTAGATCGTTGCCATATCGGGATAAAGCTGGTCAAATATCACTGATTGTTCCAAATTTGGAATTGCTGCCATGCACGACCTCAACGACCTCTATTACTTCGCCATGGTGGTCGACCACGGTGGATTCGCCGCGGCCGAGCGCGCACTGGGCATTCCCAAGTCGCGCCTGAGCCGGCGCATCAGCCAGCTCGAGACCGACCTGGGCGTGCGCCTGCTGCAGCGCTCGACCCGCCGCTTCGCGGTGACCGACGTCGGCAACAGCGTCTACCGCCATGCGCAGTCGATGCTGGCCGAGGCGCAGGCCGCGCACGAGGTGGTCGACCGGCTCAGCGCCGAGCCGCGCGGGCTGATCCGGGTCAGTGTGCCGGTCGGCGTGGCCCAGCAGCAGATGCCGCTGCTGCTGCCCGAGTTCCTGGCCCGTTACCCGCAGGTGCGGGTGCAGCTGCATGTGAGCAACCGCCGCGTCGACATCATCAACGAAGGCATCGACGTCGCCATGCGCGTGCGTTCCAAGCTCGACGACGACGGCAGCCTGGTGATGCGCAGCTTCGGCCAGATCCAGGAGCTGCTGGTGGCCAGTCCGGACTACCTGCGCCGCATGGGCCGGCCGAAGAACCCCGACGAACTGGGCGACCACGTCACCATGAGCATGAGCGAGGAGGAGTCGCGCCAGCGCTGGGAGCTGCACGGCCCGGACGGCGACGTGCGTCGCGTCGAACTCAAGCCACGCGTGATGGGCTTCGACTTCCCGATGCTGATGGCGCTGGCCAAGCAGGGCGTGGGCATCACCCTGCTGCCAGAGACGATCTGCGCCGACGCCGTGCGCCGCGGCGAACTGGAGGTCGTATTGCCGCAATGGCGGCTGCCGCAGGGCATCTTCCATGCCGTGTTCGCCTCGCGCCGCGGCCTGTTGCCGGCAGTGCGCGTGTTCATCGACTTCATCGCCGAGAAGGCACCGGCCCTGGTCGAGTCGGCGCGGCTGCAGTGCAGCGAGATCAAGGGCATGCCGTGCCCGGACGGTGCCGAGAAAATTCCGCCGCTGAACATCCCGCCGCCGCGCATCGTCACGCAGGCATGAGAGAATGCGCCGCCGCGTCAGCGCGGTCGCGCATCCATCACGGAGAGATGGCCGAGCGGTTTAAGGCACCGGTCTTGAAAACCGGCGAAGGGTCAAACCTTCCGTGGGTTCGAATCCCACTCTCTCCGCCATTTCGTGGCTGCGCTCGCGCGATTACCGGCCTCGGCAGCAAGCGGGGCGCTTGCATGGGGCGCGATCTGACGGCCCGCAATCACCGCGCTCACCGAATGGTCTCCGTCAATCGACTCAAGCAAAAAGCCCGCTATGTGCGGGCTTTTTGCTTTCAGGCTGAGGTCAGGTCGAAGATCAACGGTCAGCGAACAGGGCGTTGATCGCGGAATAGCCGATGGGACTTTCATCCGCCGGGGCGCGGCCATCGCGCAGGAACGCGGTGGCGAGGCGCTGGGTGTAGGCGAGCCCCGACTCGGCCAGGCCCGAGCCCGCGCTCAGGCGACGCACGCCCAGCGACTTCAGTTCGTCGGGGCCGGGCAGGTTGGGGCGCAGCATCACGTTGAGTGGCAGGCGGGCTTGCGACGCGACGGCCGCGATCTCCGCACCATCGCTGATGCCCGGAACGAACAAGCCATCGGCACCGGCCTCGCGGTAGCGCGCGGCGCGGGCTAGGGTGACCTCGACGCGCTCGCCGGGCGGTGCCAGGCCACGCAGGTAGACGTCGGTGCGGGCGTTGACGAATACGTCGGTGCCACGCTGCGCGCAGGCGCGCTTGATCTGCTCGATCTTGGCGCAGAGCAGCGCCGGATCGCCGCCGCCGTCCTCGAGGTTGATGCCGGCCACGCCGGCTTCGGCGAGGTCAGCGACGGTCGCGGCGACGACGGTGGGATCGTCGGAATAACCGCCCTCGACATCGATGCTGAGCGGCACCCGGATCACACGCAGGATGTCGGCGACGGTGGCGGTCAGTCGCGACACCGGCAACTGGTCACCGTCGGCATAGCCGTGCGCCCAGGCCATGCCGGCGCTGGTGGTGGCGATGGCCGGCGCGCCCAGGCTCTCGATCAGGCGCGCGCTGCCGGCGTCCCAGGCGTTGGCGAGCAACAACAGGCCATCGGTATGCAATTGGCGGAAAAAGTCGACGTGGGTGCTCATGCAAGCCTCAGGGAAGTCGTTGCCACATGCTGACAGAAGCCGGGGCATGCGGCTCGCTGTTTTCGGACATCCATGTTTTCGGACGTCTGCATATTCGGACGTCTATCGGCGTGAACCGGCCACGGGCTTCGCTGACTGCGGTGCTGCCGCATCCCAGCGCCGCAACGCCTGCTCGACCGCAGACACGCCGCGCGCTGCGGCGTCGGCGTCGATCTGCGCCACGGTATCGCGCTCGCTGTGGATCACCTGCATGACTTTGGGCGGCGCGGCGAGTTTCTTGCCGGCGTAGGCGTCGAGGATCAACTTGATCTCGTCGCCGCCGACCAGCGAGTACGACACCGCCGGCCAGCCGGCCTTGAGGAAAGCGAGGTGATCGGTCGGTGGATAGTGCTCACCGGACGAGAAGCCCAGTTGCGCCGCATGCGCGCTTGTTTGGCTGGCCTGGGCGAGGGCCTGGCCGGCTTCGGGCGCCATCATCCACAGCGTGTCGCCCCAACCGAACACGTCGAAGTTGACGTACAACGCGGGTTGGGTGCCGCCGTCGGCGACATAGGCCTTGGCGCCGAGCAGGCCGCGCTCCTCCAGGTCCCAGAACGCGATCGCGATGCGGTGGTGCTGCAGCGGCTGCTGTTTGAGGCGTTGTGCCAGTGCCAGCACGGTTGCGCTGCCCGAAGCGTTGTCGGTAGCGCCGTTGCCTTTCTCGACGCGGTCGGAGTGCGCGCCGAGCAGCAGCAACGGTGCGCCGGCCGGACCGCCGAGATCGGCGAGCAGGTTCTCGCCCCGCTGTCCGTTGATCTCGAATGGCGCCTTGCGCCAGGCGATGCCGAGCGTGTCGAGGCGTTGGCTGATGGCGGCGCGGCGCTGGGCGTTTTCGCCTGCGTTCGCAATCGAGCGGACATCGGCGAGCCAGGTGCTGGCCGCCGGGGCGGCCGCCCCGGACGCGGGCTGGTTGCGCACCGCGTGTGGCGCCTGCGAACAAGCGGCGAGCAGCAGGGTGGAGAGGGCTAGGGCGCAGGGCAGGCTATGGCGCATGGCGACTTCCTTGAAAGTAGCGCGCAGTGTGCACCAGGCCGGCTTCGCCGGCAGGGCCAGCGGGCCGCAGGTTGCGCGCTCTCCGGGGGCCGCGTAGCCTCGCGGAATGGGGCATTGATCACGGGGGAAAGGGATGACCATCCGGGTTTTCATCGTGGACGACCATGCGCTGGTAAGGACCGGCATGCGCATGATCCTGTCGGCCGAGACCGACATCGTGGTGGTCGGCGACGCCGAAAGCGGCGAGCTGGCGTTGCCGCAGATCCGCAAGCTCACGCCTGACGTCGTGCTGTGCGACCTGCACCTGCCGGGCGTCAGCGGACTGGAGGTGACCGAACGCATCGTCAAAGGCGATCACGGCACGCGGGTGATCATCGTGTCGGTGCTGGAGGACGGGCCGTTGCCCAAGCGCCTGCTCGAAGCCGGCGCCTCCGGCTATGTCGGCAAGGGTGGTGACGCCGCCGAGTTGCTGCGCGCGGTGCGCGACGTGTCCCGCGGCAAACGCTACCTCGCCAGCGGCATTGCCCAGAACCTGGCGTTGGCCGGCATCGGCGGCAGTGCTTCGCCGTTCGACGAGCTGTCCCCACGCGAGGTGGAGGTTGCGCTGCTGCTGGTGCAGGGCCTGCGCCAGGAAGACATCGCCAAGCGACTCAACCTCAGCGCCAAGACCGTCAACACCCACAAGACACGGCTGTTCGAGAAGCTTGGCATCACCGACAGCATCGCGCTCGCGCGCCTGGCCAGCCAGTACGGCCTGGTCGATCCGGCCCACGCGCTGTAAGCCCTGAAACAACACTGGCCGCTCGTGGCGGCCAGTGTTGGGGTTACTGCGGGTATCGCGTCAGACGCGATGTTCCTCGTGCTGCTTCGGTGCTTCGTCCTGCGAGGCATCCGGCTGTGCCGCCGTCTCGCCTTGCACCGCGGCTTCCGCCGGCTCGGGTGCCGGTGCCGACGGCTGCGGCAGCGTGTCGAACAGGCCCGCGGTGCGCGGCGTGGCCGGTTCGGCTACGTCCGGCGTCGGAGCGACTTCTTGCGGACGCGAATCGGCTACTTCACTGGCGTCGGGCTTCTCGGGCGCGGTCGGCGCGGTCGGCTGCGGTTCGACGACGGTGACTTCCTCGACCACGGTCTCTTCGACAACAGCCTCTTCGACCACGGCCGGCGGCGGCACCACGGTGGGCGTGACCTGCGTGTTTTCGACGACGGCTTGCGGAGCCGGAGGCTCGTCCTGCGTTGCGGTCGGTGCGGTTTCGACCGCCGCGGGGGGCGGGGTCTGCGTCTCTGCGTGCGCAGCGGGGAGGGCGGATTCGGCTTCCGACGCAGCTTCTGGCGCCGCAATGATCACGGCGGCGACTGCGGCGACGGCCGGTGCAACCTGGGCACGGGGGGCCGGCTTCGGTGCTTCGGTCACGTCCTCGAAATCGAATTCCGGCTGCGAACGGTTGGCCAGCGGTGCCGGTGCGGCCCCGGGCTCGTCGCCTGCGTTGTCGTCTTCGTCATCGAGCAGCGCGTCGTCATGCAGCTGCGCCTCACCGGCGGCACCGGTCTCGCCTGCACCGCGACGACGGCGGCGACCACCGCGGCGGCCACGGCGGCGGCGGCCAGCGCCTTCGCCTAGGGCCTCGTTGCCAACCGATGCGGCGTCCTGGTCGACGGTAACTGCCTCGCTGGTTGCAGCCGCTTCGAATTTCACCGCCTCGCTTCCAGCGACCGCGGCGTCCGTTGCGACAGCGATGGCGGGCAGGGCGACGACTGCTTCGATGGCCGGGGTTGCTGCCTCCGGCTTGCTGGCGGCGGCCGGCCTGGGCTCGCGCGGCGGACGCGGCGCATTCTGCGTCGCGCCTTGGGCGTTGCCCGGGCGCTCCTCGTTCTGCGGCTTGGGCGGCTTGGGCTGTTGCGCCTGCGGCTTGGGCGGCTGCGCTGCCTGCTTCTGCGGACGGTTCTGCTGCTGACCGGCCGGGCTGGCGCCCTGGGCCTGGGCTTGCTGCGGCTTTTCGCGGCGCGGCTCGTCGCGACGACCGTCGCGGCCCGGCTTGCCGCTGCGGCCGTCACGGCGCTGACCGTTGCGGTCATTGCGCTCGTTGCGGCCGCGGTTGTCCTGGCCGCGAGCCGTCGGGGCAGCTTCGGCCGCAGAGGCGCCTGTGGGCTGACTGCCGCCGAAGAAACGCAGGATGCGCTCGACCACGCCGATCGAATGCGTCGGCGTGGCGGCGACCGGTGCCGGGGCGGGAACCGCGGCGGCGACCGGGGTCTCGCGCGGCTCGCGCAGCGGGGCCGGCTGGGTCGGCTTGACGTTGGTGACGGCCGGCAGGTCCGGGATGTTGAGGTGGGCCTTGGTCAGCGCGTGGGTCGGCAGCTTGCGCGGGGTGCCGCGGTGGTAGCTGGGCTTGCTGGTTTCCTCGCCGAGCTCGTTCTCGCGGATGCGCGTGACCTCGTAATGCGGGGTGTGCAACTGCTCGTCGGCAACGATCACGATCGGCGCGTCATGGCGCTTCTCGATCTCGCTCAGCGCGCGGCGCTTCTCGTTGAGCAGGTAGTTGGCGATCTCGGTCGGTGCCTGCACCAGCACCTGGCCGGTGTTTTCCTTCATCGCGTGCTCTTCGGCCAGGCGCAGGATCGACAGCGACAGCGACTCGACGCTGCGCATGCGGCCGTGGCCGTCGCAGCGCGGGCACACCAGCTGGCTCGACTCGCCCAGCGACGGGCGCAGGCGCTGGCGGCTCATTTCCATCAGGCCGAAGCGCGAGATGCGGCCGATCTGCACGCGGGCGCGATCGGACTTGAGCGCGTTCTGCAGACGGTTCTCGACATCGCGCTGGTGCTTGTTGCTCGACATGTCGATGAAGTCGATCACCACCAGGCCGCCGAGGTCACGCAGGCGCAGCTGACGGGCCACTTCTTCGGCGGCTTCCAGGTTGGTGTGGAACGCGGTTTCCTCGATGTCGCCGCCCTTGGTGGCGCGCGCCGAGTTGACGTCGACCGCGGTCAGCGCCTCGGTCTGATCGATCACCAGCGCGCCGCCGGAGGGCAGGCGCACTTCGCGCTCGTAGGCGTTCTCGATCTGCGATTCGATCTGGAAGCGGTTGAACAGCGGGGTGTCGTCGGTGTAGTGCTTGAGCTTGCGCAGGTTGTGCGGCATCACCTGCTCGACGAAGTCGCGCGCCTCGGCGTACATCTCCGGCGTGTCGACCAGGATTTCGCCGATGTCCGGGCGCATGTAGTCGCGCAGGGCGCGGATGATCAGGCGCGATTCGGCGTAGATCAGGAACGGCGCCGGTTTGGTCAATGCGGCCTCGGCGACCGACTTCCAGATCTGCAGCAGGTAATCCAGGTCCCACTGCAGTTCTTCGGCATCGCGGCCGACGCCGGCGGTGCGGATGATCACACCCATGTCGTCGGGGATCGCCAGCGAGTCCATCGCTTTCTTGAGCTCGGCGCGGTCGTCGCCTTCGATACGGCGCGAAACGCCGCCCGCAGTCGGCGAGTTCGGCATCAGCACCATGTAGCGGCCGGCCAGCGAGATGAACGTGGTCAGGGCGGCGCCCTTGTTGCCGCGCTCTTCCTTGTCAACCTGGACCACGACCTCCTGGCCTTCGCGCAGCAGTTCGCGCAGCCCGGCCTTGTTGTGGTCGACGCCCGCCTGGAAGTAGTCGCGGGAGATTTCCTTCAGCGGCAGGAAGCCGTGGCGCTCGGCGCCGTATTCGACGAAGGCAGCTTCAAGGGAAGGCTCGAGCCGGGTGATGCGCCCCTTGTAGATGTTGGACTTCTTCTGTTCCTTCGCCGGTTGCTCGATGTCGATGTCGTACAGGTTCTGCCCGTCGACGATGGCGACGCGCAGTTCTTCTGCCTGCGTCGCATTGATCAGCATGCGTTTCATTGTTGCGTTCCTCGCGCGCTCCTGCGCGTAGTCGGCGCAGAACGCTTACGCATTCTGCGGCCGCGGAACGCCGTGGGCGTTTCGCCTCTGGATACCGCAAGCCGGCCAGCGTGGGGGCAAATCCCAGGAGGGAGCCCGTCGGCGGCGGCTTCAAGTTTTCCAGCGCTACGACACCACGGCACGCCGCGGGAGCGCTTGTTGTTACTTTCCTGACTGCAAGGCCGGCGGCGCTGGCGCCGCACGGGACGTTGTTCATCGCAGGTGGTTTGACCCACCGGACGAGGGCCGGTTCCGCCGGGCTGCGCTTGCTAACATGTCTACCCCGTGGGCAGTGGTTAGACGCGGACCGGAATCGCAGGAGGGGGCTTTCGGCCCCTTAGGTGACAACTTCCTGCGAAATCAAAACCTTATCTCGCGTCGCGAGTGTATCAGATAACCCTTCCCGGATGACCCATTCAGTGACATCAACGGCAGCCCCGGCGGGTGCCCGGACCGTGCGCGTCCCCGACGACCGCGACGGCCAGCGCCTCGACAACTTCCTGCTCGGCCAGCTCAAGGGCGCGCCGCGCTCGCTGATCTACAAGCTGGTGCGCTCCGGCCAGGTGCGGGTCAACGGCGGCCGCGCCAAGGCCGAGCGCAAGCTCGAGGCCGGTGACGAGGTGCGCATCCCACCGGTGCGTCTGGGCGAGACCGGCGACAAGGGCACGCCACCGAAGGGCTTCATGGATGCGCTGGATGCCGCGATCGTGTTCGAGGACGCGCGCCTGCTGGCCCTGAACAAGCCCTCCGGGGTGGCCAGTCATGGCGGCAGCGGCATTTCCTTCGGCGCAATCGAAACCCTGCGCGCGCTACGGCCCGGGCACACGCTGGAGCTGGTGCACCGGCTCGACCGTGACACGTCCGGCCTGCTGATCGTGGCCAAGAAGCGTTCGGCCCTGACCGAACTGCAGGCACTGATGCGTGAAGAGGGCGGCATCAACAAGCGTTACCTGGCGTTGCTGACCGGGCGCATGCCCGACGGGGTGATGAGCGTCGACGCGCCGTTGCACATCGGCCTGCGCCAGGGCGGCGAGCGCCACGTCCAGGTCAACGCGGCCGGCAAGCCGTCGCTGAGCCATTTCAAGGTGCTGGAGCGCCGCGGCGGGCAGTCCTACTGCGAAGTCCGCATCGAGACCGGTCGCACCCACCAGATCCGTGTGCACGCCCAACACATCGGTCATCCGATCGCTGGCGACGACAAGTACGGCGACGCCGAGGCCAACAAGCGCCTGCGTGAGCAGGCCGGGCTCAAGCGCCTGTTCCTGCACGCTTCGACGCTGGAGTTCGCCCTCGACGGCGGCAAGGCGCCGTATCTGTTGAATGCGCCGCTGGCCACGGAGCTGGTCGACGTGCTCGACCGGCTTGGCTGAGACGACGTCCCTCGCGCATCGCTAACGCTGCGCGAGGCGGGGGCTCAGCCCTCGCGCTTGCGTTGCTCGTCGAGGACGAAGCACGAGTCCGGTCGCATCACCGGCGGCTTGAAGTTCACCGGCACCTGCAGCGTGGTCGTTACCGGCTGGCCACCGCGGGTGGCTGGCTGGAAACGCCAGTGGCGCACGGCCTCGTGGGCGGCCTGGTCGAGCGCCTGCACGCGGCTGCTCTGCGCGGTGCGCACGTCCTTTGGTCGCCCGTCGGGGCCGATCGACATCAGCAGCACGACCTGGCCGCCGATCTCGTCGCAGGCCAGTTCGGGCGGGTAGGCCGGTGGCGGGGTATCGATGGCCATCAACTTGGTCGACGGGATCGACGGTACGGCCGGGCCCTGGTGGCAGGCCGCCAGCAAAGTGCCCAGGGCGACGGCGCAACAGGCGGGCAGGCATTGGCGAAGAGTGTTCACGTGATCGACCTCGTGTTGCTGGTGCTGATGGGTTACCGGCATCACGATGCGAGCGCTTCGGCCCTGGCCGCGCAGATGAAGTCGTTCTCGCTGAGCCCGCCGACATCGTGGGTGGAATAACGCACCACGCAGCGGTTGTAGTGCACGCTGAGATCCGGGTGATGGTCTTCGCGGTGGGCCATGAAGGCCAGCGCGTTCACGAACGCCATCGTCTCGTAGTAGTTGCCGAAGGCGAAGGTCTTGGTCAGGGCATGGCCGTCCTCGGCCAGCTCCCAGCCGGGAACCTCGGGCAGCAGCTCGCGCACGCGCGCTTCGCTGAGCTTGTGCTCGCTGCCGCGGCGGGCTATGCAATGGGCCTGGGCGAGGGGGATGAGGTCGTTCATGGCTGGATTCCTTGCGGAGGGCGCACCGACTGAACGAAATCACATCGGTGGTAGGCGTAGAGTGCAGGCGCGCCATCGGGCTGCGCGGACCCCGTTAGAATAGCCCCATGATCAACATTTCCGAATCCGCCCCCAAGAGCATGTCCCGCAAGCTGCTCGGGTCGAAGCGTACGCACGCATGATCAATATTTCCGAATCCGCCCAAAGCCACTTCCGCAAGCTCATCGAGCGTGAGGCCCTGCCGGGCCTGGGCGTGCGCCTGTCGGCCGTCCACCCCGGCACCTCGCGTGCCGACGTGCGCCTGGAGTTCGCCGAGCCTGGCGACCTGCACGGTGACGAGTGGGCGGTGGATTGCGAAGGCTTCACCGTGTGGCTGGAAGCGGCCAGCGTGAAGTTCCTGGACGGCGCGCAGATCGATTACGAAACCCAGGCTACCGGCGGCCAGCTGCAGATCCGCGCGCCCAAGATCAAGGGCGAAGCGCCGGCCGATTCGGCGTCGCTGGTCGAGCGTGTGCACTGGCTGGTCGAGCACGAGATCAATCCGCAGTTGGCGAGCCACCGCGGCAACGTCGCGGTGCAGGAAGTCACCGCCGACGGCGTGGTCGTGCTGCGCTTCGGTGGCGGTTGCCACGGCTGCGGCATGGCCGACGTGACCTTGAAGCAGGGCATCGAGAAGACGCTGATGGAAAAGGTCCCCGGCGTGACCGCGGTGCGCGATGCCACCGATCACGACAGCGGCGAGGCACCTTACATCCGCCGCGACAACGCGGCCTGAGTCCGGCGCGGCGTAGTTGATGTTCTCCGCCGCCGATCTCATCCAGGCCCTGCAGCGACGGTTGCAGCTGGTGGCACCGCACCGGCGGCGACCGCCCGGTGAGTTCCCGCCCGGCTGGCAGGCATGGTTCGCGAGCATGACCGGGCGCGCCGGCGCGGTTACCGGTGCGACCGCCGATGCGATCATCGAGGTGTTCCTGCTGCGGCCCTTGGCGATGCCGCCGCGGCGGGTGGGCGAGCTCAACCGCTGGCAGGCCTTCGCCACGCTGTGGCGGCAACAGTGGCAACCGGCAGGGCGCGAGGACCGGCGGGCGCGCTGGTTCGCCTGGGGGGTCACCGTGCTGTGGCACCTGTTCTTCGCGGTGATGCTGCTCTATCTGATGTATCTGCGCTTCATGGCCGTCAGCGCGCCGCCGGAAGGCGAAACCGTGGTGCAGGTCGAGTACATCGGCGTCGGCACGCCCGACGAACCCGGTGGCGGTCCCGAGCAGCCGGCCGAACAGCCCGAACCTGCGCCTCAAGGCCAGCCCGAGCCTGCGGCCGCGGCGGCCGCCGAATCGCCCACGGCCGCCGCATTGCAACCGCCACAACCCCCGAGCCTGGAGGCGCCGGTGCCGGACGTGGCGCAGCGTGACGTGCCCGAACCGCAGTTGCCGCCGCCGACGGTCGAGCAGCCGGTCGCCGTCAGCGAGCCGACGCCGAGCGAACCGAGCGTGTTCGTACTGCCGCCGACCCGGCGCAGCCCGGAGCCGAGCATGGCGACGCCGCAGCTGAGCACGAGCCCGCAGGCGGTGCGGGCGATCGAGGTGCCGGAACCGGTGCAGCCGATTCGCCGCGAATTGCCGCAACGCGAGCTCCCGCTGCCGTCGATCGACGCGCGTACCCCTGAGGTCGCGGTGCGCGAGGTAACGGCGCCACTGCAGCGGGCACCGGTGCGCGAGTTGCCGCAGCCTTCGATCGCCGCGCCGGAATTGCGTTCGGCCACGCCCGACGTGCGTGTCGCTGAAATCCCCGCACCGGCCGCGCGCGCACCCGCCGCTTCCAGCTCGAGCGCCACGCCAGTGCCGGCCGCCGCACCGACCTCGACCTCGACCTCGACCTCGACCTCGACCTCGACCTCGACCTCGACCTCGACCAGCTCCGCGCCGGTGACGCCGAACCGCGCCACCGGTACCCCGTCAGCCAGCGGCACCCGCCCGGTCACCAGTGCCGGCGCCGGCCCCAAGCCGACGTCTGCCCCGGGCAGTTGGACGACCCCTGCGCGCGCCGACGACTGGGGCGACTCGACCCGTAATCAGCCGGGTGCGCAACGTGGCGAGCCCGGCCTCTACAACGGCGACGGCAGCGTCCGGCTGGCCGAAACGCCGGGCTCCGCATCCCCGGCCCAGCCGCCGGGAACGATCACCCAGGAGATCAAGGACCTCGACCGTGCCGGCACCTGGTTGCGGCGCAAGCCAAACGATTTCGAGCCGACCTCGTTCGACAAGTACTGGGTGCCCAACGAGACTCTCTTGGCCGAATGGGTGCGCAAGGGCATCCAGAAGGTCGCGATCCCGATCCCCGGCACCAACAAGCGGATCGAATGCGTGGTGTCGATGCTCGGTCTTGGTGGCGGCTGCGGCATCACCGACCCCAACCTCAACGAGCAGCCGGCCGGGGCGCGACCGCCGCCGGATGTTCCATTCAAGCCGGCGCTGCAGGAAAACAACGGCAGCGTGAAGCCGGATTAGCTTGCGGGGGCGGCGTTCGCCGGGGTGGATGCGCCACGAAAAAAGGCCCGCTTGCGCGGGCCTTTTCGATCGGTCGATCCGTGCGCGATCAGTGCACGTTGTGCAGGTCGCGCAGGCCGCTCTTGCGCGAACCGAAGTAGGCGGCAAGATCGGCGATCTGCTGATCGGTCAGGTCCTTGGCCTGGCTCGACATCAACGCGTGCTCGCGGTCGCCATCGCGGTAGGCCTGCAGCGAGTGGGCGATGTAGTCGTAGTACTGGCCGGCCAGCTTCGGGTAGGTCTCGTCGATCGGCGCATTGCCTTCGGCACCGTGGCAGTCGACGCAGGACTGGCCCGTGGCCTTGCCCTTGCTGCTGGCGAGTTGCTCGCCGGCGGCGATGTGACCGGCCGGCAGGCCGGCGGACGAGGAGGTGTGGCCTTCGGCGCGATCGGCGGCGGAATGTTCGGCCGGCGTGTCGGACTGGGAGCAGCCGACGGCCGCGACGGTTGCGAGCAGTGCAATGGCGAGGAACTTGATCGTCATGGTCGTCTGCTCGCTCACTTCAGGGCCGAGAGGAAGGCGGCGATGTCGGCGATGTCCTGGTCAGAGAAACTCTGGGACTGGGCCTGCATGGTCGGGTGCTTGCGCGCGCCTTTCTTGTATTCGGTCAAGGCATTGACGAGGTACACGGCCGACTGCCCGCCGATCTTCGGCACGTGGTAGTTCGGGTAGGCGTTCTTGTAGCCGGAGATGCCGTGGCAACCCTGGCAGGTGTAGGTCAGTTGGCGACCCTTGTCGGCGTTGCCCTGGGCGGCGGGAGCCGGCGTGGCGGCCGCGGCGGCGGCAGGGGCCTGGGCTGCATCCTGGGCCGATGCAGTGAACGCAACGGTGGTCAGGGCGAAGCAGGCGGCGATCATCAGCGGTCGCATCATGTCGTAGTCCGCAATCTCGAATGGCTAGCGAAAGGTTCTGAAGCTGGCTGCACGTGGCCCGATTCCTGACTGGGCCGCGCATAAGTCGGTCAGTATAGCCTGCGAGATCGATGCAACGAAGCCGTGCCATTTTGCATCGGAAGTTCTTGAGGCCCACTCGCAACGTTTGCACGGCTCTTCGGCCGGGCGACCTGCGGTGCGCCGGACGGCATGGCGGCAGTCACCATGACCTTCGGCGGATGGAGGCTTTCGAGGTCAGTGATATACCTACATACAACACCGGTATACGGTCCGGTACATAACCAAATCTAGGGGTTCTGCAGATGCGTCATCTCTCCCGTTCGCGCAGTCGTGGTCTGGTGCGTGCTGCCACGGTCCTGCTGCCTGTGTTGATGCTGGTCGCCTGCAAAGGCGGCGAGGGCGGCGGTGAGGCCCAGGCCAAGGCCGGCGAGAAAGAGGGGCCGGAGGCGGTGCCGGTGGAGGTCGCCAAGGCCTCGCGCCGTTCGGTGTCCGCCAGCTACACCGGCACGGCCCCGCTGGAGCCGCTGGCCGAATCGCAGGTGGTCGCCAAGACCTCGGGCGTGGCGCTCAACGTGCTGGTCGAGGAAGGCCAGCAGATACGTGCCGGCCAGACCCTGGTGCGCCTGGATTCGGCCCGGTCGGAGCTGCAGGCAGCGCAGACCGCCGCGCAGATGCGCAAGCTCGAGGCCAACTACGCCCGTGCCAGGCAGATGGCCGAGCAGAAGCTGCTCAGCGCCAACGACAACGACCAACTGCGCTACGACCTCGAGAACGCCCGCGCGGCCAATCGCCTGGCCAATCTCGAACTGTCGTACGCCAATGTCGAGGCACCGATCTCCGGCGTGATCGCCTCGCGTTCGATCAAGACCGGCAACTTCGTGCAGATCAACACACCGATCTTCCGCATCGTCGACACCTCGCGCCTGGAGGCCACGCTCAACGTGCCCGAGCGCGAGCTGGCCACGCTCAAGGCCGGGCTGCCGGTGCAGCTCGCCGTCGACGCGCTTCCGGGCAAGGTCTTCACCGGTGTCGTGGACCGCGTCGCGCCGGTGGTCGATTCCGGCAGTGGCACCTTCCGCGTGGTCTGCGCGTTTGTCGGCGGCGGCGTGCTGCAACCGGGCATGTTCGGTCGCATCAAGATCGACTACGACCAGCGCGCCGATGCCCTGGTGGTGCCGCGCGTCGCCCTGCTCGAGGACGAAGGCGACCCGGCCGTGTACGTGGTCAACGGCGACAAGACCAAGCGCGTGCCGGTCAAGCTGGGCTATGTCGACGGGTCCTGGGCCGAGATCCGCGCAGGCGTGAAGCAGGGCGACCAGGTCGTGACCGCGGGCAAGGCCGCCCTGCGCGACGGCAGCGTGGTGCAGGTGATCGGCCAGCCGGTGCCCAAGGCACAGGTCGCGGCTGCGGAGAAATCCGACGGCACCAAGCAGCAGTAAGCGCGGAGAAGCCCCGTGACACAGCCATCGGACGCGAGCTCCTTCAACCTCGTCGAATTCTCCACCCGCCGTCGTGTGACGGTGGCGATGATGACCCTCACCCTGGTGCTGTTTGGCCTGATCGCGTTGGGCGATCTCAAGGTCAACCTGCTGCCCGACCTGAGCTACCCCACGCTGACCGTGCGCACCGAATACACCGGTGCCGCGCCGTCGGAGATCGAGACGCTGATCAGCGAGCCGGTCGAAGAAGCCGTCGGCGTGGTCAAAGGCCTGCGCAAGCTAAAGTCGGTGTCGCGCACCGGCCAGAGCGACGTCGTGCTCGAGTTCGCCTGGGGCACCGACATGGACCAGGCAGGTCTGGAGGTGCGCGACAAGATGGAGGTGCTGCAGCTGCCGCTGGAGGCGAAGGCGCCGGTGCTGCTGCGCTTCAATCCGTCGACCGAGCCGATCCTGCGCATCGCCTTGTCGTCCAAGAACGATGACGACTCGGTGCGTCAGCTCACCGCGCTGCGCCGCTATGCCGACGATGACCTGAAGAAGAAGCTGGAGCCGGTCAGCGGCGTCGCCGCGGTCAAGGTCGGCGGTGGTCTGGAGGACGAGATCCAGGTCGACATCGACCAGCAGAAGCTGGCGCAGCTCAACCTGCCGATCGACACCGTCATCCAGCGCCTGCAGCAGGAAAACATCAACATTTCCGGCGGCCGCCTCGAGGAGGGCTCGCAGCGCTACCTGGTGCGCACCGTCAACCAGTTCGCCAGCGTCGCCGAGATGCGCGAGATGCTGGTCACCACGCAGAGCGGTGGCGACAACGCCGCCGCCAGTGCGGCCGCGCAGATGGCGGCGATCGCAGCCTCGACCGGCGACGCGGCGGCGATGGCCGCGGCAGCTTCGGTGCAGAACGCGAACTCGTCATCGTCCAGCACCGCTGCCGGTGGCATGCCGGTGCGGCTCAAGGACATCGCCGACGTGCGCCAGGGCTACAAGGAGCGCGAGGCGATCATTCGCCTGGCCGGTCGGGAAGCGGTCGAGCTGGCGATCTACAAGGAAGGCGATGCCAATACCGTTGCCACCGCCGACGCCATCGAGGCGCGACTGAAGCAGATCAAGGACCAGATCCCGTCCGACATCGAGCTGACCACCATCGATGACCAGTCGCAGTTCATCCGCCACGCCATCAGCGACGTGAAGATGGACGCGGTGATCGGCGGCGTGCTCGCGGTGCTGATCATCTTCCTGTTCCTGCGTGATGGCTGGAGCACGTTCGTGATCGGCCTGTCGCTGCCGGTGTCGATCATCACCACGTTCTTCTTCATGGGGCAGCTGGACCTGAGCCTCAACGTGATGTCGCTGGGCGGCCTCGCGCTGGCCACCGGCCTGGTCGTCGACGACTCGATCGTGGTGCTGGAGAGCATCGCCAAGGCGCGCGAACGCGGCCTGGGCGTCCTCGATGCGGCCATTGCCGGCACGCGCGAGGTCAGCATGGCAGTGGTGGCTTCGACCTTGACCACCATCGCGGTGTTCCTGCCGCTGGTGTTCGTCGAAGGCATTGCTGGCCAGTTGTTCCGTGATCAGGCACTGACCGTGGCGCTGGCCATCGGCATCTCGCTGGTGGTGTCGATGACGCTGATCCCGATGCTGAGCGCGCTCAAGGGCCGGCCGCCGATGGCGTTCCCGGAGGAAACGTCGCACTCGCGCTGGCAGCCGAAGTCGAAGTTGCAGAAGCCACTGGCCGCGGTCGAGCATGGCATCGGCGTGGGCACGCGCGGTGTGCTGTTCGGCATCGCCTGGTTCTTCGTGCGGATCTGGCGCGGCCTGGTCGCGGTGGTGGGACCGTTCATGCGCAAGCTGAGCGATCTGGCGATGGCGCCCTACGGTCGCGCCGAGCGCGGCTACCTGAAGTTGCTGCCGGCCGCATTGGGCAAGCCGTGGCTGGTGCTGGGCTTCGCCACGGCGGCGTTTGCACTGACCTTGCTGGTCGTGCCGTTGCTCGGTGCCGACCTGATCCCGCAGTTGGCGCAGGACCGCTTCGAGATGACGGTCAAGCTGCCACCGGGCACGCCGCTGCGCGACACCGATGCGCTGGTGCGTGAGCTGCAGCAAAAGCATGCCAAGGACCCGGGCGTGAAGACGCTGTACGGCGTCAGCGGCAGTGGCACGCGGCTGGATGCCAGCCCGACCGAAAGCGGCGAGAACATCGGCAAGCTCAGCATCGTCATGACCGACGGCGGCAGCAAGCGGATCGAGGCCGAGGAAACTGATCGCCTGCGTCAGACCATGGCCAATCACCCCAGCGCCCAGGTCGACTTCAGCCGTCCCGAACTCTTCAGTTTCTCCACGCCGCTGGAAATCGAACTGCGTGGCCAGGACCTGGCCTCGATCGAGCGCGCAGGCCAGCAGATGGCGGCGATGCTGCGCGGCAATCCGCACTATGCCGACGTCAAGTCGACGGTGGAGCAGGGCTTTCCGGAGATCCAGATCCGCTTCGACCAGGACCGCGCCGCTGCGCTCGGCCTGACCACGCGCCAGATCGCCGATGTGGTGGTCAAGAAGGTGCGCGGCGATGTTGCCACCCGCTACAGCTTCCGCGACCGCAAGATCGACGTGCTGGTGCGCGCGCAGGAGACCGACCGTGCGTCGGTCGAAAGCATCCGCCGCCTGATCGTCAATCCCGGCAGCAACCGGCCGGTGACGCTGGACTCGGTCGCCGACGTCGTCTCGACCACCGGCCCCAGCGAGATCCACCGTGCCGACCAGGTGCGCGTCGCGATCGTCTCGGCCAACCTGCGTGACATCGACCTCGGTGGCGCGGTGCAGGAAGTGCAGGACATGGTCACCAAGCAACCGTTCGGTGCCGACGTGCGCATGCACATCGGCGGCCAGGGCGAGGAGCTGGCCGAGTCGGTGAAGTCGCTGCTGTTCGCGTTCGGCTTGGCGGTGTTCCTGGTTTATCTGGTCATGGCCTCGCAGTTCGAATCGCTGCTGCATCCGTTCGTGATCCTGTTCACCATCCCGCTGGCGATGGTCGGCGCAGTGCTGGCGCTGTTGCTGACGCGCTCGCCGGTGTCGGTGGTGGTGTTCATCGGCCTGATCCTGCTGGTCGGCCTGGTGGTGAAGAACGCGATCATCCTGATCGACAAGGTCAACCAGCTGCGCGAGGTCGGCGTGGCCAAGCGCGAGGCGCTGGTCGAGGGTGCGCGCTCGCGACTGCGGCCGATCATCATGACCACCACCTGCACCTTGTTCGGCTTCCTGCCGCTGGCGCTGGCGATGGGCGAGGGCGCCGAGGTGCGATCGCCGATGGCGATCACCGTGATCGGTGGCCTGCTGGTGTCGACGCTGCTGACGCTGGTGGTGATCCCGGTGGTCTACGACCTGCTCGACCGTCGTGCCGACGAGTACTATCGCGAACGCGGTCGCCGTGCGCGCCGCGAGCACGATGTGGTGACCGCGCTGATCGAGGACGAGCAGGCGCCGTTGGCTGGTCCTGATCAGACCAGTCCGGGCAAGGCTTGAGGAGCGTGCAATGACCATTGCCGAGCTCAGCATCAAGCGTCCGGTCACGGCGATCATGCTGTTCGTGTCGCTGTTCGTGATTGGCCTGATCGCGGCGGTGCGGTTGCCGCTGGAGGCGTTCCCGGAGGTCTCGCCGCCCTTCATCTTCGTGCAGATGCCGTACACCGGCTCCACGCCCGAGGAGGTAGAGCGCACCGTGCTGCGACCGGTGGAGGAAACGCTGTCGACGATGACCGGCATCAAGCGCATGGATGCCAGCGCACGTGCCGACGGCGCCAATATCTTCATCCAGTTCTCCAACTGGGATCGTGATGTCGCCATCGCCGCATCGGAGGCGCGCGAGCGCATCGATGCGATCCGCAGCGACTTGCCGGACGACCTGCAACGGTTCTTCGTGCTGAAGTTCTCGACCACCGATGAGCCCGTTCTGCGCGTGCGCCTGGCCGGCGATACCGATCTTACCGGCGCGTACGACATGATCGAGCGCGAGTTCAAGCGGCGACTGGAGCGCATCCCCGGCGTTGCCCGCGTCGAGGTGTCCGGCGCGCCGCCGAACGAGGTCGAGATCGCGATCGCGCCGGATCGGTTGACCGCGCACAACCTCAGCCTCAACGATCTGACCACGCGGCTGCAGGCGGTCAATTTCTCGGTGTCCGCCGGCCAGATCGACGACGGCGGCCGCCGGCTGCGCGTGCAGCCGGTCGGCGAGATCACCGACCTGCAGCAGCTGCGTGACCTGGTGATCGGCAACAACGGCGTGCGCCTGGGCGACATCGCCGATGTGCGGCTGAAACCCGCGCGAATGGACTATGGGCGCCGCCTCGACGGCCGTCCCGCGGTTGGCCTGGACATCTACAAGGAGCGCAACGCCAACCTGGTCGAGGTGTCGAGCAATGCGTTGAAGGAGGTCGAAAGCATCCGCGCGCAGCCGCAGATGAGCGGCATCCAGGTCAAGATCATCGACAACCAGGGCGAGAACGTCACCACCTCGCTGCTGGAGCTGGCCGAAGCCGGTGGCATCGGCCTGCTGCTGTCGATCATGGTGCTGTTCTTCTTCCTGCGCCATTGGCCGTCGACGCTGATGGTGACGCTGGCCATCCCGCTGTGTTTCGTGATGACGCTGGGTTTCATGTACTTCGCCGGTGTCACTCTCAACATCCTGACCATGATGGGCCTGCTGCTCGCGGTCGGCATGCTGGTCGACAACGCCGTGGTGGTGGTCGAGAGCATCTACCAGGAACGCGAGAAGATGCCGGACCAACCGCGTCTGGCCTCGATCCTGGGCACCAAGCACGTGGCCATCGCGCTGTCGGCCGGCACGCTGTGCCATTGCATCGTGTTCGTGCCCAACCTGTTTGGCGATCGCAACTTCCTCAGCATCTACATGGCGCAGATCGCGATCACCATCTCGGTGTCGCTGCTGGCGTCCTGGCTGGTGGCCGTCAGCCTGATCCCGATGCTGTCGGCGAAGCTCAAGACGCCGCCTGCCGTCAACAACCCCAGTGGGCTGATCCCGCGCATGCAGACGCGCTATGCGGGCCTGCTGCGCTGGACGCTGGAACACCGTGGCTGGAGCGTGCTCGGCATATTGTTGATCGTCGTGGTCAGCATCTTCCCGATCACCCAGACCAAGTTCGACATGTTCGGCGGTGACGAAAGCCACGAGACCAACATCTTCTACAAGTGGAAGGGCAGTTACACCAAAGAACAGATGTCCGACGAGCTGTTGCGCGTGGAGAAGTTCCTCGATGCCAACCGCAAGCGTTACCACATCACCCAGATCTATTCGTACTACAGCGAGGTCGGTGGCGCCGGTACACGCGTCACTTTCGACAAGGACAAGGTCGATGTGATCAAGCCGCTGACCGACAAGCTCAGCAAGGAGCTGCCGAAGTCGGCACGCGCGACCATCGGCATCGGCTATGACAACGGTCCGGGCGGTGGCGGTCAGCCGGGCAAGAACGTGCAGGTGCAACTGGTCGGTGACTCGACCCAGACCCTGGCCGAACTCGGCAAGGAGATCGTGCCGATCCTGGCCAAGCGCAAGGAACTGCGCGACGTGCGTGTCGACGTCGGCGACCAGAACAGCGAGTTGGCCGTGCGCGTCGACCGCGAGCGTGCCGCGGCGTTCGGCTTCAGTGCGCAGGATGTCTCGCGGTTCGTCGGCCTGGCCCTGCGCGGTGCGCCTCTGCGCGAGTTCCGTCGCGGTGAGACCGAAGTGCCGGTGTGGGTGCGTTTCGCCGGTGCCGAGGGCTACGGTGTCGAGGATATCGCCGCGTTCACGGTGCGTGCGCCGGATGGCCGCAGCGTGCCGTTGCTGAGCATGGTCGACGTCGACGTGCATCCGGCGGCGACCGAGGTCAACCGGGTCAATCGCCAGACCACGCTGACCATCCAGGCCAATCTCGATGGCAAGACCACCGTGCCCGAGGCGCGCAAGGCGATGGAGGATGCGCTCAAGGCGATCGCGTTCCCAGCCGGCTACAGCTATTCGTTCGAGGGCGGCGCGTTCCAGGAGGAGGACGAGGCCAACAAGCAGATGATGTTCAACCTGGTCATCGCCCTGGTCATGATCTACGTGGTGATGGCGGCGGTGTTCGAGTCGCTGCTGTTCCCCGCGGCGATCATGAGCGGCGTGCTGTTCTCGGTGTTCGGCGTGTTCTGGCTGTTCTGGATCACCAGCACCACGTTCGGGATCATGTCCTTCATCGGCATCCTGGTGCTGATGGGCGTGGTGGTGAACAACGGCATCGTGATGATCGAGCACATCAACAACCTGCGCCGGCGTGGCCTGTCGCGCACCGAGGCACTGGTCGAGGGCAGTCGTGAACGCCTGCGTCCCATCCTGATGACGATGGGCACGGCGATCCTGGCGATGGTGCCGATCGCGCTGGCCACCAGCAGCGGTGGCAACGACATGCCGGCTTACTTCCCGATGGCACGCGCGATCGCCGGTGGCCTGGCGTTCTCGACGGTGGTCAGCCTGCTGTTCCTGCCGACGATCTATTCGATCTTGGACGACGTCAGCAACGCCATGAAGCGCATCGTGCGGCGTGCGCGCGGCAAGCAGGACAGTGCGATGCCGGCAGCGGCGGTCGCGGCGATTTCGGTCGATTAGCCGATCATGGTGCGGCTTTAGAAAGCGGGAGGCCTTGGCCTCCCGTTTTTCTTGCGCGCTCGAGCGGCCGGCTCAGCCGACCAGTTTGCCAAGCATGCGCAACCCACCGGTCCAGACCCCGATCGCCGTGCCCAGGCTGGTCAGGAAGAAGTTCAGCAGCACCCGTGCGACTCGGTTGCGCCACCAGCCGCGCACGCTCTGCACGTCGTTGCGCAACGCCATGAAATCGGCGTAGGTCGGCTTGCGCAGCCAGGCCTCGGTCAGGGCGCTGAGCGTGCCGGAGGCCAGTGCCGGATGCAGTGGCGTGATCGGCGAGGCGACGAAGGCCACCAGGATGCTGAGCGGGTGACCGCCTGCCACCGCGCAGCCGATCGCGCCGAGCACGCCGGTCGCCAGCACCCATTGCAGCAGCAAGTCGGAGCCGACGTCGATGCCACCCTGCCAGAAGCCCCAGGCGAAGCCGCCGAGCACGAACGTCGCCAGCACGATGGTGAACCACGGCACGTCGCTCTTTTTCGGCAGCGCCTCGAGTTCTTCGCGGATGGTGTCCGGTGCGCGGGTTTCCTCGCCCAGATGCCGGGCCAGGCCCTGCAGGTGGCCGGCGCCGACCACCGCCAGCACTTCACGCGCGTCGCCATGCGTTTCGCGCAGGCGTGCGGCCATGTAGCGGTCGCGCTCGGCGATCACGCTCTCGTACAACTCGGGGCTGTCGCTGGCGAACTCGCCGAAGCTCGACTCGAGCATGTCGCCCTGCTTGAGCTTCTCGATCTCATCAGCGCCGACCTCCTCGTCGGCGAACAACGCCGCGAACAGACCCGCGCCGAGCTTGGCGCGTCCCCACCAGCCCAGTTTGCTGGAGGCGCGCTTGAAGGTCAGGCCGACGTCGCGATCGATCAGGTGCACCGGCAAGTCGCGCTGGCGCGCTTCGAGCACGGCGCGCTTGAGTTCGGCACCGGGCTCGATGCCCAGTTGCTCGGCGAGGCGGCGCTGGTACGCCGCCAGCGCCAGGTTGGCGGCGAACAGCGCGGTCTTGCCGGTGCGGATCACCTGGATCAGGTCGAGCTTGGCCAGCGCGTCCGGGTCGGTCAGCGCCTGCAGGCGTTGCGGGTCGAGTTCGACCGCGACCGCATCGAAGGCACCGCTGCCGATCGCATCGCGCACCGCGTCGACGCTGGCCTGCGACACGTGGGCGGTGCCGAGCAGGGTGTAGCGCACGCCGTCGCGCTCGACGATCGCGTGAGGCTGGCTTTGCAGCACGCTGTGCAAGGTCGTCGTCTCAGCCATGGGCAGCGTCGGACGTGGGAAGGGGGGTGGGGAGAGCGAATGGATGCATGCCGCGACGGTCTGTTGGCGCTCCAGCAACACAACGGCGCCATCAGGCGCCGCTGCGTTGGATCGATGGAGTCATTGCCGGCAGCTTAGAGCCTGCCTGCAGCCCGGGCAATGAAACCCGGGCGCGGCGGCTCGGTTCAGCCGCAAAACTCCGCCTGCTGGAAGTAGCGGTCGAGTTCGCCGCGCGACTGGGCCGGCGAGTATTCCGCTGGCGCATCAGCGGCTGTGGATTCGGCGGCTTCTGTCATCGCGGCCACCGCCACGGCAACCACCGACGGTTCGCGCAGCAGTTTGCGGTGGCCCAACCCGGACGTGCTGAGCAGACGTGCCCGAGGCCAGGCCTTGGCCAGGGCCCGGCTGTCCGTGATGGGGACCTCCAGATCGTCGCCGTCGTGGACCAGCAGCAGCGGCGGTACGGTGAAGTTCTGCGGCAGACCGGGCATGTCGAAGTCCGACCACGGCCTTCTTAACCGCTGTTCGGTCCGTGCCCGGAAGGCGGCCATGACCGCGGCGCTGGCACCCACGGCCGCCGCGAACGGCGCCGAATACCGATCCGGGAACACGAATGGAGCCAGAAACACCAGACGCGGCGGCGGCGCCCAGCCGTCGCGGATTGCCAGGGCTGTGGCGGTGCAGCCACTGGAGTGCGCGATCAAGCCGATGACCGGAGCGCCGGCCCTGGCGACTTCACGCAAGGCCGCGGCGAACTCGATGAAGCTGACCCGCCGACCGCCGAGCCGGCTGGAGTCGGACTCGCCGTGAGCCGGTGCGTCGAAGGCCAGCACACGCAGGCCCGCGGCCAGCAGCGGTTCGACGAAGGCGCACATCTGCGCGGCGCGGCCACCCCAGCCATGCACCAGCAACACCGTCGGTCCTTGCCCCCACGCCCAGCCGGCGACATGGCGTCCGTGCACGCGGAACGACAGGCGCTCGCCACGGGCAAGGAACTCGGCAGCCTCGGGTCGCAACGGCAGCCTTGGCGGGGTGAACCAGAGGCGGTCGACGATACGCACCGCAAGCGGTGGGGCGAGCGTGCTCAACGCCTGCATGCCGGTGCGCAGGCTGGCGGTGCGCCAGTCGTCCTGAATCCAGGGAATGCGACGGGCGGTGGAGCGAGCTTCCGGCACGGGGAGGGACGTGGTGTTCATGGTGCTCTCCTTCATGAATATGTGCGAACGATCGTGCTAATTTTGGGCGCGCCAACACGCGGCAAACTGCGTTCAACGGGTGGGAAAGTAGGAGCGGAACAGCCGGTCAAGTGCACGGCGCCCGCGTGCGACGGCCAGATCGAAGCCGAACAGGCCAGCGTCGTGGTGCACCCCCAAGGCGAGGGCGTAAATCTCGAAGGCCAGCTGTACCGGATCGGTGGCCGTGTCCAATTCGCCGGTGTCGATCGCGAGTTGGATGGCGCGTCCGAGCTCCTGACGCCAGCGCTGCTGATGCCCGACCACGCGATCGCGCAGTGCGCCGGGGCGGTCGTCGTACTCGCTGGCGGCGCTGAGCAGCAGGCAGCCGCCTTCCGACTGGCGGGCCCAGTCGAACCAGGCCTGACCGATGGCGCGCAGCCGCGGCAGTCCACGCGGTTGCTTCAGGGCCGGCAGCAGCACGTGGGCGACGAAGCGATCGCCGGCGGCGTCGAGCACCGCCAACTGCAGCTCTTCGCGCGAGCCGAAATGGGCAAACACGCCGCTCTTCGACATGCCCACCGCCAGCGCCAGAGGGCCGATCGACAGGCCTTCCAGCCCGGCCGAGCAGGCGATGTCGTAGGCGCGATCGATGATCGAATCGCGGGTGGCGGCGCCTTTGCTGGTGGCAGTCAATGCGGACATGCGCGGAAAATAGCACGTCCGTTCGTTTTATCGGTGCCGCTCGTCGGCCGGCGCATGCCCGACCTAAGGCGGGCTGGTGGCGCCTTCACCCAAGGCGCGCACCATCTGCACCGTGTCCAGCCAGCGGCCGTGCTTGTACCCCAGGCCAGTGAAGACGCCGACCGTACGGAATCCGAGCTGTTCGTGCAGGGCGATGGAGCCGTGGTTCGAGCCGTCGCCGATGACCGCGACCATCTGCCGGAAACCGGCCGCTTCGCCCAGTTCGATGAGGCGCTGCAATACGGCACGGCCGATGCCGCGGCCTTGCAGGTCCGGCGCCACGTAGACCGTGTCCTCCACGGTCCAGCGGTAACCCTGGCGGGTGCGGTAACTGCTGAGGTAGCCGTAGCCGGCGAAGTGGCCATCCGCTTCGGCGATGAGGTATGGATAGCCTTGATCGACGATCGCGCGCCAACGGCGGGTCATCTCCACCAGGTCGGGCTCGGCGTATTCGTAGGTCGCGACGCCGTCGCGGACTTCAGTGGCGTAGAGCGCGGTGATCGCTGGCAGGTCGCCGGCGACGGCGGGGCGGACGACGATGTCCGCCCGGGCATTCAATCGCGGTAACGCTTGAGCAGATCGCCATAGGCATCGATGCGACGATCGCGCAGGAACGGCCAGATCCGGCGGACGTGTTCGCTGCGCTGCATGTCGACTTCGGCCATCAGTATCTCCGGCGTGTTGGTGTCAGCCTGCGCCAGGAACTCGCCCTGTGGGCCGAGCACGTGGCTGGTGCCCCAGAAGTCGATGCCGGCGGCATCGGCGTGCTTGTTTGCAGCAGGCGACTGCTCGTGGCCGACCCGGTTGCAGCTGAGCACCGGCAGGCCGTTGGCGACGGCATGGCCACGATGGCTCAGCACCCAAGCATCACGCTGGCGATCCTTCTCGGCCTGTTCGTCGGTCGGGTCCCAGCCGATCGCGGTGGGGTACAGCAGCAGTTCGGCCCCGGCCAGCGCCATCAGGCGCGCACCTTCCGGGTACCACTGGTCCCAGCACACCAGCACGCCGAGGCGACCGACCGAGGTCTGGATCGGCTCGAAGCCGATGTCGCCCGGGGTGAAGTAGAACTTCTCGTAGAAACCCGGGTCGTCCGGGATGTGCATCTTGCGGTATTTGCCGGCGGTCGAGCCATCGGCATCGAAGACCACCGCGGTGTTGTGGTACAGGCCGGCGGCACGCTTCTCGAACAGCGAACTCACCAGTACCACACCGTGCTGCTTGGCCAGCGCGCCCAGGCGCTGCGTGCTCGGGCCCGGAATGGGCTCGGCCAGGTCGAACTCGTTCACCGACTCGTGCTGGCAGAAGTACGGACCGTTGTGCAGTTCCTGCAGCAGCACCAGGCGTGCGCCGCGCTTGGCCGCCTCGTCCACTCGCGCCTCGATGTTGGCCAGATTGGCCTCGCGGCCGCCGTGGTCACGGTCCTGGATCAGGGCGACGGGCAGGGTGGTCTTCTTCATGGTCGACGAGGTCCGGACTAAGCGCGTCTATTGTAGGCAAGCCCCTTGGTAAGGGGCGATTCATGCCAGCGGCACGAATGGAGATCGGGGGCGATGGCGTGGGACCCAAAGATTGCAGCGCAAACTTTGGGGTCTTCTGGGCGTCAGCCCACAAGACCGACGGGCAACTGCATGGTGATGCAGTGCAGGCTGCCGTTCTGCCAGATCAGGGAGCGGCACGGCACCGGCACGATCTCGCGGTCCGGGAATGCCGCGGCCAGCACCGCCTGCGCACGCGCGTCGGCCTCATCGCCATAGGCCGGCATCAATACGGCACCGTTGACGATGAGGAAGTTGGCATAGCTGGCGGCGAGGCGGCGGCCTTCGTCGACGATGGGTTTTGCCCACGGCAACGGGAACAGGCGGTACGGCTGACCGTCGCCTGTGCGCAGCGCAGCCAGCTCGGCCCCCATCGCCTGCAGCTCGGTGTAATGCGAGTCGTCCGGGTCGTCGCAGCTCTGGAACACGATGGCGTCGCGCGCCGCGAAGCGGGCGAGGGTGTCGACGTGGGCGTCGGTGTCGTCGCCTTCCAGGTAGCCGTGGTCGAGCCACAGCACGCGGTCCTGCTGCAGCCAGCCGGCCAGCTTGCCCGTCAGTGCTTCGCGCGTGGCCTGCGGGTGCCGCTCGTGCAGGCACTGCCAGGTGGTCAGCAGGGTGCCTTCGCCGTCGGTATCGATGGCGCCGCCTTCCAAAGCAAAATCAATGCTTTGTCGCGCACTATTAACGAATATTCCAGCATCATGCAGGCGCTCGACCAGCAGGTCGTCCTGGCTGGCGTCGAACTTGCCGCCCCAGCCGGTGAAGCGGAAATCGAGCAGGCGGAAACCGGCGCCGTTGCGCAAGGTGATCGGGCCGGAGTCACGCAGCCAGGTGTCGTCGTAAGGGGCTTCGACAAAGCGCACGCGCGTCATGTCGATGCGTGCCGAGGACAGGCGGGCGCGGGCGTAGGCCTCGACGTCCTCGTCGGCCACGCAGATGATCGCCGGCTGGAAACGGGTGATCGCCGCGACCAGCGCGATGTAGGTTTCCTCGACCTCGCCCAGGCGATCGGCCCAGTCGGTGTCGGCATTCGGCCAGGCGATCAGGACCGCGGACTGGGATTCCCACTCCGCGGGGAGGCGCAATACTTGTTCGTTCATCGTCTCAGCGAATGGGCGGCTTCGGGCCGATTTCCTCGGCGCTGGCCTTGTTGGCGACCACGTCGATCACCTTGTTCTTCTCGAAGTACACGGTGAAATCCGGGTACACCCAGCGGTTGATGGTGGGCCACTGCCGTTTTTGCCCGCCTTGGGCATCCAGCTTTTCGGCCGGAGCGCCGTAACTGGCCTCGACCTGCGCCATCGACTGGCCCCGGGCCGGCATCGCGGCCAGGTTTTCCTCCTGGACGCGCTCGACCAGCAGGGTATCGGCCGAAGCCACGCCGGACAGGGCGAGCAACGCGGACAGCACGACAGTGGCGGAACGGTGTTTCGTGGCGTTCTTCATGGCGAGCCCCCTCGTTGGATGAACGCGATTGTACGCGCAACCCCGGAGCGGGCGGCAGCGCGCCACCGTCACGTTTTGACGAATCGGGGCAGGGCCCAGATGCAGAAAGGCCGCCTGACGGCGGCCCTTCGTCTTGCTCGGTCGAGCGAGATTCTTAGCGCTGACGCGCCTTGAAACGCGGGTTCGACTTGCAGATCACGAAGACCTTGCCACGGCGGCGGACGACCTTGCAGTCGCGGTGACGGGTCTTCGCCGACTTCAGAGAGGACAGGACCTTCATGACAGACTCCGGCAACAGGGATGGAACGAAGCCGGCGATTCTAGCGGGTAATTCCTTCGCCGATCAAGCGTTTGCGCCAAAAAAGTTCAACCCGGGTCGAATTTGTGGTTCGGGGCCTCGAAATTGGTCGCTCCACGCAATAATGTCGACATGAACAGCGCAGATTCCCACAGCAGTATTCCCGTGCTCACCATCGACGGCCCCTCGGGCTCGGGCAAGGGCACCATCAGTCGCCTGGTCGCACAGCGACTGGGCTGGCATTACCTCGATTCCGGGGCCTTGTATCGGGCGGTCGGCGTGGCGGCCGGCTGGGCCGACCTCGATCTGGCCGACCCGGCAGCCCTGGTCCGCTGCACTTTCGATACCCAGGTCGGGTTCCGCGACGACGGCCCGGGCGAGCCGCGGGTCATCGTCAACGGCGTCGACGCCACCAACGAGTTGCGCACCGAAACCGCCGGTGCCGCCGCATCGGCGATTGCTGCGATCCCCGAGGTCCGGGCGGCCCTGAAGGACCGCCAGCGCGCCTTCCGGCAGCCGCCGGGGCTGGTCGCGGACGGCCGCGACATGGGCACGGTGATCTTCCCGGACGCCTCTTTCAAGGTGTTTCTGACCGCCAGCGCCGAGGAAAGGGCGGAAAGACGCTATAAGCAGTTGAAAGACAAGGGGGTTTCCGTTAATTTAGATGGTCTGCTGCGGGAGATCCTCGCCCGCGACGCCCGCGACGCCAGTCGTGCGGTGGCACCGTTGCGGCCGGCCGAAGACGCCGTCCGCATCGACACCACCGGCCTTGGCATCGATGAGGTCGTCGAGCGCGTGCTGGCGTTGCTGCCGGCGCGTTGAATGCAAGGCGTCAACGCCGAGCGCGGTCCGAACGCAGCAGAACAACGCAGTAAAAGCCCCGTCGCAATCCCGCGGCGGTTCAACCAACGACACATGGCGTGGCTGCATCGCGCCACATAACGGGTGGGTCGACCACGTGCTGCTTGTAGTTGTCCACGACGGACAACCCTGACAGCCGGTGCGGCCCGTGTGTTCAACCGAGTATTTTTCAATGACCGAATCATTTGCCGAACTGTTTGAGCAGAGCCAGACCAATCTGGCCAAGCTGAAGCCGGGTGCCATCGTCACCGGCGTCGTCGTGGAAGTCCGCGGCGACGTGGTGGTGATCAACGCCGGCCTGAAGTCCGAAGGCATCGTGCCGATCGAACAGTTCCGGAACGATGCCGGCGAGATCGACGTGGGCGTGGGCGACGAAGTCAAGGTCGCGCTCGACTCGATCGAGAACGGCTTCGGCGAGACCGTCCTGTCGCGCGAGAAGGCCAAGCGCGCCATGGTGTGGGACGAACTCGAGGAAGCCCTCGAGAAGAACGAGACCATCACCGGCCGCATCAGTGGCAAGGTCAAGGGCGGCTTCACCGTCGACATCAAGGACGTGCGCGGCTTCCTGCCGGGCTCGCTGGTCGACGTGCGCCCGGTGCGCGACTCGACCTACCTGGAAGGCAAGGAGCTTGAGTTCAAGCTGATCAAGCTGGACCGCAAGCGCAACAACATCGTCGTCTCCCGCCGCGCGGTGGTCGAGAGCGAGCACTCGGAAGAGCGCGAGCAGCTGATGGAGAAGTTGGTCGAGGGTGCGATCCTGAAGGGTGTGGTCAAGAACCTCACCGACTACGGCGCGTTCGTGGACCTGGGCGGCATCGACGGCCTGCTGCACATCACCGACATGGCCTGGAAACGCGTGCGCCATCCGTCCGAAGTCGTGGAAGTCGGCGCAGAGCTCGACGTGCGCGTGCTCAAGTACGACCGCGAGCGCAACCGCGTCAGCCTCGGCCTCAAGCAACTGGGCGAGGATCCGTGGGACAACATCGCCCGTCGCTACCCGGCCAACACCCGCGTGTTCGGCAAGGTCTCCAACGTCACCGATTACGGCGCGTTCGTCGAGATCGAACCGGGCGTCGAAGGCCTGGTGCACGTGTCCGAGATGGACTGGACCAACAAGAACGTCAACCCGTCCAAGATCGTGCAGGTCGGTGACGAGGTTCAGGTCATGGTCCTGGACGTCGACGAGGAGCGTCGCCGCATCTCGCTGGGCATGAAGCAGGTCAGCTCGAACCCGTGGGAGACCTTCGCGGCCATCCACAAGAAGGGCGACAAGGTCGAAGGCCAGATCAAGTCGATCACCGACTTCGGCATCTTCATCGGCCTGGACGGCGGCATCGACGGCCTGGTCCACCTGTCCGACATCAGCTGGAACACCACCGGCGAAGACATCGTGCGCAACTTCAAGAAGGGCGACACGCTGGAGGCCGTGGTGCTGGCCGTCGATCCGGAGCGCGAGCGCATCAGCCTCGGCGTCAAGCAGCTCGAGCAGGACCCGATGGGCCAGTTCGTGGCGTCCAACGCCAAGGGCTCGATCATCAAGGGCGTGGTGAAGGAAGTCGACGCCAAGGGCGCGACGATCGAGCTCGACGGTGGCATCGAGGGCTACATCGCCGCTCGCGACATCGCCAAGGAGCGCGTCGAGGATGCCTCGCATTACCTGAAGGTCGGTCAGGAAGTCGAAGCCAAGATCATTGGCAACGACCGCAAGGGCCGCAGCATGCAGCTGTCGATCAAGGCCAAGGACGAAGCCGAGCAGCAGGAGGCGCTGGCTGACTACAACCGCCAGTCGTCGGATGCCTCCAGCGGCACGACCAAGCTGGGCGCGCTGCTGCGCGAGCAGCTTGGCAACAAGTCCGAGTAAGTTGGCCTTGTAATCCAGGCTGATGCTTTTGTTTTGAAGTACCACGGGGACGGCCCGGCTTCGGCCGGGTCGTCTTCTGTCAGTACCCCGGTGCCTGGCACCAAGCATTGAAAGAGCGCCCGTATCTCGCCCATGACCAAGTCAGAACTGATCGAGATCCTTTCGCAACGTCAGGCCCATCTGAAGGGCGAGGACGTGGATCTTGCGGTGAAGGCCTTGCTCGAGATGATGGGCGGCGCGTTGTCCGGCGGCGAGCGGATCGAGATCCGCGGCTTCGGCAGTTTTTCCCTGCATTACCGTCCTCCGCGCCTGGGGCGCAATCCGAAGACCGGTGAGTCGGTGGCGTTGCCTGGCAAGCACGTGCCGCACTTCAAGCCCGGCAAGGAACTGCGTGAGCGCGTCAGCGGTGCTGCGCCGCTGGACGAAGCCGACTGATCCGCGCATTGGACGTCTGGACCTGCACGCGAGGTCCGTTAAGCTAATGTCGACCACTGCGCTCCTTCGGAGGCCGTCATGCGCCTGATCCGTTTCCTCATCGCATTCGCCTGCCTTGCGCTGGGCGCCATTGTCGGTGCGCTCAACCGCGAGTCTATCCAGATTGATTTCGGGATCGGAAGCGTGGCCACCAACCTGGGCGTGGCCTTGATCGTGGCCCTGCTGGTTGGCGTCCTCGTCGGCGGCCTGGCGATCAGCGCGAGCATTGTCCTGCCGCTGCGCCGCCGTCTGGCCCGCGCCGAGCGCCAGCGCACCCCTCCCGTCCCCGATACTGGAACCTGAGGCATGGCCTTCATCAGTGAGTGGTTCTGGTTTTTCCTGCTGCTGCCGATCGCGGCGGTCAGTGGTTGGGTGATCGGTCGCCGCGGTGGCGAGCGGCACAGCGACACCCAGGTCAGCCGTCTTTCGACGACCTACTTTCGCGGTTTGAACTATCTGCTCAACGAACAGCCGGACAAAGCGATCGAGCTGTTCCTGCATATCGCCGAGTTGGACAAGGACACTTTCGAGACCCAGGTGGCACTCGGTCATCTGTTCCGTCGCCGTGGTGAGGTCGATCGTGCGATCCGGTTGCACCAGGCGTTGGCACAACGCCCCGGATTGAGTGATCCGCAGAAAGTGCAGGCGCTGCTCGCCCTCGGCGAGGACTACATGCGCTCGGGCTTGCTGGACCGTGCCGAAACAGTATTCAGCGATCTGATCGCGCTCGACATGCGTGCACCACTGGCGCTGCGCCACTTGATCGGGATTTACCAGTCCGAACGCGACTGGGACAAGGCGATCGAGAACGCGCGCCGCTACGAGGAGGCCACCGGCGAACCGATGGGCAAGCTGATTGCCCAATTCGAATGCGAACTGGCCGACCGTAATCGTGCTGCCGGCGACGCCGATGCGGCCCGCGCCGCGGTGAAGCGCGCCTACGAAGCCGACGCCAACTCGGTGCGTGCCGGCATGATCGAGGGACGGATCGAGGTCGAGGCCGGCAACGATGCCAATGCGATCCGTGCGTTCGAGCGCGTCGCCCGCGTTGATCCGGACTACCTGCCGGAAATCCTGCCGGCATTGCTGGATTGCTATGAACGGGTCGGGGATGCACCGGGCGCACGGGCATTCCTTGCCGAGATGTGCGAGCACTATCGTGGCATCGCGCCGGTCCTGGCGCTGACCCGGATGGTCGAGGCCGAGGAAGGGGTGCCCGCGGCGCGCGCCTATCTGGCGCGTCAGTTGAAGGATCGCCCATCGGTGCGCGGCGAAGCCGCATTGATCGATCTGACCTTGGCCGAGGGCGCCGATCCGCAGGCGACCTTGCACGATCTCAAGCACATCACCGATCAGTTGCTGGTGCGCAATCCAAGCTATCGCTGCAACCGCTGTGGCTTCGGTGCGCGCAGCCATCATTGGCAATGCCCCAGCTGCAAGGAATGGGGCACGATCAAGCCGCTGCTGAACTACGCGGTGGTCTGACCCTGTATGTGGGCGTGGCTGGTTCTCTATTTTTGCATCGGCGTTGTGGGCACCTGGTTGGCCCGTCGTTATGCATTGAAGCAACAACTGATTGATCAGCCCGGGGAGCGGCGCAGCCATTCCACGGCCACGCCGCGCGGCGGCGGGATCGCGATCGTCATCGCACTGCTGGTCGCGGTGCTCGCCCTCGCAATCCGACGACCGCAGGACGCCCCGTTACTGGTGGTGTTCGCACTGGGGCTGGCTCTGGTCGCCGGCGTCGGCTGGATCGATGACCACCGGCCCTTGTCGCCCTGGTGGCGTTTGTCCGTGCATGTGCTGGCAGCGGCGCTGTTCGCGTTCGCCGTGGCGGACGTCCATGGTTCTCCAGCACTGGCGGTATGCGCCTTTATCGCCACCATGGCGTTGACCAATGTCTGGAACTTCATGGATGGCATCAACGGCCTGGCCGCCAGCCAGGCGATGATTGTGGGCGCTGCCATTGCTTGGCTCGTGGGAGGCAGCTGGGCGGGGCTGGGCTGGGCGCTGGCTGCTGCCTGCGCCGGCTTCCTGCCGTTCAATTTTCCGAGGGCGAGGATCTTCCTCGGCGACGTCGGCAGTGGCGCGATCGGCTTTACCGTTGCCGCGTTGCTCGTGGTCGCCTGCGCCCGGAGTGGAGCGAAGTCGGCATTACTGCTGCTGCCGTTGACCGCCTTTCTGACCGACGCCGGCTTGACCCTGCTACGCCGGGTCTTGCGGGGCGAACGCTGGTGGACAGCGCATACGCAACATGCGTACCAGGCCTGGGCGCGACGCAGAGGACATGCATGGGTCACGTTGGCCTATGCGGCCGTCACGCTGCTCTCCATTGCGTTATGGCCAAGTCTGGGCTCGTCCAGCCCTTTCTTCATCGTCTGTATCACGGCGGCGTGGTATACCTGCGCCGCTTTTTTGTGGTGGTGGCTGCAGCGTGTGTACGAACGTGCGGTCATCAAAATCTGATCGACTGGAAAGGGGCAAGGAATGAGCTCATGGCATGATCGTTGGAAAGCAGGTCTGCCGCGTCTGGCGGTGGTCGCGCACGATCTCGCCATGGTTTGGCTGGTCTGGCAGGCGTTGCACCGGTTGCGCTGGGGTGTGGTTCAAAATGCTCCGGAGATACCGCTCTGGTCTACCGAAGTTGCGCTGGTTCTGGCTGCGCAGGGATTAGTGTTCTGGCAAGTTGGTCTGTACCGCGGCCTGTGGCGCTTCGCTGGCGTGCCCGACCTTTGGAACATCCTCAAGGCCTGTGTGCTTGGCCTGTTCGCGATCGTGCTCGGCCTGTTCCTGTACAACCGGGTCGACAGCGTGCCGCGTACTGTGCTGGTGCTGTACCCGCTGGTGTTGATGGGCATGCTCGGTGCGCCGCGTCTGCTCTACCGGGCATGGAAGGACAGTGGCATGGAGCGCACCAGCAATGCTTCCGTGCGCATACTCATATTGGGGGCCGGCCATGCCGGCGAAGCGCTGGTACGAGACCTGCGCCGCTTCGGTACGTACCAGCCGGTGGGTTTTCTCGACGATGCCGCACGCCTGCGCGGCAGCAAGGTGCAAGGTGTGCCGGTATTGGGGCGCGTGGGAGATGTAGCGGAGATCTCGCGGGAAACTGCCGCGAAACTGCTGGTCATCGCGATGCCGTCCGCCGACGCGAATGCGCTGCAGCGTGTTGTGATCGCGTGCGAACGCACCGGGCTTCCGTTCCGCATGGTGCCGCGTCTGCAGGATGTGCTGGAAGGCCGTTCGCTGCCCGGTGAACTCAAGGAAGTCGCGATCGAGGATTTGCTCGGGCGCAAACCTGTACTGCCGGATTGGAAGGCCATCCGACAATGGTTGGGTGCACGTTCGGTGCTGGTCACCGGTGCCGGCGGTTCGATCGGCTCGGAATTGTGCCGGCAATGCGCACGCCACGGCGCGCGTCGCATTGCCCTGATCGAGATCGACGAGCTGGCCCTGACCACGACCGAAACCTCGCTCCGTCGTGATTTCCCCGATCTCGAGTTCATCCCGGTGCTGGGCGACTGCGGCGATCCGGCCGTGATCGCGTATGCGCTGGGACTGGCCGAGCCCGAAGCCGTTTTCCATGCGGCCGCCTACAAGCAGGTCCCGCTATTGGAACTGCAGTTGCGCGAGGCCGTGCGCAACAACGTGCTGGCCACGGAAACCGTGGCGCGCGCCTGCCGCAGCGCCGGGGTCGGCACTTTCGTGTTGATCTCCACGGACAAGGCCGTGGATCCGGTCAACGTGCTCGGGGCAACCAAGCGTCTGGCGGAAATGGCTTGCCAGTCACTGGCTGATCAGCGTTCGACGCGGTTCGTCACGGTGCGTTTCGGCAATGTGCTCGATTCCGCTGGCAGCGTCGTGCCCCTGTTCCGCGAGCAGATCCGCGCCGGCGGGCCGGTGACCGTCACCGACCCGGAGGTGACGCGCTTCTTCATGACCATCCCCGAAGCCTGCCAGTTGATCCTGCAGGCCTCGGCCATCGGCACCCACGAAGCCATCTACACGCTCGACATGGGCGAGCCCGTGCCGATCCGTCTGCTTGCCGAGCAGATGATCCGTCTCGCCGGCAAGCAGCCTGGCCGCGACATCGCCGTGATCTACACCGGTTTGCGCCCCGGCGAAAAGCTGCACGAGACCTTGTTCCATGCCGACGAGCGTTACCGGCAGACGGCCCATCCCAAGATCCTGCAGGCCGAGCCGCGTGATGTCTCGGCGACCAGTCTGGAGGCTTCCATCGGGCATTTGCGCGAGGCGTCCTTGCGATATGATCTTGAGGCCCTAGCAGGCTGCTGAAATACCTCCCACCCGCATAGACTTGTCCCATTACCGTTCTGCTTGCCCCGAGACCTTCGATGCGTGGTGCCGACGTACTGCAA
>NZ_JBHRXK010000006.1:0-167504 GCF_042648505.1 Lysobacter cavernae
GCTGTCGGTAAAGCGGGACTGCTTCATGGAACCTCCTCGGGAAAGACTACGAGAAAATTCCACCTATGGCGTCAGCTAACTGGCGGGGGGATTACCGCTACACTACGCCAGAAGGATTGTAAAACATGAAGCGCAAATTTTTTCTGGTTATTCTTTTTGCCGCCATATTGTTTTCACGTAACGGATTGGCGCAGCAGCCTGATATAGCTACCGAGATTGCATCCGACCCAGTTAGGATCAATTTCCCCATAACAGGCTCCATTCTGCAGTTCCTCTACGTGAGGCGAAATGCCGACACTGACCCGAGCATCGACGTTTACAGCATAAGTCCCAAGGGAAACGCACTTACCGCCGAGTATGTCGCCGAAATTGGGCCACAAGGTGGCCCTCCGAACATTCAGTCAGTATTTCTGAAGGATGTCGACAAAAATGGCAGCCAGGAACTTCTACTGCTTGTTTCCTGGGAAATCAGACACCCAGGCCTCAGCACCTCCGGCAACTATTACCGCACCTATGTATATGCCAACAGGCCGGCCGCCGAAGGCCGCGGTTTTCTTCGCCTCACCGACATAGAGAAGAAGATCGGGTCTGGGTTGGATGGCACGCTTGAAGGTAAGAAGGTCACATTTCCCTACAAGGACGCCCGCAGCATTCGTACGCTTCTTGATCAAAAATAAACGCCAACCAGAGCGGCTTACTTACCAAGGGACAAAGAAGCGGAATTCTTTGAGAGAGGCCTGAAATGCGACTGTTGGGAATAATCACGGCACTATTCGCACTTTGCTACCCGCATCAAGTTTCATCGCAAAGCCAGTCCCAGGCCTGCAACAGCATTGTTACCAAGGATCTTTTGGCATGCGCCTCCGATAAGCTGAAAAAGGCTGATGCACATTTAAATTCAAACTACCGAAAAGCCCTGGCACTGCTTCCCGCCAAGAAGCCGACACTCAAGGAAGCGCAAATTTCCTGGCTTAGCTTTAGAGATGAATACTGTCAGGATATCTATACAGAGACACTGCCTGGAAACGAAGCCGACATCGAGAGGACGCTGTGTCTTGCCCTGCTGACTTCTGATCGCGCGGCCGAGATAGAGCGCCTCTATACCTCAAGCCAGGACCGTGAATTCTATAGAGCAGTTAGCGCTCTGGAACGAGCTGGTTATGACCGAGCTGAACTTATGGGTAAGCTAAAAAATAGTGCTTCGCAAGACCAAAAATGGTCGAGGTATGTTTCTCAGAACTGCGAACTCCAAGGACAAGTGAAGAAGGAGAACGAAGATAACTGCAAGGCTCGAACGAACTTCAACCGTAGCTACTAGCCGACTATCACATGTTACTGATGGCGACAAAGCGAAAATTTTTCCCCTTATAAGGATGCCTAGAGCATTCGCTCGCTTTTTGATCAAGGCGGTTAAACACGGCTCGTGATTGTTGCTTAGCTCGCTCTTTTCCAACCTGGCTTCATCCAAATCTCGAACACGGCAGCTACCGCAACCGTTTCCTCGCCGTGCCGGCCGACACCGCCCTCGTGCCATTGGCGCGGCCCAAGCCGCTCGCCCCCGGCGCGCAGACCGCGCGCGTGGTCGGCCTGCCCGACGCCGCCAACACCGCCAGCCGCGACCATCAGGTCCGCATCCAGTTCGCCTGGCAGCGCGGCACCGCGCCACACACCGGCGGCCTCGACGACGCCGGCTCCAGCAGCCACCCCGACGGCCACGCACCGGGCGACCACACCTGCGGCACCTGGGTACGCGTGGCCGAGTGGCTGGCCGGCCCCAACTGGGGCAGCCACGCCCTGCCGCGCATCGGCGCCGAGGTGCTGGTCGAGTTCCTGCACGCCGACATCGACCAGCCGGTGGTCAGCGGCCAGTTGTTCAACGGTGACGTTGCACCACCGTTCGCGTTGAGCGACGCCAGCAACCACCTCGGCACGCTCTCGGGCCTGCACACGCAATCGCTCGACGGCAGCGGCACCCAGCAATGGCTGGTCGACGATGCCCCCGGCCAGCTGCGCCAGCGCCTGCACACCAGCCTGGCCGACAGTCGACTCGAGCTGGGCTACCTGATCGACCACCACAACGGACAGCGCGGCGCCCTGCGCGGCCAGGGCTTCGACCTGGCCACCCTGGGCTGGGCCAACCTGCAGGCCGGCCAGGGCGTGCTGCTCTCGGCCAGCGCCCGCGCCAACGCCGCCTCGACCCAGTTCGACGTCGCCGAGGCGGTGTCGCAAATGCGCGGCGCCGAGCAGACCGCGCAGGCGCTCAGCGACGCCGCCGGCCAGCACCGGGTCATGGCGCTGGCCGCCAATGCCGGGCAGACCGCGCTGATCGCCGCGCTCGATGTCGAACACGACGGCCGCTACACCGGCCCCGTCAACGGCCAGGCGGCGACCAAGCCGTCCGGCGGCTCACGCAACGGCGGAACCCCAGTCGAACGGTTCGCGCGGCCGCTGCTGTTCGTCGAATCCCCCGACCGCATCGCCGCCGCGTAAGCTTCCCCGTCAAGCAGACAGTTCTAAAATAGAACTTCTGGCGGCTTGTTGGCGGTATTCGGCCGGTGTCAGATCGCCCAAGGCGTCGTGCGGTCGCTGTTCGTTGTACTCCTGCATCCACCACCATGTCGCCTCCCGAACATCGTCGAGGGTAGCGAACAGGTACTGACTCATGACCTCCTCGCGGAACGTCCGGTTGAAGCGTTCGATGTAGGCGTTCTGGTTGGGTTTTCCCGGTTGGATGTACTGGATGGCCATGCCGTTGGCCTTGGCCCATTGCACGAAGGCCTCGCCCAGGAACTCTGGGCCGTTGTCGGTCCGAAGCACCTGTGGCAGGGCATGGTCGCGCTTGAGTTGCTCGAAGATGCGCACCTGCTGTAGAGACGAGATCGACGTGTCGACCTCGATGTGCAGTACCTCGCGGTTGAAGTCATCCACGACGTTGAAGGTGCGGAAGCGACGACCGTTGGCGAGCGCGTCGGACATGAGGTCGGCCGACCACACCGTGTCCGGCATCCTCGGGACGTACAGCGGTACGCGCTCGCGTTTTGGCAGTCGGCGTTTGGCCTTGCGGCGCAGGTTGAGCTTCATGGCGATGTACACGCGGTAGATTCGCTGGTGGTTCCACTCCGGACGGCGGCGTTTCAGCAGCTTCCGGCATTTCCAATAGCCCCGGGCGGGGCGCTCCTCAACCAGGCCTGCCAGGGCGGCAATAATCTCGGCATCGCGCACCGTCCAGTCCAGTGGCGGGCGATACCAAGCGGCACGGGACAATCCGAGGTAACCGCAGGACCGGCTCAGTGATCGCCTGTGAACTTCCGTCAGGAAAGGAACTGGCTGCCGAGACCCCGGGGCCGGCGTAACGTGGGCCACGCGCAGCCAGCAACTGTCGGTCGCGGTGTCCGCATCGGCCGCGTCCGACTAGAAATGGAACCGCACCTCGCCGCTTAGCGCTCCGATCGCAGCCTCAAGCTGCCCACCATCGATTTCCACAGATCATCAATCTGCTCGTCATTTAGCGTCGCCTTCGCAGATTCATCCGTTATCAGCTGCGCCTCAATGAACGGCCTCAGCGGGTCCTTGGGCACCCCCTGCGCACTCCAGAAATACTTGTAAATACGGCCGCCGCCTCCACGCGGGGCGCTGATGTCAATCTCATAACCTAACTGTCCGCCGTAGCTTTCTTTGCCGCGCCGGATAGTGTTAAGACCTTGAGTTTGGCTGGACAGATGGGCAAGCTCGCCGCCGACTCGATCGGCTAACGACGGCTCGTTGTCGGCCTTATGAAGACCGGAGAGATCGACACTGAATTTAACTTCAGGATGCTGGGGAAAGGTTGCATACAACGTCGCACGACCGCCGACGTCCTGTCGCCCTTCCTCTACGAACAGTCCTTCGCCTACACAGAAGCCTGATGATGTTGGCACTTCGCCAGGGCGCAGCGGCTTGAAGCGCCCAGCGGTCTGGATCAGCGCGTCGCGCACAGCAGGATAGCGCCCTGCACCACTGTGCTTTTCCTGGAAACGGTAATGTTCATTGCCATAGAGTTTGTGCAACTCGGCGATGAAAGCCCCACTGCCTTCGGTGGAATGGTAAGCCAGCACCGCCTCTTCGGAGGTCGCCGTGAACCCGAGCAGACGTGTAGGCGCCACGCTCAAGTAACCATCGACCTTCATTTTGCGAGCCAGCGGCGAATCGGGAACCTGGGTTTTCTTTGCATCCAGTTCGGCCGCACGCTTGCGCAGAGAACCTTCGATCGCCGAAAAATCTTTGGCCTGTCCCTGCTGTTCGACCTCGACGTTGTAATAGCTTCCGTCAACCTTGACACGCGCCCCTGTTGGAAGGTCGACCAGAAAGTGGCCAATACACCAGGTACTGGTGTGATTTTCGCTCGCCATGGATTTCTCACTAGAGGATGCGGTCGCACAGGCCACCAGAACAATGGTGGCGCCAAGCGCGAGAGGGAACCGGGGCATGTGGGACTCTCCTGCTCATGATCACGATATCCGCTTCAATATTTTTCCAATGGCGTACAAGGAAACTTGGCGCGCACCCTCATCATCATAGAAGCCCGCGTGGGCCTCACTCATCTGCGTCAGCTTGAAGCTCTGCCGGTATCCACCGGCTAATTCGGGGCCTGCACCGGAGTTGTGGGGCACGGTGTCGTCACCAGGCTCAGCCGGGGCGGCGATCTCGAACTCGAATTCGCGCCCTCCAACCCGAACGGAAACTGGATTGCTCTCACCCGGACGCGGCAGCGCGGCCAGCAATCCCGCTGCGTCGGCCTTTATCGCATCGTCGGACTTCCACACCACATTTTGGTAACTGCGCAAGCCGGGATCAGCACCGTAGTGCGAATAGGTTTCGGCGTGATAGCCGGTCCTCAGCGTGACATGGAAGTCGTTGGCGATCAGCAGATTGGACAGGTAGGATTCACGGGGTGAAATGGGAATCTTGGCATTTTGTGTGGAGCCTGCCGGGTCCACGAGCTGTTCATCGACCAGACGCCACCAGCGATCCTTTTCATAGTAAATCTCGGCATATGGATCGCTTTCCGGTAGCGCCAGAACAGCCTCTCCGTCCACGCCCTTGGCCTGCAGCCACCCATTGCCATACTGATGGTTTGGCAACAGCTCCAACGGACCTGGTGCATTGGCGAAGATAGCGGTGATCTGGGCAGCATTACGACCGAGGACAAACCGACTCAGGCCGCTATAGCCTGCCCGCACATGATGGTACGCAGCGCCGGCACCATTGGCTGGCATCACGCCGTGGCCCACGCCCAGCATCTTGTCCTCGGCATCGCCGTACTGGTTATGCAAGGCGGCCCGGGTGACCAACCCACCCATCGAATGCGTCAGCACCACCACCTTGTCGCTGCGCACACTCGAATTAGTGGCTCACGTCGACAGGTCTGTACTTGGTGTCGCCGAAATAGATGCATCTCCAATCGGTCAGCTGGCCACCTAGGAGTCCAAAGTGCGCAATCGAATCATGTGAGAACCGATCGAAGAAGCGGGTCACCGGTTCCGGCAGAGGCTCTGGATTGTCCCAGGCACGCAGCATGGCCCCCTCGGCCATATTCAAGTGTTCGCCCTTCTCACGCTTGCGATAGATCTTCTTGATGCCGTCGTCGAGGTCACGGTCTTCGCTGCGCAATTGCTTCTGGTATTTCTTGACCGTGGACAACCTCTCGCGAAGGGCACGCTCTTCCGTCGCCGCCGTTTCATACTGTGCCTGCAGCTTCGGATCCGCAATGGATGGGTAAGTGTCGAACGGACGCAATTGCGACTCAAGACGCATCCTTTCCCGCCGGACCGTACGCAGCTCGGCTTCGAGTCTGGTCCGCTCTTCGCTCATGCGCGCCATGGAGGCGGTGTTGTCATGGTGCTCGACACGATGCTTCAGCCAGCGATGCAGCAGTTCCATGTGCCCCACCTGCACCTCTTCGAGGCGACCTTGCTTCTTCGGCACTGCCTGCAGGTAGGCGTTGTAGACCTCACGCAATTCGGGGTCGTCCTTGTTGAACTCTTCCTGCACTCGACCTGGGAGATCGGAAAAGCTCTGAAACAGCACCCCGGCTGCGAACGCCATATCGTACATTTCGTGCAAGGCAAAACGGGCGATGGTATTTTCACGCCCCTGATAGTCCGGCGCATAGCCCCCGCCCACGTCCGAATGCACCCCGGGATACCAGATCTCGATCGCGTTGTCGGGGTAACGGGCATCGACCCGGGTCGAGTCCAGCGGAAACAGACGCCGTGCCTCGTGCGCGGCGGTCATGTGCACGCTCTGCTCCACCATGCCGGACAACTTCACGTCTTCGGCCCAGCCGTTGTGACCGCCGTTGCGACTGTACATCGCATCCGGGAACATCCGCTCCCAGGCCGAGCACACGGTATCGAACAGGCCGGCAAAGGCGATCCGGATCGGCTTGTCGCGATAGTGATAACGCCCGTCATCCTGTTTGCACTTGCCCGTCAGGTCGCGGATGAACGCCCGTGCCTGAGCCGCCCCGCGCGAGAAACCGAACACGTTGACGTTGACCAGCAGGATCTTGACCTCGGCCGGGTAGCTGTCGATCAGCTCGTCCAGTCGCTTCAGGGCGTAGTCAATCCGGTCGTCGGCACGCGCGCCGCGGGCCAGGCCGGGAGTCCCGCCTTCGTCTCCAATCTTGTCGAAGGGCGTGCCGACGCCGGGGATGTAATCCGGCAGGATGTTGGGTGCTCGGGGTTTATGCGCCAGGGAGAGCTTGGCAATATTGCTCATGGCACCGGTGTCCCGGTCCTGCTCGAGGTTGTTGCCGGTACCGTCGAAGAACACGGTGTAGTGCAGCGTTTGCGTGCACCCCGTCATGGCCTCCTCTTTTTCTGGGGCAGTGCAGGCCAGTGCGTCCTGGCGTTGGCGCCGCTCCTGATCGGTCAGCTTGCGCATACCGCGCGCCAGTCGCGCCGTGCGGGCGGTGGCGTCGGCATCGGGAATCGGATCGGGCGATCCCGGCACCAGATCCACCTGACCGGAAATCTTGCTGACATAGTCGATGCTCATCGCTTGTAGCCCTCGGGTGGCTGGATACGACGAGCCTTCCAGACGTTGGCCATGCCCTGGATCAGCTCAGCCTCAACATGGCCATCGGGAAAGAAGTGCAGGATCAATTCGCTTGGATGCTCCGGATAGGGGAACGCGAGTTCCACCATCGCTTCATGAGGCTCGTCAGGTCGACGTTGATACTTGTTTGTAGAGATGTCGTAAACATCCGCCACGACCCATGTAACTTTGACGCTATGTCGTTTGCTTCGATCTCGCGGCGCCAACAGTCCAGCGGCAGAACCGCTGTTGCTATGCGCCCCAGCGCCACCAAGCCACATGCCATTTACTCGGATGTCTCCGATATAGCGACCGGTATAGTTGAAAGCGAAAAGGGAGACGCCCTCACTCACCAACTTGCCGCCTTTCTCGCCACCCTTTGCCATGGCCGCACACCCTCCGAGAAACATCAGTCCCACCATTAGAGCTACAGCCGCGATCCATCGTCCACTCATCATTCACATCTCCTCGCTGCCGTAACAATCTGTGGTCAACATGCTCTCGAAGTTCAGTTCGCGTAAATATCTGTGATTACTTGCCGCAACCGACGGCGCCCCGCGCGGACCTCGGCGAGCGGACCAATCCACTCCGGCTGCAGGTGGAAGTCGAATCCGGTCAGCAACGCTTCGGCACAGAAGCGCACAGCATCCGGCCCGCCCGTGATGCCGTAGGTCTTGGCAGAATCCAGCACCTGCCGGAAGAAGTCGTAACGCTCCATCTCGAGCACCGTGTCCAACAGTTCGCCATCCGTGAGGGCGAAATGCTCGATCATGGTGTGCGGGTAACAGCCGTCGATTACTGCATTGCGTTGCTGCTCGTCCAGTCGAAGCGGGGGAGTGAATGCGTCCATCTCGGTATAGCTTCCGTCCAGCACCTTCCACGAAAGATCTGGTGCCACATACCACCAACGCCGCGCCAGGCTGAAGAAAGCAGCATGTTGCTCCTGGGTTAGCGCTCCCGCGAGGTGGGGCAGCACGCGACCGTCGAAGTAGCGTGCCAGAGAGCCGGTGTCGTCACCCAACACGAGGTCGAGCCGCCGAGTCAGCCGCTGCAGCAGATCATGGAAATGAGCCAGGGTTTCAATCACGGTCACAGCACCCACTGACGTGATTGAGGCGGCCAGCAGCTGCAATTGCCTTGATGGATCGCCATCTTCAAGCAGTTGCACTAAATAAGGCGAAACATCCGTCGTCTTGTCCGCCATCAGGCCACTGAATAAAGGAGCGACCATTATTCGCGACGATGACTGGCGCAACAGATGGGATGGCGTCTTGCATTGCGCGCCATCCACCAGCAGGTAGCGCTTTGTTTCAAGTCGCGCGCGCGTAAGCTGCAACGGAGGAATTTTGACCATGCCTCATTTTTTCCTGGGGAACGGCGCTGCCCGCTGCGCGGCCGCCAGCAGACACTCTTTGCAGACCGTTCCCGGGAAAGCGGGCAGCGGATAGTTCTGCTGTACCGGCCCCACAAACGCCTTCTTCCCCGCATGCACCGTGATCGTGCCCGGGCAGGCGATGGTGATGTTGCCGCCTTCGATGGTCATGCTCGCGCCGCCGGCGGTGGCCAGGTGCACGGTCTTGCCGGCCGCCAGTTCGACCTGCGCGTTGGCGCTGACGATCTTCAACTGCTCGCGGGATTGCAGCTTGGCGATGCCGTGCTGGGCCTCGAACTCCAGCTGGCCTTGTGCCGCCACCAGGCTCAGCGCGACGGTTGCTGCGCTTGCGTTGGTCGCGTCATGGCTGCTGGCGCCTGGCTTGACCGCGTTGGCCAGCCAGCCGATCGCCTGGCCGGCGTGGATGCGCAGGTCCTTGGCGATGGCGGCGTTGCTGGCCTGGCCGCTGGCCAGGGTCAGGGTCTCGCCCACCGCCCACTGCAGGCTCTGCCCGGCCACCACGCCGATCCCGGCCGGCGCCGCCAGCCCGAGCAGGGGGTCGCCGCTGTGCGGGACCCGGCCCGTGCCCGCGTCAGCCTTGTGCTCGCGCGCCTGGGTTTGGGCTTCGTCGAGGGCCTGGCCGCTGACCGTGGTCCTGGCGCTGGTCTGCAACGCCTGCAGCGGCGCCTGGTCTTTGATCAGCTGCGACTGCTTCGCCTGCGTCACGCCCTCGTGCGCGGCCAGCTTGACCGTCTGGTGCGTGCCGGCGGCTTCGGAAAAGGTCTGGCCCAATTGCGCGGCCTGCTTGAGCAGGGCGGTCGCGGCGATCTGCTCGCCGGCCGGGGCCCCGGCGCTGCGGGCGTAGGCGCTGATCCACAGCCCGCGCTCGCCGCGCACCGCACCCCAGCGGTCGCTGCGCAGCTCGAAGCCCTCGCCGCGGAAGCTGCCGCGGTGGTTGTCGGCCTGGTGGATCAGGTGGCCCAGGTTGAGTTGGCTGGTCGTTGTAGAGCGCGCCAACCACCACCGGCCGGTCGATGTCGCCGTCCAGGAACGCCACCAGCACTTCCTGGCCGATCCGCGGCAGGAACTGGCTGCCGACCCCGGGGCCGGCGTAACGCTGGGCCACGCGCAGCCAGCAACTGTCGGCCGCAAACATTGCGTTACTACTACGCTGCGGCCGACTCCTCTCCTGATTCTTGCACTTCACCGGCAGCGAGCAGCGTGCCGGTTTCATCTCCTCCGCTCCGCGCGTACTGCGCTTCTTCGTCACCACCGATATAGATGGCCCGTGGATCGGATGGCAACGAGGCGTCCATAGCAAAGCCTGCCAGCGAGTCGTGCACGTAGTTGTCGAAGAACGCAATAATTTCCGCGTCGCGCAATCCCTGGTCGTGTATGAACTCGTTCTCGTAGGCCTGCACCAACGCAGCGTAGTGCGGGCGCAGTGGCGCCCGGTTCGCCCCACCCTTAACAAGGCGGCTCAACATTTCGGCATCGCGCACCAGTTGGCGGTCGTAGACTAGCAGGTTGTCGACGCTGCCGCCGGGAATTCCAGCGGCTCTCGCCTGGGCGCGCAGATAGGGGTCCTTCGCCTCCTCCAGGCGTTGTTGGGCCACGTCACGCGCCTTTGCGGCGGTAGCCAATTTGCCGTTGGGGTCACCAAAACGGGCCATGTTGCGCATGGCGGCCTGGTAGTCCTGGTCTGCGCGTCGCATTGCATCTTCCGCCGCTCGCAGTTCGGGACTGTTCTGCAGCCGCTGCATCTCGTGATTCGCAGCGGCCTTTTGTTGCTGGTGCGCACGTTCGCCTGCGCGGATGTCGCGTTCGTTAGGCAAGCGCTCGGCTTTCGGAACCTCTGAATATTGGTAGGTACGGATGCGCTGGAAGCGCCAGGCGAAGTACAGTCGCATGTGGGCGAGCACGGCATGGCCCAGTGGGCGAGCGGTGTTGCCGGCCTTGGTCATGTAGTGTTTCCAGCTCTTGATCAAGTCCGGAGTGACTTGGAAGTCGAGCTCTAGCTCGCCGTTCTTGAATTGCCCTATGGGCTCGAGTGGCACCCCACCCTTGACTGCTTCGGCATGCATGGCCCGCAACGGGATGTTGCTCAACGCCTCTCGACGATCAAGACTTTTTCCTTGGAATCCTGGCAAATAGCCTCCGCCCACATCGGAGTGCATGCCCGGATAGACGATCTCGACGCAATTGCCTGGGTAACCGCGGCCGTTGCGCGCCGAATCCAGCGGGAACGAATTGCGCTGCTCGTGCGCAGCCACCAGATGCACGCAACGTTCGGCCAACTGTGGGATGTGCAGGTCACTGGCCCAGTCCGAATGGCCGTCGGGATTGCCAGGGGTAGGGTCGGCACCCGGCGCACCGAACGCGAGCGTCAACGGCCCGCTTGCCGGGTCGCCGCCGCGCGCGCGCAGGCCGTCTTCCAGCGACACCCAGCCCTTGGCGATGCGGGCCGACAGCAGGGTGTCGGCCGTTGCCGGCAACCCCACCGAGGCCACCGTGTCGAAGATGCCCATGAAACGCAGGCGAAAGGGCACTGGGGCCTTGTCCCAAGTCCATTTTCCACTCTGCCGCGTCACACGCTTGGCCAGGCGCAGGGCGAAGGCGCGTGCCAGTGCCGCACCGCGCGAGAATCCAAACAGCGCCACATTGACGTCCAGGACGCGGTTGGCCGGGTACTTGGCGACTACCAGATCCAGCTGACGCATCGCCCATTGCAGGCGCGCATCACCGTAGGCGGCAAAGGCCTTGCCAGTGTTGGTTTCACCGGGGTCGCCGATCTCGCGGAAATAGGTGCCGATGCCGGGGACGTAAACTCGGTAGATCCCTTCCGCCGAATCGTCTTCAACATGCGCGCGGTACAACCGCGCGACGTTGCTATCACGATGGGTCGGTTCGTCGGCCTCGCGGTTGTTGCCTGTACCGTCGAAGAAAATGCTGATCCACAGCGGGATGCGGCAGACCGGCCCGACGCACTGTACGTCAGCCTTTGCGGCGGCGACCGCTTCCGGCATTGCTGCCGGCGTGGTCGCGGCCGCTCCCGCTTCCGGGTCAGCGCTGCGTTGCAAGGTACGCACATCGGGCGGGGCGGGCGGGCCCTTGTGGTCGGGGCTGCCGGGGCGGACGGGCATGGTGACACTCCTTGTCTGCAATCAATCGACGTAGGTGCGCATCTGTTCCGCGGTGCACTGCGGCCAGTCCGGCACGCCCGGACGACGGCCGCGCTCGTCCACCGGCAGCTTCAGCCGCGGCGGGCTATAGACGTCGGTGATCGCCACCTCGACATGCCCGTCCTTGTAGAAATGCACCTCGAAGTACTCGGGACGGGCCGGTACTGGCGTGGTCAACGTAACTTCCTGTTCCTTCCAATGCTGCTTGTAGTTATCAAAGACCCCTCCCCCCACTTCGACCTGATGCTTGCACGCATCGGCGACCCAGCGCACGGTGTACTTCTTGGGTGGCGGCAAAAGGGGATACCAGCGCACGCAGCAGGCGCCTCCTCCACCGCCGGATGTGGCCTTGCTGACACGGACATTCCCGCCCCAGACCCCATTGACGTAGAAGCTGTCGATGTAGTGGTCGGTGTAGTTGTAGCTGTGGATGGCCAGGTCGAACGGCCCATTGGGGCCAGGCTCGCCGAGACCCACAGAGGCAGGGGGCGGATTGGCACGGCAACCCGTCATCAGTGCCAGCGTTGCCAGCAACGCCAGCGACCAGCACCAAAGCACCGGCCGGGGATAGCGGGAATACCCAGTCATTCGATTCATCCTTGCTCCACAGTGGTCAAAACCAGCTGATCCAATACATTCAGGCAATAGTTCAATCGATCGGGGAAGTCGACCAGCCCCTCGGCCTGTGCGTGCTGATCCTGCTCTTCCACAAAAGCCATCCGCTGACCAAAGCTCCACCTCACAAGCTGCATGGGACGCCGCTTTCCGAGAAAACGCACCAATTGGTGCCGCTCCGAAACGACTTGCATTGCCGCCGCCTGGACTGCGCGAATCGGCATGGGTGCTACAAACGTGTCCTGGCTCGAAGCGGCGACTATAGGGATCCCTTGCAAGCAGCGGTACGCGTCGAGGTACCACCAGCTGTGGCCGAGTGCAAAAAAGGAATTGCGCTGCGTTTCGTCACAGGCGTAATGCAAGACCGGAAGCACACGCGGGTCGTAGTAACGAAACAGCGCTTCGCCCTCCGGAGTGCTCGCTGTCAACCGCTGCGAAAGACGTTCAGCCAACGTCTCCAACGCCAGATCGGACACAAGCCATGTGACGCAATCCAGTTGCAGCGCTTGATCCACGATGGAGCGTATCGTGATCGCATCCGCCATCGGGCTGCCATCCGGCCTCAACCCGACTAGCCACACCGCCAACGTTTCAGCACTGCCTTCTGGCTGTGACAAAAACAGGTCGCGCGCACTGCCTCTGCGCTTCAACCGTTGCAGCCAACGTTGCGGCTCGTCCATGGCCGCCAGGTCCAACGTCGCGTACAGGCTTGCTTTTGCCTCAGACGCCGCAGCCCAAAGAGCCTTGGTAATGGCAGCTCGCTCATCGTCCAACGCAAGAGGCACGTCAAGGTCGACCGCATGTTTCATACCTCACCTCACCACGAACGCTTGCGCCGCCACGGCGGCACGCTTGATGCATTCTTCGCACACGGAGTCCGGGAATTTTGGAAGAGCGAAACTCTCATTGACCGGCCCCACAAACGCCTTCTTCCCCGCATGCACCGTGATCGTGCCCGGGCAGGCGATGGTGATGTTGCCGCCTTCGATGGTCATGCTCGCGCCGCCGGCGGTGGCCAGGTGCACGGTCTTGCCGGCCGCCAGTTCGACCTGCGCGTTGGCGCTGACGATCTTCAACTGCTCGCGGGATTGCAGCTTGGCGATGCCGTGCTGGGCCTCGAACTCCAGCTGGCCTTGTGCCGCCACCAGGCTCAGCGCGACGGTTGCTGCGCTTGCGTTGGTCGCGTCATGGCTGCTGGCGCCTGGCTTGACCGCGTTGGCCAGCCAGCCGATCGCCTGGCCGGCGTGGATGCGCAGGTCCTTGGCGATGGCGGCGTTGCTGGCCTGGCCGCTGGCCAGGGTCAGGGTCTCGCCCACCGCCCACTGCAGGCTCTGCCCGGCCACCACGCCGATCCCGGCCGGCGCCGCCAGCCCGAGCAGGGGGTCGCCGCTGTGCGGGACCCGGCCCGTGCCCGCGTCAGCCTTGTGCTCGCGCGCCTGGGTTTGGGCTTCGTCGAGGGCCTGGCCGCTGACCGTGGTCCTGGCGCTGGTCTGCAACGCCTGCAGCGGCGCCTGGTCTTTGATCAGCTGCGACTGCTTCGCCTGCGTCACGCCCTCGTGCGCGGCCAGCTTGACCGTCTGGTGCGTGCCGGCGGCTTCGGAAAAGGTCTGGCCCAATTGCGCGGCCTGCTTGAGCAGGGCGGTCGCGGCGATCTGCTCGCCGGCCGGGGCCCCGGCGCTGCGGGCGTAGGCGCTGATCCACAGCCCGCGCTCGCCGCGCACCGCACCCCAGCGGTCGCTGCGCAGCTCGAAGCCCTCGCCGCGGAAGCTGCCGCGGTGGTTGTCGGCCTGGTGGATCAGGTGGCCCAGGTTGAGTTGGCTGGCGGCGTGCGTGGTCGCCAGTTGCAGGCGCAGCTGGCCGTCGCTGTCGTCGAACACCAGCCGGTTGTGGCCGCTGCCGCCGAACTCCTTGGACACGATGCCCAGCAGCGCCGCGGCATTGCGGTGGCCGTCCCCGTCGCCGCTCATGCCGTGCCAGGCCGGGGCGTGGCCGCCGGCGGCGTTGCCCTGCGCGCTCGGCGCGTGGTCGCCGGCCTGGGCGTAGGCGTCGAGTGACGTCTCGGCGCTCTTGCCGCCCGGGGTCGCCGGCACGCCGGCCTCGCCCTGGCCGTTGTACAACGCACCGACCACCACCGGCCGGTCGATGTCGCCTTCCAGGAACGCCACCAGCACTTCCTGGCCAATCCGCGGCAGGAACTGGCTGCCGACCCCGGGGCCGGCGTAACGCTGGGCCACGCGCAGCCAGCAACTGTCGGCCGCGGTGTCCGTATCGGCCGCGTCCGACTGGAAATGGAACCGCACCCGGACCCGGCCCAGCGCGTCGCCGTGCAGCTCGTGGCTGCCCTGCGGCGTGGCTCGGCCATCGGGCCCGACCACGCGCGCGGTCTGGTAGCCCGGCGCGGTCGGGCGCGGGTTCAGGCGCGCACCGGTGCCGTCGGCCAATACCGGCCGCCACGGTTGCGCCCGCGCCACGGCGGTGAAGGCGTTGGCGTAGCCGACCGCTTCGGCGCGCGCCAGCACGGCCTGCCAGGTGGCGGCCGGCACGACGCCACCGTCGAGTGGGACCGCGGCGGCACCCAAGGTCGCGTCGATGCCCTCGCGCACCGCCTTGGGCAGGTTGTTGACGCCGGCGTGGCGCACCGTCACCAGCAATGCCTCTTCCGGCGGCGTCTCGCCGTCGCGGGGCGCGTCGGTGGGGGCGAACCAGGTGCCGGCGCGGAAGGTGCGCACCGTGCCCTGGCCGAGCCAGGTCGCACGTTCGGCATCGCGCGCCTGTGCGATCAGGCCGGCCGTGCGCTCAGCCTCATCGCGATTGGCGAATGCGTACGCGCCGACCGGGTCGTAGACCTCCAGCCGTGCCACGTTCGCGTCCTCGCCCAGCGACAGGCTCGTGCTGCTCGCTTGCGTGCTCTTGTAGTCGTCGCTGATCAGGGTCAGTGCGGTCGATCCGATCCGCCGCACCGCGCCGAACGCCTGCACCGTGTCGGCCTGCTCGGTGGCGTTGCTTCGGTGGAAGCGGATGCCGCCGCCGGCTTCGGCGCTGGCCTCCTGCGGGCCCTGGCCGCTTTGCGCGAACAGCACCGCGCGGTGGCCGCCCGGGGCGTCGCCGTTCTCCTCCAGCCGCCAGCCCAGGCCTTCCTCGGCCAGCAGCCGCGACACGAACGCCAGGTCGCTCTCGCGGTACTGCACGCAGTAGCTGCGCGGCCGCGTACCGGCGAGGAACGCGGCGACCTCGTCGCCCCATTGCCATGCCGCCAACGGCGCGTAGCCGGCGAACACCGCCTCGACGATCTGCACGACCGTCTTGTCCTGGTACACCCGCGAATGCCGGCCCTGTCCCAGCAGCCAGGTCCACGGCACCAGACTCAGCCGGTAACGCGCCAGGCTGCCGTCGCTGCCCACGCACTGCGCCTCGCGCACCAAGCCGCTGCGGCCGACCCGGCCGCCGTCGGCCAGGCGCGTCCACAGCGTCGCGCGTTGTCCCAGAAATTGATCCAGCGGCAGGTGCGCGTCCACCGACAGCGCATCGACCCACCATTCGAAACCACCGCTCGCGTCGCCCGGCGACAGCGCCTCGACGCCTTGCCAGCGCTCCACCGCCCACGCCGACGCGTCCAGGCCACCGGCTTCCAGCGTGTACAGCCGGTCCGCGCCCGCAAATCGCGCCAGACCCGCCAGCAACCCCTGCATCCCTTCGTCCCACGCCACGCCGATTCCTCCATGAATGGCTCTGCTGCCACCGCGCCCCACCGTTGCGACGGATCGCATGACCGGCGCAACCCCTCACCGGACCGACACCGCACCGCTCCCAGCGGTTGCGACCATCGGCTGACGCACGGCGTCAAGTTACCAGAACTGCCGCCGCCGTGCTGCCGCGTAGGGTAGGAAACCGCCCGGCCGCGTCCACCCGCGTCAGCCTTATGTAGAATCCCGACGACTCCCGCACCAATGGATTGCCATGCTGGAACTGGATGCCCTGTTGGCGCCGATCTCGGACGCCAACCCCTGCGGTGAAGACCTGTCGTTCTCCGTCGAATACGACGTGATCCTCGAAGCCCGCCGCGCCGACGATCCGTCGCTGGAACAGGGCGAGTGGGTCACCGATCTCAAGACCGCCGACTGGCCGGTCGTCGCCAGCCAGTGCGGCAAGCTGCTGCAGCAACGCAGCAAGGACCTGCGCCTGGCCGCCTGGTGGGCCGAATCGCAGACCCAGTTGCACGGTTTCGCCGGCCTCGCCCAGGGCTACCGCCTGGTCGCGGCGCTGTGCGACCGCTACTGGGACCAGGTCCACCCGCAGATCGAGGACAGCGACCTTGAGCAGCGCGTCGGCAACCTCAGCTGGCTGCTCGACCAGTCGGCGCAGTGGCTGCGCCGGTTGCCGCTGGTGCAATCGGCGCAGGGCCGCTACAGCCTGGCCGACATCGAGGCCGCGCATGCCCGGCGCGGCAACGAGGACGCCGGTGGCGCTGCCAGTGTCGAGGCGATCGAGGCGGCGCGGCGCGCCACCCCGCACGAGTTTTACCTGCGCCTGATCGAGGCCGTGCCCGACTGCCGCGAGGCGCTGCGTGAACTGCAGCAGTCGGTCGACGCCCACCTCGGCCAGGACGGCCCCAGCTTCGCCACGGCACGCGACCAGCTTGACCACCTCAACGACACCGCCCGCCGCTTCGCGCGCGAGGCCGGCGTGCTGGTCGACGGCCACACTGGCGAAGACGGCGCCACCGACCCTTCCGGCGCGGCGGCGGCCGGCCACGGCGGTGGCCCGGCCTTCGGCACGATCGATTCGCGCAAGGAGGCGATCGCGCAGCTGCGCCGGGTCGCCGAGTTCTTCCGCCGCACCGAGCCGCACAGCCCGGTGGCGTACCTCGCCGACAAGGCCGCACGCTGGGGCGAGATGCCGCTGCACGTGTGGCTCAAGCGCGTGATCAAGGACGACAGCACGCTGAGCCAGATCGAGGAACTGCTCGACACCGGCGACAACGCGCAGGGCGAGTACTGACCGTGCGCTGCCCCGCGGCGCCAGCCGGTGCCGCGGATGCGGGCAAGGCGGTTCAGAGCACGCGGAACTCGATCCGGCGGTTGCGCGCGCGCCCGTCCGGCGTGGCGTTGTCGGCCACCGGCTGATCGGGGCCGAGCCCGAGCACGGTCAGGTTGCCGCCGGCGATGCCCTGTTGCTCCAGGTAGCCGCGTACCGCGCCGGCGCGCGCCAGGCTCAGCGCCACGTTCGACTCGCGGCGACCGACCGCATCGGTGTGGCCGATGACCTGCACGCGCGCGTTGCCGATCTGGCGCATCGCCGCGGCCATCTCATTGAGCACCGCCTGGCCCTGCGGGGTCAGCGTCGCGCTGCCGCTCTGGAACTCGATGATGCGGTTGGCCAGCGCGGCATCGAGCACGTTCTGCTTGCCGCCACCGCTGCGCAGCGCATTGGTGATGGTGTAGGTCGGGTTGCTGAGCGCGGTCGACAAATCACTGACCACCTGCTGGCGCTGTGCCTCGTTGCCGACCTCGCCACTGATGCGCACGGCGTTGCCGTTGATCTCGAGCTTGCCGGCCGATACCTGTTGCAACCCCGGGCCAAGCAGGGTGACCACGTGCTGGCGCCAGTTCGGCGGCGCCACCACGGCATCGACCTGGATGCGGTCGACCACGCGCTGCGCGCCGTACAACTCGCGCAGGCGATTGAGCACGGCGGCCTTGGTCGCCTCGTCGGGCACGGTACCGGCGGCGACCACCGGCTTGGCCGCCGCCGACGCGGCGGGCGTCGTCGACGCCGCCGGCAGCGGTGCGACAGCGGTCTGCGCCTGCACGGCGGCCACGGCCAACGCCAGGCCGGCGATCAGCCACGGTCGGAATGCGTGCGACCTCGGTACGGACAGGCGCATGTTCAAACTCCCAGAAAGGTTTCGCCGAAGGCCTTGCGCGCCACGCGCAGCGACAATTCGTCGCGCTCGAGGTAGCTGACCAGTTTGTTGAGCGCGTAGTCGCCGGCCACGTGGTCATCGACCCACTCGGCATCGTCGACACGGATGATCTGTTCGGCCGCAACCTGCGGATCGAGCGCGGCCTGCAGGGTGCGGCCATCGGCGCCGTTGAAGCCGACGATCAGCTGCGGCGCGCCACCCGCGCCGTCCCTGACCAGGCCATCCTTGATCAAGATGGCCAACTCGAAATCGGCGCGTGCGACGAAGCCGCTGATCAGGTCCAGCCAGAACGCCGCCACCAGCGGCCGGTACAGCGGGTCGCGCGGCAACGGCAGGGCCAGGCCCTTGTCGATGTGCGCACCGGTGCCGGTGAGCAGCGGTTGCAGCAGCAGCCCGAGTGCCGGCAGCACCCATTTCAGTTGCACGCGCGCGTGGCCGGATTCGCGCAGCAGCCTCTGCAGCGAGCCGACGTCCTGCATGTCGAGGAAATCCACGAACGGCGCCTCGTACACCGCCGGATCGGCGCTCACCGCCACCCGCGCCTCGGCCAGCTCGCGCAACGGCTCGCCGGCGTCGTCGGCCTGCACGGCCTGCTTGCCGAGGCGGGCGAGGTTGGACCACAACCGCGCCAGTGCCAACGGGCTGCGGCCGATGAAATCCAGCGGCTGCGCCACTTCCAGACGCGTCGCCGACAGGAACGGGAAACGGCGGTCGGTGGCGTCGCGGCTGGGCAGGAAATGCCCACCGATCGCCAGCCGGCTGCGCGAACCAAGGAAGGCGAAATGCATCGGCACGGCGTTGTCGTACAGCTGCTTCCAGGCCGGGTCCTGCGCCAGCAACTCGACGCCGCTGCCGGCCCAGCGGTCGAGCAGCGTCATCAGCTGGTGGCTCTCGGGCGTGCGCACGAAATCGCCGCGCGAAGGCAGCTTGCCGAAGTAACTGACCGGCATGGCGTCAACAGCGAGCATCAGTAGCTCCCTGCCGGCACAGCCGGGGCAGCCACCGCAGCACCCGCCGGTGCGGCGGACGGCGCCGCCACGGGCGCGGTGCCGGCGACCGCTTGCGGCAGCTTCAGGCCGCGCATGCCGCCGCCGCTCTGCGCCGCGTTGGCCTGCGGCATGCTGATGATGCGCAGTTCGAACGACACGTCGGCGCCGCCGTTGGCCAGCGTCAGCTGGAAGTGGTTGTCGCCGATGTTGCGTTTCTGCGCGGCGGTGTACAGGCGCGACATGCCGTTGCGGCCGGGCGCGTTGAACACCTCGACGGTGCGGCCGTCGGTGGTGATCGCGTCGACGCGCACGCCCGGTGCGCCCTGCGTGCCGGGGTACTGGAACGTGGTCCACTGCGGCGGCGTGTTGCGGTAACGCAGTTGCTGGCCGTCGATGGTGACCGTGTACTCGCGCCCGGTCGCCGCCGACGGCAGCACCTCGAAGATCATCGCGCTGCCACCGGCCGCCGCCGCGCTGCCGCCGACCCACGTCGCGTAATGCGTCATCAGCTCCGGACGCAGGTTGATGCCGATGTCGGCCCAGCGCTGCGGCGTCATGGTGTTGCCGCGGCGGATCACCAGACTGCCCAGGGCCTCGCTGCCGAACTTGGCGATCGCGCCGCTGGGGCCGAAGATCTGGTCGATGTCACTCTGCGCGGCCTCGACCGAGGCGCCCTCGTTGAACGGGTACTTCTGCGCCAGGCCGTTCTGGAAAGGCTCGTACACCTGCGCCGCCCAGGTGCGGTTGATCTCGCCCTCGGCCGGGCGCACCAGCGCCGCGTAGCTCTGCATCAGCGGCCGCATCAGCAGCGGTCGCAGGGACTGGCGCTGGCTGTCGTTGATGCCGTTGAGCATCTGCTCGTCGACCAGGCGCTGCGCCTCGGCCAGCTCGGAGCTGCTGCCGTCCAGCGTCTCCTGCATCAACTTGCGCGCACCCGGCCCCGGGTCGCCCTGAGTCTTGATCGAATTCAAACGGGTGCGGACCTTGCCCAGCGTCTCGAAGTAACTGTCGAGCAGCGGTGGGCTGTTGTCGCGCGGCGCCAACAGTCGCGCCAGGCCTTCGAACTCCTTGCCGATCGGGCCCATCGGCACCGGCTCTTCCTTGCCGGTGGAAGGATTGATCTGCACCGGGATCGAGGTCGGGTTGCGGCGCATGATCACGCGCTTGAACCACTCGACGAAGCCTTTTTTCGCTGCCCCCAAGGCCTTGTTCGCCGCAGCCGGATTGTCCCAGATGGTTTCGCGGTTGACCGCCTCGAGCAGTTTGCGCAGCGGCGAGTTGGCCGGATCGCCGAGCGTGTTCATGCGCGCCACGGCCTGGTCGAAGGTGCCGAAATCGGCCACCGTCACGCCCTGCAGGAACTTGCGCCACTCGCGGGTGTAGTCGTCCTTGTACAGCCCGGTCAGCTCCTTGGCGATGTGCTCGGGGCTGCCGGCCAGGGTCAGGTCGCTCTGCACGGTCTGCTCCAGCACCCAGTCGGTGCTGCTGAGCTGCTCGTTGGCGGCCTCCTTGATCGCGTCCTTGACGTAACCGTCCCAGGCCGCGCGCGAGAACGCACCGTTGACCGCGTAACTGCCAGCCACCGTTGTGCTGCTCTTGTCCTCACCGAGCAGGCTGGCGACGGTGGTCGGCGAGTAGCGCGTTGCCGCGCGCTGCTTGATCTCTCCATAGACGCGATCGCGCGCCGGCTGGCCCTTCAGCACCTGCTTGAGGGCCTGGCGGCTGTCGTCGACCAGGCTGAACTTGGGCTCGATCTGTGGCCAGGTCGGTTGTGCGGCCTGGTTGACGTAGTAGGTCATCAGCCGCTCGGCCGAACGCGCCATCGCCTCGCGCGGCATGCTGCCGCGATTGTCCTCGAGCCAGCCGCGCCAGAAGCGCGTCAGCTGGTCGTTGAGGTGGCTGGTCTCCACGCGCGAGCGGTCGGCCAGCATCAGGTAGGTCTTGAGCGCGTTGTAGGCATCATCCGCGTTGGTCGCCGAGACGTCCTGATAGAGACCGCCGGTCGCCGGCGCCGCCGCCGTGGCGCCCGCATCCGCCGGCTCAGTACCGGCCGGCGCCTGTTTCTTGAGCTCACCGCGGTGGGCGATGACGTCGCTCAGATAGCCTTCGAGCTTGGCGTCGACCGGGTCCAGCATCAGCTGGCGCATGCCGTGGAAATACTCGGCGCGCAGTTTCTGCTCGATGCGCTCGCCCTGGTACAGGCCCAGGCCCATGCTGACCGGGTGATCCTCGCGGTAGCGGTCGAGCTGCTCCATGCGGTCCTGCAGGATCAGCAACGCCTCGATCCGCGATTGCAGGTCGACGCGGTCCTTCTGCACCTGCACCGCCTTGTCGAGGTCGGCGCTGACATTGGCGACCAGTTGCTTGTTGCTGGTGTACGACCAGGTCCAGCCGGCCAGCGCGATCGCCAGCGCCGCGACCGAGGCGAAGAACACGGCGTAGCGCAGGCGGTTGCGGGTCGGGCTGGAGTACTGCCGCACCAGCTGCTTGTCGGCGAAGATCACCTTGCGGAACAGGCCGAGCAGGAAGTGGCTGCTGTCCGACACCGGCGTGCGCTCGCTGGTGGCGGCGCGCGGCTGCAGGCTGAACTGGCGGGCGACGCGCTCGGAAGCGTGCTGCACCGACACGCCTTCCTGCAGGGCGCTGGTGAAGTAGAAACCACGGAATACCGGACGGAACTGGTACGGGTTCTCCTCGAACAGCGTGGCGATGAAGGTGCGCAGCGCCGGCTTGATCGCGGCAAATTCCAGCGGCAGGGTCAGCAGCCCCGGCGCGACCTCGCGCCCGCGCTGCATCGCCATCTGCGACAGGCCCATTTCCTTGAGCCCTTCGGAGAGTTGATCGAAGTGGCTGTCGAACGCGGCCAGCGCGTCGGTCTCGCCCTTGCGGTCGAACGGCAACGTCGCGCCCCAGGCGTTTTCGCGCTCGGACGGGTCCAGGCCGCGGAAGAAATCGCTGAAGCCGGCGATCAGGTCGGCCTTGGTGAACACCACGTACACCGGCGCGAACACTTCCAGGCGCTCGGTCAGCTCCTGCACGCGCTGGCGCAGGTTCTTGGCCAGGTCGATGGCGAACTCGGGCTTGCTGCCCGACAGCTCGGCGATCGAGGCGGCGATGATGATGCCGTTGATCGGCGCACGCGGGCGGTTCTTCTTGAGCAGGTCAAGGAAGGTCAGCCACTCGAGGCGGTCCTCGGTGCTGACCGTGTAGCGGCCGGCGGTGTCGAGGACGATGCCCTCGGTGGTGAAGTACCAGTCGCAGTTGCGGGTGCCGCCGAGGCCGTGGATGACGTTGCTGCGGTTGTCCTCGAACGGAAAGCGCAGGCCGGAGTTGAGGATCGCGGTGCTCTTGCCGGCCGCCGGGTTGCCGATGATCACGTACCACGGCAACTCGTACAGCGCCGCGCTGCCCTTCATCAGGCCGAGCTTGGAGGTCTTGATGGCCTTGATCGCCTCGCTCATCCGCTCGCGCAGCACCTCCGCGTCGGCACGCGCGGCGGGCTTGGCGGTGGCCACGGCGTGGTCGGCCTGCTGCGCCACCATCGCGTCCAGCCGCTTGGCCGCGCGCGCGGCGAGGATGCGGCGCACCAGCCACACCAGCGCCCACACCAGCAGGCCGAGCACCGCCGCGGCGAGCGCCCAGCTGCCGAAGCTCTTGAGCTTGTCGGCGCCGAAGTACATCACCGCCGCTGCCGCGACCACGCCGATCGCGGCGATCACGCGGTAGTCCATCAGCCAATATCTGAGCCTGCTCATCAAAGCACTACATCCCTGGTCGGTTAAGCGGCCGCGGCCGTCGCCTCAGCGGCGGCCGTCGGAGTGGGAAGCGGAGTCACGGCCAAGGCCGCGCGCGTGTCGTCAGCGGCCAGGCCAACCACCAGCACCGGCGCGGCATCGCGCGCGGCCTGCGCGGCGGCGACCGCCAATGCGGCCAGCGGCGCCACCGGCCCGAGGTCGCCGCAGGCGACGCCCAGGTGCAGGCAGTGCTGGACCGGATCGAGTTCGGGCAACACCATCGACACCGCGCCGGCGATCTCGATCGCCCGGCTGGGGCGGTGGTCGGCGTCACTGACGACGGTACGTATGGTTTCCGCGGACTGCGCCGCGGTGGTGAGCGCTCGCTGCACGAGTTCACTGGCCTGGCGCACCGCGGCGCGGCTCTGTGCGGCCGCGTGGTTGCGCCCGTGCACAACGCGGTGCATCTGCAACGGCGGCGTGTCGGCATCAGCAGGGGCAATCGCGGCCAGCAGCACGCCGGCCGCGCCCTCGCCCGGCAGCAGCCCTTCCTGGCGGCGGCTGTTGAGCAGCCGGCCGCGCGCGATCAGTTGCTCAATGCTGCGCTCACCCAGGTGCGAATGCGCCGCTAGCAGCAGCTGGCGGTCGTGATCCGGCGCCCGCGCCAGCGCCTGGCCGAGGTGGTCGAGCAGCCGCCAGACTTCGGCGCCATCGGTCACGGGCAGGCTTTCGATACTGAGCTGGTCGGCGGTGTAGCCCATCGCCACGGCTTTGGCGAGCAACCATTGCGTCGCCGCCTCGCGCACGGGCTGCGGCCACTGCGCCGGCAACAACAGGCGCACGCGCAGCAGCGAGACCGGTGCCGAGGAGCGCACCACGCGCGAGTTGCCGTAGGGCGTGGTCGGCGGCAGCAGTTCGTCGGCCGGCGCCGACGTCGGCAGCGCCACGTACAGCAACTCCTCGGCGACGGGGTCAAGCAGCGCCAGCGCGCGCAGGCATTCCTCATCGACCCCCTGCCCGACGGCACCGTCATCGTGCAGGTGGGCGCGCAGGGCATCGGCGATCGCCCCGGCGTCGACCCCTTCAACCTGCGCGGCGAACACCGGCAAGCCGGATTCGTCGCGCAGCTGCGGGTGCAGGCCCGGCCGCTGCGGCTCGACCAGCGCCGCGGCGACTTCATCGGCGCTCGCGCCGGCCGGCAGCAGCACCGCGCCGGCCAGCACGTGCAGCACGTAGTCGGGTGCGGGCATCGCCGCCTCGATGGATTCTCCGCCAGTGCCGGGCGCCGGTTCGCCCACGGCGGCCGCGCGCGTCTCGCGTCGGGCCTGCGCGCGCGTGCGGCCCCAGCGCAGCAGCCAGTACGAGCCGAGTAGACCCGCCGGCAGCACGCCCAGGTACAGCGCGATATCGCGGCCGCTGGGGTTGGTGTCGGTGACGTTCCACCAGAACACGACCAGGCCGCCGACCACGACGAACACCAGCGCGATCAGCACCAGGCTGCGTGCGATCTTCGCGATGTTCATGCCTCGCTCCATGAGCCCACGCCTTTCACCACTCCCATCCAATTCAAGCCAATCAAACCGGAGACCGCAAACCAACCCGAACGACTCTCGACTTCACGCACGCTGGCGACACAGATAACGTCCGCAGAAGAGGGTCGATAACGCCAGCATCGTAAAGGCCGACCCCTTCGCCGGTCTTGTGTGAAATCTTGTGGTGCTCACAAGTGTCATCATCCGTCGATAAATACTTGACTCTGCTGCCCCGCGATCAACGTCGCCCCGCACGCGGTCTTGTCGCCGTGCCGGGCCACCGGCTGGCCATCGATGATCGTGGTGGCGTCGCCGGCGGCGATCGGGAACACGCCCTTGCACTTCGGACACGCCACCTGGTCGCCGACGCGGGCGACCGGCTTGCCGTTGATGTCGGTCTGGGACGAGACGCTGACCACGGACCCGCCGTGGTCGGTCTTGTCGCCGAGGACGATGAACGATTTGGACATTAGACCTGCTCCCTGTCGGTCCGGCCGTGCCGGGCCAGCCGCTTCCTGCGCCGCTGATGACGATAGCAGGACTGGCCGGCCTTTATCACCCTAGCGATCACCCTCGCGCGGCGCGGATCGCCGCCCGGCAGGCGGCCTTGGACTCGACGTGGACGTAGTCCTTGAGGCTGCGCCAGCTGCCGCCCCATTCCAGCCCGGCCTCCTGGGCGAGCTTGCCGTAGAGGGCGTAGCCCTGTCGGGTCCAGGGGTCGTTCATGTCCCACTGCAGCTTGCCGTCGCGCAGCGGCGCGCTGTCCGCCGCCAGTCCGTACTGGTGACAGCTCAGGCCGGCGCCGGCGCGAGTGGCCTTGCCGCCGCGGGCGAGTTCGGCCTGGCGTTGCGGGCTGCGGTAGCCTTCGACCAGGGCCATCTCGTAGCCGTATTGCTCGCGCATGACCTGGTAGACGGCCAGCACGCGCTGCTGGAAGTCCGGGTCGATGCGACCCCAGCGGCGGTCGGCGCTGACGATCTTTTCCGGCACCACCGCCGACACGCCCATCTGCAGCAAGGTCGCCTCGGCGGCGACGAAGACTTCCGGCGGCAGCTCCGGCGGCGGTACCAGGCGTTCGCCGCGCAGCAGCGCCAACACCTGCGAGCCGCCGCGGTCGATGTCGACGCCCTCGTACATTTCCAGCGCGGGGCGCTGGCGCAGCTGCAGGATCAGCAGCGGCGGCACGCCCAGCAGCAACACCGTGGCCAGCAGCAGGACGCGGTGGCGCGAGAACAGGCGCAGCGTGCGTGCGCCGCTGGCCCGCATCGCCTGCGAGGAGTCGTCGGCCTGCGCGGCGACACGCGAGCTCCAGCGTGAAGCGGCCCTGGAGCCTCGCCGGGCGAAGCGATCGAACAGGGCCAGGCACGCCTCGCGCGCCGACGGGAACATCGCCAGCCAGGCGGCCACGCAGACCACCGCGAAGAACACCACCACCCCGATCGCGATCACGCGTCCCCATCCCTGGAAGCTGAAATTAAGGCCCGAATTGCCGCCGATGGCCACCGATTGACGGCCCGATGGCGTCGGCTAGAATGCGGATCAGCGTGAAATCCGGCCCATCCCGGATTGGAAAGGAGTCCACGTGGATCGGCAAGAGGCCAAGCCGAGTCGTCCCAGCCTGCTGTCCGGTGCGGAAAACCGCCCGGCACAGGCCGCGCCGTCGGGCCGGATTTTAGCAAACATGGAAAACCGCCCGGAGCGCCCGGTCGCGGTTCGGCCACGTCGCCTGCGCCCGCTTGTGCTGGTCCTGGGCATTGCGGCGATCGGCCTGTGTGCCGGCTACCTGCTGCTGCGCGGTGGCGAAGAGGCCTTCTACACCGAATCCGTGCCGGTGTCGGCGCAGCAGACCGACGCGTCGCCCTCTTTCACCGACGGCACTGCGCCTGCCGCGGCGGCGGTGATCGTCGACGCCGCACCGGAACCCGGCGCGACCCCGTTCTCGTCGAGCGAAACCGAACCGGCCAACAGCGCGGCGGCGGTCGACGCCCCTGGCGACGCGGTGGCCGCCGCCCTGGCCGCGGCGGCGGCCAGTCCTGTCGCCAACGCCAAGCCCGTCCCGGCCGTGGCCACCGCCACCTCCGGGGCATCGGCGCGCAAACGCACGGCGGCGGCAACGTCCGCCGTCGCATCGACGCCGCGCGCGGTCGGCGGCAAGGACTCCGATCTGCTCGCCACCCTGCTCAAGAACATCGAGCGTGACGACCCCGTCGCCACGCGCACCGCCGCCCAGCGCGGCGACCAGAGCGCCATGGACGAACTGGTGCAGAAGATCCAGAGCCAGAACGGTGGCTCCGCGCAGCGCTCGCCCGACGTGCAGGCGCTGTTGCGGCAATGCCCGCGGGCCAACACCACCAAGGGATTGGTGTGCCGGCAGAAGGTCTGCGCGCGGTTTGCCGGTCTCGATCCGGCCTGTCCGGCGCAATAGCGCGGCGCATCACGCATAAAAAAACCGGCCGTGATGGCCGGTTTTTTTATGCGTGGATCAGGCAGCCCTTACCAGACCACTTCCGCCATCGAGCAGTTCAGGCCCGAGCCGATGCCAAGCAGGGCGACGCGGCTGCCTTTCTTCAGACGGCCCATCTCGCGCAGCTTGCTCAGCACGATCGGTACCGAGGCCGGGCCGATGTTGCCGTGCTCGCCGAAGATGGTCATGACCTTCTTCGGGTCGATGCCGAAGGCCTTGAGGAAGGCCTGCGTGTGCGCCTTGCTGACCTGGTGGATGACGAACTCGTCGAGCTCCTCGACCACCCAACCCAGCGCGGCGCGGGCCGCGGCAAAGGTCTTGTGGCCCAGCTTGAGGCCTTCGATCATCAGCATGCGGCCGTCGGCAACCATGCGGTCGTGGGCCATGTCGCCGCGGCACAGCTGGTTCCACTCGGTGGCCGAGCGGGTCACGCTGCCGCGGTAACGCGGCGCACCCGGGGCGAGTTCGGCGCGCGCCATCACCATCGCCGCGGCACCGCTGCCCAGCGTCAGCGTCGCCATCTCGTCGCGGAACTGCTCTTCGGTCACGGTCGACTGGCTCAGGCGCTCGATCGTCTTCTCGTAGGCGAGGTTGGCGGTCTCGCCGTCGACGACCAGGGCGTAGTCGATCTCGCCGCGCTCGATCATGCGGCTGGCGATGTCCATGCCGTTGAGGAAGGCGAGGCAGGCGTTGGCGACGTCGAAGTTCTGGCAGTTCTCGCCCAGGCGCAGGTTGCCGGCGACGATGCTGGCCGTGGACGGCTCGAGGTAGTCACGACTGACCGAGGTGTTGACCAGCAGGCCGATGCGGTCGGTGTCGATGCCGGCATCGGCCAATGCCTTGACCGCGGCCAGGGTGGCGGCATCGGAGGCGGTGACATTGCCGTCCCAGAGGCGGCGCTCGTTGACGCCGGCGACGTCCTGCAGCACGTTCGCCTTGATGCCGAGGCGGTCCAGCGTCGGCTTGAGCCGGGCGTTGATCTCGACGGTGGTCAACCGACGCGGGGCGTCGATGTGGGCCAGGCCGGCGATGGCGACGTGTTGGAACAGCATGGGCGGCGAACCGAAGGCGTAAGAACACAAAAGCTTAACGTCTTATCGCCATGACCGCCATCCGCTGGCGTTTGTTTCCAAGGCCCGGGCTGACTCGTTCAGGCGCTCAGCGCGTGATCGGGTAGGTCTGCGCGCTGCCGGCGGCCGCCGGCGCTGCCGGCCTGGACCCGCCCGCGCCGCAGCGCCAAGCCGCGAACCGCTGCTCGCCGTCGCGCGGCTCGGCCAGGGGCTGCACGGTGTCGGCCTGCAGGCCCGGGGCCTCGTTGCGCGCCAGCGTCTCGAGCTCCTCGCGCACGCGCAGGGCGTTGCGGTCGTAAAAGGCGACGCTGTCCTTGACCGAGACCACGACTTCGCCGCGCTTCTCGCAGCCGGCCGGCGGGCCGGTGACCACGCGCACCGCCGAGGCACCGGGCGCCATGTGCACCCAGGTGCAGCCCGCGGCCACGCTCGCGATGGACAGGACAAGCACACGCATGGACTGACGCATTACCGGACTCCGACTGGACGGCGCGGCGGTGGGCGCATCGCCTGCGCCCGCCCGCCCCGCATGAAAAAAAGACGGGCGGGATTGTCACCCCGCCCGCCCGAGTTGTGAACGCCGACGCGTGAACTGCGTCTGACTTCGTCGCTTACTTCTTCGCGGCGGCCTGCTGGCCATCGGCGTCGAGTACCTGCACCTCGCCCAGCTTCAGCGCGCGGATCGGCTGCTCGATCTGCTTGAGGTCGCCGACCACGACCCAGGTCAGCGCGTTCGCGTCGATGGTCGCCGCCGCCACCTTGACCTGCGCCGGCGTCAGCGCCTCGATCTCGGCCTTCCGCTTGAACACGTAGTCGTCGGGGCGGTCGTAGCGGACGATGCCGCCGATCGTGCTCATCACCGCCGCGGCGGTCTCGTACGAGCCCGGCAGGCCGCGGATCTCGGTCGCCTGGATCTTGGCCACCTCGGCCGCGGTCGGCGGCGCCTTGCCGCTGGCGTAGCTGCCGATCTCACGCTGCAGTTCCTTGAGCGAATCGGCGGTCTTGTCGATCTGCACCGGCGCGAACGCCATCCACGGCCGCTGGCCGAGCGCGTTGGAGCTGAAACTGTAGGCGCCGTAGGCCCAGTGCTTGTCCTCGCGCAGGTTCATGTTGAGGCGCGAGGAAAACTCGCCGCCGAGCACCGCGTTGGCAATGTCGAACTTGACCGCTCCGGCGTCCTTGGTCGACGGGACCACCTGGCCGGCGAAGATGTTGGCCTGGATCGCGCCGGGCTGGTCGACCAGGTACACGCGCGGCTGCGCCGGGCGCGCGACGCTGGCGACCGCGGCCGGTGCCGTGGCCGTGCCGTTGCCCTGCCAGTCGCCGAGGTGCTTCTCCAGCAACGGGGTGATCTCCTTCAGCGTGGTGTCACCGACCACGACCAGGGTCGCACCCTGCGGCCGCACCCAATCGCGGTGGAAGCCGACCAGGTCGTCGCGCGTCAGCGACGCGATCGAGGCTTCGGTGCCGCTGCCGCTGAACGGAATCGCGTAGGGGTGGCCTTCGCCGTACAGCAGCGGCGGCAGCACGCGCATCGCCGCGCCGTTCGGGCGCGCCTTCTCCTGGGCGATGCCGGCGATCCAGGTCGCTTTGACCCGGTCGATTTCTTTCTGGTCGAAGCGCGGCGCGCGCAGCATCTGCGCGAACAGGCCCAGCGACGGGTCGAGGTTTTCCTTCAACGCCGACAGCGACGCGCCGCCACCGTCGAGGCCGGCGCTGGCGCCGAGGTTGGCGCCGAGCGATTCGGCGCGGTTGCCGAACGCGAGCGCGTCGAGGTCGCCGGCGCCTTCGTCGAGCATGCCCATCGCGAAGCTCGACGTGCCGAGCTTGTGGCCGCGGTCGGCGGTAAAGCCGCCGTTGAACAGGTAGCTCATCTGCACCACCGGCACGTCGTGGCGCTCGGCCAGGATCACCTGGGTGCCGTTGCTGAGCGTGGCGCGCTGCAGCGCCGGGAACTTCAGGTCGGGGAAGCTCGTCGTGACCGGCACGCCCTTGCTGCGATCGACCGTGCTGGCGGTGGTGGTGTACTTGCTGTCGACCGCCGGCAGCGTCAGCGGCGCCGGCGTCACCGCCGGCTCTTCGGCGATCGCGGTGCGCTCGCCGGGCACCACCACCAGGGTGTGGCTGCCGTGGCCGAGCCACTGGTTGCCGACCGCCTGCAGGTCCTTCGCGCTGGCGGTTTCGATGGTCTTGAGGCTGTCGCGGAAGCAGCCCGGGTTGCCGGTGTAGACCGCGCACTCGGCCAGCGCATCGGCCTTGCCGCCGAAGCCGCCGATGCGCTCGATGCCGCGCACGAAGCCGGCCTTGAACACGGTGCGCGCCTGCTCCAGCTCGGTCCGGGTGGGGCCGTCCTTGAGCAGCTTGCGCAGTTCCTCGTCGATCACCGCCTCGACCTTGGCCGGATCCACCCCTTGCTTGACGTCGGCGGTGATCAGGAAGTTGGAGCTCAGCTGCGAGCCGTACGCGGCCGCGGCGACGTTGTCGACCAGCTTGTCGTCGAACAGCAGGCGCTTGTCCAGGCGCGAGGATTTGCTGCCACCGAGCACCTGCGCCAGCAGTTGCAGGCGGTCGATGTCGGCGGTGCCGGTCTGGGCGACGTTCCAGACGCGGTGGATGCGCGCCTGCGGGACCTTGTCGGTCAGGGTCGCGCGCGTGGATTTGGCCAGCGGCGCGACGTCGACCTTGGGCTGGGCCATGCTCGGCGTCGCCGGGATGTCGCCGAAGTACCTGGTGACTTTTTCCTTCGCGGTGGCGACGTCGATGTCACCGGCCAGCACCAGCACGGCGTTGTTGGGGCCGTACCAGGTGCGGAACCAGTTCTTGACGTCGTCGAGCGACGCCGCGTTGAGGTCGGCCATCGAGCCGATGGTGCTGTGGTGGTACGGGTGCGTCTTCGGGTACATCGCCTTGCCCAGCTCGTCCCAGACCTGGCCGTAGGGCTGGTTCTCGCCCTGGCGCTTTTCGTTCTGGACCACGCCGCGCTGCTCGTCCAGGGTCTTCTGGTCGATCGCGCCGAGCAGGTGGCCCATGCGGTCGGACTCCATCCACAGCGCCATGTCGAGCGCGGTGGTGGGTACGTTCTGGAAGTAGTTGGTGCGGTCGGAATTGGTGGTGCCGTTCATGTCGGTGGCGCCGACCAGCTCGAACGGTTCGAAGAACTCGCCCGGGTTGTTTTCCGAACCGTTGAACATCAGGTGCTCGAACAGGTGCGCGAAGCCGCTGCGGCCGGCCGGTTCGTCCTTGCTGCCGACGTGGTACCAGATGTTGACCGCGACGATCGGCGCCTTGCGGTCGGTGTGCACGACCACGCGCAGGCCGTTGGCCAGGGTGAACTGCTCGTAGGCGATGTCGACGCGGGGCGGGCTCGCCGCCTGTACCGGCAACGGCGCGAACGCACTGCCGCCGAGGGCGGCGGCGAGGGCAAGGGCGAGGACGGCGGCACGCGGCCGATGCGCTGCGGACATGAAGCACTCCTGTTGAGTATTGACCCGGATACCCCTTGACCGGGAGACCCTGCATCCTAGCCGCGTGCCGTGGTCGCAGGCACTAGGCCACAAGTCCCGTGCCCGCACGCCGCCTGCGTGTTGCGCTGCGAGGCCTGCACATGCCTGCCCGTACACTGGCCCGCCACCCGCCCCGACGAGATGCCGCGATGAGCCCCGCCCCTGCGCCCCGCCGCTGCCTGGTCACCGGCGCCAACCGCGGCCTCGGCCTGGCGTTCGTGCGGCAGCTGCTGGCCCGCGGCGATCACGTGGTCGCCACGGCCCGTCATCCCGGCAAGGCCACCGCGCTGAACACCCTCGCCGGCGAATACCCCGGTCGCCTGCACGTGCTGCCGCTGGACGTGGCCGACCCGAAATCGCGCACGGCGTTCGTGCGCGAACTGCCGCTGGTCGCCGACGGCCTCGACCTGCTGATCAACAACGCCGGCGTGCTGCATTCGGGCGAGCGCTTCGGCCAGGTGCCGATGGCGCAGCTCGACGACAGCCTGCGCAGCAACGCGACCGGGCCGTTCCTGCTGACCCAGGCGCTGGCACCGCAGTTGGCCGATGCCCGCCCTGAGCAAGGTCGAAGGGGCGCGATCGTCGCCAACCTGTCCTCGGTGCTCGGCTCGATCGCCTCGGTCGACGGCTTCCACACGCCCAGCTACGCGATCTCCAAGGCCGCGCAAAATATGGCCACCGCGCTGCTGGCACAGGTCCTGGCCGAGCGCGGCATCACCGTGCTGGCGCTGCACCCGGGCTGGGTGCAGACCGAGATGGGCGGCAGCGGCGCGCAGATCACCCCGCAACAATCGGTGCAGGGCCTGCTGCGCGTCATCGACAACGCCACCGTCGCCGACAGCGGCCGCTTTTGGGACTGGCAGGGCCAATCGCTGCCGTGGTGAAGGCACGACCGGATCGTACTCAGCCTGGCGCCAGCTTCAGCACCACGATCCCCGCCAGCACCAGGGCGATGCCGCCCAGCCGCGCCGCACCCAGCGATTCGCCGAACAGCAGCGCGCCGGCGAGCACCGTGCCGACCGCACCGATGCCGGTCCACACCGCATAGGCGGTACCGACCGGCAGCACGCTCAGGCTCTTGCCCAGCAACCACACGAACGCGGCGAGCAGCAGCAAAGACGTCAGCGTCCAGCCCAGCCGCGTGTAACCCTGCGCCTGCTTCATCGCCAGCGCCCACAGCACGTCGAGCACGCCGGCGAGCAGCAGCATCAACCAGGCGGTGGCGGCGCTCATCACCGCCTCAGGCCGCCGCCAGCGCCATGCCCTGCGCGCGCATCGCCGCGCGCACGTGCGGGCGCGCGGCGATGCGCTGCAGGTACTCGCCGATGCGCGGGAACGGTGCCAGGTCGACGCCGGTGAATTTCGACCAGCCGATCACCGTGAACGCATAGGCGTCGGCAGCGCCGAAATGCTCGCCGAGCAGGTACGCGTGCTCGCCCAGATGCTGTTCGATCAACGCCAGCCGCATGGCGACCTTGGCGCGTGCGGCCTGCTGCGCGGTCTCGCCGAGTTCGGGGTGGAACAGCCACGGGCTGTAGCTCTTGTGCAACTCGCTGCTGATGTACGCCAGCCATTCCAGCAGGCGGTAGCGCGCGGGTGTGCCCTCGGCCGGCACCAGGCCGCTGGTCGGTGCGTGGTCGGCCAAATACAGCGCGATGGCGACGCCCTCGGTCAGCAGGCTGCCATCGTCGAGCCGCAAGGCCGGCACGTAGCCCTTTGGGTTGATCGCGGCGAAGTCCTGCCCGGCTTCGGTCCGATGCGGCGAGCGGCCGATGTCGACCCGCTCCAGTTCGAGCGCGATCCCGGCCTCGTTGGCGATGATGTGCGGCGACAGCGAGCAGCTGTTGGTGGCGTAGTAGAGCTTCACGTTGCGACTCCTGGGTGGGGAGCCGTCAGCATGTTGTTGTATGTTTCGCAAGCCAATACGGCATTTACGAACGATTAGCTTGCGTAAAAAGCAAACAAACAGCGCGTACGGCGGCATCGCCCTCGACGACCTGCGCCTGCTGCAGGCAATCGCCGAGCGCGGCAGCCTGGGCGGCGCGGCGAAGCAGCTGGGCGTGGACCACTCCTCGGCGTTCCGGCGCCTGGCCTCGCTGGAAGCGCGGGTCGGCGCGCGCCTGTTCGAGCGCGCCCGCCGCGGCTACACGCCGACGCCGACCGGCGAGGTCGCCATCGCCGCCGCCGCGCGCATCGGCGAGGAGCTCGACACGCTCGACCGGCGCCTGCTCGGCGAGGACCTGCGCCTGTCCGGCAAGGTCCGCGTCACCACCACCGACACGCTGCTGCACGTCGTCGCGCCGCTGTTCGCGCAATTCCGCGAGCGCGAACCGGGCATCGTGGTCGAGGTCGCCGCGGCCAACGCCATCTTCGACCTGAGCCGCCGCGACGCCGACCTGGCGATCCGTCCCACCGCGACGGTGCCCGAGCACCTGGTCGCGCGACGCGTGGCCTCGGTGGCCATCGCGCCCTACGCCGCGCCGTCGTACCTGGCGCGGCACGCGGCGACGGTAACGGCGCTCGCCGGGCACGACTGGATCGCACCGGACGAATCGCTGTCGCACGTCGGCAGCGCGCGCTGGATCGCCACGCATGTCGCGCCCGAACGCATCGTCCATCGCGGCGATTCGCTGCTGGCGCTGCTGCAGGCCGCCAAGGCTGGCCTCGGCGTGACCGCACTGCCGTGCTACCTGGGCGACTGCGAACCGGCGCTGCAACGCATCGGCGCCGCCCTGCCGGAGGCGACGGTGCCGCTGTGGCTGATCACACACCCGGACCTGCGCCAAGTGCGCCGGATCGGCGTGCTCGCCGAGTTCCTGTTCGAACGCCTGCGCGCGCAGGCCGCGCTGTTCTCGGGTGAGCGCGCGCGGCCGGCATAATGCACCGATGTTCGACGTCGTCCTGTTCCAGCCGGAAATCCCGCCCAACACCGGCAACGTGATCCGCCTGTGCGCCAACACCGGCGCGCGCCTGCACCTGGTCGCGCCACTCGGTTTCACCCTCGAAGACAAGCAGTTGCGCCGCGCCGGCCTGGATTACCACGAGTACGCGACGCTGCAGGTGCACGACGGCCTCGCCGCGGCGCTCGCCGCCATCGCGCCGCGCCGCCTGTTCGCGCTGAGCACGCGCGGCACGGTGCGTTACGACACGCCGCGTTACGTCGACGGCGATGCTTTTTTGTTCGGCCCCGAGACCCGTGGCCTGCCGGGCGAGGTGCTGGAGCAGATCCCCGCCGAGCAGCGCCTGCGCCTGCCGATGCGCCCGGACAACCGCAGCCTCAACCTGTCCAACACGGTCGCGGTGGTGGTGTTCGAGGCCTGGCGCCAGCACGGTTTCGCCGGCGGCGGTTGACGCCGGCGAGCCGCCTCGCTCAGGTGTCGAGCTCCGTGTCCGGCCGGCTCACGTAGATCAGCACGGCCATGATCGTGATGAAGAAGCGGAAAGCGTCCGGCACGCCGTTCCACTCCTTCGACATCCACATGCCGAACCATTCACCGCCCACCGACATGAAGGCGACCTGCCAGACCAGGAAGCCCAGGCTCAGGCCGGCGATCGCCACGTCCTTGCCGCGGTTGAACTCGCGCGCACCGGCGTTGCGGCGCCGCCACAGCCGCGCCGCGCCCCACCCGCACAGCAACGCGGTCGCGGTTTCGGCGGCGATGATGCCGACGTAACCGACGTGCTGGATCCAAGGCGTCTGGATGGCCCGGTACTTGATCGTCGCCTGCTCAAACACCGTGTCCATGAGGAACACGTGGTGGACGAAGGCGAAGTTGGTGCCGTAATCGGTGAGGTTGCCGAACGCGACCAGTCCGGCGAACAGGGCGATGGCCGCGGTCACGGCGATCTTCGACAGGCGCAGGATCCACATGGCAGTCCTTGAGGCAGGCGACGGTGCCTCGCGCAAGGTAGCCGAGCCGATGGCGCGGGCTGTCGACGCGGCCTGCACATCGGCGCGCGTCCCAGGCTTCACGTCGCGCTTGCTAGGCTCGCCTGCGGCTCCCACGGAGTTCGACCATGCCGCCTCGCACTGCCTTCGCGCTCATGCTGGCCGCGATCAGCATCCCGGCCATCGCCGCCGAAGGCGACGGCGCGCTGCTGTTCGCCGACACCAGCGTGTCGGGCCTGTACGGCGGCGGCTTCGAGGTCGACCCGAGCCCGCAGGGCACGCTCACCCTGGAGCAATCCAGCGGCTGGTCGGTCGGCGACCTGTACTGGTTCGTCGACTCGACCCACTACGCCCGTGCCGACGGTGCCGGCCACCGCAGCAGCTGGTACGGCGAGTTCTCGCCACGCCTGAGCCTGGGCAAGCTCAGCGGCCGCGCGCTGACGGCCGGGCCGGTCAAGGACGTGCTGATCGCCGCCACCTACGAGCTCGGCCGCGATTCGCAGACCACCGAGTCGGGCCTGCTTGGCCTCGGCGTCGACCTCGACCTGCCCGGGTTCAGCTACTTCCAGGCCAACGTCTACGCGCGCAAGGATTTGCACCAGGGCGACTGGGACACCTGGCAGCTGACCTTGAGCGGGGCGCGGCCGTTCGCGATCGGCCAGCAGCGCTTCCTGATCGACGGCTTCATTGACTACGTCGCCCCGGGCGGGCCGCACGCGTGGAACCTGCACATCGTGCCGCAGCTCAAGTGGGACCTGGGCCACGCCCTCGGCCACGCCGACGGCAAGCTCTGGCTGGGCGCCGAGATCGATATCTGGCGCAACAAGTACGGCATCGGCGACAGCGCCGCATTGCGCACCGACCAGAATGCCGCCAGCGTGCTGCTGCGCTGGCATTTCTAGTCCCGGATGGCGTGACCGGAACCGCCTGACCGCCTTCTGCCGGGTTAGTTCCTGCACTTTCCGGTTCAGAATTCAGGTTAAATTTCAGTTAGGTCTGGATACTGCTCGCCACCGGAGCCGGTATCCGTCTTCCCCCGACCGGCCCCGGACCAAATAACACTAGAGGCTGAGACCTTATGAAGCGTTCCCCGATTTCCAAGCTTGCCGCCCTGACCCTGCTCGCCGCCCTGCCGTTCGCCGCCTCCGCGGCCGAGGGCGTGTCCTACACCTACGTTGAAGGCGGGTACGCCGGCACCAGCACCGACGGCGCCGACTCCGACGGCTGGGCCATCAACGGCTCAGGCGCGATCGCTCCGAACTTCCACATCTTCGGTGGCTACAGCAACCAGGAAATCGACGGCACCAGCATCGATTTCGACCAGTGGCGCGTCGGCCTGGGCTACAACCACGAGCTGAACCCGCAGATCGACCTGCTCACCCGCGTCGCCTACGAGAAGTTCGATGCCGGCAGCAACGCCGATTTCGACGGCTGGAGCGTGGAAGCCGGTGTCCGTGGCGCCTTCAACCCGAACTTCGAGGGCTACGCCCTGGCCGGTTACGAGGACTACGACCACGGCATCGACGGCGAGTTCTACGGCCGCCTCGGCGCCCAGGTGAAGTTCAACCAGACCTGGGGCATCAACGGCGACGTCAAGTTCGTCGATGGCGACACCCAGTACTTCGTCGGTCCGCGCGCCAGCTTCTAAGCGCCACCGGGCAACACCGCAACAATCGCGATTTCTCTCTCTCCCCCGAAATGTCGCGATCGAAAGCCCGGCTCCGGCCGGGCTTTTTTTTGGAGTCATTCGCACACCTGCGATGCGGCCGCGGTCACGTTGCCCGGTTGTGAATTTATCGTTATCGTGCACCGCCGCCGTGAAGCGGCCGGACACTCATAACCAAAAAGGATCAGGGGATTTCATGAAGAAGGAATTCGCATTGGCCGCACTGCTGGCCATGGCACCGCTTGCCGCCTCCGCGGCCGATGGCCTCAGCTACACCTACGTCGAAGGCGGCTACGCCAAGCTGCATATCGACGAGGGAGAATTGAACAACCCCGAAGGCGACGGCGCCTACATCCGCGGCTCGTTCGGCTTCGGCGGCAGCTACCACGTGTTCGGCGGCTACAACCAGGTCAGCACCGATCAGCGCTATGACGTCTTCGGCGGCCCGCTCCGGATCGACATCGACCTCGACCAGAGCGAGCTCGGCCTGGGCTACCACCAGGCCATGGGCGAGCGCGTCGACTTCCTGGCCGAACTGTCGTACCTGCGCCAGGGCACCGACGTGACGGCGTCACTGCCCGGCGGCCCGGAGAGCAAGGGCAGCAACAGCTTTTCCGGTGGCAAGATCGCCGTCGGCGTCCGCGGCGCGGCCTCCGACAACGTCGAAGGCTGGTTGAAGGTCGGCTACCTCGACGGCGGCGATTTCGACGGCACCTTTACTGCCACGCTCGGTGGCCAGGTCAAGTTCAACCCGACCTGGGGCATCGTCGGCGAAGTCGAGTTCATCGAAGACGAGACCAACTACCGGGTCGGCGTGCGCGCCAGCTTCTGATCGACGCACCATCGCGACATGAAAAAGCCCGGCTCCGGCCGGGCTTTTTCATGGTGCTTCACCGACAGGGGCAGCACTGGCATCTGGAACCTGTGACACGTTCAGTTAAGTAAAGATATTGTTAATTTACCCCGCCGCTTCGTGGCACCAATACAACCGTCATCCTTGGGGGAACCATGCACAAACAATTGGGGCTGGCGCTTGCGCTGGCCGTGGCACCGCTCGCCGCATCGGCCGGCGAAATCAGCTACAGCTACATCGAGGGCGGCTACGCCCAGCTCAACCAGAAACTGCCGGACGTCGCCGTCGACGGTGACCTGGCCCGCATCGATGATATCGAGGCCGGCGGTTTCTTCATCGCCGGCTCGGCCGAGCTGGGCGAGTCGTTCCACCTGTTCGGCGGCTACAAGTCGGGCAGCGACGATGTCGGCGTGACCATCCTGGGCATCGGCGGCGGCAGCGCCGACGTCGACATGAGCCAGCTCAACCTCGGCCTGGGCTACCACCACGGCCTGTCCGAGCGCGCCGACCTCCTCACCGAAATCAGCTACCTCGGCACCGAGGTGGACGTCGAGGGCGAGAACAACGAGGGTGACGACGCCCGCCTCGCGATCGGCGTGCGCGGCCTGCTGGCCGACAGCCTCGAGGGCTGGATCAAGGGCCACTACACCGACGGCGACGTCTACGACGGCGAGTTCGGCGCCACCGTGGGCGCGCAGTACAAGTTCAGCCCGGCCTGGGGCATCAGCGGCGAGGCCGAGTTGGTTGACGACACGTCGCTGTTCACGGTCGGCCTGCGCGCCAGCTTCTGATCGACGCACCACCGCGACACGAAAAAGCCCGGCTTCGGCCGGGCTTTTTCGTGACTGCAAGGCCACGCCTCAACCGAACAGGTTCTGCGGGTACTCCGGCTTCTGCTCGCGCGCGAGCAACTGGCGCAGGCCATCGGCCGGGGTGATCTCGCCGTGCAGCACCGCCTGCACCGCGCTGGAGATCGGCAGTTCAATGCCGTGCTTGTCGGCCTGGCGCATGACCTCGTCGGCGGTCTGCACCGACTCGACCACCTGGCCGATCTCGCGCACCGCGTCGGCGATCGACTGGCCGCGGCCGAGGGCGAGGCCGAGGCGGCGGTTGCGCGACAGGTCGCCGGTGCAGGTCAGCACCAGGTCACCGAGCCCGGCCAGGCCCATCAGGGTCTCGGCCTTGCCGCCGATGGCGTGGTTGAGCCGCAGCATCTCGTTGAGGCCGCGGGTGATCAGGCCGGCGCGGGCGTTGAGGCCGAGCTGCATGCCGTCGGCGACGCCGGTGGCCACGGCCAGCACGTTCTTCATCGCGCCGCCGAGTTCGGCGCCGAGCATGTCGTCGCCGGTGTAGGCGCGGAAGGCCGGGCCGTGCAGCGCGTCGGCGACGCTCTGCGCGAACGCGGCGTCGTGGCCGTGCACGGTCAGCGCGGTCGGCAGACCGATCGCGACCTCCTTGGCGAACGACGGCCCGGTGACCACGGCCAGCGGCACGCCGTCGCCGAGCACTTCTTCGGCGACCTCGTGCAGGAAGCGGCCGCTGCCGGGCTCGAAGCCCTTGGTCGCCCAGGCCACGCCGGCGTGCGCCGGCCGGTGCGGGGCCAGCGCGCGCAGGGTCTGCGCGAACGCGTGCGACGGCACCACCACCAGCACCAGGTCGGCGCCGTGCAGGGCGGCGGCCAGGTCGGTGGTGGCGCGCAGCGCGGCCGGCAGGGCGATGCCAGGCAGGTAGCGCGGGTTCTCGTGGCGTTGCCCGATCGCCGCGATGCAGTCGGCATCGCGGCCCCACAGCACGGTCGGGTGACCGTGCCGGGCGATCAGCGCCGCCAGGGCGGTGCCCCAGGAGCCGGCGCCGATCACCGCGACGGCGGGCAGGCCTGCCTTCACAGGCTCCGCCGGGGTAGACGTGTCCGCGTCCATGCCGCGGCCCGGATCAGGCGTTGCCGGCGGTCTCGGCGTCGGCCAGGCCGCCGTTCTGACCGGCCTGTGCCGCGCGCTGGCGCAGGCCTTCGGCGTAGAGCGCGTCGAAGTTGATCGGCTGCAGGAAGAACGGCGGGAAGCCGCCGGACTGGATCAGCTCGCTGATCAGCTGGCGCGCGTACGGGTACAGCACGTTCGGGCAGTGCGTGCCGAGCATGCCGTCGAGGGTCTGCGCGTCAAAACCGGCCAGACCGAACACGCCGGCCTGCTTCACTTCGACCAGGTACAACGGCTTGTCGTCGGAGTTGCAGGTCAGGGTGATGCCGAGCACGACCTCGAAGGCGTTGTCGTTGAGGCGCTGCACGCTCTGGTTGAGGTTCATCTGCAACTGCGGCTGGGCCTGCTCGTTGAACACGCCCGGTGCGCCCGGGACTTCGAAGGAAACGTCCTTGACGTAGATCTTCTCGACGGTGAACGCCGGACCGGTGGCTTGGGCAGCTTCGGCGGCGGCGCCGTTGACGTTTTCTTCGGACATCACGTGACTCCAGACTAAATGCGATAAGTGGTCGATTATGGCACGCACCCTCGGCGCGGCCGGCTGTTCAGATTGCGCGAGCGGCCCGATCACAGCAACGTGTGATGCGATCCCCTCGGGGTGGTGTTGGGGCGCCGTGGCGACCGATCAAGCCCGGCCGAGCGTGCCGCCTTGGCGGCCGGTCAAGCCCGGCCCTTCACCAGCGGCAGATCGGCCTGCTGCCAGGCCTGCACACCGCCGTCGAGCCAGTAGACGTGCTCGAAACCGGCCTTCTTCAGGCGCTTGGCGGCGTCGGCCGAGGCCTGGCCGTTGCGGCATACCACCACCACCGGCAGCGCCTTGGCATTGGCGAGCAACTTGTTCTCCGGATCGAACTGGCTCGGCTGCACCGACTTGCTGCCGGCGATGTGGCCTTTCTCGAAGTCGTTGCTGGCCGACAGGTCGACCACCAGCGCGTTCTCGCGGTTGATCAGGCTGGTCAGTCCGGCCGGACGCAGCGCCTTGTAGCCGCGGAACAGGCGCATGACTTCGGTGTAGAGGATCGCAATCGTGAGGCCGACCAGCGCCAGCGACAGGTAGGGGTTGCGCTCGGCAAAGGCCAGCAGTTCGGAGAAGGTCACGGCATCACGACGGCAGAAGCGGGGGCGGGATTGTCACCCAGCGCCCGCAGCGGTGCAAAACACCGGCCTCAGAGCCCGTCCCACAGGTCCGGCAGGCCGGTGGTCAGCCACCAGGTCTTGCCCTCCTCGTCCCAGCGCCATTGCTCGCGGTAGCGCACGCTGCGCTCGGCCAGGGTGTGGCGGTTGACCACACCGATCTCGACGTCGCGCACGGCGGTGCCGGCCTTCTTGTCGAGGTTGGAGCCGCGGTCGCGGTAGGAAGTGATCTGCACCTGCTTGTAGCGCTCGAATTCGAGGTCGCTGACCGGCTGCGCCTCACGGATCTTCGGATCGACCAGGTTCCAGGCCCCTTCGAAATCGCCCCAGCGGATCGCCCCGGACCAGGCGTACTGGTTGGCATCGAGCTTGTCGGTCTTGCGGCTGGCCACGGCGCCGCCGGCGACCGCCAGCAGGCACAGCAGCAGCGCGGCTTGGATCAACCTGGATTGAATCAGCCTGGATTGGATCAGCACGGATTGGACCAGACGCATTCGATGGACTCCCCGACCACGACGATGCAGGCCGCCATCCTAACAGGGCGTTGAAAACACCCTGTTGGCGCGGCCATGGATGGCCGCGTCGGTGCAGCAGGCGCGCAAGCGTTTGATGTGCCGCGAGCCAGTCCGGGCATGTACCGGAGACTGACGGCTTGAAAAACACCCTGGATGGGCGTTTTTCAAGCACCTGCCAACGGTTCGTCAGGCCTTGGCGATGGCCACGTAGCGCGCGGTGAACTCGGTGGCGACGCCGCCACCGGGCAGCAGCGCGCGCGCGGCCAGGCCGGTGCGGGCGCGGCCGCGCTCGCGCAGGGTGGCGATGAAGCTGGGCCAGTTCGCGTCCGGCGCCAGCTGCGCGTGCACGTCGAGGTCGGCGAACAGCGGCGCCAGGTAGCGGATCTGGCTGTCGGCGACAAACACCTCGGCGGCAATGCCAGCCTCTTCCAGATGCAGCGACACCAGTCCCCACGAGGCCAGCGTCATGATCGAGGCGAGGCTGCCGCCGAACGCGCAGCCCTTGTCGTTGACGTGCTGCGCCAGCGGCGCGTGCAGCTGCAGGCGCTGGCCGTCGTAGCCGGCGATGCGCACCTGCATCGCCGCCACCGGCGGCATCGACTGGTAATGGTGGTGCAGGCGCTGCAGGGCGGCGTCGAGGTGACCGCTGCGGTCGTCGATGGGGTCGTTGGAGTTCATGCAGTCCGGGGGAACGTCGGGAAGCCAAAACGTGCCGGCTATCGGGCCGGCTATGCTGAGGGCATGCACGCAGGCACGCCACCACGAAGGCCGGGATGGTACGTGATCTCGCTGCGACCGCGCGGCGAGCACGCCGCGCTGCGCCGCGGTGCCGCACGCCGTGGCGGCGGATTGATCGCATTGTCGCCGTGGCGCCTGCAGGTGCGCGACGACGACCGCACACGGGCGGCACTGCGCGCGGCGCTGGCGGCACCGCGGGTGCTGTTCACCAGCCCGACCGCGGTGCGCGCGGCGCAGGCGCTGCAACCGTTGCGCCGGCGCGCCGGCCAGCGTTGGTTCGCGGTCGGTGCCGGCTCGGCCGCGGCGCTGCACCGTGCCGGCATCGACGCGGTGCAGGCACCGGCACGCATGGACAGCGAAGGCCTGCTGGCCTTGCCGGATCTGGCCGATCTGCGTGACAGCACGCTCGGTTTTGTCAGCGCGCCCGGTGGTCGCGGCCTGTTGGTGCCGACGTTGCAGGCGCGCGGCGCCCGCGTGCTGCGCGCCGACGTGTACGACCGCGTGCCGGTGCCGCCGTCGCCGCGCGCCGTCGCGCAACTGCGGGCGCTGGTCGCGCCGGCCACGCTGGCATTGTCGAGCGGCGAAGCCCTGCAGGTCGTTCTCGCCGCGCTGCCGACCGATGCCGCCGCGGCACTGCGACAGGCCCGCGTGGTTGCCGCCAGCCAGCGCCTGGCCGCGCTCGCCCGCGAACACGGTTTCGGCGAGGTCGTGATTGCCAGTGGGCCCCGCCCGCGTGACCTGCTCGCCGCTGCCGGACGGCCGTGACGCGCGTCGCATCCGGTAGCATGACGGTCCCCCACCTTCCGCGTGCCCCGCGTGCTGCCGTGTCCTCGACACCCGATGCCATGCCATCCTCGCCCGTCGTCCATCGCCCGCGCGGCTGGTGGTGGTGGCTGCTTGCGCTGCTGATCGCCGGTGCTGGCGGGTACGGTTGGACGCAGTGGCAGGCCCGTGAAGCGCGCGAACGCGCCGCGGCGTCCGATGCCGGGCAGCGCCTGGATGCGCTCGACGGCCGCATCGACGCGATCCGTCGCGACCAGCGCGCGCAGCTGCAGCGCCTGCAGCAGGCCGACGCCACCAACCGCGTGCTGCGCGACGAGCTGCTCGGCATCGGCCAACGCGCCGCATTGATCGAGGACACCGTCGCCAAACTCGCCGACCCCGACCGCCACGGCGCGCAGGCGCTGCGCCTGGACGAGACCGAGCTGCTGCTCACCCTCGCCCAGCAGCGGCTGCTGATCGCCGGCGACCTCGACGGTGCGCGCCGCGCCTACGCCCTGGCCGGCCACGTGCTCGACGGCGTCGACGATCCGGCCTACCTGAGCCTGCGGCAGACCCTGCAGCAAGAGCGCACCGCGCTCGATGCGCTCGGCGCCGAGCCGCGCGTGCAGGCGATGCTGCAGCTCGACGCGTTCGCGCAGGCGACCCACACCGCCCCGGCGGCGCTGCCGTCCGACGCCGAAGCCCGCGCGCCGTGGTGGCGCCGCGCTTTCGCCAGCCTCATCGACGTGCGCCCCAGCGACCGCACGCTGGCGGTGCAGCCGGCCGACCGCGCCGCCGCGCAAGCCGCGCTGCAGCTGGAAATCTCGCTCGCGCGCGCCGCTGCCGAGCGCCGCGACGAGAGCGGTTACCGCGCCGCGCTCGCCCGCGTCGACGGCTGGCTGACGCGGCTGTGGCCGCCGTCGCCGGGGCTCGACCAGCGCCGCGCGCAGCTCAAGGTGATCGCCGCGCAGCCGCTTTCACTGTCGCTTCCGACCCTGGGCAGCACACTGCAGCAATTGCGCCAGTTGCGTGCGGCCCGTTGACGCCCGCGCCGATGGCCTTGGAGTGACGATCAACCCGGAGTGTCGATGAACCTGTTCCGCAACCTGCTGTTCTGGATCGTGCTGGCGCTGGTCGGCGCCCTGGTCGCGCAATTGCTGGTGCAGGACCCGGGCTACGTGCTGGTGCGTTACCGCGGCACCGACTACAGCACCACGCTGGCCGCCGCGGTGCTGATCGTGCTCGCCGTATTGGCCGCACTGTGGCTGGCTTGGCGGGTGCTGAACCTGCCGTTCAATGCCTGGCGCCGGCGTCGCGACAACCAGGGCCGCACGCGCCTGAGCGAAGGCCTGGAAGCCCTGCACCAGGGCCACTGGAACCGGGCCGAGAAGGCGCTGACGCAGGCCGCCGAGCATGCCGACGTCGCCGCCATCGCCCACCTCGGCGCCGCCCGCGCCGCGGCCGCGCGCGGCGACAGCGCCGCGGCGAATCGGTCGATCGATGCGCTGGGCCTGGACCACGGCAGCAGCCGCACGCTGGCCGTGGCCGAACTGGCCCTGGCGCAGGATCGCCCCGTCGAGGCCCTGGCCGCACTCGATGCCGCCAGCGCCGCACCGCTGCCGCCGCGCGGCCTGGCGCTGCGCGCCAAGGCGCTGGTCGCGCTCGGTCGAGCCGGTGAGGCCTACGGCCTGCTCGGCGCGCTGCGCCAGCAGCAGGCCTGGCCCAGCGAGCGCCTGACGCGACTGGAAGCACAGTGGGCCGAGGCCTCGCTGCGCCAAGCCGGCGACGCCAACGTCCTCGCCGACCGCTGGGAGGCCTTGCCGAAACCGCTCAGGAGCGACCCCGCCGCAGTCGCCGCCTACGCCGAACGCGCCGCCGCGCTGCGCTGGGAGGAAGCCGCGGCCAAGAGCATCGAGCAGGCGCTAGACACACGCTGGGACGAATCACTCGCCGACCTCTACGGCCGCCTGCCCACGCCACAGGATGCAGGCCGCCTCGATGCTCGCCGCAGCAGCGCCGAGCGCTGGCTGCAGGCGCACCCGGCCAGTCCGGCGCTGCTGGTCACCCTCGCCCGCCTGGCCCGTGCCCAAGGCCAATGGCCGCAAGCCGAGACCTACCTGCACCGTGCGCTCGCCCAGGGTGCCCACAGCGACGCCTGGGAAGAACTCGGCCACGGCTTCGCCCAGGCCGGTGACGAATCACGTGCGCGACTGAGCTACGCCAACGCCCTGCGCGCCGCGCGTGGCGAGGCGACTAACGAATTGCCGGGCCGCGACCTGCGGCAGAAGATCTTCGACGAAGCCGTGACCGAGGAACGCGACGAGCACGGGGTGCCGCGGCTGCGCGGTTGAGTGCCGCCGCGGAAGCCGCGATACGGCGCGAAGGGAATGGCGCAGGCTTCGCAGACGCTAGCAACCGCTGCATCGAGCCGGCGTATGGATTCGGCCGTGCGCCCCTCAACGCTCCAGGATCGCCACCACGCCCATGCCGCCGGCGGTGCAGATCGACACCAGGCAGCGGCCACCACCGCGCTGCTTCAGTTCCTTCGCGGCGGTGGCGACGATGCGCGCGCCGGTCGCGGCAAACGGATGACCGGCCGCCAGTGAGGAGCCGTTCGGGTTGATCTTGTTGACGTCGATGCGGCCCAGCGGCGCGTCCAGGCCGAGGCGGCTCTTGCAGTACTCCTCGCTCTCCCAGGCGCGCAGCGTGCACAGCACCTGCGCGGCGAAGGCCTCGTGGATCTCGTAGAAGTCGAAATCCTGCAGGCTCAGTCCGTTGCGCTTGAGCATCTCCGGCACGGCCACGGTCGGCGCCATCAGCAGGCCTTCGCCGTGGACGAAGTCGACCGCAGCGACCTGCGCGTCGCGCAGGTAGCACAGCACTTCGTGGTTGTGCGCCTGCGCCCACTCCTCCGACGCCAGCAGGCAGGCCGCGGCGCCGTCGGTGAGCGGCGTCGAGTTGGCCGCGGTCAGGGTGCCGCGACCGGAGGTCTTGTCGAACGCCGGCTTCAACGACGCCAGTTTCTCCAGCGTGCTGTCCGGGCGCAGGATGTTGTCGCGCGAGACGCCGCGGAAGCTCACCACCAGGTCGTCGAAGAAGCCGCGCTCGTAGGCCGCGGCCAGCTTCTGGTGCGACGACAGCGCCCATTCGTCCTGCGAGTCGCGCGCGATGTTCCACTGCTTGGCCATGTCCTCGCAGTGCTCGCCCATCGATTTGCCGGTGCGCGGCTCGGCCACGCCGGGGAACTCGGGCTTCAACTCGCGCAGGTGGAAGCCCTTGAACGCGGCCAGCTTCTCTTTCGGCGTCTTCGCCCGCGCCGCCTCGAGCAGGCGCCGGCGCAGCTTGTGCCCGTACACGATCGGCACGTCGGAGGTGGTGTCGGAGCCACCGCCGATGCCGACCTCGATCTGGCCGGCGGCAATCTTGTTGCCGATGGTGATGATCGAGTCCAGCGAGGTGCCGCAGGCGCGCTGCAGGGTGATGCCGGGAGTCAGCGGCGACAGGCCCGAGGACAATGCCGCCTCACGGCCGAGGTTCCAGTCGCTGGAGTGCTTGATGACCGCACCCATCGCGACCTCGCCAAGCTGCTGGCCGTGCAGGCCGAACTTCTCGACCAGCGCGCCCAGGGTCCGCACCGACATGCCGAGGTTGCCGACGTCCGCGTAGGCCGTGTTCTGGCGGCAGAACGGAATGCGGACGCCACCAAGCACGGCGACGGGACGGGCAGGACGCATCGGAACACCTCGTGGGAGATCTTTTAGTAGCTGACCGGCCCGCAACACCGCTGCGGGCATAATGGCCGCAGTGTAGCGCCGCCTCCGCGTGCGACCAAACGCCAGCGTATCCATGAGTTCAGCCGCCAGCCCCCACCCCGCCCCCCTGCACGTGCTCGGTGCGCTCGCGCTGGAGTTGCGCGGCGATGCGCCGGTGGCGCGGCAAGCCCTGGCCCAGACGCAGGTCGGCGCGCTCGCCGCGCTGATTGCGCGCGACCTGGCCGCGTTCGCGCCCGACGCCGCGACACTGGAACTGGTCACGGTCGGTGCGCACTACGACCCGGTCGAACTGCTGCGCCCGGGCTGGCCGCTGCACCACGAACTCGACCAGCTCGCCGCGCGCGCGCCGGGTCGCCCGGAACCGCGCGTGATCGCGTTCGGCGCCCATGCCGGGCAGTTGCCGGGCACGCTGGCGCCGTCCGCGGACTTTTTCGGCGGCCCGCTGCGGCTGGTGCCGTTTTTACTGAGCCCGCAGGCGCTCGCTGGCGACAACGACGACGCCACCGCGGCGCGCGTTGGCGACGCCCTCGAGAGCGGCCTGCTCGAGCGTGGCATGGCCGGTGCCGACACCGCACTGGCGGCGCAGGACGCGTTCGGCGTGCAGGTCGAGCACGCCCGCTACCTGACCGTGCACGACCTAGCCGCGATGATGGCGCTGCAGTACGAGCACGCCGGCCTGGCGCCGCTATGGCCGCTGCTGGAGACCGCGCTGCTGCAGCCACAAGGCGAGGAATGGCTGGACGCGCCGCCGGAGCCGCTGGTGCATTACGTCGACGGCGAGGCGCGCATCGCCCTGTTCGAGCCGCGCGCGTGGAAGGCGCGCTACGCGACCGATGCCCCATGCAACACACCGGAATGCCGCGAGCGGCTCGAACGCCAGCACCAGCACTTCCAGACGCGACAGCGGCAGATCGCGGCGGTGCTGGGCGCGCACGGCATCACCGTCAACTTCGTGCACAGCCCGGGCGAGGGCCGCGAAGCACTGACTTGAGGCGTCGCGGCCGCGGGCGAACTGCGGCTAACATGGATCCCGGCCGATGGGGATCGGCCGCGCCGGCAGCGCCGGCGCATCCATCACAACAGGGGATATCCATGATCCGAAAGTCACTCGTGGGGCTGCTGGCAGTGTGCGCGCTCAGCGGCTGCATCAGCACCAAGTCGTACGTCGACACGCGCATGCACGACCTGACCTGGACGGCAGTGCAGAAGCCGGCACAGGCGCATACGGTCAAACTCGACGTCGAGTTCTACCGCAACGGCGAGCGCTATCCGCGCGCCGACAAAGTCGCCCGTGGCGCCGTCGAACGAGCGCTCGGCAAGAGTGGCGTGGTCACGCTCGATGATGGCAGCGCCCCGACTGCGCTGCAGGTCAAGCTCGACAACATCGCCGACCTCGGCAAGGCCGCCGGCAGCGGCTTCGTCACCGGCTTGACCTTCGGTGGCAAGGGCAGCGTCATCACCGACGGCTACAAGATCACCATCGCCATGACGCGCGACGGCAAGGTGGTGGAAAAGAGCTACGAGCATGCCCTGCACACCACCATCGGCAACGCCGACCCGGTCACGCAGGCGGCGCCGGTGACGCCGGTACAGGGCTTCGACCAGGTCGTCGAGGACGCGGTCATCCACTTCCTGCGCGATGCCCAGAGCGAGGGCCTGCTGGTGCTGCGCCTGCAGCCGCGGCCGACGCTCGGCTGAGCCGCCGCGCCGTTGCGGGCGGCGCTCAGAACTCCTCTTCGAACAGGAGGTACCCCGCATCGACCATGCCCAGCGCCGTGTACGTGTGCTGGGCGTTTTCGTTGTCGCGTTCAACGTATAGGCGCAGACCGACCACCCCTGGTATGCCGCGTGCGCACTGTTCGACATGCCGGTACAACGCCGCGAACACGCCCTGCCGCCGCTGCGCCGGCGGCACGTACACGCTCTGGATCCACCACCAGTCGCCGTTGCGCCAGTCGCTCCACTCGTGCGTCAGCATCAGCACGCCGACCGCCATTGCGATGGTTTCGTGGCCGGCGACTGCGGCCTCGCGCATGGCGACGAAGTAACGCGCCTTGGCCGGATCGGCGATGGCGGCGGCGACGCCGGCGCGCACGGTGTCGGCATCGAGGCGCTTGTGCTCTCGGTCTCCCAGGCCATCGCGATCATCCAGTCGGCGATCAGGTCGCGATCGGCGGCGTGGGCGTCGCGGATGCGCAACTGGGTGTTCATGGCGGCACCCTGGCGTCCGGCCGCGTTGCCGCGACCGCCGTGGCTCGCGCAGCCATCACTGGGTCACGGTGATGACGCCACAGGCGACGCGCCCGCCGGCGTTGCCGGTCGGCTGGGTCTTGTAGTCGTCGGCCGCGGCGTGGACGATCACCGCCTTGCCGGCAATGTCGTTGGCCGCGCCGCCACCGAGGGTGACGCCACTGGCATGCGCGTCGACCTTGGCCACGCCCTCGGCGTCGGCGACGAGGTTGTTCATGTCGCCGCCGTGGTGGGCGCCGCTGTCGACCTTGCCGTGCGGCGCACCGGCCGGGTTGAAGTGGCCACCGGCGCTGCTGGCATCGGCCGCGCTGCAGTCGCCCTTCTCGTGGATGTGGATCGCGTGCGTGCTGTTCGGCGCGAGGCCGCCGACTTCGCCGGTGAGGTGCACGCCATTGCCCATCGACACCACGCTGAGCTTGCCACTGACCAGGCTGGCCGAGGCCGAAGCCAGGTTGACGGTGGCGGCCTTCGCGGTTGACGCCGCCGGCGGCGTGGTCGGCGCCTTGGGCGCGGAGCTGCAGGCAGCCAAGGCCAGCGTGGTGGCGGCGGCGAGCAATGCGGTCTTCATTCGTGATCTCCTCAGGGTCCAGGGGCCGAAGCGCCGCACGCAGCCTAGCCGCGCGCGGGTGGTCCGGCGGTGAAACTCTACGAGCGCTTACGGCCGGGGCCGAGCTTGCGCGTAAGCGTGTTGCGGCCCAGGCCGAGCCGGGCCGCGGCCTCGCTGCGACGGCCGCCGGTGTGCTCGAGCGCGGCCTCGAACAAGGCCCGCTCGAACCGCTCCAGCGCCTGCGCATGCAGGCCGTCGTTGCCGAGAGCCAGCTGCGCGCGCGCCCAGGCGGCGAGCCGCGCGTCCCAGTCATCCTCATTGCCGGCGGCGACGATGCCCTGGCCCGGCGCGGCCGCCAGCGCGTCGTCGAGGTCGGCGCGGGTGATGGTGTCGCCGGGCGCGAGCGCGGCCAGGCGCCAGCACAGGTTTTCCAACTGGCGCACGTTGCCGGGCCAGTCGTAGGCCAGCAGGCGCTCGAGCGCGGGCTTGGCGAAGCGCTTGGCCGGCGCGTCGAAGCGCAGCGCGGCCGCGGCGAGGAACCGCTCGGCCAGCCGCGGCACGTCCTCGCGGCGCTCGCGCAGCGGCGGCAGGCGCAAGCGCACCACGTCGAGGCGATGCAGCAGGTCAGCGCGGAAGCGACCGTCGGCCACCAGCGTTTCCAGGTCCTGGTGGGTGGCGGCGATCACGCGCACGTCGACGCGGATCAGCTCGCGCCCGCCGACGCGGAAGAATTCGCCCTCGGCGAGCACGCGCAGCAGGCGCGTCTGCAGCGGCAGCGGCATGTCGCCGATCTCGTCGAGGAACAAGGTGCCGCCGTCGGCCTGCTCGAAGCGGCCGAGGTGACGCCGGCTCGCGCCGGTAAACGCGCCGGCCTCGTGGCCGAACAGCTCGCTTTCGAGCAGCTCGGCCGGGATCGCGGCGGTGTTGAGCGCGACGAACGGCTTGGCCGCGCGCGGCGACTCGCGGTGCAGCGCGCGCGCGACCAGCTCCTTGCCGGTGCCGGTTTCGCCGGTGATCAGCACCGACAACGGCGCCTGCGCAAGCCGGCCGATGGCGCGGAACAAGGTGCGCATCGCCGGCGCATCGCCCACCAGCGCGTCGGTCTGGGTCGCCGCGCCTTCGTGTTGCGGCGTGTCGGTGTCGGCGCCCGCACCGAGCGCGCGCACGGCCAGGGCCACGGCTTCGTCGAGATCGAAGGGCTTGGACAGGAACTCGTGCGCGCCGCCGCGGAACGCCCCGGCGGTGCTGGCGACGTCGGTGTAGGCGCTCATCACGATCACCGGCAGCTTCGGCGCCTGCGTCTTGAGCTTGTCGAGCAGCGCCAGGCCGTCGTCGCCGGGCATGCGCACGTCGGTGAAGATCAGGTCCGGCGCCTGCAGGCCCGACGCTCCACGCTCGCGCAGCGCATCGAGGGCGTCGCGCGCGCTCTCGAAACCGTCGACGGCGTAGCCGGCCTCGCGCAACGCGGTGGCGAGCACGAAGCGCACGCTGCGGTCGTCGTCTACGACCCAGATGCGGGCGGGGTTAGACATCATCGACGTGGGTCCTGAGTGCAGCGGTAGCGCCAAGAAAAAATCGAAGTTCTGGCCACAGCCACGACTGAATCGAAAACACCGTCGTTCCCGCGAAGGCGGGAACCCATGGACGTTGTTTCTGGGCATAGGGCTGAAGCAAAGGCCAACGCTTCCATCCGCTGCCGCGGCCGGGTCACTTTTCTTTGCTGGCCCAAAGAAAAGTAACCAAAAGAAACGGCCTTCCTCGACAAATCAGCCCCACGACGGAGCGACTGAGGGGATTTTCCGACTCGCCATCCATGGCTCGGTCGGAAAACGGCGTGCATCCACGCACGCCGCCCTTCGGGTCTGGACAGGCGTCCGGCTGTTCGCAAAGCAAATACAAGCGTTTCCGCAAAGCCCGGAGTAGCGCCCTTACACCGCATCGCCGCCCTCCTCCATCTGCAACGGCAGCAGCAACGTGAACACCGTGTGCCCCGGCCGCGATCGATAGACCAGCGAGCCGCGGTGCTCGCGCGCGACCTGCTGCGCCAGCGCCAGGCCGAGACCGCTGCCCTCGGCGCGGCCCGACACCAGCGGCAGGAACAACTGCTCGGTCAGTTCCTCGGGCACGCCGCGGCCGTCGTCGACGATGTCCAGGCGCAGCGCGATCGGGTGCACCGCATCGCCGATGCGCACCGCGTGCTCGGCGCGGGTGCGCAGGGTGACGTGGATCGCGCCGGCCTCGATCGCGTTGCGCACCAGGTTCCACACCGCCTGCATCAGGCGGTCGCCGTCGCCGGCCAGCTCGGGCAGGCTCGGGTCGTAGTCGCGGACCAGGCGCACGGCCCAGCCGGCGTCGCTCTCGGCCAGGCGCAGCACGCGCTCGAGCACGGCGTGGATATTGAGCGCGGCGTGCGGACGCGGCGGCGCCGGGGTCAGCAACTGATCGAGCAGTGCGGTCAGGCGATCGACCTCACTGCCGATCAGCGTGACCAGTTCGCGCGCATCGCCGTTGCCGTTGCCGCTGTCGATACGGCGGGCCAGCAGCTGCGCCGCCCCCTTGAGGCCGGCCAGCGGATTGCGCAGCTCGTGCGCGAGGCCCTTGAGCGAGGCCGACAACGCCGACGGCAGCAGCAGCGCCGGATCGTCGCCGGGGAATTCGTCGACCGGGTGCGCCTCCAGCAACCAGCCGCCGTCCTCGCGCCGGCTCAGCCACAGGTCGGCGAAACACTCCTCACCATCGGCGTAACGCAGGCGGATACGGCGCAGGCGCAGCGGCGCACCCTCGTGCGCGCGACGCTGCAGCGCCTCGGCGAGGCGGCCGTCGCCGGCATCCAGCCCGGCCAGCGGCCAACCTTGCAATCGGCGCGTGCTGACCCCGAGCCAGCGCGAGAACGCGGCATTGCAGCCGGCGATCGTGCCACCCGCATCGCTCCACGCCAGCGGCGTGGTCAGGCGGTCGAGATCGGGAACGGCGCTGCTCATTGCACCATCTTAGTGCAAGCCGGACGGCCAGCCGTGCTAGGATCGCCGCCCGAAGGGGAGTAGCTCCCGCGTGCTGTCATCGTCATTACGAGACGTGCTCTTGCGAGCCATGTTTCCGGTGCAGCAGCCGGTCGCCTGAGGCGGCCTGCGAGCAAGACCTTCGCCGTCCCACGGCGAAGGTGCGTCCATTGGATGCGTGGCGTCGTGGCCCTGTCCACCGCCGTACCTGATTGCCCGTCCGACATCGACCTGGTCCGTGCCAGGCGCCGTCGATGCGCATCGAGTTCGGCCTCCACCGGCCTTACGGCCGCCCGCCCATTCTTCGACGAGACCTTCATGGACGCCCTACTGAACCCCGAGATCTGGATCGCACTGGCCACACTGACCGCGCTCGAACTGGTGCTCGGCATCGACAACATCATTTTCATCTCGATCCTGGCCGGCAAATTGCCGCCGGAGCAACGCAACAAAGCGCGCCGCGTGGGCATCACCCTGGCCGCGGTGACGCGACTGGGCCTGCTGCTGGCCATCGCCTGGATCGTCGGCCTGACCGCGCCGCTGTTCTCGGTGCTGGGCAACGAGTTCTCCTGGCGTGACCTGATCCTCATCGGCGGCGGCCTGTTCCTGATCGGCAAGGCCACGCACGAGATCCACCAGAAGCTGGAAGGTGCCAGCGAGCACGTCAGTGCCGGCGGCGCGGCGACGGCGACCTTCGCCAGCGTCATCGCCCAGATCATGGTGCTGGACATCGTGTTCTCGCTGGATTCGATCATCACCGCCGTGGGCATGGTCGACGAGCGCTGGGTGATGGTCACCGCCATCCTGATCTCCATCATCTTCATGCTGATGTTCGCCCGCCCGATCGGCGATTTCGTCGAGCGCCACCCAACCGTGAAGATTCTGGCGCTGAGCTTTTTGATCATGATCGGCCTGGTCCTGATCGCCGACGGCTTCGGCCAGCACATCTCCAAGGGCTACATCTACGCGGCGATGGCCTTCTCGGTGTTCGTCGAGCTGATCAACCTGTGGGTCCGCAAACGCGAGCAGGCCAAGGTCGCGCCGGTCAAGCTGCACGAGCGCTTCACCAACGACCCGCCCACGCCGTGAACCGCACGCGGGCCACGGCCACCTGGCCTGAGCCCGCGTCGTCCGCTGGCTCAGGCGCGTCACCGCGAATGAGCCGGCACTGCGTCCATCCACCCGGTGGGGCGGCCATCCCGGCCGCCCCGATCCGTTCATAACGCGGCCGGTGTCGCGACCGCGAGCGAACCGCGCCGCGGGACCGGTCGTGCTCAGGTCTCGTACGCCGACTCGCCGTGCGAGGTGATGTCGAGGCCTTCACGCTCGGCCTCCTCCGGCACGCGCAGGCCGACCACGGCCTTGACGATCCAGAAGGCAATCACCGACACCACACCCGACCACACGACCGTGACACCGACGCTGAGCGCCTGCACGCCGACCTGGTGCGCGATCGAGAAATCGGCCGCGCCGGTGCCGCCCAGCGACGGCGCGGTGAACACGCCGGTCAGCAGCGCGCCGATGATGCCGCCCAGGCCGTGCACGCCGAACACGTCGAGCGCGTCGTCGGCGCCGAGCAGGCGCTTCAACCCGGTCACGCCCCACACGCACAGTGCACCGGCGATCGCACCGATGGCGATCGCACCGAGCGGACCGACCGTGCCGCAGGCCGGGGTGATCGCGACCAGACCGGCGACCACGCCCGAGGCGCCGCCGAGCATCGACGGCTTGCCCTTCACCACCGCCTCGACCAGGCTCCACGCCAATGCGGCAGCGGCCGTGGCGAGCAGCGTGTTGAGGAACGCCAGTGCAGCGCCGGCAGTGGCCTCCAGATTGGAACCGGCGTTGAAGCCGAACCAGCCCACCCACAGCAGCGACGCGCCGATCATGGTGAAGGTGACGTTGTGCGGCTTGATCGCCTCGCGCCCGTAACCGACACGCCGACCGACCAGGTAGGCGCCGACCAGGCCGGCGATGCCGGCGTTGATGTGCACCACGGTGCCGCCGGCGAAGTCGATCGCGCCCTTGGCGAACAGCCAGCCGTCCGGCGCGTACCAGACCATGTGCGCGATCGGCAGGTAGGCGAAGGTGAACCACAGCACCGAGAACAGCAGCACCGCGCGGAACTTGATGCGCTCGGCGAACGCGCCGACGATCAGCGCCCCGGTGATGCCGGCGAAGGTCGACTGGAACGCGACGAACACATACTCCGGCAACGACACGCCGGCGGTGAACGTCGCCGCCAGTGTCTCCTTGGTCACGCCAAGCAGGAACAGTTTGTCGGTGGTGCCGATGAAGGCGCCGCCGCCGCCAAATGCCAGCGAGTAACCGTAGGCCACCCACAACAACACGATCAGCGAGAACACCGTCAGCACCTGCATCAGCACCGACAGCACGTTCTTGCTGCGCACCAGGCCACCGTAGAACAGGGCCAGGCCGGGCACCGTCATCAGCAGCACCAGCAGGGTCGAAGTCAGCATCCAGGCGACGTCGCCCTTGTCGACCACCGGCGCGGCTTCGACCGCGGCAGCGGCTTCCTGGGCGAGGCTCACGGCAGGCAGAGCCAATGCGGCCACGGCCAGGAGCAGGCGCGGATGGCGGAAGGCATCCACCATGCGCTGCCGCTGCCCGGAAGACAGCGCGCGCTCCTGCCTCTCGTCATTCCCGCGCAGGCGGGGTCTTTCGGGCTGCCGAATGGCGGCACCACCCAGTGTCTTCGCGTGTGTCACGTCGTCATTCCCCTCGGTGGTGATGGTTGGCAAGGCAACGCCCATGGATTCCCGCCGGAGCCTGTCCTGAGCGAAGCCGAAAGGCGGGAATGACGGCTGAGGTGGGTCATGTCGGAAAATCATCACGCCCCCTCACAACGCGTCGTCGTCGAGTTCGCCGGTGCGGATGCGCAGCGCGCGTTCCACCTGCGAGACGAGGATCTTGCCGTCGCCGACCTTGCCGGTGCGGGCCGCGTTCTGCACCGCCTCCAGCGCGGCATCGAGCAAGGCTTCGGGCACGGCGCACTCGACCTTGAGCTTGGGCAGGAAGTCGACCACGTACTCGGCACCACGGTAGAGCTCGGTGTGGCCCTTCTGTCGACCGAAGCCCTTGACCTCGGTGACGGTGATGCCGGACACGCCGACTTCGGTGAGCGCTTCGCGCACCTCGTCGAGCTTGAACGGCCGGATGATCGCGGTGATCAGTTTCATCTCGCAGCTCCGTGGGGTAACAAAACGTGAGGTGGGTAGGAATGCGCCATCGCTCAGAACGCCTTGCTCAGCGTGAGCACGACCGTGTCGTCGGCGATGTGGTTGCCGTGCGGGTTGGTGTAGAGCGCCTGTTCGGCATCGGTGTCGCTGTAGGCCAGGGCGATCGAGAAGCCGCTGTCGAAGCCCTTGGTGACGCCGAGCTTCCAGTCGATGTAGGCGAAGTCCTCGTTGTTCTCGATCCACTGCTTGCCGACGTGCGCGTTGAGCGTCCAGCTGGGCTTGAACTCCCAGTTCGCATTCGCCTCGAGGTAACCGCTGCCGTCCGAGTCGGCGTAGCCGAACAGGTCGGTGAGGGCATAGGAGTACTTGGCCGTGAACACACTGGCGCTGATGCCGACGTAGAGCTCGGCCGTGTCGGCGCTGTTGAAGCCGGACGGAAAGTCGCCCGGGTACCAGTAGTAGATCGCGCCGACGTCGAAGCCGACGACGTCGTTGAACTTGCCGCGATAACCGCCGTAGCCGTCGAGCTCCAGGCTGCTGGAGATCGGCGCCAGCGGCGTGGACAGGTCGGACAGCCAGTTGATGTTGCTGCCCCAGGCGCCGAGGTAGAAGCCGTTATCGGCCGCGAACTCGACACCGCCCTGCAGCGCGGGCTCCTGGTTGGTCTGCGAGACGCCGCGGAACAGGTAATCGCTGGTCAACGCCAGCGAGCCGGATACGCCGGCGTGCGCAGGCGCCATGCCCAGGCAGGCAACGGCGAGTACGGCCGATGTGGCCAACGTATTGCGAACAGCATGGATGCGAACTGCATTGATGCGAGACGACATGACGCAGGCTCCTCATAAGCGGTGGCCCCTCCCCGGTCATTGCTTCATTGCGCTTGCACGCGGGCCTTTTCCTGGCGGCCGCGTCACTCGCCCTGCGGCGGGTGGAGCCCGTCGATTCGGTTACCTCACTGGTGGATTACTTGCCGTTCCTTCTCCCTCCGGAGAAGGTGCCCGAAGGCGGATGAGGGTCGGGCGCTCCGTTCACTCGACGGCCGCGGCACGCTGTCACCCCTGCCTGGCGTCACGACGTTCCCGCGAGCGGCCGGTCATCCGCCGACCCTCACCCCAGCCCCTCTCCATCGGGAGAGAGGCTGCAGCAGCTGCATCAGATCGCGTAGTACATCTGGTATTCGAGCGGGTGCGTGGCGGCGCGGAACTTGGTCACTTCCTGCATCTTCAGTGCGATGTAGCCGTCGATGAAGTCGTCGGTGAACACGCCGCCAGCCTTGAGGAAGTCACGGTCCTTGTCGAGCGCTTCCAGCGCCTGGTCGAGGCTGTGGCACACGGTCGGGATGTTCTTCTCTTCTTCCGGCGGCAGGTCGTAGAGGTCCTTGTCGCTCGGTGCGCCCGGGTCGATCTGGTTCTTGATGCCGTCCAGGCCGGCCATCATCAGCGCGGCGAAGATCAGGTAACCGGAGTTCATCGGGTCCGGGAAACGGATCTCGATGCGGCGCGCCTTCGGGTTGGCGACGTACGGGATGCGGCACGAGGCCGAACGGTTGGACGCCGAGTACGCCAGCATCACCGGCGCCTCGAAGCCCGGCACCAGGCGCTTGTAGCTGTTGGTGGTCGAGTTGGCGAAGGCGTTGATCGCGCGCGCGTGCTTGAAGATGCCGCCGATGTACCACAGCGCCATCTGCGACAGGCCGCCGTAGCCGTCGCCGGTGAACAGGTTGACGCCGCCCTTGGCCAGCGACTGGTGCACGTGCATGCCGCTGCCGTTGTCGCCGACGATGGGTTTCGGCATGAAGGTCGCGGTCTTGCCGTTGCGGTGGGCGACGTTCTTGATGATGTACTTCATCGTCAGCAGCTCGTCGGCCTTCTTGACCAGCGAGTTGAACTTGGTGCCGATCTCGCACTGGCCGGCGTTGGCCACTTCGTGGTGGTGCACCTCGACCTCGATGCCGACGGCTTCGAGCGTCTTGCACATCTCGGCGCGGATGTCGTGCAGCGAGTCGAGCGGCGCGACCGGGAAGTAGCCGCCCTTCACGCCCGGACGGTAGCCGGTGTTGCCGCCTTCGTACTCGCGGCCGGAGTTCCACGCCGCCTCTTCCGAGTCGATGTGGAAGAAGGTGTGGCCCATGTCATTGGCATAGCGCACCGAGTCGAAGATGAAGAACTCCGGCTCCGGGCCGAAGAACGCCTGCTCGGCGATGCCGCTGGCCTTGAGGTAAGCCTCGGCGCGCTTGGCGACGCCGCGCGGGTCGCGCGAGTAGGCCTGCATGGTGGCCGGGTCGAGGATGTCGCAGGTCAGGACCAGGGTCGGGTCGGCGGTGAACGGGTCGAGGAAGGCGGTGCTGGCGTCGGGCAGCAGCACCATGTCGGACTGGTGGATGCCCTTCCAGCCGGCGATCGACGAGCCGTCGAACATCTTGCCGTCCTCGAACAGGCCCGGCTCGATGATCGACTTGGGGAAGGTGACGTGGTGCTGCACGCCGCGCAGGTCGGCAAAGCGCAGGTCGATGAATTCGACCTTGTGGTCACGGATCAGCTTTTCGACGTGTTCGATCGACATTGCGGGCACAGCCTCGAGTGAAGGGATACCCTCATGTAGCAATCGGCGTGCCAACTTTTTTCACCGTCTAACAAATTGATTTATAAGGATTCACAGGCACAGCGCCCGGCATTTAGCATCAATTTCGTGCGTTTTGTGCATCTATTGCACCAAACTGGTGCTTTCAAGGCATCCGTTATGCTGGCCGGCCCGTTCACGCCCGCCACGACCTCCTGCATGACCGACCTGCTCGCCGCGCTGCTGCTCGGCATCATCGAAGGCATCACCGAATTCCTGCCGATCTCCAGCACCGGCCACCTGCTGATCGCCCAGCACTGGCTGGGCCGGCGCAGTGACCTGTTCAACATCGCGATCCAGGCCGGGGCGATCCTGGCGGTGGTCCTGATCTACCGGCAGCGGCTGTGGGGCTTGGTGATGGCGTTTGCCGGCCGCGACAAGCCCGGCGCCTACGACCCGCTTGGGGTCGACATCACTCCGGCGCAGTGGCGCGGCTATGCCTACAAGCTGGCGGCGGCCTTCGGCGTGACCGCGGCGGGTGGGCTGCTGGTCAAGGCGCTGGGCTGGGAGCTGCCGGAGACGGTCACCCCGATCGCCTGGGCGCTGATCCTGGGCGGCGTGTGGATGGTCGCCGCCGAACAGCTGGCGGCGCGGCGCGCGGCGGTACTGGGCGAACGCCAGCACATCACCTGGCTGGTGGCCGTGCTGGTGGGCATCGCCCAGGTGGCGGCCGGGGTCTTTCCGGGCACCTCGCGCTCGGGCGCGACCATCTTCGTGGCGTTGCTGGCGGGCACGACCAATCGTGCCGCCGCCACGGAATTCGCGTTCCTGGTCGGCATCCCGACCATGTTCGCCGCCACCGCCTACGAGCTGGCGCACGTGATCGGCAACGGCGAGGCCGCGCACGAGGACTGGAGCGCGCTCGCGGTCGCCTTCGTCGCCTCGGCGATCACCGCCTTCGTCGCGGTGAAGTGGCTGCTGCGCTACATCCAGAGCCACCGTTTCACCGCCTTCGCGGTGTACCGCTTCGTGCTGGGCGCGGCGTTGCTGTGGCTGGTGCCGACCGGCAGCTGAATCGGCAATGCACCCGGCGCCTGCGCCTTCACCCGGTTCTGCGCAGCGGTGCGTTTCCATAGGCCCACCTTCTGGAGACTGGCGATGAAGCGACTTGCACTGCTGACCCTTCCCTTGGCCTTGACCGCCTGTACCAAGGCACCACAGGACACGCCGCCGGCACAGACCGCGCCTGCGGCTGCAGCCACGGCACCGGCCAATACGGCCCTGGATGCGGCCGCTCTCGGCGGCTACCACTGGCAGCTCGACCAGGCGCTCGACGCCAAGGGCCAGCGCATCGAGGCGCTGTTCGCGCGCGCCGACCGGCCGCTGCAGCTGGATTTACGCGACGGCCGCGTCAGCGTCAGCAACACCTGCAACCGCATGAGCGGCGGCTACACGATCGCTGGCGACAAACTCGAGATCGCGCGCCTGGCCTCGACGATGATGGCCTGCGCCGATCCCAAACTGATGGCCTTGGACCAGGACATCGGCCAGCGCCTGCAGGCGCCGCAGACGCTGGCGCTGCGCAGCGGCGACACGCCGCAGCTGACCCTGACCTCGGCCGGCGGCGACGTGCTGACGTTCCGCGGCGAAGCCACCGCGGACACGCGCTACGGCGGCCCGGGCGCGACCGCCTTCTACGAGGTCGCGGCGCAGACCCAGCCGTGCAGCCACCCGTTGATCCCCGACAAGCAGTGCCTGCAGGTGCGCGAGCTGCACTACGACGAGCGCGGCCTGAAGTCCGGCACGCCGGGCGAGTGGCAGCCGCTGTACCAGGACATCGAGGGCTACGAGCACGTCAACGGCGTGCGCAACGTGGTGCGGCTGAAGCGTTACGCCGTCAAGAACCCGCCGGCCGATGCGTCGTCGGTGGCCTATGTGCTCGACATGGTCGTCGAGTCGGAAACCGTGAAGGCGAAGTAAGACCGCCTTGCCGCAACGGCTGTGGCGCCGTCAGTCGGGTGACGGCACCGCAGCCTCGCCGGTGCACCGGCTCACCCGGTGACGTCGGGGTTCAGCGAGTACGTCGCGTAGATCACGGCCTCGTCCAGCACGTGGCCGTGCATCGCGGCGAACACGTCGGCGGCGGTGAAGCGCGCCGGCACGTCCAGCTTCTCGACATCCAGCGCGAACACGCGGAAGAAGTAGCGGTGCAGGCGCAGGTCGTTGGGCGGCGGGAACGGGCCGTCGTAGCCGCGCCAGTCGCCGGCCATGGCGCTATCGCCGGCGAACCAGCCGGTGTAGTCGTTGAGGCCCTGGCGCGCGCCGGCCGGACCGGCCGGTTGCGCCTTGCCGTGCGCCACCACGCCGTCGCTGCAGCTGCCAGCCGTGATTTCGCGCAGGCCGGCGGCCAGGTCGACCATCGCCCAGTGCACGAACTCGCCGCGCGGCTGGTCGGCCGGGATCAGCACGCCGGCCTGGCCGACCATCTCGGCCACGGTCGGCACGTCCGGGTCGATGCACAGCAGTGCGAACGAACGGGTGCCGTCCGGCACCCCGTCCCAGGCCAGGTGCGGGTTGCGGTTGGGCGCAAAACCGAAGCCGTCGGCCGTGGCCTGGCCGGCGGCGAACTGCGCCGGCAGGCGCTGGCGGTGCTCGAAACTGTCGCTGCGAATGCGCATGTCGCCTCCGTGGATCGGGGATGAGGGTCGCTGCGGTGATCAGGCCGCCGGGTAACCCAGCCGCTGGGCCACCGGCTCGAGCAGCGCGAACGCCTCGGCCAGCGGCTCGGCGAACGTGCGCCAGTGGCCGGGGGCGAGGCGCGCCGTGCCGAGCGTCGCCGGCGATGGCGTCATCACCCGGGTCTGCAGGGCGTCGGCGAGTGCCTGGGCGACGCCACGCGGGTCCTGGGCGATGTCGTCGAGCCGGACCAGCCGATGCGGGAACAGGTCCTGCTCGTGCAGCTGCGCCACCTGCTCCAGCGTCGCCGCCAGCCAGCGCGCGCCGGCTTCCGGCGAAGCCAGTGCAAACGGCACCGGGCTGCCGTAGGCCAGCCAGTCCAGCAGCATGTCGCGCGGGTCGCGCAGGGCGATCATCAGCACCGCCTCGGGCAGGTACGGGCGCAGCGCCAGCAGCAACGCGTTGTCCCACCACAGCAGCCAGTCGAACACGGTGCCGTCGCTGATCCCGCGTGCCGGCAGCCCGGCGCGCCACAGGTTGATCTGGTAGGCCGCATCGAGCGTGCCGTCGACCAGACCGGCCGTGGTCGGATAGCGCTGGAACAGGTCGTTCGGCGGCGTGGCGCCGAGGCGATCGGCGCGCACCGGCGCCCCGCTCTCGCCGAGCGTCACCGCCAGCCGCTCGACCAGCGAGCCCGGCGCGCCCCACAGCAGCAGCACCGGTGGGGTCGATTCCGCCACCGGCGCCAGCTCCGGCCACTGCGCGATCGGCGCGCTCGGTTGCGGCAGCGGCAGGCGCTCGCCGACGACCTCGGCATGCAGTTCGGCCCAGGTCGCCGCCGCCGCATCGGGCTGGCCGGCGATGTCGAAACAGCGGCCGAGCAGCTGCCGCAGCGAACGCTTGATGTTGATGTCCTGCGCTTTCGCCAGCAGGCCCTCGACGCGCATCACCGCCGCGTCCGGGTCGCGCCGCAGCAGCTCGTCGACGATTCGCAGCTCGGCCTGGGTGTGGCCGGGCTGCAGCTCGATGATGCGGCGCGCGACGGCTTCGGCCTGGTCGTGCTCGCCGGCGCGGCCGTGGATGGTGGATTGCGCTTCCAGCGCCGGCACGTGCTCCGGCATCGCCACCTGCCAGCGCGCGACCACGTCCCGCGCGCCCTCACCGGCGAACGGCTCGAGCGCCAGCCGCGCGCGCCACAGGTCGGGCAATTGCGTGTGCGCTTCCAACGTCGTGTCGAGGGTGCTGCGCGCTTCGTCGACGGCCTCGAGCCGACGCCAGGCCTCCATCAGGGCGAGCAGGGTGCGGCGGTCCAGCGGCTGCGCCGCGAACGACTCGCGCAGGCGCGCCAACGCGCTCTCGTTGCGGCCGCCTTCGAGTTCGAGCTCAGCGACCAGGCGCTGCAGGGCCGGGGTCGCGGCGGCGCCGTCCAGCAACGGTGCCAGCTCGTCGGCGGCCTCGCCCGGGCGACCCTGGCGGCGCACCAGGTCGGCGATCAGCGAGCGCAACGCGCGCGAATCCGGGTCGCGTTCGAGCAGGCGGCGGAAGGCCTGCTCGGCGAAGGCGAAGTGGCCCTTGGCCAGGTAGGCGAAGCCCAGCGCGTGGCGCAGCTGCAGGTCGTCCGGCGCGCGCTCGGCGGCGCCGCTGAGGATAGCCAGGGCGCGGTCGGCGTCGCCGCGGCGCAGCGCCAGCGAGCCTTCGACCGCGGCCACGTGCGGGTGCTCGGGGGCGATGCGCGCGGCGGTGCGGACCAGGCGCTCGGCCTCGTCGAGGTCGCCGCGGCCGACCGCGAGCTGCGCCTGCACGATGTAGGCCGGGAACTGGTTGGGGTCGAGCCCGGTGGCGCGGGCCAGCGCGGCCTGGGCCTCGTCGAGCTGGCGCTCGGCCAGCAGCAGGCCGGCGCGTTCCAGATGCAGGCCGGCGTCGTCCGGGGCCAGGCCGATGGCGTGGTCGATCGCCGCCAGCGCGGCCTCGCGATCGCCGTCCAGGCGCAGCGCGGCAGCCAGCAGGCGGTGCGCGGTGGCGTCTTGCGGCTGCGTGGCGACGGCATCGCGCGCGGCGGCCAGCGCTTGCGCGGCGGCGCCGCGACGCAGCGCGTCGAGAATGGGTTCGTACATGGACAGCTCGGTTGCTCGGACGAATCCGCGATTGTAGCGGCTGCGGGCATTGCGACCGGGCGCGACGGCACTTCCAGCGTTGCCTCGGGCTGGAAACAAACTCAGCCCATCGCGTCCATCATCCGCTGCGCGATCCAGCGTTCGGCGAAGCCGTCGAGCCGGGCGCTTTCGAGGAAGCCGCAGTGCCCGCCCCACGGCGCGATCTCCAGCCGCGCCGACGGCGGCAGCCGCAGTTCGTCGAAACCGGCGACCGGGATCACCGGGTCGTCGGCCGCCATCAGGATGCTGGCCGGCACCTGCAGCGCGGCCAGGCGGTCGCCGGCGATCGAGTAACCGTCGAAATAACGCTCGAGCGTGCCGAAGTCGGTGTGGCGCTCGATCATCCATTGCGTCAGCGGGCGCATGCGCAGGCCCAGCACGCTGTCGTCAAACGCATGCTGCTGCGGGAACAGCGCTCGCTTGCGCGCCAGCGAGCCGCGCCACTTGCGCTCGAAGTACCACAGGTACAGCGGCAGGCCCTGTTCCATCGCGTCCATCGTCCGCCCCGGGTCGAGCACCGGGCAGACCGCGGCCACGTGCGCCAGCGCCAGCCCCGCGGCCGGCGCGTGCAACGCCAGGCGCAGGGCGAAGTTGCCGCCGAGCGAGTAACCGGCCACGCACAGCGGCTGCAGCGGAAAGCGCCGCGACACCTCGCACGCGGCATGCACGACCTCGCCGATGCGGTTGGAGTGGAACAGCCCTTCATTGAGGTGATGGGTGTTGCCGTGGTCGCGGAAGTTGAGGCGGAACACGGCGAAGCCACGCTGCAGCAGCTGCGCCGCGGTCAGGCGCATGTAGCTGGAATCGACGCTGCCCTCCCAGCCGTGCAGCAGCAGCACCAGGCCGCGCGGCGACACGCCCGGCATGACGCTGTGCAGGCCGTGCAGGCGCACGCCGTCGCCGCCGTCGATCAGGTGCTCGCTGGTGACCGCGCCGAGCACGGCCAGGCTGCGCTCGCCGTAGCGCCGGCGCAACGGGCTCGAGCCGAGCACCGACTGCACGTGCGCGTTGCGCAGCCAGTGCGGCGGGCGGTAGTCGGCGGCGGTCAGCATGACGGGGACCATAACCGGTGAAAGTCCGGGTGTTGCAAATCGTGCAGTCGCACCAGGGCCAACGCAGTCCTCAACCGGTCATGGCCTCGACGATGCGCGCACGTGCGAGTTCGGCGATGCGGCGGCGGCCATCGGTCTCGCCGGGCGCGATCGGTTCCAGGAAATGGATCTCGGCCAGGCGCGGCGGCTCGCCGAGCAGGCGCACGAAGTTGCCGAAGAAACTCTCGCCCGGCGCAAACGCGACCACCGCCTGGGCGTTGCCGCGCTCGCCGTAGCGCAGCGCCACCGGCTGCACCGGCACCCCGGCCTCGACCGCGGCCAGGAAGATGCGGGCGTGGAACGGGCCGATCTCGCTGCCGCCGCGGGTGCCGCCCTCGGGAAACACCCCGACCGAGCGCCCCGCGCGCAGTCGCGCCAGCATCTCGTGCAGCACGCCGCCAAGCGATTCGGTGCTGCCGCGCGCGTGGAAGATGGTTTCGCCGCGCGCAGCCAGCCAACCGACCACCGGCCAGCTCTCGATCTCGCGCTTGGCGACGAAACCCATCATGCGCTGGCTGTGCAGCGCCTCGATGTCGATCCAGCTGACGTGGTTGGCGACGAACATCGCCGCGCCCGGCAGCGGCTCGCCAATGCGGCGCAGGCGGAAACCGAACACGCGCATCAGCCCCGCCGACCAGGCACTGATCAGGCGGTGCTCCAGGCGCTCGTCGCCCAGGCGCAGGCTGCCGATCGGCGGCGTCGACAGCAGCAGCACCAACGGCAGGTCGATCAACACGTGCCACGCCAGCAGCGGCACGCGGATCAGGTAGCGGAGCGCGCGCGCGGCCGGCGTCGCGAACGGCGCCGTCGCGCCGGCGTGGGGGGACGGCGCATTCATTGTCGACCACGATACCGAAGCACCGGCAGCGCAGCCAGCGTTATGCGCTCATGCGTGCGCCACGACCGCCAGGGTCAGGCGCGAAACGCAGACCAGACGGCCGCGTTCGTCCTCGATGCGGATCTCCCAGACCTGGGTGCGCGCGCCGACATGCAGCGCACGCGCGGTGCCGGTGACCACGCCGTCGCGCGCGGCGCGCAGGTGGTTGGCGTTGATCTCGACGCCGACGCAGACCTCGCCCTCACCGACGCAGAGATTGCCGGCACTGCTGCCCAGCGTCTCGGCCAGCAGCACCGAGGCGCCGCCGTGCAGCAGGCCGTAAGGCTGCCGGGTGCGCGCGTCGACCGGCATGGTGGCGCGCAGGTAATCGGGGCCGAGCTCGGTGAAGACGATGCCGAGCGTCTCGATCGCGGTGCCGTGCGACAGCGCGTTGAGTTCGGCCGGGGTCTGCGTGCCGCGGAACAGCGGCCGGGGCGATGCGTGGGCGTTCATCGCGCCACGATAACGAGCGATGCGGCCGGCGGCCAAGTCGTCACGGCCGGCTCGGGTGCCCGGTTCGAGTGGCTCCAGGAAAAAAAGGGCCCGGGTTGGCGACGCCGTCGGAGAGGGGGGGCGTCGCGGCCCGGGCCGGGGAAACAGGGGAGGACTCCAGGGGTGATGACCCAGGGTCACGCGCAACGGAAGCGCGGCTGCGCCCAGTCACGGGTGTAGCGGCGGTTGCTGGCGTAGCCACTGCTGTTGCCGTAGCCGATGCCGAAGTCGCGCTCGCGGTGGGTGTGGCGGACCGGCGGCGGCGCGGCGAGGGCGCGCGCGATCGGGGTGGTCGGGGCGGCGTTCGGGCGGAAGGCGTTCATGGCTTGGGTCCTGGAAGTCGGTGCAGCAGGGGGATCAGGCGCAACGGAAGCGCGGCGGCGCCCAGTCGGCGATGTAACGGCGGGCGCTGGCGTAGCCGCTGCTGTTGCCGTAGCCGATGCCGAAGTCGCGCTCGCGGTGCAGGTGGCGGACCGGTGCGGCCAGCAGCGTGGCGGCGGGCTTGACCGTGGAGGACGTGGGGACGGTCAGCGGAAGGCGGATGACGTTCATGGCGGTGTCCTGTCGGGGGCTGTGAACTGGTGTGCTGGTAAAGTACAACACCACATCAATTCCGCCATGGGCCAAAAGTCACCCCACCGAAGACCTACCTGCGTGGGGTGCGGCCGCAGCCGGAACTCCCTGATCAAGATAGGGATTTGGCCGAAATGGTTGCCATGACTGATGACAGGGGGGCCGCCGGGACCCGCGCTGGCGCCGCTCCCGGCCGGAAACAGGCCATCGGGCGGGGGGACTGCCGTCACGTTCACCGGCCTGACTCGAGCCCGGCAACGGCAGGCCGGAAGTCACGACTGCGCGAAACCACCCCTCCGTCTGCAGTCCGGGCTACGGGCCCTGCGATGCGCGGTTTCTAGAGGATCGGCGCCAGGCCCGCGCCGAAGGCGGTGAAGATGCGCGTGGTCAGGCCCTTGAGGCCGAGCGCGACCTCGGGAAAGTCGCCGACCGGGCGGTAGCAGGCGCGAAAGCCCGGATCGCTGGGCGGCAACGGCTGCGGGCAGGCCGGGCCGGGCACGAACTCGTAACTGGTGGCGTAGCGCATCGGCCAGAAATCAAACAGCGGCAGCGCCTCGAACGCCTTGCCGATCGAGTAGTCCAGGCCGGAGAACACCGGCGGCTTGTCGCGGCGCGCGATCACCCAGGAGTTGGCCGGGGCGATGTCGCGGTGGATGCTCGCCGCCAGCGCCGCGGCAAAACCGGCGTCCTCGATCACCACCGCGCTCTCGGTGTTGTAGTGGTCGCCGCGCGGGTCGAAGTTGTGGGTCCCGACCACGCCGATCCGGCCGTCGATGACCAGCGACTTGGCGTGCATGCCGATGCGCACGCCGGCACGCTTGAGCGGCACCGGCTGGTTGGCGCCGCGCGTGGTGTAGCGCAGCGCGGCGTACTCGCGCGACAACGCGCGCCGGTACTGCTCGCGCCCGACCGCGCTGCGCCGGTCGTAGCGATCGCGCAGTTCGCGGTGCCGGGTCTGCACCTCGTCGTCGCCCGCCCCCCCCGTCTCGCCACTGAGCGCACGCTCCGGCGAGAGCGCACCGGGGTCGGCATCGGTCGCGGCCACCGCCGTGCTCACGCCCAGTTCCGGCAGCGCCGCGCCGGTGGCGGCGATGTCGATCGGCGCGTCGGCCGGAAAGGGCTTGTACTCGTAGATGTTGAAACCGAATTCGCGCAGGTAGCGGCGCTTGTACTTGTACGACAGCGCGTAGGCGATGAAGGCGTCGGTCGCCGCCAGGCTGTTGGTCGAGACGATCACCCGCGGTCGTTGCTCGCGCGGACGCTGCTGCAGCTGCCGGAACATGTCCTGCGCCGCTTTCGACAGCACCAGGTACGGCGTCTGCAGCAGCACTTCGTCCTGCGCCGACTCGATCAGCTCGCGCAGCGAGCCGGTGGCCTGCGCCTGCTCGACGGTGTGGGCGCGGTGCTTCTCCGGCGTGTCGGAGATGTAGCGCACCGCGCCGACCGGCAGCGCCTGCGCGCTCAGTCGCTGCGCTACCAGCGCCGCGTCGCCGGCGTCACGGCGCATCGCCTGCGCCCGTTGCGGACGCTCGAACTGCGCCGGCGGCAGCGCCGGCACGCCCTGCTTCAGCAGCCGCGCGCCGACGTCGTTGAGGCGCTCCACCGCGACGCTGCGGCGGTCGTCCCAGAACAGCGCGAAGTCCGCGCCCATCACGTGCGCAACCGGACCGGCCACGAGCAGGTCGCGGTCGCGGAAGTTGTACTCGTCGTCCCAGTCGTAATAGTCGTCCTGGTAGTTGCGCCCACCGGTGATGCCAACCGCGCCGTCGATCAGCAGCAGCTTGGTGTGCATGCGCTGGTTGAGCCGGCGCCAGCAGCACGCGGCGGCCAGCGCGTACTGCGGGTAGCTGGTCTGGGCGCGGCCGAGCACCGGGCTGTACAGGCGCAGCTCGAAGTTGACATGGGCGCCGGCCAGCGCCGCCAGCGTGTCGACGTGCTTGAGCGCGGCCAGTTGGTCGATCAGCACGCGCACGCGCACGCCGCGGCGGGCGGCGGTGAGCAGTTCGTCAAGCACCAGCCGGCCGGCGTCGTCCTCGTCGAAGATGTAGGTCTGCAGGTCGATGGCGGTGGTCGCGCTGCGGATCAGGTTGATCCGCGCCAGCAGGGCCTCGGGGCCGCGATCGAGGATCAGCGCGTAATGGCGCGGCGCCGACGCTGTCGACTCGGCAAACGCGCGCGTCGCCAGCTCGCGCAGCGGCGACGGCTGTGCGCAGGCATCGATGCGGGTGCAATCGAGTTGTGTCGAGCGCGCCGCCGCCACCAGGGCCGTGGCGCGATCGCGCTGCACGTTCGACAGCGAGGCGCAGGCCGACAGGGCCAACGCCAGCACGACGACCAGCGCGCGCGCGGCCGCCGTCACCGTGCCGGCTCCAGCAGGCGCACGCGCAGGGTGAAGCGCACGCGGTCGATCAGGGCCAGCTGCCAGCCGTCGAGGCCGTAGTCGCCGCGGCTGATGCTGCCGGTGGCGAGCACGTCGCAGTCCTTGCCCGGGCGCGCGCAGGCGGCCGGCGCCAGCACGAAGGTTTCCATGCGGCTGACGCCGTGCATCGACAGCTTGCCGCGCAGGCGACCGCCACGATCAACCACGTCGGCGTGGTGCGGCTCGGACAGGAACTCGATGCGCGGGTAGCGCGCCGAGTCGAAGAAACGCGGGCCGCGGGCGAGTTCGGTGTAGCGCGCCGAGTCGGCGACCTGCACCGCCGCCGTGGCCAGCACGATGCGCACCTGGTGGCGGCCGTCCGGCAGCACCGTCAGCTCACCGGCGTAGTCCGGGAAGTCGCCGGCCACGCGCTGGCCCCAGCGCGTGCGCAACTCGAAACCGAAGCGGGTGTGGAGCGGGTCGAAGGACTCGGTCGTGGCTTGCTGGGCCGTGGCTGGCGCGGCAAGCGCCGCCCAGGCCAACAGCGCGCACAGCAGGATCCGGGCGGAGCGGCGCAGGCTTGCTGTCACGGCCACCAGAAGGCGCTGAGCTGGGCCGCGCCCGGCTCCAGTGCGCTGTCGACCGGCACGCTCAGCACCGCGATGCCGCCCGGCGGCATGCCGCGGTAGTCGCCGGACTGGCCGCTGTGCAGCAGCGCGGCCAGGCGCTCCAGGCCCGGGTTGTGGCCGACCAGCATCAGTCGCTCGACCTCCGGGTGGGTGTCGGCCAGCGCGATCAGGGTGCCCGGCGAGGCCTCGTAGATCGACGGCTCGATGCGCTGGTCGATGTAACCGACCGTCGCCAGCACCGCTTCCAGGGTCTCGCGGGTGCGCCGCGACGGCGAGCACAGCACGCAGTCGGGCACCAGCTTGTTGGCGGCGAGCCAGCGGCCGGCGGCCTCGGCTTCGGCCAGGCCTTCGGCCGACAGCGGCCGGTCGAGATCGGCCTGGCCGTTGCCGGCGGGTTCGGCATGGGCATGGCGCAGCAGGATCAATTCACGCATTCGCGTCACTACCTCGAAGTGTGGGCGCCATTATCGTCGAGCCACGGTGCGATGCCGCACTCAGGCCTTCTTCAACCACTTCAGCAACGGCTGCCAGTCGTCCTGGTGCTCGCGCACCTGCAGCGAGTGGTAGTCGAACAGGCTCTTGCCGAGCCCGGTCATCAACACGTAGGCCTGGCTGTCGCGCAGCTGCGCCACCACCGGGTAGGGCCAGGCCGCGAGCAGGTCGAGCGCCTGCTGCGAAGCGTTGGTCCACGGCTTGAGCTTGTTGCCGACCAGGCCGACGCGCAGCGCGCCGCGGCGCACGCGCGGATGGCGGGCCAGCGAGTCCAGGAACGGCACCGTCGCCTCGATGTCCAGGGTCGAGGGCTGCACCGGCACCACCACGGTGTCGGCGACCTCGAGGAACGCGTCCAGCTCGTCGGCCATGGCCCCGGCCGGGGCGTCGATCACCAGGCGCTGGGTGTCGTCGGGCAGCTGCTTGCGCCAGGCCTTGCGGCGGGTACCGTCGAGCGGCAGCACCGCGCTGTCGAGGCCGGCGCGGCGCTGCGCCCAGCGCGTCGAGGACTCCTGCGGGTCGGCGTCGACCAGCGCGGTGCGCAGGCCGTCGAGCGCCGATTGCGCGGCGAGGTGGGTGGCGATCGTGGTCTTGCCCACGCCCCCCTTGGAACTGGCCACCAGCACGGTCTTCATGCGAGCTCCCTCTGGGCGGAAGCCGCAGCGTACACCGCGACCGCAGCCGGAACCATCGCCAGCGCACCGGCGGGGCCATGGGGAGAATCGGGAGGAAGAAGAAGGATCGCACCCTTGCTCGTCATTCCCGCGCAGGCGGGAACCCATGGACGTTGTCTTTGACTCACCCTCGGCACGGACGCCGTCCCTGGACTCCCGCCTGCGCGGGAATGACGAACCGTGGGGCATCCACGATGCTCGTGCCCATGAGCAGTCCTGCGGAGCTACCGATCCCCTTCGACAGCCGATCGCGGAGCGCGTGATCGCCGTTCGACATCAAGATGCGTCAGATACAAGCGCAAATCGAACTCCAGCTGGTGGTAGTCCGGCGCCATGTGCGTGCACAGCTGGTAGAAAGACTTGTTGTGCTCGGTTTCCTTGAGGTGCGCCAGTTCATGCACCACGATCATCTTCAGGAAATCGGCCGGCGCATCGCGGAAGACGGTGGCGATGCGCATCTCGCGGCTGGCCTTGAGCCTTCCGCCCTGCACCCGGGAAATGGCCGTGTGGGTACCGAGCGCATGCTTCATCACCTGCAGCTTGCTGTCGTAGATCACCTTGCCCAGCGGCACCGATTGGCGCAGGTGCCGGTCTTTCAGCGCCTGGACATAGGCGTACAGCTGGCCGTCGCTTCGCACGGCGTGGGGCTGGCGGTACTTGTCGACCAGCATCGCGCCCAGTCGATCGCGTTCGATCAACTCGTGCACCCGCGCCTGTATGTGCTGCGGGTAGCCGGCGAGGTACTTCAGGCGTTCCATCAGCGAAGGCAAGGTGGTCAGCGGGGACGGCGGGTATGATGGGCCGGAAATCCTGAACAAGTAACTGCGACATGGCGAAGGCGAATCCGCTTCAGGAACAGCTGCTCAAGGCGGGCCTGGTCAAGAAGTCCAAGGTGGCCGAGGTAGCGCGCGAGCAGAACAAGGCCCGGCATGCCAAGGGGCCGTCGGAGCCCAGCGAAATCCAGCTGGACGCGGAGCGGGCACGGGTCGAGAAGGCCGAGCGGGACCGCGCACTCGCTGCCGAGCGCAAGGCCCAGGCACGCATCACCGAACTTCGCGCGCAGGCGCGGCAGATCATCGAAGACCGGAAAGTGCCGCGCTCGGGCGAGAGTGAGTACCGCTTCACCGTGGACGGCGCCATCCGCACCGTGCTGGTCGACGATGACCTGCGCAAGAAGCTGTCCCTGGGCGCGCTGGTGATCGTCCGCCTGGACGAGCGCTACGAGCTGTTGGCGCGCGCGGCCGCCGACAAGGTGCGGGAGCGCGACGCCAGCATGATCGTGCTCGATCATGGCCAGGACGCGGGCGCCGCGCCGTCCGCCACGACCTCCGAAGACGAGGCGTATTACGCGCAGTTTCAGGTGCCTGACGACCTGGTGTGGTGACCGCGGCGGCCAGGAGCTGGCCCAGCCCTGCTAATAACCCCAATCGCCCACCGTCGCTCGATGGTGGGACAACTTCCGGCTGCGGGTTAAGGCAACGCTGAATAAGTGCCGTCATCCCCGCGAAGGCGGGGATGACGGGCAATAGGGATTTGATCAGCGTTGCCTTAATCGATCCGCCACCGATTCAGTACCCCGCCGCCTGCCCGTCCTTGCGCGACTCGCTGGCGCCGATGTAACCGCCATTCGGATTCACCATGATCGCCTGGTAGCCGCCGTAGGGGCCGTCGGCGAAACGCACGCTGTGGCCCTTGCGCATGAGCTCGCGCACGGTCTCGTACGGGAAGCCGGTTTCCAGGTCGAGCTCGCCGCCGTCGCTCATCGCCGCGGCCTGCCCGGTCGGCTCGGTGGAGCCGTCGTGCTGGATGCGCGGCGCGTCGCCGGCTTCCTGCAGGTTCATGCCGAAGTCGATCAGGTTGATCACGATCTGCGCGTGGCCCTGCGGCTGCATCGCCCCGCCCATCACGCCGAACGACAGCCACGGCTTGCCGTCCTTGGTGGCGAACGCCGGGATGATGGTGTGGAACGGACGCTTGCCGGGCGCAAACAAATTGGGATGATCCGGCTCTTGATCAGAATGCTTGAGCACGAACTGCTCGCCGCGGTCCTGGAAGATGAAACCCAGCCCCGGCGGCGCCATGCCGCTGCCCATGCCGCGGTAGTTGGACTGGATCAACGAAACCATCATGCCGTCGCTGTCGGCGACGGTCATGTAGATGGTGTCGCCCTCGTTGAGCTGCGCGATCACGCCCGGCTCGACCGCCTTGGCGGCGCGCTCCATCGAGATCAGCTTGCCGCGTTCGCGCGCGTAGTTTTTCGAGACCAGCTTCGCCACCGGCGTCTTGTAATACGCGGGGTCGGCGTAGGAGGCGGCGCGATCGGCGAAGGCCAGCTTCTTGGCCTCGGTGAACAAGTGCACGTGCTCGACGCTGCCGAAGCCGTAGCGCTTGAGGTCGTACGGCTCGAGCAGGTTGAGGATCTGCAGCGCGGCGATGCCCTGGCCGTTGGGCGGCAATTCCCACACGTCGACGCCGCGGTAGTTGGTGCTGACCGGCTCGACCCATTCACCGGTGTGCGAGGCGAGGTCGTCGTAACTCAGGAAACCGCCATTGGCCTTGAAATAGGCGTCGATGGTGCGGGCGATGTCGCCCTTGTAGAACGCATCGCGGCCGCCCTGGGCGATCTTTTCCAGGGTGCTGGCCAGGTTCGGGTTCTTCCACATCTCGCCGGTGCGCGGGGCGCGTCTTTTCCCGGGGATGTCGCCATCCACCGTGAACTGCTCGGCGAAGCCCGGCCATTTCGACAGGCTGGGGACGCTGCGGTTCCAGTAATAGGCGATGACTTCATGCACCGGATGGCCCTCGCGCGCGTAGCGGATGGCCGGCGCGAGATCATCGGCGATGGGCTTGCGGCCGAACTTGCCGTGCAGCGCAAACCAGGCGTCGACGGTGCCCGGCACGGTCACCGGCAACGGGCCGTGCGGCGGGATGTCCTTCAGCCCGCGCCGCTGGAACTCGGCCAGCGTCAGCGACCTGGGCGAACGGCCGGAACCGTTGTAGCCGTACAACTTTTTTGTCTTCGGGTCCCAGACGATCGCGAACAGGTCGCCGCCGACGCCGTTGCCGGTCGGCTCCATCAACCCGAGCGCGGCGTTGGCGGCGATCGCCGCATCGACGGCGCTGCCGCCGGCCTTCATCACATCGAGGGCGATCTGGGTGGCCAGCGGGTGCGAGGTCGCGGCGATCGCGTGCGGCGCGTAGACCTCGCTGCGGGTGGCGAACGGCTTGCCGGTGATGCGGTCGGCGCACATGGCGGTCAGGGGCAGGCAGAGCAGGAGGGTGGCGAGCAGAGGACGCATGGCTGGGCCATTGAGGAAAACCAGCCTCGATATTATCGCTGCGTGAAATCGCGCACGACCCTACTTTCGGCATGCGGCCAGGCCGTCACCGCGCACGCGACACCGCGCGGCCGCACGCGCGTGCGGCCGGATCGTGACGCTTCGAGCACCGGAACCGATGCGGCCACCGCGGCCGCAACGGCGCTTACGGCCAGCTCGGCGGGTTCTGCGCCCAGGCGGCCTGCACTTCGGCCAGTGCGGCGCGCTCGCCTTCGCTCCAGTCCGGCAGCAGCGTGGTCAACCCGGCGCTGCTGCTCCACTGCTGCGGCTCGCTGCGCACCGCGGCGGCGTACCACTGCACCGCCTCGTCCTTGCGATCCAGCGACCACAGCACCAGCGCGAACGTCGGCGGCATCCACGCCGCGGCGATGTTGCGCGACTCCAGCAGGGTGCGCCATTGCGCCAGCGCGCCTTCGCTGTCGCCGGCACGGTACAGGTCCCAACCGTAGTTCCACGCCACCGAGCGCCAGATGCCGTCACTGCGGTCGATCGTGGCCAGCGCGCGACCGTAGAGCTGTCGCCCCAGGTCGGCCCGGCCGGCTTCCATGGCCAGATGCGCCAGCTGCGCCACTTCGGCCTTGGCGCGCGGGTTGCGTTCGATCGCCTTGGCCAGTTTTTCCATCGCGGCGTCGCCGCTGTCCTTGATGGCCTGCACCGGTTTGGTGGCGCTGGCGTCGGCGGCGAAATAGAACTCGACCGGCTTGGGCAACGTCTGCGCCGCCGCCGGTCCGGCCACGGCCAGCAAGCCCGCGAGCAGCAGGTGTCGTTTCATCATTGTTCGGGTCCCCTGAGAACATCCTCCCCGCGCGCATGCTAACCCGGACGCGGGCGCAGGCGTGACCGCAGCCACGCTTCCACCCGTGTCCGCACAGGGATCAGCCGCCGCTGGGCACCAGGGTCACGCGATCGGCGACCCACATCGCCGGCCGGGTGTCACCGGTCATCAACAGGCACAGGTCCTGCTTGCCGCGCACGTCCTGAGGCAGGTCGACCGTCAACTCGACGAAACCGTCCTTGTCGGGAGCGGCCGGCATCGGCGCTTCGGCAATGACCTTGCCTTTGCAGCCACCGGCGCGGACCACCAGCTCGCCGTGCGCGCTCTTGGCCGGCTCGAAGGTGCGGCTGGGCTCGTCGTGGGCCAGCTGGAAGTAGTACGGGATGCGCCCGGCGCGCACGCGGATCTGGCCGATGCCGTCCAGGTCGGCGGCGTTCCACTGCCAGCACGGGTAGAAGATCGTGACGTTGAAGATGGCGCGCTCGCCGTCGGCCGGGCCGTCGTCCTCCAACCGCAACAGCAGACGACCGGCATCGGGGCACACCGCCAGTTGCTCGTCGCTGCGGCTGAGCAGCGAAGCGGCATCGATGCGGAACTCGCTGCTGGCAACCAGGGCCCGGTCGCCGTGGAACGCCGCCGCGCGCACCTGCGCGGGCAACTTGACCGGGAACGGCGCGTCGTACGCCTTCGCAGTGGCGCCCGGCTCGGAACCGTCGGTGGTGTAGCGCACCGGATAACCCAGCGGATTGCTCAGCGTGATCTGCGCGGTACCGGCGCGGCGGTCGTCGTCGACCGCAATGGCGACCTCGAACGGCGTGCGGGCGTAGTCGATGCCCAGCGCCTGCAGGCGGTGCAGGTGGCCGGGCAGGCGCGCGAGGAAATCCTCGAAGCGCTTGTCGGCGCGCGGCGTCCAGCCGGTCTCGGCCACCGCCGCCAGGCGCGGGTACAGGTGGTGCTCCAGGCGCGCGTCGGTGCGGGTGTGCTCGGTCCACATGTTGGCCTGCAGGCCGAGGATGTGGCGCTGCTGCGCCTGCGTCAGCTCCTTCGGCACCGGCTCGAACGCGTACGCGTCCTGCAGCGTGTTGGTGTCCGGGCGCCCCGGCGGCTCGTTGGGCGAGGTGGTCTGCAGGTAATCCAGGTACAGGTCCGAGGACGGCACCATCACCACGTCGTGGCCCTGGCGGGCGGCCTCGATGCCGCCTTCGATGCCACGCCACGACATCACCGCGGCCTCCGGCGGCAGGCCGCCTTCGAGGATCTCGTCCCAACCGATCATCAGCTTGCCGTGCCCGACCAGGAAGCGCTCCAGGCGCTTGAGCATGTAGCTCTGCATGCCCTCTTCGCCGGCGACGCCCAACTCCTTGATGCGCTGCTGCACGCGCGCGGATGCCTTCCACTGGTCCTTGACGGCCTCGTCGCCGCCGAGGTGGACGTAGCGGCCGGGGAACAGCTCGACCATCTCGGCCAGCACGTTCTCCAAAAACACCAGCGTGCTGTCCTCGGCGTTGAACAGATAGGTATTGACGCCCCATTCGTTGAGCGGCGCCGGGCGGTCGCCGAGCACGCCCAGCTCCGGGTACGCGGCGATCGCCGCCTGCGCGTGGCCGGGCACGTCGAGCTCCGGTACCACGGTGATGTGGCGCGCCGCCGCGTAGGCGACGACCTCGCGGATCTGATCCTGGGTGTAGTACCCGCAGTACGGACGCGGCTGGCCGCTGGCCGGATCACGCCCGCCGTCGCCGGCCGGGATGCGGCAGCCGCTGATCTGCGTCAGTTTCGGGTAGCGCTTGATCTCCATGCGCCAGCCCTGGTCGTCGGTCAGGTGCCAGTGGAAGACGTTGAGCTTGTGCAGCGCCATGGCGTCGAGCAGCGTCTTGATCTCCTCGACGCTCTGGAAATGCCGCGCCGAGTCGAGCATGAAGCCGCGCCAGCCGAAACGCGGCGCATCGTCGATGGTGACCGTGGGAATGGCCGCCGTCGCAGCCGGGTCGAGCGTGGCCAGCTGCCACAGCGTCATCGCGCCATTGAACAAGCCGGCCGGCGTCCGCGCGACCACGCGCGCGCCCTCGGGCTTGACCTCCAGCCGGTACGCCTCCGGCGAGGCGCCGGCGAATTGCGCATCGAGCACGAATGCGATCGCCCCGCTGGCCGGGGCTGCAATCGCCGTCTGCAGCTTCGGCTTGCCGCCGGTCACCAGCAGGTCGGCGAACGTGCGCGCCACCGCCTCGGCCTGGGCATCGGACGCCAGCAGCGCGGTGGTCGGCGTCAACGTCAACTGGCCCGGCCCGCGCTCCAACCGGGCGGGCCGCGGAATCAATGACAGCGGTGCGATGGCCGGAGCGGCGCTGACCGGCGCCTGCACCGGCGTCGCCTCATCGCGCGCCTTGCAGCCGCCCAATGCCAGCACGGCCAGGCACGTCGCCATCCAGGCCGCCCGATGCGGCGCGCAGGTCATCCAGCTCATCGATCCACTCCCTAATGTGTGTCAACCCATAGCAAGCAGGCCCGGGGTTGCCGGGCCCGCCTTGTCGCCTGCCACCGCAATGAATCTTGTAACCCGGCAACGCATCGAGTGACTCGTGCGGGCGGATCAGCGAAGTGTTTTTTTGAACGGGCAGCGGCCGGGGGTATTCCCGGCCGCGTGCCGTGTCGCGGGGCCCGTGGGCCGCCGACTCAGTACTTGAAGCGGAAGTTCAGGTAGTACTGGCGACCGTTGTTGTAGAACGCCTGCGGATGGCCATCGGCCACGTAGTAGCTCAGTTCCGGGTCGTTGAGGTTCAGCGCATCCAGCGAGATCGACAGCCAGTCGGTCGCCTTGAAGCCGACCGAGGCCGACAGCGTGCCGAAGTCGTCCTGGAAGTACTGATTGGCGCGCAGCATGCCGTGGTAGAACGACGAGCGGAACGTGTAGCCGATACGGGCGTTCCAGCGGTCGTTCTCGAACCAGCCCGACACGTTGTAGGTGTTCTTCGAGGTGCCCACCAGCGCGTCGCCACCATCGGCCTCGCCATCGGCGTAGGTGTAGTTGGCCGAGATGCCGAAGTAGTCGCCGATCGGCTGCTCGTAGGTCAACTCCACGCCCTTGACCTTGCCGTCGCTGTTGACCGGCAGGGTGACCTCGTAGTTCTCGATCATGCCGGTCTGGTCATTGACGTACGGGCGCACCACGGTGCCGTACTTGACGTAATTGTCCAGGTCCATCGAGAAGATGCTGGCCGCCAACAGGCCACGTTCGACGAAGTACCACTCCAGCGAAGCGTCGAAGTTGGTCGAGATGATCGGGTCCAGTTCCGGATTGCCGGCCGAACCGGTGTGGGTCAGGTTGGACAGCGACACCGAACCGGCCAGCGCCGAGTAGTCCGGCATGGTCATCGTCTGCGACGCCGCCAGGCGCATCACCAGGTCGTCACCGAAGTTGTAGCGGAAGTTGGCACTCGGCAGGACCTTCTGGTGCGAGTTCTTGTCACGCACGCGGATGAAACCACCAAACAGGCTGACCACGTCCGGCGCCTGGCCGCTGCCGGCGACGCTGTCGAAGTAACGGATGTCCTGGCTGACATCGACATAGCGCAGGCCGGCGTTACCGCTCCAGTTGTCGCCCTCGAAGTTGAACTGGACGTAGGCCGCGGTGTTGTCTTCGGTGATGTTGAACTCGCTGGCGTAGTTCTCGCGGGCACCGTCCTTGCGCACGGTCGAGTTGTTCTTGACCGCCTGCTCCAGCGCGTCCTGGGTGAAGTACCAGATGTTGGTCGGGAAGCTGCCGCCCAGGGCACTGCCGAAGTCGTTCGGGTAGTTGCCCACCGGTGCACCGGCCAGCGCGCCGGCGATGTTGCCCGGGTCGGAGCCGTACGGGCTGTTCACTTCGCGGGAGTGCTGCGAGTAACGGGCACCGAAGTTGATCGACGACAGCACGCCGCCGTTGCCGTACCAGGTGGCGTCCAGGTTCAGCCAGTCTTCCTTGTCGATGACGTCGAAGTACTGGATGCCCCAGGTGCCGAAGCCGGCGGTGGTCGGGCCCGACGGGTTGTTGAGGTACCAGTTGACGGTGCTGTCGGTGCCGCGCACCTGCCAGCCGCCGCCGCTGGTGCCGGTCACGACCTCGGCGATGTTCTGCGTCGGCGTCGAACCCTCGCCCTTGGTGTGGCCGATCTGCGACTTCAGCGAGAAGCTGTCGTTGACGTCCCAGTCGGCGTCGAAGGTGACGTAACCGGTCTTCGCCGCCGATTCCGGACGCGAGATCATGTCGTAGATGCCGTTGCCGATCGGGTTGCCGTCGGCGCCTACGGCGCCGGCATAGTCGGCCTTGACCAGGGTGCCGTCTTGCACCACGTAACCCGGCAGCGGCGCCACGCGCGGCACGAAGTTGCCGGTGTGCAGCATGTAGTTGCGGTTGTAGTTGGCCGCGTCCATGTCGGAATAGAACGCGCTCAGGCCCAGGGTCAGATCGTCGCTGGGCTTGGCCTGGAATTCGAGCAGGCCGCCCTTGCGCTCACGGGTCTGGCTGAAATACGCCGAGCCCGGCAGGCTGGGGTACTTCACGCCGACCAGGTCGGGGTTGGTGGCCGCCACCGGATCGGTCGGGGCGATGGTGAGGAAGCCGCCGACGATTTCCTGGCCGTCGCGGCGCAGCTCGCGCTCCTGGTAGAACATCTGCGCCATGAAGCCGAAGGTGTTGGCGTCGTTCTTGTAGTTGAACAGGCCGCTGACCTGCGGCTTGGTGCTGCCGGCCAGGTCGGAGTAGACCGCGCCCAGCGTGCCCTCGGCCGAGATCTGGTTGGCGAACTCGAGCGGCTTGCGGGTGATGACGTTGACCGAGCCGGCGCTGCCGCCTTCGATGAAGCGGGCTTCGGAGGTCTTGTTGACGATGGCCTGGCTGACGATTTCCGACGGCAGCAACGAGTAGCTGACGCTGCGGCCGACGGTCTCGGTCTGGCTGAGGATGAACCAGTCGGCGCTGGCGATGGTGTGGCCGTTGACCAGGGTCTGGGTCAGGCTCGGGCTGGTGCCGCGCAGGCTGATGCGGTCGTTCTCGTCGAAGCCGCCTTCATTGGCGCTGGAGGAGCTGGTGCTCACGCCCGGCAGGCGCTGCAGGGTGTCGGCGACGTTGTGCGCCGGCAGCTTGCCCACGTCCTCGGCCGTGACGGCCTCGATGTGCGTGGCGGCGTTGCGCTTGGTGTCCAGCGACTTTTCCTGCGACGCGCGGATGCCGGTGACGATCACCGCGTCCAGGTCGGTGGCCTCCTGCGACGAGGCGGCCGGTGCCTGTGCCGCTTCCGGTGCAGTGGTCTGCTGCGCCATAGCGGATCCGGCGAAGCCGAGCGCCGCGACAATACTGACCGACAACATGGTTTTGCGAAGTTTCATTGCTCTCCCTCCCACGGGCTTGTGTGCGACTTCGCCGTGCTGATCTGTTGATCAGCGCTTCGGCGTCATGTGTCCGATGCCGCGCCCGGCTCGCGCCGTGGCCCGGTTCCGTTTGGTTGCGCGGCATTGCTGCCGCCCTGCTCTTGCACGTACTCCAGGTACCAGCTGGCGGCGCCGATCACGCCCAGCCGTTCGTTCTCGATCAGCCGCACCGGCACGCGCTCGAGCGCGGCGTGCATCACGCCCTTGTTGAGCAGGCGCGCCTGGAAAGTGCTGTGCGGCAGGAAATCCTTGAGCTGCGGCAACAGGCCGCCGGCGATGAACACCGACTTGGCGCTGCTGACCGAGATCAAATCGCCGATCACGCTGCCGAGCAGCGCGCAGAACGTCAGCACCGCCTCGCCGGCAGCGTTGTCGCCGCGCCGTGCCGCTTCGGTGATCGCGGCCGGGGCGCGCAGACTCGGCTCGATGCCGTCGAGCGCGCAGATCGCGTCGTACAGGTTGACCAGGCCCGGCCCGGAGACCAGCTGCTCGGTCGGCACGTGGCCGCCGCTGCGCTGCTGCAGCCAACGCAGGATGTCGATCTCGCGTGCATTGCCCGGGGCGAAGGCGGTATGCCCGGCTTCGGTCGGCAGCACCACGGTGCCGCCACGGTGCGGAATGCGCACGGCGGCGCCGAGGCCGGTGCCCGGACCGACGACCAGCACCGGGCCGGGGGCCGACTCGGCCACGCCGGGCGTGAGCAGGGTCGAATCGCTGGGGTCCATGCACTGCGCGGCATGGGCCGCGGCCTGGAAGTCGTTGATGACCAGGATGTCGTGCAGGCCCAGCTCGCGGCGCAGCTCGGACAGCGAGATGCGCCACGGCAGGTTGGAATTGATCACCGTGTCGTCGAGCACCACGCCGGCGCTGGCGATGGCGACGCGGTCGACACCGGCGCAGCCGCCGTTGGCGGCGATGAAGTCGGCCAGGATCGCCGCCAGGCTCGGGTAATCGGCGCACACGTACTTGCGGTGCGCCAGCACGGCGACCGCGTTTTCACCGGGGCCACCGGCGCGGACCAGGCCGACGCGGGTGTGGGTGCCGCCGACATCGGCGGCGATGAAGCGCGGGTCGGGCTGGGCGATGGGGTGCACGGCGTTCACCGCAGACACCGGCCGGCGCGCGCGCGCAGCGCGGTCCCGTGTCGGCTGATCCGGTTTGGTGACTCGCTCCAATCCCACTGCATGCCTCCCTCCGTTGACCGCCGGCGCCCCACCGGCGTGGCCGAGACTGCCCTCCAAATGACAACGTTGTCAACAAGGTGTTACGAAATTGTTGTAAGCCCTTGCAAATCCGAGCCAGGCCCCGCCTGTATTGATGCATCGCAACATCGCCAAACTCCCTGTTCATGTTGTTCGGTGGCGCGATTTGAGGCGCAGATGTCTGGCTTGCCGGTCAAACTTATGACAACGTTGAGTCAACGGATGTCGTACGAGCCATCGAGCTCGGTGCAGACGTGACGCGGCGGGGCGGCTCCCCCGCATTCCTTGGGAGGGGAGTCTCAATGTCCACATCCACCGCCGCCGGGCGCAGCCACTACGGCTCGATCGCGATCATCGGCGCGCTGTTCTTCATCTTCGGCTTCGTCACCTGGCTCAACGGCCCGCTGATCTCGTTCGCGCAGCTGGCCTTCGATGTCAGTGAATCGCTGGCCTTCCTGATTCCCAGCGCGTTCTACATCTCGTACTTCGTGCTCGCGCTGCCGTCGTCGCTCATCCTCAAGAAGACCGGCATGAAGAAGGGCATGGCGCTGGGCCTGTTCCTGATGGCGGTGGGCGCGGTGGTGTTCGGCCAGTACACGACGCAGCGTGTCTATGGCGGCGCGGTCAGTGGCATCTTCATCATCGGCGCCGGCCTGGCGATCCTGCAGACCGCCTCCAACCCCTACATCAGCATCCTCGGCCCGATCGAGGGCGCGGCGCAGCGGATCGCGGTGATGGGCATCTGCAACAAGCTCGCCGGCTGGGCCGCGCCGTACGTCATCGGCACGCTGGTGATGCACGGCATGGGCGACGTCGCCAGTCGCGTCGCCGGCGCCGATGCAGCGAGCAAGGAGCAGATCCTCAACGACTTCGCCGCGCGCATCCACGACCCGTACATGCTGATGGCCGGCCTGCTGGCGCTGCTCTCGGTCGCCATCCTGTTCTCGCCGTTGCCGGAAATCCGCGCCGAAGACGTCAATGCCGACGGCGGCAAGAGCGGTTCGCGCAGCCTGTTCCAGTTCCCGCATGTGTGGCTGGGCGCGCTGTGCATCTTCGTCTACGTCGGCGTGGAAGTGATGGCCGGCGACGCCATCGGCACCTACGGCCAGGCGTTTGGCCTGCCGCTGGACGAGACCAAGTTCTTCACCGGCTTCACCCTGGCCGCGATGCTGCTGGGCTACATCATCGGCCTGGTCCTGATCCCGCGCTTCATCTCGCAGGAGCGCTACCTGAGCCTCTCCGCCGTCCTCGGCGTCGCGCTGGCCACCGGCGCACTGCTCACCCACGGTTACGTGTCGGTGTACTTCGTCGCCGCGCTGGGCTTCGCCAACGCGATGATGTGGCCGGCGATCTTCCCACTGGCGATCCAGGGCCTGGGCCGCTTGACCGAAAAGGGCTCGGCGCTGCTGATCATGGGCATCGCCGGCGGCGCGGTGATCCCGCAGCTGTTCGTGCACTTCAAGCAGCATTTCGACTTCCAGGCGGTGTTCTTCGCGCTGGTGGTGCCGTGCTACCTGTACATCCTGTACTTTGCGCTGCGCGGCCACCGTGCCGGCCTGACGCGCGCCGCGGTCAACGGCACGGCGGCGACGCAGAACGGTTGACACTCCAGCCTCCGGCTTCGGTGCAGCCGAAGCCGGAGGGCCCCAGACGCCCGCGCACGTCATTCACATCGCCGGCGCGGGTGGTTAGGCTAGTCGCATCTCCGCCGTGTCGGCCGACACGGCGGTTTCGTCGGCGGCGCTGCTGCCGAAATCACGCGAGGCTTCGGTGCGCAGACCCACGATCAAAGACGTCGCCGAGCGCGCCGAGGTTTCGCTCAAGACCGTCTCACGCGTCATCAACGACGAACCCAGCGTGCAGGCCAGCACGCGCGACCGCGTGCAGCAGGCGATCGCCGCACTGGGCTACCAGCCCGACCCGTCGGCGCGCAGCCTGCGCAGCGCGCAGCCGTACGCGCTCGGCCTGGTCTACGACAACCCCAATCCCTATTACGTGATCGCGGTGCAGGCCGGCGTGTTGTCGGTGTGCCGCGAGACCGGTTACGGCCTGCAGATCCATCCCTGCGACTCGTCGTCGAAGAACCTGGCCAGCGAACTGATCGACCTGGTCCAGCACTCGCGCCTGGCCGGGCTGGTGCTGGCGCCGCCGATGTCGGAGCGCAACGAGCTGGTCACCGAGCTGGTCGCGCACGGCGTGCGCCTGGTGCGCATCGTCTCGGCCGCGGCCGACCCGCAGGACGGCAGCGCCTGCGTCTACGTCGACGACCGCGACGCCGCCTACGACATCACCGAGCACCTGATCCAGCTCGGCCACAGCCGCATCGGCTTCCTCTGGGGCGGCCAGTCGCACGGCTCCTCGTGGGAGCGCTACAAGGGCTACGAGGACGCGCTGCGCGAGTACGGCATCGAGCTCGACCCGGCGCTGGTGGTCGAGGGCGACTACTCGTTCGACGACGGCTTCCGTGGCGCGAGGCGCCTGTTCGCCCTGCCCGACCGGCCGACCGCGATCTTCGGCAGCAACGACGAGATCGCCGCCGGCGTGCTCGCCGCCGCCAAGTCCAGTGGCATGAACGTGCCCTACGACCTGTCCATCGCCGGTTTCGAGGACAGCCCGTTCTCCAAGCAGAGCTGGCCGGCGCTGACCACCGCCAAGCAGGCCACCCAGGAGATCGCCCAGCACGCCGCGCGCCGGCTGCTGCAGGAGATCCGCGAGCACGCGCCGCTCAAGCCGCTGCCCAACGAGGGCTTCAGCCCGGAGCTGGTGGTGCGCGGCTCGACCGCGCCGCCACGCCCCAAGCCCTGACGCCGACGGCCGCACGGCCGTCACCGCCCTTTATCGTCGGTACGCGCAGCCTGCTGCGCGACGATCGCACGCGCACGACGCGGCGGTCTTTGCACCGTCGTTTCGTGCACCATCGTTCGGTACGGCAGAACCCACGCGAACGGAGACGTCTGCATGTCGGCCCAACCCGAAACGCCACAGACCCTGCCACCCGCTCCGCCCGCGCCCGAGGCGCTGCGCGACCCGGCGCTGGTGTCCGTGTTCGAACACGACCGCGCCCTGGTCAAGCTTGGCCGCGGCATCCACGTGCTCAAGGCGATCGACTGGCCGCTGGAACTGGAGCAGCGCTTTCTCGACGGCTGGCGCGCCGGCCGCCCGGAACTGCCCGCCCCGCCCACGCAGGCGCAAGCGCTGGCAGCGGAGATCGAGGCCCTCGATGCCTTGATGCACCGCATCGACCGGGGCCACCCGCTCGGCCAGTGGCTGTACAAGACCGCCTGGAGTTATCGCGTCGCGGCGCAGATGCTGGCCAGCGTCGGCACGCCCGAGTACACGCGTTGCGCGACCCTGCTGTATGGCCGCCCCGATCATCTGTACCCCAGTCAGGACGCGACCAACGCCGATGCCGCGCGCGAGTTGCTGCGGGTCACCGACGAACTGATCAACGACCGCCTGCTGCCCGAGGTGCCGAGCGACATCGAAGCGCCCGAGTTCGCCCGGCGCCTGCGTGAGCGCATCGACCCGTTCTTCGACCGCGATCGGGTCGAGGTCGTGCTCGATCCGGCGTTGCCGTCCAAGGCCACCGCCGGCAGCAAGCGCGTGACCCTGCGTTCGACCGCCGTGTTCTCCGAACGCGACCTGGAGCAGCTGATCCAGCACGAGGCCTTCATCCACACGGCCACCTCGCTCAACGGCAAGCACCAGCCGTATCTCACCGCGCTCGGCCTGGGCGCGCCACGCACCACGCGCGCACAGGAAGGCCTGGCGACGTTCTCGGAGATCATCACCGGCGCCATCGACATCGCGCGCCTGCGCCGTGTCGCCTTGCGCGTGGTGATGGTCGAGCGCGCGCTCGACGGCGCCGACTTCATCGAGGTCTTCCGCGGCTTCCTCGATGCCGGACAGAGCGAAGTCGAAAGCTATCGCAGCGCGGCGCGCGTGTTCCGTGGCGGCGACGTGCGCGGGCGCGTGTGCTTCACCAAGGACGGCGCGTACCTGGAGGGCGTGCTGCGCATCTACGCCTTCATCTGCAAGGCGTTGCAGGAAGGCCGCGGCGAACTGCTGCCGCTGCTGTTCGCCGGACGCGTGACGGTTGCCGACACGGTGCTGCTGGAGCCCTACCGCAACAACGGCCTGATCGTGCCGCCGCGCTACCTGCCACCGTGGGCGCGCGACCCGCAGCGGGTGCTGTCGATCATGGCGTTCTCGACCGTGGTGCAGCGGCTGCGGCTGGACCGCCTGACGGTGCAGCGCTTCGTCGACTCGGAGGACGAGATCATCGAGGCCTCCGGCATCGGCGATTGACTGGCCGCCGACGGCAGGGCCGCGCGCACCGCGCCAGGCCTGCCGTCTTGCCGCGCGGTACGCGACGGACGCGGATCAGGCGCGCAGCAGGGTCGCCGCGCGGGCCAGGGCTTCGATCGCGCCCCATTCCTCGGCCGCGAGCAGGCGTGACGGCGTGATCCAGGAGCCGCCGACGCAGGCCACGTTGGGCGTGGCCAGGTAGTCGCGGGCGTTGTGCGCGCCGATGCCGCCGGTGGCGCAGAAACGGATCTCCGGCAGCGGGCCGTGCAGCGAGCGCAGCGCGGCAGCGCCGCCGGCGGCTTCGGCCGGGAAGAATTTCTGGAAGATGAAACCGTGCTCGGACAGCGTCATCGCCTCGCTGGCGGTGGCGGCGCCCGGCAGCCACGGCAGCGCCGAATCCTTGGCCGCGGCGATCAGCGCCGGCGTCGAGCCGGGCGATACGGCGAAACGCGCGCCGGCTGCTTCCGCGTCCTTCAGGTCCTGCGGCTTGCGCACGGTGCCGACGCCGACGATGGCGCCTTCGACCTGATCGGCAATCGCACGCACCGCATCGAGCGCGGCGCGCGTGCGGAGGGTGATTTCGATCGCCGGAATGCCTCCGGCGACCAGCGCGCGCGCCAGCGACACGGCGTGTTTGGCGTCTTCGATCACCACCACCGGCATCACCGGGGCGACGTGCAGTACGGATTCGAGCAGGCTCATTCAATTCTCCAACTGTTGTTTGCTGTCACCCCCGCGAAGGCATGTCCTGCGCGGGGGTGACGGAATGGATTTGCTGTGGCGTGGCGTGTCACGGCACAAGGCCGAAGATGCCGCCACCGGCATCGGCGGCGGCGGCAGCGTTACGGAATACCGTGAACAGTTCACGGCCCATGCCGAACTGGTTGGTCGACAGGTCGGCGCTGGCGGCCTCGCGCGCGTTCCAATCGGCGACGTCGACCTGCACCTCAAGCGTGCCGGCGTGCGCGTCCAGCCGCAGCACGTCGCCGTCGCGCAACCGGGCGATGGCGCCACCGCAGGCCGCTTCCGGACTGACGTGGATGGCGGCGGGCACCTGGCCGGACGCGCCGGACATGCGCCCATCGGTGACCAGGGCGACGCGGTGGCCGCGCTTCTGCAGCACCGACAGCGTCGGCGTGAGCTGGTGCAGCTCGGGCATGCCATTGGCGCGCGGGCCCTGGAAACGCACGACCACAATCACGTCGCGGTCGAGCTCGCCGCGTTCGAAGGCCTGCTTGACCTCGTGCTGCTCGGCAAACACCCGGCACGGCGCTTCAATCACGAAGCGGTCTTCCGGCACCGCCGAAACCTTGATCGCGGCGCTGCCGAGCGGGCCGCGCAGCATGCGCAGGCCGCCGTCGGCACGGAACGGCTCGGCGACCGGGCGCAGGACCGTGGGATCGCCGCTGCGCCCGGTCGCCGGCACGTAATCGAGCTGGCGTTGCGCATCCAGTCGCGCCTCGACGCGGTAGCGCGCCAGGCCCGGGCCGGCGATGGTTTCGACATCACCGTGGACCAGGCCGGCGTCGAGCAGCTCGCCGATCAGGTAGGCCAGACCGCCGGCGGCGTGGAAGTGGTTCACGTCGGCACTGCCGTTGGGGTACACGCGCGCCAGCAACGGCACCGCATGCGACAGCGCCTCGAAATCCTCCAGGCGCAGGTCGATGCCGGCCGCCGCGGCGATCGCGATCAGGTGCAGCAGGTGGTTGGTCGAGCCACCCGTCGCGTGCAGGCCGACCACGCCGTTGACGATGGCGCGCTCGTCGATGATCCGCCCGACCGGACGGTAGTCGTCACCGAGCGCGGTGATCGCGGCGGCGCGGCGCGCGGCCTGTGCGGTCAGAGCATCGCGCAGCGGGTCGTCGGGGTTGATGAAGCTGGCGCCAGGCAGGTGCAGGCCCATCAGCTCCATCAGCATCTGGTTGGAATTGGCGGTGCCGTAGAACGTGCAGGTGCCGGGGCCGTGGTAGCTCGCCGCCTCGGCTTCGAGCAGTTCCTCGCGCGTGGCCTTGCCCTCCGCGTAGCGCTGGCGCACGCGCGACTTCTCGTCGTTGGGCAGGCCCGAGCTCATCGGCCCGGCCGGCACGAAGATCGCCGGCAGGTGGCCGAAGCTGAGCGCGCCGATCAGCAGGCCCGGCACGATCTTGTCGCACACGCCCAGGTACAGCGCGGCGTCGAACATGTCGTGCGACAGCGCCACCGCCGTCGACAGCGCGATCACCTCGCGCGAGAACAGCGACAGCTCCATGCCGGTGCGGCCCTGGGTCACGCCGTCGCACATCGCCGGCACGCCGCCGGCGACCTGCGCGGTCGCGCCGACGCTGCGCGCGGCCTGCTTGAGCAGGAACGGGAAGCGCTCCAGCGGCTGGTGCGCGGAGAGCATGTCGTTGTAGGCGGTGACGATGCCGAGGTTGGGCGCATGGCCGCCGCGCAGCGCGGCCTTGTCGCCGGCGCCGCAGGCGGCAAAGCCGTGGGCGAGGTTGCCGCACGACAGCGTGGCGCGATGCGGGCCGTGGCCGGCGGCGGCGTCGATGCGGGCGAGGTAGGCGGCGCGGTGCGTGCGGCTGCGCTCGCGGATGCGGTCGGTGACTTCGGCGATGGTGGGGTGCAGGGTCATTGCGGGTCGCTCGATTGCGGGACGCTTGGTGGTACTTGTGACTTGCTTGCGGCGTTTCGGCCGGCCCTTCACCCGTCATTCCCGCGAAGGCGGGAATCCAGGGACGTTGCTTCTGCTTTTGAGTCAGCGCTGGTAGCCCGGGTAAGCGCAGCGCACCCGGGGACGAGCAAAAGCCAAAGCTTCCGTCCGCTATCGCGGCCGGGTCACTTTCTTTTGCTGGCCCAAAAGAAAGTGACCAAAGAAAACGGCCTTCCTCGACTCGGCAAACCTAAGGTTTCGTTGTTATGGGGATTTTCCGACTCGCCTTCCTGGCTCGGTCGGAAAACGACGTGCATCCATGCACGTCACCCTTCGGGTCTGGAGACTCCTCGGGCATTCGCAGATCAATCAACATCACGGACTCCAAAACAACTGCGGCACCACCGGCGCACCGGCCAGCACCGAACGAATCGGCAGCGTCGAGCGCGGATCGCGTGCGGCGGTGTCGAGCACCTCGCGTTTCTTCGCGCCCTCGATGTGCAGGTACAGCGCCGGCGCGGTGAAAATCGCGCTCAGCGTCAGCGTCATGCGCGGTTCCGGCGCGGCGGCACTGCGGATCGCCAACACCGGCGCACGGCCGCTGGGTTGCAGGCCGATGTCGCGGTGGCCCTTGCAGTGCGCGCCCAGGTCCGGGAACAACGACGCGATGTGGCCGTCCTCGCCCATGCCCAGCACCACCGCATCCAGCGGCAACGCCTCGTTGGTGACCCGGGTCAGCACCGGCAGCAGCGCCGACTCCGGGGTCGGCGTCGGCCGCCGCAGCGGCAACAGCTGTGCCTGCGCGGCCGCGCCCTGCAGCAAGGTCTCGCGCAGCAGGCGCTCGTTCGAACGCGGGTGATCCGGCTCGACCCAGCGGTCGTCGACCGGCACTACCAGCACGTGCGCCCAATCCAGGGTCTGCTTCGACAACTCGGTGAGGAACGCGCGCGGCGTGCTGCCGCCGGACACGGCTAGACGCGCGCGGCCGCGCCGCGCGATCGCGCCGCGCAGGTCGGCGGCGACGGCTTTGGCCAGGGCCGAAGCCAGCGTCGCACTGTCGTCGAAAACGTGCTCGCGCAGCGGCAGCGGGTCGGGGGTGAGCACGGTCAGTCGCTCTGCATGCAGTCGTTCAGCCCGCATCTTCATGCCAGGTCCTTCCGTCGCGTTCGATCAGGGCCACGGCGGCGCTGGGGCCCCAACTGCCGGCGGTGTAGGGTTTGGGCGCATCGCTGCTGGCCTGCCAGGCGTTGCGGATCGGATCGATCCAGTCCCACGCCGCCTCGACCTCGTCGCGGCGCATGAACAGCATCGCGTTGCCACGCACCACGTCCATCAGCAGGCGCTCGTAGGCCTCGGGCTGGCGGCCGCCGAAAGTCTCGGCGAAGCTCAGATCCATCGGCACGCGACGCAGGCGCAGGCCGCCGGGGCCGGGCACCTTGTTCATCAGCCACAGCTTCACGCCCTCGTCGGGCTGCAGGCGGATGACCAGCTGGTTCGGCGCGATCGGCTCGGCCAGTTCGCCGAAGATCGAATGCGGCACCTGGCGGAACGTCACCACGATCTCGGACATGCGCTCGGCCAGGCGCTTGCCGGTGCGCAGGTAGAACGGCACGCCGGCCCAGCGCCAGTTGCGCACCTCGGCCTTGAGCGCGACGAAGGTTTCGGTGCGCGAGTCGTCGCGGCCGAGTTCGTCCAGGTAGCCCGGCACCGGCCGGCCCTCGACCGCGCCGGCGCGGTACTGGCCGCGCACGGTCAGCTGCGAGGTCGCGCCGTTCTCGATCGGGCGCAGCGCGCGCAGCACCTTCAACTTCTCGTCGCGGATCGCGTCGGCGGCCAGCGATGACGGCGGCTCCATCGCCACCAGGCACAGCAGCTGCAGCAGGTGGTTCTGCACCATGTCGCGCAGCGCGCCGGACTTGTCGTAGTAGCTGGCGCGGCGCTCCAGACCGACGGTCTCGGCCACGGTGATCTGCACGTGATCGATGTGCTCGGCCTTCCACAGCGGCTCGAACAGCGCGTTGCCGAAGCGCAGCGCGGTCAGGTTCTGCACCGTCTCCTTACCCAGGTAATGGTCGATGCGGTAGATCTGCGACTCGGCGAAGACATGGCCGAGAGCGTCGTTGATCGCGGCGGCGCTGGCGCCGTCGTGGCCGATCGGTTTTTCCACGACCACGCGCGTGGTCTCGCCGGTCAGGCCGTGCGCCTGCAGGCGCGCACCGACGCTGCCGAACAGGTCCGGGCCAACGGCGAGGTAGAACACGCGCACGCGTTCGCTGTCGACGCGCTGCGGATCGGTGAGTTCGGTGGCCAGCTCCGCCCAGCCGGCGTCGGCGTTGAGGTCGATGCGGCGGTAGTGCAGCAAGTCGAGGAACGGCTCGAGCGCGGTGGGCGCGCGCGGGTCGTCGGCCAGCGACTTCTGCAGCGCCTCGCGGACGCGGGCCCGATAGGCGCCGTCGTCCTGGCTGTCGCGGGCCAGGCCGTAGAGCCGGGTGCCGGCGACGATCTGGCCGTCGACGTAACGGTGGAACAGGGCCGGCAGCAACTTGCGCAGGGCGAGGTCGCCCGTGCCACCGAAGATGATCAGATCGAAAGGCGCCATCGGCGCGGCAGCGGGGGTCACGGCACTCTCCACGAAAGCAAGACCAGAACCATACCAGTGACGATACCAGTCAAATACCAGCCGCGCAAACACCGTTCGCCAAAGGATTTATTGAATACGTACTGGGGGCCATGTTGCCGCATTGGTATCTCACTGGTATTGTTACGCCATGGAGACCTATCTGGTCAACGAGTTCCGCCGCCAGACCGACGCGCGCCGCGCGCCGGCCTACGAGCACCTGCGCCGCACCCTGCAGCACGCCATCGAGAACGGTGAGTTGACCGCCGGCCAGGCCCTGCCCGGCGAACGCGAACTGGGCAAGCTGCTCGACCTGTCGCGCGTCACCGTGCGCAAGGCGATCGCCGGCCTGGTCGGCGACGGCCTGCTGCTGCAGCGCCAGGGCGCCGGCACCTTCGTCGCCGAGCGCATCGTCAAATCCTTTTCCAAGCTGACCAGCTTCACCGACGACCTGCGCGCGCGCGGGCTCGACCCAAAATCGGTGTTTCTGGAGCGCGCCATCGGCGAGGTCACGCCCGACGAGGCGATGGCGCTGAACCTGTCGCCCGGCGCGCAGGTGGTGCGTTACTACCGTCTGCGCACCGCCGGCGATCAGGCGCTGGCGCTGGAGCGCACCGTGGTGCCGCAGAGCGTGCTGGCCGACCCCGAACTGGTCGTCAACTCGCTGTACGACGCCTTCGATCGCCTCGGCCTGCGCCCGACCCGCGCCCTGCAGCGGCTGCGCGCGATCGCCTTCGATGCCGAGCAGGCGCGCTTGATGAACCTCGCCGAGGGCAGCCCCGGACTGTTCATCGAGCGCCGCACTTTCCTCGACGACGGCCGTGTCGTCGAATACACGCGCTCGTTCTATCGCGGTGATGCGTACGATTTTGTCGCGGAGTTGCAGAGCGAATGAGTGCGGCCGCAGCCTTCGCTGGCGCTGCGGCTTTTGAACAGCCGACCAGCTTTCCAGACCCGAAGGGCGGCGTGCATGGATGCACGCCGTTTTCCGACCGAGCCAGGGATGGCGAGTCGGAAAATCCCCTTAACTCTTCCGATCACTTGATTGGTTTGTCGAGGGCTGCCGTTTCTTTTGGTTACTTTTCTTTGGGCAAGCAAAGAAAAGTGACCCGGCCGCGGCAGCGGGCGGAAGCGTTGGCTGTTGTTCTCAACGACACACCACGGCAAGAGCAACGTCCCTGGATCCCCGCCTGCGCGGGGATGACGAACAAGAGCAGCGGCAAAAGCCGGCGCACATCCATGTGCGCCGCCCTTCGGGTCTAGCAATCTGCTCGGCTGCTCACAAGAAAAAAACAACAAATGCGCCCACTTGCTCGGGCACCACACACCAACCCGGATCACCCAGAGTCATGATCGCCGCCACCACGACCAAGATGTACGCCGAAGCGCAGGAGACGGCCGACGCCGTCGCCCGCCAGTTCGCCGCCAACGCCGACGTCATCGACGCACTGGTCGCGCAGCTGAAAGCCAACCCGCCGCGCTTCATCGTCACCTGCGCGCGCGGCAGCTCCGACCACGCCGCCACCTACGGCAAGTACCTGTTCGAGACCACGCTGGGCCTGATCACCGCCTCGGCCTCGCCGTCGGTGGGTTCGGTCTATGCGGTGCAGCCACACCTGGACGGCGCGCTGTTCGTCGCGATCTCGCAGTCGGGCAAGAGTCCCGACCTGGTGCGCAACGCGCAGATCGCCAAGGCCGCCGGCGCCCGGGTCGTGGCCCTGGTCAACGTCGAGGACTCACCGCTGGCGCAACTGGCCGACACCGTGATCCCGCTGCGTGCCGGCCCGGAGAACAGCGTCGCGGCGACCAAGAGCTACCTGTGCTCGCTGGCCGCGCTGTTGCAGCTGACCGCGCGCTGGAGCGGCGATGCCAAGCTGCTGGCCGCACTCGATGCCCTGCCCGACGCGCTGCGCGCGGCCTGGGCGCAGGACTGGTCGGCGCTGGTCGATGGCCTCAAGGACGCGCGCAACCTGTTCGTGGTCGGCCGTGGCCTCGGCCTCGGTGCGGCGCAGGAGGCGGCGCTGAAATTCAAGGAAACCTGCGGCCTGCACGCCGAGGCGTTCTCCTCGGCCGAGGTCAAGCACGGCCCGATGGCGATCGTCGGCCCGGGCTTCCCGGTGCTGGCCTTCGCCCAGGACGACGACACCGGCGCCAGCACGGTCGCGGTGATCGAGGAATTCCACAAGCGCGGCGCGCCGGTGTGGCTGGCGCGTCCAGGCGCGCACCGTGACGATGCGCTGCCGATGCCGGCCTCGCCGCACCCGGCCTGTACGCCGCTGCTGGCGATACAGAGCTTCTACAGGGCGGTGAATGCACTGGCCGTGGCGCGCGGGCACAACCCCGACGTGCCGCCGCACCTCAACAAGGTCACCGAGACGGTCTGAGGCCGATCATGTCCAGCGCGCCGCACACCCTGGTTTTCCATAACGGTCCCGTGCTCACCCAGCGCGGCTTCGAGGAGGACGTCAGCGTCGTCGTCGAGGACGGCCATATCGTCGCCGTGCTGCCGGGCGAGGCCGCGGGCCAGGGCGCGCAAGTCGTCGACCTACAGGGCCGGTATCTGGTGCCGGGCTTCATCGACACCCAGGTCAACGGCGGCGGCGACGTGCTGTTCAACGACGAGCCCACCGTCGACGGCCTGCGCCGGATAGCCACAGCGCACCGCAAGTTCGGTACCACCGGGCTGATGCCGACGCTGATCAGCGACGACGTCGCGGTGATGTGCCGCGCCATCGCCGCCACGCGCGAGGCGATCGAACAGGACGTGCCGGGCATCCTCGGCATCCATCTGGAAGGGCCGTACCTCAATGCCGCGCGCAAGGGCGTGCACGACCCGGCCAAGTTCCACACGCCCGGCACCGAGGAGCTCGACATGATCGCCTCGCTCGACAACGGCAAGACCCTGCTGACACTGGCGCCGGAGCGGTTCCCGGCCGAGACCCTGCGCGCGTTGGCCGCGCGCGGCGTGGTCCTCGCCGCCGGCCACACCGCGGCCAGCTACGAACAACTGCGCGACGGCTTTGCCGCCGGCATCCGCGGCGTCACCCACCTGTTCAACGCGATGACGCCGATGAACAGCCGCGAGCCGGGCGGGGTCGGTGCCGCGCTGGAAAATCCCGACGCCTGGTGCGGCCTGATCGTCGACGGCCACCACGTCCACGATGCCTCGCTGCGCGTGGCGATCGCCGCACGCCCGCGCGGCAAGATGATGCTGGTCACCGACGCGATGCCACCGGTCGGTGGCGAGCGCGAGGACTTCGAGCTGTACGGCGTGACGATGAGCTGCCGCGACGGCCTGTGCAGCACCGCCGACGGCACCCTGGCCGGCTCGGCGCTGGACATGGCCACGGCCGTGCGCAACACCGTGCAGCGCCTGGGCCTGCCATTGGAAGAGGCCTGCCGCATGGCATCGGCCTACCCGGCCGACTTCCTCGGCCTGGGCCACCTGCTGGGCCACATCGCCCCGGGTTACCGCGCCGACCTGGCGGTGCTCGACCGCGAGCTGCACGTGCGCGGCACCTGGATTGGCGGCGCCGCGGGCTGAAGAAAAGCACTCCACCTCGGCACGTTCGTCCTGCGTAGCGCAGCGAAGTTGAAAGATCCGGCAGGTCGCTGAGACCTGGTTGGCCCGCTCATCCTTCGACTCCAACGCTGCGCGCCTACAGGACGAACGGTGCAAGGAGACGGGGGACCAGACCCTGAACAGGCCTGGGCCGTGATTCTCCGTTGGATGGCGAAGCTCTCCTGAGGGCCCGGATAGCTCCGATCGGCCCTATTTGGTCGCGCTGCTACAATTCCGGGTCTTTGCCCGGCACTTTCGACCGGCCCCGGATGGGGCGGCGACGCGTTGCCCGGCAGTCCTCGCAGCCACCACGCGGCGTACCGCCGCGACGAGCCATGCCCATGACCAGCACCGCCGAACTCAGCTCGCCGTCCTCGGCCAACACCGCGCTCACCAACTCGGTGCTCGACACCGACTACTCGCTCGAGCACAAGTACAGCCGCGAGAAGGGCCGCATCTACCTCAGCGGCGTGCAGGCACTGGTGCGGCTGCCGCTGATGCAGCGCCTGCGCGACGAAGCCGCCGGCCTCAACACCGCCGGTTTCATTTCCGGCTACCGCGGCTCCCCGCTCGGCGGTTTCGACCTGGAGCTGTGGCGTGCGCGCAAGTTCCTGGAGAACGCCGGCGTCAAGTTCACCCCCGGCCTCAACGAGGACCTCGGCGCGACGATGGTCTGGGGCACGCAGCAGACCAACCTGTTCCCCGGCGCCAAGGTCCAGGGCGTGTACGGCATGTGGTACGGCAAGGGCCCGGGCGTGGACCGCACCGGCGACGTGTTCAAGCACGCCAATGCCGCCGGCACCTCGCAGTACGGCGGCGTGCTGGCGCTGGCGGCCGACGACCACGCCTGCCGTTCCTCGACGCTGCCGCACGGCTCGGAAGACGAGTTCGTCAGCGCGATGATGCCGATCCTCAACCCGGCCGGCGTGCAGGACATCCTCGACATGGGCCTGCTCGGCTGGGCGATGTCGCGCTACACCGGCCGCTGGGTCGGCTTCAAGACGATCGCCGAGACGGTGGAGTCCTCGGCCTCGGTCGAGGTCGACCCGATGGCCACGCGGATTGTCTTGCCGGACGACTTCGAGATGCCGGCCGGCGGCCTCAACATCCGCTGGCCGGACCCGCCGATGAACCAGGAGATGCGCCTGCACAAGTACGCGGTCAAGGCCGCGCAGGCCTTCGCCCGTGCCAACCAGATCGACCGCATCGTCATCGACTCACCGCGCGCGCGCCTGGGCATCGTCACCACCGGCAAGTCGTACCTGGACGTGCTGCAGGCGCTGGAATACCTGGGCCTGGACGAGCAGGCCTGCGCCGATCTCGGCATCCGCGTCTACAAGGTCGGCATGACCTGGCCGCTGGAGCCGGTCGGCATCACCCGCTTCGCGCAAGGGCTCGAGGACATCGTCGTCGTCGAGGAGAAGCGCGCCTTCATCGAGCGGCAGATGAAGGAGACCATGTACAACTGGTCGCACGGCGCGCGCCCCAGCATCGTCGGCAAGTACGACGAGTCCGGCGAGTGGATCCTGCCGAGCACCGGCGAGCTGACCCCGGCCACCATCGCCGGCGTCATCGGCCGCCGCATCCAGAAGTTCCACAACTCCGAGCACATCGAGAACGTGCTGCGCTGGATGACCGAGAAGGAGTCCGAGCTGGCGCTGCCGCGTGCGCAGTTCCCGCGCGTGCCGCATTACTGCTCGGGCTGCCCGCACAACACCTCGACCGTGGTGCCGGAAGGCTCGCGCGCGCTTGGCGGCATCGGTTGCCATTACATGGTGACCTGGATGGACCGCAGCACCGACACCTTCACCCACATGGGCGGCGAAGGCGTGACGTGGTCGGGCCAGGCGGCGTTCACCGAAACGCCGCACGTGTTCCAGAACCTCGGCGACGGTACCTACTTCCATTCCGGCTCGCTGGCGATCCGCCAGTCGGTCGCCACCGGCGTCAACATCACCTACAAGATCCTCTACAACGACGCGGTCGCGATGACCGGCGGCCAGCCGGTGGACGGCACGCTGTCGGTGCCGCAGATCGCCCAGCAGGTGCGCTCTGAGGGCGTGCAGACCATCGTGCTGGTGTCGGACGACATCGCCAAGTGGTCGGACAAGAGCATTTTCCCGAGCGGTCTCGAATATTTCGATCGCAAGGAACTCGACAACGTGCAGAAGCGCCTGCGCGAAGTGAAGGGCACGTCCGTCCTGATCTACGACCAGACCTGCGCCACCGAGAAGCGCCGCCGCCGCAAGCGCGGCAAGATGGTCGATCCGCAAAAGCGCGTGATGGTCAATTCGCTGGTCTGCGAGGGCTGCGGCGACTGCGGCAAGAAGTCGTTCTGCGTGTCGGTGCTGCCGAAGGAAACCGAGTTCGGCCGCAAGCGCGAGATCGACCAGTCCAACTGCAACAAGGACTACAGCTGCGTCAACGGCTTCTGCCCGAGCTTCGTCACCGTCGAAGGCGGCGGTTTGAAGAAAAAGAAAGGCAGCAACGCCAAGGATCGCCTCGCCGACCTGCCGATGCCGCAGATCGCCAGCGACCTGTCGCAGCCCTGGAACATCCTGCTCACCGGCGTCGGCGGTACCGGCGTGGTCACCATCGGCGCGCTGCTGGGCATGGCCGGGCACCTGGAGGGCAAGGGTTCGTCCGTGCTCGACCAGACCGGCCTGGCGCAGAAGGGCGGCGCGGTGACCACGCACATCCGCATCGCGCGCACACCGGCCGACATCCACGCCGTGCGCATCGCCGCCGGTGAAGCCGACCTGGTGCTGGGCTGCGACATGGTCGTGGTCAACGATTACTGGGTGCTGTCGAAGATGCGCGCCGGTCGTTCGCGCGTCGTGCTCAACAGCTACGAGGCGATGCCCGGCACCTTCACCACGCGCCCGGACATGCAGTTCCCGGCCACCGACATCATCGCCGCGGTCAAGGTCGCGCTCGGTGGCAACCCGCGCGCCGATCAAAACATGCACGTCGTCGACGCCACGCAGCTGGCGACCGCGCTGATGGGCGATGCCATCGCCACCAACCTGTTCATCCTCGGCTACGCCTGGCAGCAGGGCCTGGTGCCGCTGTCGCTGGACTCGCTGATGCGCGCGGTCGAACTCAACGGCGCCGCGATCGAGATGAACAAGACCGCGTTCGCCTGGGGCCGCCTGGCCGTGATCGACCCGGCCGCCGTGGCTGCGGCCGCCGGCCTGATCCGCAACGCCCCGACCGCGGCCGAAGCCACGCCAGGCACGCTGCCGATGCTGTCGCCCGGCCCGTGGGAAAGCACCGAATGGGGCGCCACGTCGGCGCCGCGCAGCACGCGCAAGGAAGACGAGCTGCGCCACGTGCCGGCGCACGGCGGCGACAACATCGCCTTCCTGCCGCTGGACGATGTGCGCCTGTCGCGTTCGCTGGACGAGCTGGTCGAGCGCCGCGTCAAGTTCCTCACTGACTACCAGGACGCCGCCTACGCCAAGCGTTACAGCGATTTCGTCGCACGCGTGCACGCCGCCGAACGCAACGTCGCCGGCACCACCGACCTGACTGAGGCCGTCGCCCGTTACGCCTTCAAGCTGATGGCCTACAAGGACGAGTACGAAGTCGCGCGCCTGTACACCAGCGGCGATTTCAAGAAGAAGCTGGAGCAGCAGTTCGACGGCGACTACAAGCTCAAGTTCCACCTCGCCCCGCCGCTGTTGGCCAAGAAGGACGCGCAGGGCCGCCTGATCAAGCAGGAATTCGGCCCGTGGGTGTTCACCGCGTTCAAGCTGATGGCCAAGCTGCGCTTCCTGCGCGGCGGCGCCTTCGACATCTTTGGCAAGACCGAAGAGCGCAGGATGGAGCGCCAGCTGATCGAGGATTACTTCACCACCGTCAACGGCCTGCTCGGCGCGCTCGACCGCGGCAACGTCGCCTTGGCCGCCGAGATCGCCAGCATTCCCGAGCACATCCGCGGCTACGGCCACGTCAAGGAAGACCACCTGCACAAGGCCAAGGCGCGTGAGGCCGAGCTGTTGAAGGAGTGGAACAACCCGCTGCGGATCGTCAAGGTCGCGTAAGCGCACCTCGCCACGGATTGAAAGCAAGCCCCGCATGCGCGGGGCTTGTTGTATGGCCGATGCGCTATCGCACCGGCGAGCGTGTCACTTCGGCGCGTAGATCTTCGACAGCCGGTCCGGCATGCCGGCGATGCGTTCCAGATGCGGGTACTTCAACCCGTCGCGGTAATCCAGGCGCACGGTCTTGACCACTTCGCCGTGCTTCACCACCAGCTCGATCGGGCGCTGGCCGTCGCGGTTGGCCTTGATCGCATCCTCCAGCCGCTCGTTCTCGAAGGCGTAGCCGTTGATCGCCAACAGCGTGCTGCCCGGGGCGATACCGGCGTCGAACGCCGGGCCGTCCCAGCGCACGCCGCCGACGGTCGCGTCCTTGTTCGACACGGTCATGCCGAGCGAGGCGCTGTAGTCGGCGGACTTGCGATCGCCCTGCACGGTCTTGTGGTAGGCGCTGGGGGTATCGGTGTAGACCAGCTTCCAGCCGCTGCCGGCCAGGCCGTCGAGTGGCGCGGCATTGGCGTCGACACGCTCGCGCAGGAAGCTCGCCCAGTCGTGCTTGACCACGCCGTCTAGGGTGCGCACGACCTCGTCGAAGTCGTAGGGATTGACGTCCCAGTCGCCGTCGTTGACGCCGAAGAACGCCTTGGCGAAGTCGTCGAGCGAACGCTTGTCGCCGCTCAGCGCGCGCAGCTTGGCATCGACCGCGAGCCAGATCAGCTGGCCGGCGCTGTAGTAGTCCTCGCTGAGTTGCCAGCTGCGGTAGGCCTGCGGTTTGCGCGCGTTGATGATCGGGTCGAACGTGGTGTCCTGGACGTTGCGCCAGGCGAAGCCGGGGCGGTCGTTGCTGTAGGTCGCCACCGTCAGCGCCAGCGCGTCGCGCGCCTGCTCGGCCGTCCACAGGCCCGAGCGCGCGGCCAGCACGACGCCCCAGTACTGTGTCTGGCCCTCGTACACCCACAGCAGGGTGTCGCTCATCGGCACGTTGAAGCTGGGCGTGGCCAGGTCGGCTGGGCGCCGGTACTTGCCGTTCCAGGAATGGGTGAATTCGTGCGGCAGCAGGTCGCGGTCGGGCGCGTTCTTGTCCCAGTCGGTGAAGTATTCGGGGCCAACCCCATTCTCGCTGGAGCGCTGGTGCTCCAGGCCGTTGCCGCCCATCTGGTCGGACAGCGAGAACAGGAAGTCGTAGTGGTCGTAGTGGCGCGCGCCAAACAGCTTGTAGGCCTGGTCGACCAGCTTGCGGTGCGCGGCGATCTGCTCGGGCTTGGCCTCGAGGTACTTGGGGTCGTCGGCGACTATGTTGAGTCGCACCGGCACCTTGGCGCCGGGGTCGAGGTCGACCTGCTTGAAATAGCGGCCGGCGTAGACCGGTGAGTCCAGCAGCACGTCGAACGGCACCGGCCGGTAACGCACCGTGTCGCCGTCGCGCGCGGCCACCTCCAGCGCGGTGCCGGCCTGCCAGCCGGCGGGATACTTCACCGTCGGCGCGATCTGCACGCGCCGCGCGTAATGCCCGGCCGGGTACAGCGCGACCTGGTTCCACTGCAGGTTGAGCATGTCCTGGGTCATGGTGATGCGGCCCTGCTCGCCGGCGGTCGGCGTCAGCACGTCGAAGCCGACCTGCAGCTCGCTGACACCGTCGGGCACGACCAGCCGGAACGCGTAGACGTCGAGCGGATCGCGGCGCCAGTCGATGCGCTGGCCGTTGCCGCTGATCTTCAGCCCGGCGACGCGGTTGATCGGGCCGCTGGGCGAGTGGTTGCCGGGGATCCACTGCGGGTACAGCAGCGTCAGCGGGCCGGGCCGCACCGGAATCGTCTGCGTGGCATGGAACACGCGGTGCGCCAGGTCGGTGGCATCGACGGTCAGCGTCAGCGTGCCGGGATAGGCCACATCCTGCGGCGGCGCGGTCTGCGCCTGGGCCATGGAGGACAACGACAGCAATGCGGCGGCGAGCGTGCTCAGGCGCAGCGCGCCGGACAACGGACGAAGCATGGATCGACCCCTGAAGGTTGCGGTAAATGTTGACGCGGTGAATCCCGCATCCTCGGTGCAGCGGCCGGCGCCGCCCCCTGCCATTCGGCACGGTTGGCGTGACCACGGCCACGTTCGCCCGCTTGGGCAAAGTCGTCGGCCCGCGCTCAGACCGGCCGGCCGCTCTCGCGCATCAACTGGTCGAACCGGGTCCAGCTGAGCTTGCGCCGGTAGACCTTGTTGGTCGGCCGCCATTCGATCGCGCCCTTGGACACCAGCAGGGTGCCGAAGCGCTTGCCGTCGCGCTCGACGACGAATTCGATGTCCTCGCGACCCAGCTCGCGCTTGGGCAGGTTGAAGATGACCTTGTGTGCCATGCGCCAGCTCCGTCGCGCCGCCTCGCGCGGCTGCCGTGGACTCTAGCGCGGCGGCGTCAACACCACGTCGGCGCCGCCACGTCGCCACACCAGGCAGCGGTTGTGGGCCGGCATCGCCACGTCCTCGACCAGGCGCAGGCCGATCGCCCGCGCCAGCGCATCGACCGCCTCGAAATCGCGGATGCCCGAGGCCGGATCGCGTGCCTTCAGCCAGCCGTCGAACTCACGGTTGCTGTCGCTGGTGCAGGCGCCGTGGTAGTTGAACGGCCCGTACACCGCGACCACCGCATCCTCGGCCAGCACGCCGTCGAGCCCGGCGAAGCAGGCCTCGGCCTGTGGCCAGGCCATGATGTGCAGCGTGTTGGCGCTGAACGCCGCATCGAAACGGCCGCCCTCGCCGCTCGCACGCGGCCACGGTCCGCTGGTCACGTCGAGCGCAACCGGCGCTGGCGTATTGGCCAGCGCCGCGTCTTCCAGCCACAGGCGGATGCCCGGCAACGCCTCGGCGCGATCACTGCATTGCCAGCGCAGCCACGGCAGCGCCGCGGCGAAATACACCGCGTGCTGGCCGGTGCCGCTGCCCACTTCGAGCACCTGCCGTCGATCGCGGAAATGGCGCTGCAGCACCGCCAGGATGGGGTCGCGGTTGCGGTCGCAGGCGGGGGCGTAGGGCTTCAACCCGCTTCTCCTTCACCCGAGCGGGCGTCATCGTGCATGCGCGGACTCTAGCGCCGGGGCGCCAAGGCCGCGACCGGGTGGTTCCACTTCGCACTTCCACGATCCCACGGTCGCCATCTAGCCCGAACGTCACTTGACGACCCGCAACCCCCTCCGCACAGTCCGAAAGGCTTTGCCGTCTTCTCTGTCCGCTGCATCGTCCTATGCCTGCGGGCCCATCTGGGGGTACAACAACAATGGATAGACGTTCTTTCCTGACCATGTCCGGCATCGGTGTCGCCGGGCTGATGCTGCCGTTCGGCCGCGCCATCGCCGCCGAGGCGCTGCTGGTGCCGCTCGACGTCGCCAAGAAGAAGGCCCTGGCCGATGCCGCACTGGCCGCGGCGACCGCATCGGGCGCCTCGTACTGCGACGTGCGCATCGGCCGCTACCTGCGCCAGTTCGTGATCACGCGCGAGGACAAGGTCCAGAACGTGGTCAACACCGAGTCGACCGGCATCGGCATCCGCGTGCTGGTCAACGGTGCCTGGGGCTTCGCCGCCACCAACGAGCTGGGCACCGCCGGCGTGGCCAAGGCCGCGCAGCAGGCCGCCGCGATCGCCAAGGCCAACGCCAAGATGCAGACCGCGCCGGTGCAGCTGGCCAAGGCGCCGGGCGTCGGCGAGGTGTCGTGGAAGACGCCGATCAAGAAGAACGCGATGGAAGTGCCGCTCAAGGACAAGGCCGACCTGCTGCTCGGCGTCAATGCCGCCGCGATCAACGCCGGCGCCAGCTTCGTCAACTCGATGCTGTTCCTGGTCAATGAGCAGAAGTACTTCGCCTCCACCGACGGCAGCTACATCGACCAGGACGTGCACCGGATCTGGGCGCCGATGACGGTGACCGCGATCGACAAGGCCAGCGGCAAGTTCCGCACCCGCGAGGGCCTGTCCTCGCCGATGGGCCTGGGTTTCGAGTACCTCGACGGCGACAAGGCCGGCAAGTTCGTCTCGCCCAACGGCGTGGTCAACTACGGCCTGTCCTACGACATGTTGGAAGATGCGGTCGCCGCGGCCAAACAGGCCAAGGCCAAGCTGACCGCGCCGTCGGTGAAGCCGGGCAAGTACGACCTGGTGCTCGACCCGTCGCACACCTGGCTGACCATCCACGAGTCGGTCGGCCATCCGCTCGAACTCGACCGCGTGCTCGGCTACGAGGCCAACTACGCAGGCACCAGCTTCGCCACGCTCGACAAGCGCGAGCAGCGCTTCCAGTACGGCAGCGACCTGGTCAACCTCTTCGCCGACAAGACCCAGCCGGGCAGCCTCGGCGCGGTCGCTTACGACGACGAAGGCGTGAAGACCAAGAAGTGGGACCTGATCAGCAACGGCAAGCTGGTGGACTACCAGACCATCCGCGACCAGGCCCACATCCTCGGCAAGACCGAATCCGACGGCTGCTGCTACGCCGATTCGTGGTCGAGCGTGCAGTTCCAGCGCATGGCCAACGTCTCGCTGGCGCCTGGCAAGAGCAAGCTCAGCGTCGCCGACATGGTCAAGGACGTCGAGAACGGCATCTACATCATCGGCGACGGTTCGTTCTCGATCGACCAGCAGCGCTACAACGCCCAGTTCGGTGGCCAGTTGTTCTACGAGATCAAGAACGGCCAGATCACCCGACAGATCGAGGACGTGGCTTACCAGATCCGCACGCCGGAGTTCTGGAACGCCTGCGTCGCCGTCTGCGACGACAGCGACTACCGCCTGGGTGGCTCCTTCTTCGACGGCAAGGGCCAGCCGGGCCAGGTCTCGGCTGTCTCGCACGGCTCGAGCACGGCGCGCTTCAACGGCATCAACGTCATCAACACCGCCCGCAACCTCGGCTGACCGGCGCCAGGAGACTTACGAATGAGCATTCTTACCGAAGAGCAGGCCAAGGCCATCCTCGACAAGGTCATCAAGCTGTCCAAGGCCGACCAGTGCACCGCGTCGCTGACCGGTTCGATCGACGGCAACATCCGTTTCGCGCTGAACAACATCTCCACCAGCGGCATCGTCAGCAACACCGACCTGGCCGTGGAAGTGGCGTTCGGCAACCGCGTTGGTACCGCCACCATCAACGAGTTCGACGATGCCGCGCTGGAGCGCGTGGTGCGCCGGGCCGAGGACCTGGCCAAACTGGCGCCGGAAAACCCGGAGTTCATGCCGGCGATCGACAAGCAGAGCTACAAGGCCAGCCCGACCTTCAGCGCGTCGACCGCAGCGATCACGCCGGAGCAGCGCGCCCAGATCGCCGCTGCTTCGATTGCGCCGTGCAAGGCCGAAAAGCTCATCGCCGCCGGCTTCCTCGAGGACGGCCAGAGCTTCGTCGCCTTCGCCAACTCCAAGGGCAACTTCGGCTACCAGCAGGCCACCGCATTCAACTACACCTGCACGGTGCGCACCGAAGACGGCCGCGGCTCGGGCTGGGTCGGCCGCAACGTCAAGGACGCGTCCGACTTCAAGGCCGACAGCGACATCCGCACCGCGATGCGCAAGGCCACCGAGTCGGCCGAAGCCAAGGCGCTGGAGCCGGGCAAGTACACCGTGATCCTGGAGCCGGCCGCGGCCGCCGGCCTGATCTCGTTCATGATGAACTTCTTTGACGCGCGCCAGGCCGATGAAGGCCGCAGCTTCCTGTCGAAGAAGGGCGGCGGCAACAAGCTCGGCGAGCAGGTCTACGATCCGCGCGTCAACATCAGCGCCGACCCGTGGGACGAGCGCGCGTCGGTGATGCCGTGGGACAGCGAGGGCCTGCCGCGCGAGAAGACCGCGATCATCGAGAACGGCAAGGTGTCGTACCTGCAGTACTCGCGTTACTGGGCCAAGAAGCAGGGCAAGCGTGCGGTCGGCGAGCCGGGCAACCTGCTGATGGCCGGTGGCGACAAGACCACCGCGCAGCTGGTCGCGGGCACGCAGAAGGGCATCCTGGTCACGCGCACCTGGTACATCCGCATGGTCGATCCGCAGACCGTGCTGCTGACCGGCCTGACCCGCGACGGCACCTTCTACATCGAGAATGGCGTCATCAAGCACCCGGTGAAGAACTTCCGATTCAACGAGTCGCCGGTGATCATGCTCAACAACATCGAGGAGCTCGGCAAACCGGTGCGTGTGTCCGGCGACGAGTCCTCGTTCGTGATGATGATTCCGCCGATGAAGCTGCGCGACTTCACCTTTACCTCGCTCTCGGATGCGGTCTGATCAGCAATGCAACGCCGGGATTTCCTGAGTTCCACCGGCCTGGGCCTTGCCGCGATGCTGCTGCCATTCGGCCGCAGCATCGCCGCCGAGGCACTGCTCGAACCGGTTGATGGTGCGCGTCGTCGGCTGCTTTCCGACGCCGCGCTGACGGCCGCCCGTGGCGCCGGTGCGCAGTATTGCGACGTGCGCATCGGGCGTTACCTGCGTCAGTCGGTGATCACCCGCGAAGCGCGGGTCGAGAACATCGTCAACGGCGAGTCCTCCGGGGTCGGTGTACGCGTGCTGGTCGACGGCGCCTGGGGCTTCGCCGCCACCAACGTCGCGACGACCGATTCGGTCGCCGCGGTAACCCGTCAGGCCGCCGCGATCGCGAAGGCCAACTCGCGCCACCAGACAAAGCGCGTCGAACTGGCGCCGACGCGCGGTGTCGGCGAAGTGCGCTGGGCCACGCCGATCCGCAAGAACGCGATGGCGGTGCCGATCAAGGAGAAGGTCGACCTGTTGCTGGGCGTCAACGCGGCGGCGATGAAGGCCGGTGCGGACTTCTTCAACTCGACCCTGTTCCTGATCAACGAGCAGAAGTACTTCGCCTCCACCGACGGCAGCTACATCGACCAGGACGTGCATCGCATCTGGTTGCCGACCACGGCCACCGCGATCGACAAGGCCAGCGGCAAGTTCCGTACCCGCAACGGCCTGTCGGCACCGATGGGCATGGGCTACGAGTACCTGGATGCCGACCCGGCGGGCAAGTTCGCCCTGCCCGGTGGCGTGACCGCATACGGCCGCAGCTACGACGTCATGGAAGACGCGGTGGCCAGTGCCCGTGATGCCCGTGCCAAGCTCAAGGCGCCATCGGTCAAGCCGGGCAAGTACGACCTGGTGATCGACCCGTCCAACCTGTTCCTGACCATTCACGAGAACGTCGGCCACCCGCTCGAGCTCGACCGCGTGCTCGGCTACGAGGCCAACTACGCCGGCACCAGCTTCGCCACGCTCGACAAGCGCGAGCAGGGTTACAGGTTTGGCAGCGACATCGTCAATTTCGTCGCCGACAAGACGCGCCCCGGCAGCCTCGGCGCGGTCGGCTACGACGACGAGGGCGTCAAGACCCGGCAGTGGGACCTGATCCGCAACGGTGTGCTGGTCGATTACCAGGCCACGCGCGACGAAGCGCATATCCTCGGCCACAGCGAGTCGCACGGTTGCAGCTACGCCGATTCGTGGTCGAGCGTGCAGTTCCAGCGCATGGCCAACGTCAGCCTGATGCCGGGCAAGACGCCGCTGAGCGTGGCCGAGATGATCAAGGACGTCGAGCACGGCTTGTACGTGCATGGCCGCGGCTCGTACTCGATCGACCAGCAGCGCTACAACGCCCAGTTCGGCGGGCAGCTGTTCTACGAGATCAAACAGGGCAAGGTCACCGGCCTGGTCGAGGACGCGGCCTACCAGATCCGCACGCCGGAATTCTGGAACGCCTGCACGGCGATCTGCGACGAGCGCGATTTCCGCCTGTACGGGTCGTTCTTCGACGGCAAGGGCCAGCCCAGCCAAGTCTCGGCGGTCTCGCACGGCGCCAGCACGGCGCGCTTCGACGGCATCAACATCATCAATACCGCCCGGTCGATATGAACCGGGCGCAGTTCCTCCGCCTGGTACTGGCAGGCGCGGCGGGGGCCGTGCTGTCGCCGCTGGCGCGGGCGGCAGGAGCTGAGTACGACTTCTGGCTGACCCGGCTCAAGTACGACTCCGGCGACTGGGACGTCGACCAGCGCATGCCGGCCAACCTGATCACCTCGCTGATCGACTACACCAGCCTGCGCGTCGACCCGAAGGAGCACGTGCTGGCGCTGGCCGATCCGAAGATGCTGACGGCACCGTTCTGCTATCTGGCCGGGCACAAGCTGGTCGAGTTCAACCCGGACGAGCGCCGCAACTTCGAGCGCTACGTGCGCAACGGCGGCTTCGTCTTCGTCGACGACTGCAACCATGACATCGACGGCCTGTTTGCCAAGTCGTTCGAAGCGCAGATGGGTTCGATCTTCGGGCCGAAAGCGCTGAAGAAGCTGCCCAACACGCACCCGCTGTACCGCAGCTTCTTCGAGTTCAAGGACGGCCCGCCGGCGACCGGCTTCGAGCTCAATGGCTGGGGTGACGACATCGTCCACGACTACCTGCAAGGGATCGAGATCGACGGCCGCCTCGGCGTGCTCTACAGCAACAAGGACTATGGCTGCGAGTGGGATTACGACTGGCGCAACAAGCGCTTCCTGGCCGAAGACAACACCAGGTTCGCGGTGAATATCGTGATGTATGCGTTGAACAGCTGACAATGAATGCATCCAGCCCTCTCACGTCGTCATTCCCGCGAAGGCGGGAACCCAGCGACGTTGCATTTGCGTTGGGGCTGGCGGCGAAGGCGGATGACGCGAAGAGCAAAGACACTGGGTTCCCGCCTTCGCGGGAATGACGGTTCCAGATAACCAGGACCTGCAATGAACAACACCCCATCCGAAACCGACATCCAGGCCCAGCTCGCAAAACTCGGCACGCTACGCAGCGCCATCGCCCAGGCCATCGTTGGCCAGGACGCCGTGGTCGAGCAGCTGCTGATCGGCCTGCTCGCCGGCGGCCACTGCCTGCTCGAAGGCGTGCCCGGCCTGGGCAAGACGCTGCTGGTGCGCTCGCTCGGGCAGGCGCTGGAGCTGCAGTTCCGGCGCGTGCAGTTCACCCCCGACCTGATGCCCAGCGACATCCTCGGCACCGAACTGCTGGAGGAAGACCACGGCACCGGCCACCGCCATTTCCGCTTCCAGCCGGGCCCGATCTTCACCAACCTGCTGCTCGCCGACGAGCTCAACCGCACCCCGCCGAAGACGCAGGCGGCACTGCTGGAGGCGATGCAGGAACGCACCGTCAGCTACGCCGGCGTGACCCACACGCTGCCGGCACCGTTCTTCGTGCTGGCCACGCAGAACCCGCTCGAGCAGGCCGGCACCTACCCGCTGCCCGAGGCGCAACTCGACCGCTTCCTGCTGCACATCCGCGTCGACTACCCGAGCGAGCGCGAGGAGCACGACATCCTCAGCGCAACCACCGGCACGCATCACGCGCAGGTGCCGCAGGTGATGCACGGCGAGGAAGTGCTGGCGCTGCAGGCGCGGGTGCGCGAGGTGCACCTGGGCGAGGATCTGCTGAGCTGGATCACGCGACTGGTGCGCGCCAGCCGCCCGAGCGAGACCGCGCCGGGCGAAGTGCGGCAGTGGGTGCGCTGGGGCGCCGGCCCGCGTGCCGGGCAGTCACTGGTGCTGGCGGCGAAGGCGCGTGCGCTGCTGCACGGGCGACTGGCGGCGACCCGCGAGGACATCGTCGCGCTGGCCGCGCCGGTGATGCGCCACCGCCTGCTGCTGTCGTTCGCCGCCGAGGCCGAGCAGAAAAGCGCCGACGACGTGATCGCCGCACTGCTGCGCACCGTGCCGTTCGCCGCCTGAGCGCAACCGCTGCATGACCATCGCCTCGACCATCGCCGACTTCATCCCGCCTCCGGTGCGCGCGCGGCTGAAAGACCTGCGCCTGACCTCGCGCCGCGCGGTCGGCCTGCAGGGCCTCGGTCTGCACCACAGCCGCAGCCGCGGCGCCGGCCTCGAGTTCGCCCAGTACCGCGCCTACGAGCCCGGCGACGAGCTGCGCCAGGTCGACTGGAAGCTGTACGCGCGCTCCGACCGCTTCTTCGTCCGTGAGGCCGAGCGCGAGAGCCCGCTGGCGGTGTGGCTATTACTCGACGCGACCGCCTCGATGGCGCAGGAAGACGCCGCGCGCCCCGGCTGGTCGCGGCTGGCGGCCGCCAAGGGCCTGGCCGCGTGCGTGGCCGAGCTCGCATTGCACCAAGGCGACCGCTTCGGCCTGGTCGCGCTACGCGGCGACGGCGTGCGCCTGCTCGCACCCGGCAGCGGCGTGCGTCAGCGCGATCGCTTCCTGCTCGAGCTGCACGCGCTGTCGGCGCACGGTGCGTGGCCGACGCCGGAACAGCTGCGGCCGCTGTGGGAGCGCATCGGCGCCGGCGATCTGGTCGTGCTGCTCAGCGACGTATTCGATGACGGTGCGATCACGGTCGCCGAACGATTGGCGGCAGCGCGGCGCGAAGTGCTGGCCATCCAGATCCTGACCGCCGAGGAGCGCGACTTCCCGTTCGCCGGCGGCCACCGTTTCCGCGATCCGGAGACCGGCGAGGAGCTGCTCGGCGACGGCGCGACGATGCGCGGTGAGTTTCTGACCCGCTTCGCCGCCGCGCGCCAGGCCTTGCACGCGCGCCTGGACACCAGCGGCATCCGCCACGCGCAGTACGTACTCGACCAGGCCCTCGACCTGCCGCTGCGGCGCCTGTTCGGTGCGCGCGGTTTTGATGAGCGCGGCGCCGCGGAGTACGCGTGAGCGTGCCCGCATGAATCCGGCTTTCTTCGGACTTGGATTCCTGCTGCCGGCGGCATTCGCCGCGCTCGCGGCGGTGCTGCTGCCGCTGCTGATCCACCTGGCGCGGCGCAGCGAGCAGCGCCCGACCGCGTTCGCCGCGCTGCGCTGGCTGCGGCAGAAGCCCAAGCCACGTCATCGCATCCGCTTCGACGAATGGCCGCTGCTGCTGCTGCGCCTGCTGTTGCTGATCCTGCTGGCGCTGCTGATGGCCAAGCCGGTGCTGTTCGGCAGCCAGAGCCATGCGCCTTACGTCGCGGTCGCACCGGGTGTGGATGCGACGCAGGCGCGCGCGTCGCTCCACGCGCCCGATGCACGCTGGCACTGGCTTGCGCCGGACTTCCCCGCGCTGAAGGCCACTGCGCCCTCGTCGCCTGCGCCGGTCAGCAGCCTGCTGCGCGAACTGGACGCGAGCCTGCCGGCCGACGTGCCGCTGACCGTATTCGTTCCGTCGCGACTCGACAGCGTGGACGGTCAGCGCGTGGCATTGAGTCGCAAGGTCGACTGGCGGGTGCTCCCTGTGCGCACGGCGATACCTGCCGCTGCGCCAGTGACCACCGTACCGGCGCCGATCGTCAGGCACGCCCCACAGCGCGGGCCGTCGTTGCGTTACCTGCGCGCGGCCTTCACCGCATGGCGCCCGGCCAACGCGCCCGCGTCGGGCTTCGACATCGTCCCGATGACGCAGCCACTGCCGCGCGACGCGCGCCAGCTCGTCTGGCTGGTGCCAGGCGAGTTGCCCGGTCCCGTGCGGGACTGGATACGCGCCGGCGGAATCGCGCTGGTCGATGCACAGGCGCGCATCGACGACCTGCCGCCAACGGTGCCGATGTGGCGCGACGACAACGGCGACGTGCTGGTCGATGGCGCCGCGTACGGTCGCGGGCGGCTGATGCGCCTGCATCGCGCGCTCGTGCCGGAGGCGATGCCGCAACTGCTCGACCCCACCTTCCCGACGCACCTGCGCGCGTTGTTCGAGCCACCCGCGGTGGCACCCGCGCGCGTTGCCGCATCGGAGCACGCGCCGACAACCGGCGCTGCCGCATCCACGCCGCCACCGCGCGACCTGCAGCCCTGGTTGATCCTGCTGATCGCCGCCGTCTTCATGCTTGAGCGTTGGCTGGCGACGGGGCCGCGACGGGCGGTGGCGCCATGACGGCCGCATTGCTGCTGCGCAACGCGCTGCGCACCGCACGGCAGCGCCGCGCGCTCGACATCGCATGGCGCGCATTGCCGTGGTTGCTGGCTGCAGCCACGCTGGCGTTGCGGTTGTCCGGCAGCGCCACGGCCATCGCGGTGCTGCTGGCGGGCGCAGTCGCGCTGGTCGTCGTCGCGCTTTATCTTGCGCGTCGCCTCGACACGCGCTGGCTGGTGCGCGAGCTCGACGCGCAGCGTCGCGACCTTGAAGACAGCTCGGACCTCCTCTTTGCATCCGAATCGTCGTTGACCGGGCTGGAGCGCCTGCAGCGCGCACGCCTGCAGCAACGGCTGCAGGCCTCGGGCGCACCGGACCTGCGGCCACGCTGGTCGACACGTGCCATCGTCGTCGGTGCGATCCTCGCGACCCTGGTAATTGCGGCCATCGTGTCCTGGCCATCGCGACCGCAGGCCGCATTCGATAACGTGCTCGCGCACGTCACCGGCGAAGCCGCCGCGCCGACCCACACGCGCATGCTCGAACAGCGTCTGCAGGTGACGCCGCCCGCGTACACGCGGCAGCCGGCGCGCGAGGAGCGCGGCCTCGACGCGAAGGCGCCGCAGGGCACGCGCCTGCAGTGGATGTTCCGCCTTGCACCGCAGCCGACCGTCGCCGCGCTGGTGTTCCACGACGGTCGCCGTGTCGCATTGCGCCGCGTCGGCGAGACATGGCATGGCGAGCACGTGCTGATGAAATCGGCGCTGTACCGCCTCGAACTGCGCGACGCCTTGCCGCTGCGCGAGGCGAAGGCGCACCGCCTCGACGCCATCGCCGACCGGCCGCCGCAGCTGCGCGTGCTCGAACCCGACCGCAGCCTGAGCCTGCTCACGCCCGGCCAGCGCAGCTGGGCGGTCGCGTTCGAGGCCAGCGACGACTACGGCGTCGCGCCCAGCGCGCAATTGCGCATCACCCTGGCCCAGGGCAGCGGCGAGAACATCACCTTCCGCGAGCAGACGATGGCGCTGCACGGTCGCGGCAGCGCCACGGTCAAGCGCTATGCGCAGCGCCTGGAGCTGGCGGCGCTGGGCCTGGCCGCCGGCGACGACCTGATCGTGCAGCTCATCGTCCACGACAACCGCACACCGCAACCGCAGTCCGCGCGCAGTCCGAGCCTGATCCTGCGCTGGCCGTCCGACCTCGGTACGCAGACCACCGGACTGGAAGGCATGGTGAAGAAAGTGCTGCCGGCGTACTTCCGCAGCCAACGCCAGATCATCATCGACGCCGAGGCGCTGCTGAAGCAGAAAAAGAAGCTGGCCGGCGATCACTACCTGCAGCGCAGCGACGAGATCGGCGTCGACCAGCGCCTCCTGCGGCTGCGCTACGGCCAGTTCCTCGGCGAGGAGTCCGACGGCGCGCCGCAGCCGCCACCGACCAACGATGCCGAAGATGCGCACGACGAAAGCCGCGCACCTGACGCCCCGCATGACGAAACCGCCGCGCCGGCGCACGACGACGAACACGCCACGCCCGGTCGCGCGCCGACCTTCGGCGAAGACGCCGCGGTGCTGGAGCAGTACGGCCACACCCACGACCACGCCGAGGCGGCAACGCTGCTCGACCCGGACACCCGCACGATCCTCAAGGCCGCGCTCGACCAGATGTGGCAATCGGAACTCAACCTGCGCCAGGGCCATCCCGAGTTGGCGCTGCCGTACGCGTACCGCGCCCTGAAGCACATCAAGGAAGTGCAGCAGGCCAGCCGCATCTACCTGGCCCGCGTCGGCCCGGAGTTGCCGCCGATCGACGAGAGTCGACGCCTGGGCGGCGACCGCGCCGGCCTCGGCCGCCGCGATGACGCGCTCGTCGCCACGACCGCCGCCGACCCGACGCTGGCGACGCTGTGGCAGGCCCTGGACGAGGCCCCGTCGGCGCCGCGCGGCACGACCGTGGCGGATTTCGATGCGATCGATTTCACTGCGCTGGAACGCTGGCTGCGCGAACACGAGGCGCGCATCGCCGATCCGCTCGCGTTCGTGACGGCGATCGATGCCCTGCGCAACGATCCGGATTGCACGCCCTGTCGCCGCCACCTGCGCGCACTGCTGTGGCCGCTGCTGCCGCGACCGGCCGCGACCGTGCCGCGTCGCGGCGGCGGCGACGCCAGCGGCCGTCGCTATCTCGACGCGCTGCGCCAGGAGGCCACGCAATGAGCGCGCTGACCACGGACCTGCCGGCGTCGGCCCTGCCCTGGCTCGTCGCCGGTCTGCTTGCCCTCGCGGTGGTGCTGGCGAGCGCGCGCCTGCTGTACCGGCAGCTGCGCGGCGATGCCGCGCAGCGCTCGCGCGGCTGGCGCCTGGCGCTGTTGCTGCTGGGCCAGCCACTGTGCGCGGCGCTGCTGTACGCGGCACTGCTGCCGCCGACGCGACCGGGCGAAGCCGGCACGATGGTGGTCGCCACGGCCGGTGCCACCGCCGCACAGCTCGATGCGCGCACGACCGGCGACACCCTGGTCGCCTTGCCCGAGGCGCCGTCGCTGGCGGGCGCTGAACCGGTGCCCGACCTCGCCACCGCCTTGCGGCGTCATCCCGGCACGCAACGTCTGCGCGTGGTCGGCGCGGGACTGGAAGCACGCGATCGCGACGCCGTGCGCGGCCTCGCACTCGCCTTCCAGCCGCCTGCATTGCCGCGCGGGCTGGTCGAGCTGTCCGCGCCGCAACGTGTCGCCGCCGGCGCCGGGTTTTTCATCGGTGGCCGCGCCGCGGCGTTGCCCGGCGGCAGCGCCGAACTGCTCGATCCCACTCTGCAACGCGTCGATCGCGTGGCCTTGCCCGCGGACGGCCGCTTCACGCTCAGCGCGACCGCACGCGTGACCGGGCCGGCCCGCTTCACGTTGCGCCTTCGCCCCGGAGGAAGTCCCCTTGGGGGGCGCGATGCGCAGCAGCAGATCGTCGCCGACACCGGCGTACCGCTGCTGATCACCGCCGACAGCGCCCCGCGCGTGCTGCTGCTGGCTGGCGCGCCCAACCCCGAACTGAAGTACCTGCGGCGCTGGGCCCGCGATGCCGGCCTGCCGCTGCACACCCAGATCAGTGTCGGCGGCGGCCTGCAACTGGGCGATGCACCGATCGCGTTGAACGCGGCCAACCTCGCCCGCTTCGACCTGGTGGTGCTCGACGAACGCGCGTGGTCGGCGCTCGGCGACGCGCCGCGAGCCGCGCTGGTCGAGGCACTGCGCGGCGGGCTGGGGGTAGTGCTGCGCGTGACCGCGGCCTTGTCGGACAACGAGCGCCGCCGGTTGCGGGCGCTGGGTTTCGCACTCGACGCCGGCCGCGACGCGGCCGTGGTGCAGCTGCCTCACACCGCGCGCGACGACGATGCCCAGCGCGCGCGCATCGGCCCGGGCACGCGCGATGCGCCGCGCAGCCGCGATGACGCGATCGCCGAAGCCCCGATGCTGACCCGGCGCGCGGTGCGCCTGGCCGCAACCGATGCCAGCCCGCTGCTGCACGATGCCACCGGCACCTGGCTGGCCGCCTGGCGCGCCGAAGGCCGCGGCCGCATCGCCGTGTCGACCCTGACCGACAGCTACCGGCTGGTGCTGGCCGGGCGCGATGACCTGCACGGCGAGTTGTGGAGCACGGTTTTCGCCACGCTCGCGCGCGCGCAATCCGAGCGCCTCGCCGTCGTCGAAGGCGAGGCCCGCCAGGGCCAGCGCGTCGCGCTGTGCGGCGTCACCGCAGCAGCGCGCGTGGTCACCCCCAGCGGCGCGGCGGTGACGCTGCTGCCCGATCCGAGCACCGGCGCGCGCGCCTGCGCCGGCTTCTGGCCGCGCGAAGCCGGCTGGCATCGGCTGCAGCAAGGCGACCGCGCACAACTGTTCGCCGTGATCGCACACGGCGATGCGCCGGGCCTGCACGCCGCCGCGCTACGCGACGCCACGCTGCGCCTTGCCGGCGCGCCGGGTGGCACGACGGCCGCCGCGCCGGCGCGCCATCCGGGGCCACGCTGGCCGTGGTGGCTGGCGTGGCTGCTGGCAAGCGCGGGCCTGTGGTGGCTGGAGCGTGCCCGCGCCGGCCACGTCGGCGACGCCTCGGCTCGGGCCGCAGATGGGTGACCGCGGAGGGGTACCTGCCGCAGCATCGCCCGGCCGTCGTTTCGTATATTGGCCAGCTGGCCTGCGCCCCGGCGGACCTTCATGCGCCCCACACGTCCGCGGCCACAGGCTGCGGCCACCTGCTCACCTTCCGGAGAAGCCCCATGTCCCGCATCGCCCTGCCCGCCGCCGTCCTGCTGCTGTCCCTTTCCGCCTGCACCAGTGCGCCGCCGGTCGCCGGTGGACCGCAGCCGCCGAGCGGCGTGTGCAATGCCGAAGGCGCGCGCTGGGCGATCGGCTCGGGCGTCAACGATGACGTGGTCAACCGCATCCTGCGCGACACCGGCAGCCGCGACGCGCGCGTGCTGCGCCCGGGCCAGGCGGTGACCATGGACTTCCGCCAGGACCGCGTCAGCATCGACGTCAACGACCGCGGCGCGATCACCGGCATCCGCTGCGGCTAAACCGCCCGCGCAGCGAGCGCGCGGCGATCGACCACGCGTGCCCGCTGCGTTGTCGGCGGCGTGATCGGCGCGGCCTGCGGTCGGGCGCCGTGTCGACGACAAACATCCACTGATGCAGGCGCCCCTGCATGGAGACCCCGATGCGCCGTCCCGTGTGGTTGATCGCCGCGATCGTGCTGCTCGGCCTGTGGGCCTGGAGCCAGCGCACCGACCGCAACGCCGTGCCTTCGCCGCCACCGGCGCCGTCGGAGGCCGTGGCAGTGCGCGACGGCGCCGCGCGCGTGCCCGCACCGGCCGAGCAAGCGCGCTACCCCGCCTTCCTCCCGCGCGAAGCCCACGACGTGCTCGCGCGCATCGCCCGCGGCGGGCCGTACGCCTACCGCCAGGACGGCGGCGTGTTCCAGAACCGCGAGCGGCGCCTGCCCAGGCAGCCGCGCGGCTACTACCGCGAGTACACCGTCGACACGCCGGGTTCGGACGACCGCGGCGCTCGCCGGCTCATCACCGGCGGCGGCATTGCGGGTGAAAGCCCGCCGGTCGAGTACTGGTACAGCGACGACCATTACCGCAGCTTCCGCCGCTTCGCCTGGCCCACCGGAGACGCACCGCCATGAACGCCACCGATTTGCGCTCGGTGCTGGCCGATGCCGAGCACAGCGGCGCCTACTTCGTCGCCGACACCGACACCGAGGCGATGGCGCAGGCCGGAGCCGCGCTTGGTTACGCGGTGCTGCGCATCGACCTGGCCGGCTGCACCGACAAGACCGAGCTGATGCGGCGCTTCGCCACGGCCGGGCAGTTTCCGGGCTGGTTCGGCGGCAACTGGGACGCGCTGGCCGACGTGCTCGGCGACCTGTCGTGGCTGCGCGGCGACGGTTACCTGGTGCTGGTCGAGCACGCCAGCGACTGGCGCGCCGCCCACGGCGAGGACTTCGACACCCTGCTCGACCTGCTCAACGAGGCCGCCTTCCGCTGGGCCGAACAGGACACCGCGTTCTGGGCGCTGCTGCCGTTCCCGGCCGAGCAGCTGGCGGCGCTGGACGACTGAGCCACGGCGAACGCCCCACCGCACGCGTCGCGGTCGTGCCCGTGCTCAGATGCGGTCGTCGATGCCTTTGACGCCGGCCTGCTTGGCGCAGTGCGCGCAGCAATAGAAGACGCCGTCGTGTTCGGCGCCGTGGCCGACGATGCGGCAATCACAGTGCGCGCAGCGCGGCGCCAGCGCGTGGATGGCGCACTCGAACGAATCGAAGGTGCCGCTGCCGCGCGGCATGGTGACGGTGAAGGCCTTGTCGTAGTCGTTGCCGCAGACATCGCACTTGGCCATGGCGCACCTCATCGACCGGGAGAGAGCCGGCAGTGTCGCGCGGGCGGGCGTGATGCCCGGTGAAACCCGGCCCGCTTGCGGCCGGTGCCGCGCCGCCGGTCGGGCGCGGTTCGCAGCGGCGAATGAATATTTTATTTTTCTAACCGTGTCGACGGTAATCGAATAATCGCTGCCGTAGAAAGGACGGGCAACACCGGGAACCGGCGGAACCGGAGGTCGGATCCGTCCACCCGCAGGCAGTGCCAGTGGACCGCTTGCACCGCACGGGTACGACGGTAGGACGACCGTTCCGGGTTCCCACCCTCTCTCATAGACAAGGACATGGATGATGAAAACGTCTTCGATACGGATGATATCTGCAGTGTTGGGCGGGGTATTGGCGTCCAGCGCGATGGCGGCATCGCCGCTGGTGCCGGAGGACCAGGCGCTGGCGACGCGCCTGCAACTCGAGGAAACCCGGCTGCGCCCGCAACGTGCCGCCTTCGCCGGCTACTTCAAGCAGGCGTACGCCCGCTACCCGGCGATCCCGGCCGGCACGCTCGAGGCGATCGCCTACGTGCAGACCCGCTGGGTGCATCTGAGCCCGACGCCGCTCGCGCAAAGCACTAACCATCACCACATGCCACAGGCCTTCGGTGTGATGGGCCTGTACCACGGCGACGGTTTCGCCGATCAGGTCGGCGACGCCGCACGCTTGCTGGCAGTACCGGTGTCGAAAGTGATCAACGACCCGCGCACCAACATCCTCGGCGCCGCGGCGTTGCTTGACCGCGACATCCGCGCCACCAGTACGGCCACGCGGCCCGGTAACGACGAGATCACGCCGGCGCTGGCGCGTTACGCCGGGTTTGCGCCGGGCGTGAGCCAGGTGCAGGACTTCGCCCGCACCGGCTTCGCCTTCGACGTGCTGCTGGCGCAGGACCGCGGCGTCAACGACCGCGGCATCCAGGTGCCCGAGCGCGCGGTGCGGTGGGAGCGTGCGTTCACGCCGAGCCAGCTGGTGCAGCAGCAGGCGCCGTTCGTGCGCCTCGATGTCGAGAACGACAACGTCCTCACCGAACAGTTTTCCATCGACCCGCGCACCGAGACCCTGCGCCGCACGGATACTGGCACCGACGGCCGCGTCCAGGCCGCCGCCACCGACATCGGCATCCTGAGCACCGACTACGGCCCGGCGATCTGGGATCCGGCCAGCGCCTCCAACTACACCGCCTCGCGCAGCCAGGCGGTCAGTGCGGTCACCATCCACACCGCACAGGGCAGCTACGCCGGCACGATCTCGTGGTTCAAGAACGCGGCCGCCAGCGTCAGCGCCCATTACGTGATCCGCAGCTCCGACGGCCAGGTCACGCAGATGGTGCGCAACGCCCACACCGCCTGGCACGTCGGCAACCACAACGGCTACACGCTGGGCATCGAGCACGAGGGCTACGTCAATAACAGCTCGTGGTACACCAGCGCGATGTACAACAGCTCGGCGGCGCTGGTGCGCTCGTTCTGCGCCACCTACAGCGCCATCCCCTGTGCCAGCGCCTACAACGGCGCCGCCAGCAGCGGCATCAATGTGCTGCCAGCCAGCACCAAGATCAAAGGTCACCAGCACTACAGCGGCCAGACCCACACCGACCCCGGCATCAACTGGGACTGGCGCCGTTACTACACCCTGCTCAACCCCGGCAGCGGCGGCACCACCAAGGTGCTCGACGGCTTCGAGAGCAGCGTCGGCCACTTCGACACCAGCCCGGCCTATTCGGGCAGCACCACCGGCATCGCCACGACGTCGACGACCACGCGCGACTGCACCACCCGCAAGAACGGCAGCTGCTCGCTGCGCGTGCTGCTCGAGGACAACAGCGCCACCACCGCCGACTGGGCCGTGCGCCTGCTCTCGTCCAGCGGCAACCCGGCCAGCAACACCGCGCTGACCCGCGCCAACGGCCGGATCGGCTTCTGGGTCTACAGCGGCGGCAGCGGCATGAGCGTGGCGGTCGGCATCGATGACAGCGACGGCACCGAGCGCTCGGTCAGCCGCGCACTGGCGGCCAACACCTGGACCTATGTCGAGTGGAACCTGACCGATGCTGCGCAGTGGGGCGCCTGGGTTGGCGGCAGTGACGGTGCGATCACCGCCGCCACGGTCAAACTCGATGCGATCTGGCTGTACCACGCGCAGACCAGCTACGACGTCAACGTCTACATCGACGACGTGCAGATCAAGAACTGAGGCATCGCCATTGCAGCGCAGGCGCCCACGCGCCTGCGCTGCTCAGGTGCCGTCGTCGCCCTGGCCGGACAGGTCGATCGGACGCGCCGCATCGCTGCGGCGTGCCTCCACCTTGCGCTCGCACCAGGCCGGGCCCGGATCGTTGGGGTGATCGGGGTGGCTGGCACACTCCGGGCGCGCGTCGACGAGCGGATTGGTGTCGTGGTACTCGACGCCACTGCAACCGGCGAGCACACCGACCACGGCACACACGACTCCCAGGCGCATCGCGCTTCTCCTGTCCCTGTCTGGCCGGCGCAGTATCGACGGACACCGGTGCCGGCGCCAAGCGGCGCTCAGGCCGGCTCGGTCGCCGCAGCCGCCGCGCTGGTCTGTGGCGTGCGCGCATAGCGCCAGGCGATCAACACCGCGACGACGAGCAGCAGCGAGGCGATCAGGAACGGCGCGCCCGGCAGGCGCACCGGCGCGCGCGTGTCGATGAAGTAACCGAAGCTGCCGGCGAAGACCGCCGGGCCGATGATGCCGGCCAGGCTGACCAGGCTCATCAGCGCGCCCTGGATGCGGCCCTGCACCTCCGGCCCGACCTGGCGCGTGATCAGCGCCTGCGTCGACGGTGCCGCCAGGCCCCACACGGCCGAGATCGGCAAGCCGACCAGGAACATCCAGCCGACCTCGGCGAAGCCATAGATCGCGAAACCCACCGCGCCGCAGCCCAGCCCGAGGATCAGCGCGCGGCGTTCGCCCAGCCAGTGCACCGCCTTGCCGACCAGGCCGGCCTGCACGATCACGCTGAACACGCCGACCAGGGCGAGCACGTAGCTGACCTCGCGCGGGCCCCAGTGGTACTGGTAGTCGGCGAACAGCACGAACACGCTCGGGTAGACGTAATGCGCCAGGTTGGCGATGAACACCACCGCTGCCAGGCCAAACACCTGCGGGTAGCGCTTGAGCAGCACCAATGAACCCAGCGGATTGGCATGCGACCAGTCGAAGCGCGCGCTGCGTTTTTCCTTCGGCAGCGATTCGGGCAACACGAACCAGCCGTAGCAGAAATTGACGATGGCCAGGCCGGCGGCAAACCAGAACGGCAGGCGCAGGTCGATCTCGCCCAGTTGCCCGCCGATCAGCGGGCCGACGATGAAGCCGACGCCGAAGGCGGCGCCGAGCAGGCCGTAGCTCTTGGCGCGCTGGTCGGCCGGGATGACGTCGGCGACGTAGGCATTGGCGGTGGTGAAACTGGCCGAGGTGATGCCGGAAATGATGCGGCCCACCAGCAGCCAGGCCAGCGACGGCGCCAGCGCCATGAACACGAAGTCCAGGCCCAGGCCCAGGCACGACAGCAGGATCACCGGGCGCCGGCCGAAGCGGTCCGACAGCGCCCCCTGGATCGGCGCGGTCACGAACTGGATCGCCGCAAACAGGAAACCGAACGCCGCCACCCAGTACGCCGCGTGCGCGGTGTCGCCGCCGGCGAACTGTTCGATCAGGTGCGGCAGCACCGGAATGATCAGTCCGAACGCGAGGACGTCGATCAGGATGGTGACGAAGATGAAAGCGAGCGCGGCACGGCGAACGCCCGGCTTGGCGGCATGGTCGGACACGGGCGGCAAGGCTCGAATGCGCGGAAACGGGCGCGCAGTCTAGCGCGTCGACGTGGGCCGCCCACCGGCGCCGTCGGGCGGGCTTCGTCCTCGCGCTGCATGCCGGTGTGACGGCGCGGCGCACGCACGTTCAATGACAGTGCGTTCACGACGCCGCATCCCGTGACCTCTTGGCCCTGCGGCGTGTCCATTGGCTGGCGCCGCGAGACTCATCGCGCAAGCGCTATCGCGATGGTTTCACGCGTTACTAAATCGCCGCGCTGGCACGCGCTTTTGCCTACGTCGATCAAATACTTAGACGTGTCTGCGGATGAATGCGCGGGTACCGGGGCGGGCAAATTGCCGCATCGCACAATTTGTGATTTAGTCGGGAAACACAGGTGGTGAAGCAGGCCGGACCGCGCAAGCGAACCGTGCTGGCGCGTCCGCGCTCGCCGGCTGTGTCCGCCAGGTTTCGTTGTCCACGATATCCCCGCTTCGGAGTCACGATGGATCAGCAGCACCGCACCGGTCCCACCGGTTTGTACGACGCCCGTGACGAACGGGACGCCTGCGGCTTCGGCCTGATCGCGCAGCTCGACGACAAACCGAGCCGTGCCCTGGTCGATCGCGCGATCGAGGCGCTGGTGCGGATGACCCACCGCGGCGGCATCGCCGCCGACGGCCTGTCCGGCGACGGCTGCGGCCTGCTGATCCGCCAGCCCGATGCGTTCCTGCGCACGCTGGCGCGCGAGGCCGGCATCGCCCTGGGCTCGCACTACGCCGCCGGCCTGGTGTTCCTGCCGCACGACGAGGCCGCCGCCGCGCACGCGCGGGCGACGTTGACGCAGGTGCTCGAGCACGAGCGCATCGCCGTCGCCGGCTGGCGCACGGTGCCGGTCGACATCAGCGCCTGCGGCGAACTGGCCAAGCGCACGATGCCGCGCATCGAGCAGGTGTTCGTCGTGCCGACGTTCGCGTTCGATGCGGCGACGTTCCAGCGCTCGCTGTTCCTCGCCCGTCGCCGCGCCGAGCAGCAGTTGCACGACTCGCCCGACTTCTACGTGGTCAGCCTGTCGGCGGCGAGCATCGGCTACAAGGGCATGGTGCTGCCCGAGCGCCTGCCGCAGCTGTACCCGGACCTGCAGCGCGCCGAACTGGCCGCCAGCGCGGTGGTGTTCCACCAGCGCTTCTCCACCAACACCACGCCGCGCTGGCCGCTGGCGCAGCCGTTCCGGCTGCTCGCCCACAACGGCGAGATCAACACCATCGCCGGCAACCGCGCCTGGGCGCAGGCACGCGCGCACGTCTGGCGCACGCCGGCGCTGGACCTGCGCGAGTTCGACCCGGTGATCACCACCCATGGTTCGGATTCGCAGTCGCTCGACAACATGCTCGAACTGCTGCAAGCCGGCGGCATGGACCTGCTCAAGGCGATGCGCATCCTGATCCCGCCGGCGACGCAATCACTGGAATACAAGGACGCCGACCTCGCCGCGTTCTACGAGTACTACGCGCTCAACACCGAGCCGTGGGACGGCCCGGCCGGGATAGTGACAGTCGACGGCCGCTACGCCGCCTGCACGCTCGACCGCAACGGCCTGCGCCCGGCGCGCTGGCTGCGTACGCGCGACCGTCATTTCCTGATCGCCTCCGAGGCCGGCGTGTGGGAGCTGCCCGCCAGCGAGATCGACGCCAAGGGCAAGCTCGGCCCCGGCGAGATGATCGCCGCCGACCTGTACTCGGGCGAGCTGCTCGACAGTGACGCGATCGACCGCATCAACCGCGCGCGTGCGCCGTACAAGCGCTGGCTGCAGCAGGGCATGACCTACCTGCAGACCGAGCTGATCGATCCGGCGCTGGCCGCCGAACCGTTCGACAGCGAGACGCTGGCGCGCTTCCAGAAACTGTTCCAGCTGACCCGCGAGGAGCGCGAGCAGGTGCTGCGCCCGCTCGCCGAGACCGAACAGGAAGGCATCGGCTCGATGGGTGACGACGTGCCGATGGCGGTGCTGAGCCAGCAGGTGCGGCCGCTGTACGACGGCTTCCGCCAGGCCTTCGCGCAGGTGACCAACCCGCCGATCGATCCGTTGCGCGAGGACTGCGTGATGTCGCTTGCGGTGCAGCTCGGCCGCGAGGGCAACGTCTTCGTCGACGGGCCGGACAACGTCCACCACGTGCACCTGAACTCGCCGCTGCTGTCGCAGCGCAAGCTTCGCCAGTTGCTGGCGATGGCGCCGTTCGAGGATGCGAACGCGCTGATCCACCTGTACTACACACCCGAGGAAGGTCTGAAAGCCGCGCTCGAGCGCATCTGCGTCGAGGCCGAAGCCGCCGCGCGCACCGGCAAGGTGCTGCTGGTGCTCAGCGACCGTTATCCCGAGCGCGACCGGCTGATGGCGCACGCGCTGCTCGCCACCGGCGCGGTGCACCAGCACCTGGTGCGCACCGGCCTGCGCTGCGAGGTCAACCTGATCGTCGAGACCGGCACCGCGCGCGACCCACACCACTTCGCCTGCCTGGTCGGCCTCGGCGCGACCGCGGTGTATCCATACCTGGCGTACCAGACGCTGCACGACCTGGGTGTGCGCGGCATCCTCAAGACCAAGCACGGCGAGGTCGCGCAGATCGGCCGCAGCTACCGCCGCGGCATCAAGAAGGGCCTGCTGAAGATCATCTCGAAAATGGGCATCAGTACCATCGGCAGCTACCGCGGCGCGCAGTTGTTCGAGATCGTCGGCCTCGACCGCGAGGTCGTCGAACTGTGCTTCACCGGCACGCCGTCGCGCATCGGCGGCGCCGGTTTCGCCGAGCTGCAGGCCGACGACGCCCGCCTCGCCGCGCACGCCTGGGACGCCTACGCGCTGCCGGAGATCGGCGGCCTGCTCAAGTACACGCCCGGCGGCGAATACCACCTGTTCAATCCCGACGTGGTCACGCGCCTGCAGCGCGCGGTCGGCAGCGGCGACTGGGCCGATTGGCAGCACTACGCCGAAGCGGTCAACGAACGCCCGACCGCGGCGCTGCGTGACCTGCTCGACCTCGACATGAGTGTCGTGACGCCGATTGCGCTGGACGAAGTCGAACCGGTCGAAGCGATCGTGCGCTGCTTCGACTCGGCGGCGATGAGCCTGGGCGCGTTGTCGCCGGAAGCACACGAGGCGCTCGCCATCGCTATGAACCGCCTCGGCGGCCGCAGCAACTCCGGCGAAGGCGGCGAAGACCCGGTGCGCTACGGCACCGACAAGGTCAGCAAGATCAAGCAAATTGCATCCGGCCGCTTCGGCGTCACCCCCGAGTACCTGGTCAACGCCGAGGTGCTGCAGATCAAGGTCGCGCAGGGTGCCAAGCCCGGCGAAGGCGGCCAGCTGCCAGGCCACAAGGTCAACGAACTGATCGCGCGGCTGCGCTACGCGATGCCCGGCATCGGCCTGATCTCGCCGCCGCCGCACCACGACATCTACTCGATCGAGGACCTGGCGCAGCTGATCTTCGACCTCAAGCAGGTCAACCCGCAGGCGCTGGTGTCGGTGAAGCTGGTCAGCCACGCCGGCGTCGGCACCATTGCCACCGGCGTCGCCAAGGCCGGCGCCGACCTGATCACGATCTCCGGCCACGACGGCGGCACCGGCGCCAGCCCGCTGTCGTCGATCCGCTACGCCGGCACGCCGTGGGAGCTGGGCCTGTCGGAGGCGCGCCAGGCGCTGCTCGCCAACGACCTGCGCGAGCGCGTGATCCTGCAGACCGACGGTGGCCTCAAGAGCGGCCTCGACGTGATCAAGGCGGCGCTGCTCGGCGCCGAGAGCTTCGGCTTCGGCACCGCGCCGATGATCGCCCTGGGCTGCAAGTACCTGCGCATCTGCCACCTCAACAACTGCGCCACCGGCGTGGCGACGCAGGACGACGGCCTGCGCCGCGACCACTTCACCGGCCTGCCCGAGCGCGTCGAGAACTTCTTCCGCATGCTCGCCGAAGAAGTGCGGCAGTGGTTGGCAAAACTGGGCGCGCGCACGCTCGGCGAGCTGGTCGGCCGCACCGATCTGCTGCTGCAGTACGACGGCGATGGCGCGCGCCAGCAGAAGCTCGACCTGGCGCCGTTGCTGGCGCGCAGCGGCCTCGGCGACGGCGGCCACTGCGGCGTGCCGCAGCCGGCGGCGGCGGTCACCGGCCTGGCCGCGCAGCTCGATGCCGAGTTGGCGCAGGCCATCGCCGACAAGCGCGGCGGTGACTACCGCTACGCCATCCGCAACACCGACCGCAGCATCGGCGCGCGCCTGTCCGGCCGCGTCGCCCGCCTGCACGGTGATCGCGGCATGAGCGACGCGCCGCTGACGCTGCGCTTCGACGGCACCGCCGGGCAGAGCTTCGGCGCGTTCAACGCCGGCGGCCTCCACTACGAACTGGTCGGCGAGGCCAACGACTACGTCGGCAAGGGCATGGCCGGCGGCCGCATCGTGATCCGCCCGCCGCAGGGCGCGCGCTATGTCGCGAACGAGACGCCGATCCTCGGCAACACCTGCCTGTACGGCGCCACCGGCGGCGAGCTGTACGCCGCCGGCCGCGCCGGCGAACGCTTCGGCGTGCGCAACTCCGGCGCCACCGCGGTGGTCGAGGGCGCCGGCGACCATTGCTGCGAGTACATGACCGGCGGCGTCGTGGCCGTGCTCGGCCGCACCGGCCTGAACTTCGGCGCCGGCTTCACCGGCGGCATGGCCTACGTGCTCGACACCGAACGCGATTTCGTCGACCGCTACAACCACGAGCTGATCGACATCCTGCGCATCGCCCCGGACGGCTTCGAGCACCACCGCTCGCACCTGCGCGAGCTGCTGGAGGCGCACGTGCAGTTGACCGGCAGCGCATGGGCGCGGGGCATCCTCGACGAGATGCGCGATTACCTGGGCAAGTTCTGGCTGGTCAAACCCAAGGCGGCGAGTCTGGAGTCGCTGGCGGAGAACCTGAGGAGAGCGGCGTGATGTCCGTGCTTCGCACGAACACCACCCCAAAGTTTGCTATGCAAACTTCGGGCCCCGCTATGTGTATCCAATCCCTGCCCCTTCGGGGCGCCCCCTTACTAAGGGGGCTTTCCTCCAGCGAAGGCAACGCCAGGTGAAAGCGTGAGCAAGATGGACAGCAACAAGCCCGTATTCGCGTTTCGCGACACGCCCCGGCAGATGCCGGCGCGCATTCCGCTGGAGTTGCGCCAGGGCGGCGACTGGGGCGAGCTGTACGGCCGCTTCGGCGAGGCCGAGGCCAAGCACCAGTCCGGCCGCTGCCTGGACTGCGGCAACCCGTACTGCGCCTGGAAGTGCCCGCTGCACAACTACATCCCGCGCTGGCTGGAGTTGGCGCGCGAGGGCCGCGTGCACGAGGCCGCGGCGCTCGCCCACGAGACCAACCCACTGCCGGAGGTATGCGGCCGCGTCTGCCCGCAGGACCGCTTGTGCGAAGGCAGCTGCACGCTCAACGACGGCTTCGGCGCGGTCACCATCGGCGCGGTCGAGAAGTACATCGTCGACCGCGCGCTGAGTGAGGGCTGGCGCCCGGACCTGTCGCGCGTGGCCGCGACCGGCAAGCGCGTGGCGGTGATCGGCGCCGGCCCGGCCGGGCTGTCGTGCGCGGACCGCCTCGCCCGAGCCGGCATCGAGGCGACGGTGTTCGACCGCTACGAGCAGATCGGCGGCCTGCTGCACTTCGGCATCCCCAGCTTCAAGCTGGAGAAGTCGGTGCTGGCGACGCGCCGCGAGGTATTGGAAGGCATGGGCGTGCAGTTCCGCCTCGGCGTCGAGATCGGCCGCGACGTGTCGCTGGACGCGCTGCTGGTCGAGTTCGACGCGGTGTTCCTCGGCCTCGGCAGTTACCGCTACACCGACGGCGGCCTGCCCGGGCAGGACCTCAAGCACGTGCTGCCGGCGCTGCCGTTCCTGGTGCACAACGGCCGCCTGGTGCACGGCGACGACGCAGCGCACGCCAAGCCGATCGCCGGCTGGGAAGACCACATCGCCCTGCCCGACCTGCGCGGCAAGCGCGTGGTCGTGCTCGGCGGCGGCGACACCGGCATGGACTGCGTGCGCAGCGCGGTGCGGCTGGGCGCGGCGCGGGTGACCTGCGCCTACCGCCGCGACGAGGCCAACATGCCCGGCTCGGTGCGCGAGGTCGCCAACGCGCGCGAGGAAGGCGTGCAGTTTTTGTTCAACCGCCAGCCGCTGGAGCTGATCGGCGACGAGGCCGTCACCGGCGTGCGCGTGGCCGAGACGCGGCTGGGCGAACCGGATGCGCGCGGCCGCCGCAACGCCGAGGCCGTGCCCGGCAGCGAGTCGGTGCTGGCCGCGGACGTGGTCATCATCGCGTTCGGCTTCCAGCCCGATCCGCCGGCGTGGCTGTCGGCCCACGGCATCGCGCTGGAGGACAACGGCCGCATCCGCGTGACGCAAGCGGCGGGCGGTTGCAGCTCACGGCGCCGGGGCAACGCCGATGACAGCGTGCCGTACCAGACCAGCCACCCGCGCGTGTTCGCCGGAGGCGACGGCGTGCGCGGGGCGGACCTGGTGGTGACGGCGGCGTACGAGGGGCGTGAGGCGGCGGCGGGGATCGTGAAGCTGTTGCTGGGGTGAGAGACCTACCCCTCTCCCTGGCGCTTCGCGCCTGTCCCTCTCCCACAAGGGGAGAGGGAGAAACCCTATGGCTGTAGTTGGTACTGGAAGCTAGCTTTCACCTCTCCCCTAGTGGGAGAGGTCGACGCGCGTGGCGCGTCGGGAGAGGGGACATCGAGCGCAGCGAGATCGCGCTTGTCCACACATCGAGGAAAACACCGGACAAGGAGCGTCCGATGCCACAACGCCTACTCGGCCATGCCAAACACATGCGCCACGCGCCTACCGCAGCGGAAGCGCTGCTTTGGCGGCATCTGCGCGCACATCGCTTCGCCGGCTTCAAGTTCAAGCGCCAGCAACCGCTGGGCCCCTACATCGTCGACTTCGTCTGCTTTGTGCGGCGACTGGTGATCGAGGTCGATGGCAGCCAGCACCTCGAGGCGATCGGATACGACATGGCACGCGCGGGCTGGTTGAACGCGCAAGGCTTCCGCGTGCTGCGGTTCTGGAATGACGAGGTGCTGGTGCGGACGGAGTTGGTGCTGGAGGCGATCTGGACGACGCTGCACGAGGCGTAAGGCGCGTCCCCTCTCCCCTGGCGCTTCAGCGCCGGTCCCTCTCCCGCAAGGGGAGAGGGAAAAGCTAGGGTTGAGAGAGTTTGCTTTTGACTTGCCCTCTCCCCTTGCGGGAGAGGGACCGGCCGCCGCAGGCGGCCAGGGAGAGGGGTGAGGCCTTACCGCCCCGGCCCCACATCAATGAACTGCAAGAACTCCGCCCGCGTCCGCGCGTCCTCGCGGAAGCTGCCGAGCATCTTCGAGGTGATCATGCTGACGCCGCGCTTGTGCACGCCGCGCGTGGTCATGCACTCGTGCGCGCCTTCGATCACCACGCCGACGCCGCGCGGCTGCAGCACATCCTGGATGACCTGGGCGATCTGCGCGGTCATCTTTTCCTGCACCTGCAGGCGACGGGCGTAGGTCTCGACCACGCGCGCCAGCTTGCTGATGCCGACGACCTTGCCGTCGGGCAGGTAGCCGACGTGGGCCTTGCCGATGATCGGCGCCATGTGGTGCTCGCAGTGGCTTTCGAATTCGATGTCGCGCAGCACGATCATCTCGTCGTAGCCCTCGACTTCCTCGAAGGTGCGCTGGAGGTAGTCGCCCGGGTCTTCGTCGTAGCCACTGAACCAGTCGCCGTAAGCCTCGACCACGCGCTTGGGAGTGTCGAGCAGGCCTTCGCGGCCCGGGTTGTCGCCCGCCCAGCTCAGCAGCGTGCGCACGGCGGCTTCGGCCTGATCGCGGGTGGGCTTGTCGTTGTCGGCCATGACGCGGGCTCGCTCGCAAGGGGGGACGGGCATCCTACTCCACCGGCGCGGAGAGGAAAAAAAACGCCACAGCGCGGGGTGAGGCGCGTCGCTTGCGAGCCACTGGCTCGCAAGCGACGAACGCCGTCGGGCTGTGCCGATGGCTGGGCGGCTTGAACAGGACCGACAAGCCGATGACGGCACGCGGGAGGGAGAGGGAGTGCGCGTCGCCATCGGCCCATCGGGCAAGCGGAAAGTCCGTGGGGTTGGGGATCAGCGCACGGCAACGTCCTCGCGCAGCGGCAGCCGCGTCGGCCAGCCGCCGGCCAGCGCCTTGTACAGCGCGACCGCGCCGGTGACGCTGCGCGTGCGGCCGTCGGCAAATGCTTCCTGCGCGGTGAGCTGGGTGCGCTCGGCATCGAGCACCTCGAACAGGTCGGCGGCGCCGGCCTCGTAGCGCACGCGGGCCAGTTGCGCGGCCGTGGCGCTGTCGAGCGCGGCGCGCTCCAGGTGCTGGTCCTCGACACGGGCGCGGGCATAGCGCACCAGCGCGTTCTCGGTGTCCTCCAGCGCCAGCAGCACCGACTGCTGGTAGCGCGCGAGTTCGCCGGCGGCGTCAGCATCGGCCGCGGCCATGCGGGCACGCACGCGCCCGATGTCGAGGAACGACCAGTCGATGCCGAGTGCCACCAGGCGGGTCTCGCTGTCGCGCTCGAACAACGCGCTGGAGTCGATCGCCTGGCTGCCGATCAGCCCGCCGAGGGTGAAACGCGGAAACAGGTCGGCGGTGGCCACGCCGATCCGCGCGGTCGCCGCGTGCAGGCGGTGCTCGGCGGCGATCACGTCCGGACGACGGCGCAGCAGTTCACCGGGGGCGCCGGGCTGCAGCCGTGCCGGCAACGACGGCAAGACCTGTTGCGGGGTGAGCTCGGCAATCAGCGCGTCCGGAGTCTGCCCGGTCAGCACGGCCAGGCGGTGCATGGTCACCGCTTCCTGCGCCTCCAGCGCCGGCACGCGCGACAGCGTCGTTTCCAGCTGCGCACGGGCACGAGAGGTGTCGAAGTCGGTGCCGCGGCCGGCACTGAAGCGCGCATCGACCAGGCGCAGGGTCTCGCGCTGGTTGTCGGCGTTGGTGCGCGCCACGCGCAAACGCTCCTGCAGGCCGCGCAGCTCGACGTAACTGCGCGTGACCTCGCCGACGATGGCAACCTGCAATGCGTCAAGGTCGGATGCGGTCGCCCAGGCTTCAGCGCGCTGTGCTTCGACGTTGCGGCGCACGCGGCCGAACAGGTCGAGTTCCCAACTCACGTCGGCGCCGAGGCTGTAGCTCTCGACGTCGCGGCCGGCGCGGTCGACGCCGGGCATCTGGTCGGCACTGGAACGCGATTCACCGGCGCTGCCACTGGCCGTCACCGTCGGGTAGCGGTCGAGCTTGGCGTTGCGCAGCAGCGCGTTGGCGCGGTCGTAGCGCGACAGGGCGATGCGCAGGTCGTGGTTGGCGCTGAGCGATTCGTCGACCAGCCGCGTCAGCAGCGGGTCGTTGAAGCTGCGCCAGAACTCGGCGTCAGCCTGCGGGGTGGCCGTTGCGTCGGCTGCCACGGCGTTGTCGCCGGTCGTGGCGGCGGGCGCTTCGTCGCGGGCGAAGGCGGCGGGCGTCGACAGCGTCGGCCGCACGTAGTCGGGACCAACCGCACAGGCAGCGAGCAAAGCCGCCGCGACGGCGAGCGTGAGCGAACGAATCACCATGGCAGCGTTTCTCCCAGATGGACGAAGCCGCCGTTCGCGCCGTCAGTGCCAAGCAGGGCCATGCTGACGCTGGTCTTGGCGCCAGTGGCCACGTCGATTTCGCCGTTGCCGGCGTTCATGTCGGTCTTGACGTAACCCGGGTGCACGGCGTTGACCTTGATCGACGTATCGCGCAACTCGTAGGCCAGGTGCACGGTCCACGAATTCACTGCGCTCTTCGACGCGTTGTAGGCCGGAATGTTCTTGAAGTCGTAGATCGGCGAGGCCGGATCGTTGTGCGCGGCCAACGAGGCGAGCAGGCTGGAAACGTTGACGATGCGCGCGGCCGGCGAGGCGTGCAGCAACGGCAGGAATGCCTGCGTCGTCGCCACCACACCGAACAAATTGGTGTCGAAGGTGTCACGCCAGACCTGCAGCGACTGCTGCGAGGGTTTCACCGCGGCGTGGTCCTCGGCGACGATGCCGGCGTTGTTGACCAGGATGTCGAGGCGGCCGTGCCTGCGCGCGACGTCGGCGGCCGCGGCCTCGATGCTGGCCGGTCGGGTGACATCGAGCTCGATCGCCTCGACCGGCAGGCCTTCGCTCTGCAGCTTCAGCGCGGCGTCGACCGCCTTGGCGCGATCGCGGCCGGCCAACAGGGTGTGCACGCCGGCCTGGGCGAGTTGGCGCACCGTCTCGAAGCCGATGCCGCGGGTGGCGCCGGTGACCAGCGCGACCTTGGAACCGTTGGAAGTGGGGGACATGGGATTACCTGTGTCTGGTGGGGGGCGGGCCATGGCCCGCCGTGGGTTTGCGCAACCGGTCTCAGGCCTGGGCGACGTGCGTGTCCATGGTCGAGTGGCCGTGGCTGACCAGTGCGCGTCCCGACAGCTTGCGCAGGGCGACGTAGAACACCGGGGTCAGGAACAGGCCGAACAGGGTCACGCCGAGCATGCCGGCGAACACGGTGATGCCGGTGGCCGAACGTATTTCCGCACCGGCGCCGTGCGACAGCACCAGCGGCACGGTGCCGGCGATGAACGCGATCGAGGTCATCACGATCGGGCGCAGGCGCAGGCGGCAGGCTTCCAGGGCGGATTCGATGATGCCCTTGCCCTGCATTTCCAGCTCGCGGGCGAACTCGACGATCAGGATCGCGTTCTTGCACGCCAGGCCCATCAGCACCACCAGGCCGACCTGCACGAACACGTTGTTGTCGCCGCCGGTCAGCCACACGCCGGCCAGCGCCGACAGCATGCACATCGGCACGATCAAGATCACCGCCAACGGCAGCGTCCAGCTTTCGTACAGCGCCGCCAGCACCAGGAAGGCAAGCAGGATGGCCAACGGGAACACGATCAGCGCGGCATTGCCCTGGCTGGCCTGCTGGTAGCTCAGGTCGGTCCATTCGATGTCCATGCCGTGCGGCAGCACCTTGGCGGCCACGTCCTTGACCACGTCCATGGCCTGCGCCGAGGACATCACGCGCGGATCGACGTCGCCGGCGATGTCCGCGGCCGGGTAGCCGTTGTAGCGCAGCACAGGATCGGGGCCGTAGGTCTGCTTGATGTTGACCATCGAGCCGATCGGCACCATTTCGCCGCGGTCGTTGCGGGTACGCAGGTTGGCAATGTCCTCGACGCCGTCGCGGAACGAACCGTCGGCCTGGGCGATCACCTGCCAGGTGCGGCCGAACTGGTTGAAGTCGTTGACGTAGGCCGAGCCCAGGTAGGTCTGCAGGGTGTCGAACAGTTCGGTCAGCGGCACGCCCTGGGCCTTGGCCTTGACGCGGTCGACTTCGGCGTCGAGCTGCGGCACGTTGGCCTGGTAGGTGCTGTTGGCGTAGCCCATGCCCGGGGTCTGCATGACCGTGCCCTGGAACGCGCTGACCGCGTTCTGCAAGGCGCCGTACCCGAGGTTGTTGCGGTCCTCGATGAACATCTGATAGCCGGCGCCGTTGCCCAGGCCGAGGATCGGCGGCGGCATCAGGGCAAAGGTGAAACCTTCCTGGAAGCCACCGATCTTCTGGTTGAGCTCGGCGGTGATCTCCGCCGCGCTGCGGCTGCGCTCGCTGAACGGCTTGAGCGGCAGGAACGCCACGCCGGTATTGGGCGTGTTGGTGAACTGCACCGCGTTCAGGCCGGGGAAGGCGATCGAATGCTCGACGCCCTCGATCTGCATCGCGACGTCGGTGACCTTCTTCAGCAAGGCATCGGTACGCGCGATCGACGCACCTTCCGGCAGCTTCACCGCCGCGATCAGGTACAGCTTGTCCTGCAGCGGGATGAAGCCGGCCGGCACGACCTTGAACATCAGGCCGGTCGCGAGCAGCAGCACCGCATACACCGCGAACACCGCACCGCGCTTGCCCAGCGTGCGCGATACCGCGCCCTGGTACTTCTGCGAGCTGGACGCGAAGAAGCGGTTGAACGGGCGGAACAGCCAGCCGAATGCACGGTCGATCAGGCGCGACGGCGCATCCTTGGCCGCGCCGTGCGGCTTGAGCAGACGCGCGGCCAGGGCCGGCGACAGGGTCAGCGAGTTGATCGCCGAGATCACCGTCGAGATGGCGATGGTGACGGCGAACTGCTTGTAGAACTGGCCGGTCACGCCGGACAGGAACGCCATTGGCACGAACACCGCGCACAGCACCAGCGCGATCGCGACGATCGGGCCGGACACTTCCTTCATCGCCTGGTGCGCCGCCGCGAGCGGGGTCAGGCCTTCCTCGATATTGCGCTCGACGTTTTCCACCACCACGATCGCGTCGTCTACCACTATCCCGATCGCCAGCACCAGGCCGAACAGGGTCAGGGTGTTGATCGAAAAACCGAGCAGGTACAAAGCAGCGAAGGTGCCGACCACCGAGACCGGGACGGCGATCAGCGGGATGATCGAGGCACGCCAGGTCTGCAGGAACAGGATCACCACCAGCACCACCAGCGCGATCGCTTCCAGCAGGGTCGTGACCACGGCCTTGATCGAGTCGCGTACGAAGATGGTGGTGTCGTAGACCGCTTCGTACTTGATGCCGTCCGGGAAGCTCTTGGACAGGCGATCCATGTTGGCGATGACCTGCTCCTGGATCTCCAGCGCGTTGGCGCCCGGCGACTGGAAGATGCCGATGCCGACCGCGTTCTTGCCGTCGAGCTGCGAACGCAGGCTGTAATCACCGGCACCCAGTTCCAGGCGGGCGACGTCGGACAGGCGCACGATCTCGCCATCGGCGCCACTCTTGACCACGATGTTGCCGAACTCCTCCTCGCTCTGCAGGCGGCCCTTGGCGTTGATCAGGGTGAGGAAGTCGCTGTTGGGCATGGGCTCGGCACCGATCTGGCCGGCCGAGACCTGCACGTTCTGCTCGCGCATGGCACGCAGCACGTCGCCGGCGGTCAGGCCGCGCGAGGCGACCTTGTCCGGGTCCAGCCACACGCGCATGGCGTAGTCGCCGCCGCCGAAGATCTGCGCATCGCCGACGCCCTGCAGGCGCGCCAATGAATCCTTGACGTGCAGACGGGCGTAGTTGCGCAGGTACAGCGTGTCGTACTTGCCGTTCGGCGAGGTCAGGTGCACCACCATCAGGAACACCGGTGACTGCTTCTGCGTGGTCACGCCCTGCCGGCGCACGTCCTCCGGCAATCGCGCCAGCGCCTGGCTGACGCGGTTCTGCACGCGCACCGCCGCGTCGTCCGGATCGGTGCCCGGGCGGAAGGTGACGGTGATCGCCAGCACGCCGTCGGAACCGGCGACCGACTTGATGTACATCATGTCCTCGACGCCGTTGATCGCTTCTTCCAGCGGCGTGGCCACGGTTTCGGCGATCACCTTGGGGTTGGCGCCGGGATAGACCGTGCGCACCATCACCGACGGCGGCACGACCTCGGGGTATTCGCTGATCGGCAGGATGGGTATCGCGATCAGGCCGGCGGCGAAGATCACGATCGACAGCACCGCGGCGAAGATCGGTCGATCGATGAAGAACCTGGAAAAGTCCATGGTGTGTTCCTTGTGCGGCCCGCAGGCCGCATGAGTCCTGGCCTCCGCCGCCCGGCGGAGGTGTTGGGTCTGGCGAGTTGTCGCGTGAACGGTTCAGTCCACGCGTCGCGGCCTTAGTGCATCGCGACCTGCGGTGCCGGTGCCGGCGCACCCATCGCGATCTGCTTTGGCGCCACCGGCATGCCGGGCATGAACACCTTCTGCACGCCGTGCACGATCACCTTGTCGGTCGGCGTCAAGCCCGAGCTGACCACGCGCAGGCCGTCGATCATCCGGCCGAGCACGACGTCCTTGCGCAGCGCGGTGTTCTTCGGGCCGAGCACGTACACGTACTTGCGGTCCTGGTCGGTGAGCACGGCCTTGTCATCGATCAGGCTGGCCTTGAACTGGCCGCTGCCCTCGATCTGCACGCGTGCGAACAGGCCCGGGGTGAACACCCGGTCCGGGTTGCGCAGCACCGCGCGCGCGCGGATGGTGCCGGTGGTCGGGTCGACCTGGTTGTCGACGAAATCGACCGTGCCCTCGTGCGGGTAGCCCTGCTCGTTGGCCAGGCCGATGCGCACCGGGTTGCTGGTGCGGGTGCGCTCGCCCTTGCGCGCCAACTCCTGGTAACGCAGGAAGCTGCGCTCGTCGCTCTCGAAGTACACGTGCACCGGGTCCAGCGAGACCAGCGTGGTCAGCAGGCTCGTGTCGGCCTGGGCGAGGTTGCCCTCGGTGACCAGGGCGCGGCCGATGCGTCCGGAGATCGGCGCCCGCACCTGGGTGAACTGCAGGTCGAGCTGGGCGTTGGCGACCGCGGCTTGCGCGGCATGCACCGCGGCGTTGCCCTGGGTGGTGGCGGCGCGGCGGGTCTCGAACTCCTCGCGCGAAATCGCCTTGGCCTCGACCAGCGCCTGCGCGCGCACGTCCTGGGTCTGCGCCAGGCGCGCTTCGGCGCGGGCGCGCTCGAGTTCGGCCTGGGCCTGGGCCAGTTGCGCCTTGTAGCGACGCTGGTCGATCACGAACAGCAGGTCGCCCTTGTTCACTTCCTGGCCTTCCTGGTAGGCGACGCGCTCGACGTAGCCGGACACGCGCGGACGCAGTTCGACGGTCTCGATCGCGCTGACGCGACCGGTGAAGTCGTCCCACTGCCGCACCTCCTTCGACAGCACGGTGGCGACGCTGACCTCCGGCGCCGGCATCGCCGCAGTGGGCTCGGCCTGGCTGCTGCACGCGGTCGCGATGGCCGCGACCAGCAGGCTCGCCGCGAGGGCGAGGACGGGAATTCCGCGGTATCCGGTGTGGGCGGCGCGGTCCATTGCTTTGCGGGAAGTCATTGGGGGGAGGGTTCCTGGTTGCGGTTCGGAGAGATCAGGTTCTTGAGCAGGGTGCGCGCATCCTGCAGACAGCGTGTTGGCAGCAGACTCGTCGGGTCGTGCGGCGACGCGACGCCGGTATCGACGGGTGCCGTCGTCGCGGATTCGACGGTGGCCTGTGAATGCGTCGATCCAGCGGCTCCGGATTCGACAGGCATGGACTCGACAAACATGGATTCGACAGGCACCGGTTCGCCCGTGGCGGCAACGGCATCGTGGTCACGCGTCGATGACAACCATGGCGGCGGCGTGTAGCGCACCACGGCGCGGGCCGGCTCGCTGGACGCGGACTGTTCGATCAGCGCCAATGCGCGCTGGCCGACCGCGAGCGCGCTCGGCCACTGCGGGCAGGCGTGCGCGCGGTTGCGCTCGGTGCAGACCGGGCTGTCGATCGCGAGCAACTGCACCCGCACCGACAGCGTGCGCGCCTCGTCGTGCAGCACGCGCGCCAGCATGCGCAGCGCCGCCTCGCCGATCGAGCGGTGGCCGTAACCGGCCCACGGGTGCTCGCTGCCGGGGCCGCCGATCAGCACGTAGCTGCCGCCGCGGTCGGCCTGCGCCAGCAGCGGCAGCAGATGACGCGCGGCGGCCAGGTGCGGCAACAGGTCTTCGTCGAGCTTGCGGCGCAGGAACGCGGCGGGGTGGTCGAGCAGGCGACCGCGCTCGGTGCTGCCGCACACCGCCGCGACCACGCCGGCCAGCGGCCGGCCGAGCTTGCGCAGCGCGCGGGCGAGCTTGGCGCCCTCGGCGTCGCTGGCGACCGAGCCGGCGAGAACGGTGATATCGGCATCGCCGTAGGCGGCGCGCAGCGCCTTGAGCTCGCCCAGTTCGCGCGCCACCGCGATCACCGGCCGGCCCGCGGCGACCGCAGCGGCGACCACGCCGCGGCCGACGCTGCCGGTGGCGCCGAGGACGACGACCGGCACCCGGGTCAGCGCAGCCTTCGCGCCACTCGGGGTCATTGTCCCGTTCCCGGGATTTTTTCTCCCAGCAGCGGGACGGTCTCGTGGCGCGTCCAATGCGTCAGCAGCGCCCCCACCACCGGCAGCAGCAGCATCGCGCCGGGCAGCGCCAGGATGAAGGCCAGCACCCAGGCGAGCAGCCAGAACTCGCCCGAACCGGCCGCAAGGCCTTGACGGAACACGACCACCGCCAGCCCGACCAGGGCCGACAAGGCGATCAGCATCAGCGGCAGGAAAGCGTAACGGGCTTGGCGGGGGGTCAACATGGCAACGGCCGGTGGGGGAGGCTGCGGCACAGACTAGGCCCACGACCGGCACTTGATTAGCCGGCAATTCAGGGAATAATTGTCCCGAAGACGGGCTAATGCCCTTCTGCCTCGCAAACCGCCCGGTCACTCGCTCCATCCCCGCCGTCATTCCCGGCGCTGCGGGGGATCCGCTTTCCGCTGCACCCGGCCTACCGAACCAGCAGATCAATCCCTACTGCGTTCGCATGAAATCCCTCCCGTCCGCCAGCCCCCAGGAGCCTCCCCCATGGCCCGCGATCTCAACGACACCCTGGTTTTCGTCAAGGTGGTCGAGCACGGCAGCTTCATCTCCGCGGCACGCGCGTTGCGCCTGCCCAAGACCACGGTCAGCCGCAAGGTGCAGGACCTGGAAACGCGCCTCGGCGCACAGCTGCTGCATCGCACGACGCGCAAGCTCGGCCTCACCGAGGCCGGCAACATCTACTTCGAACACTGCCAGCGCATCGCCCGCGAACTCGACGAGGCCGAGAGCGCGGTCGGCCAGTTGCAGGGCGGCCCGCGCGGCTGGCTGCGTTTCACCGCGCCCTACTCGGTCGGCATCACCTGGATCGCGCCGCTGCTCGGCGAGTTCCACGCGCGCCACCCGGAAGTGCGCGTGGAGATGGTGCTGACCAACGAGCCGCTCGACATCATCGACAAGGAGATCGACGTCGCCCTGCGCGTCGGCAGCCTGCCCGACTCCAACCTGGTCGCGCGCAAGCTCGCCACCTTCCGCACCCAGGTCTACGCCAGTCCCAACTACATCGCCCGCCACGGCGAGCCGCTGCACCCGGATGACCTCGAGCACCACCGCACCCTGGCGATGCCGAAGTCGCGCCGCAACGGCCAGTACCACTGGACGCTCAGCGACGGCACGCGCAGCACCGACTACCGCATCGACCCGGTGCTGGTCGCCAACGACCCGGCGCCGCTCAGCGATGCGCTGTTGTGCGGCGAGGGCCTGATGCTGGCCAGCGACGTCACCGTCAAGGCGTATGCCGAGCAGGGTTACGTGCAGCGCGTGCTGGCCGGCTGGACTGGGCCGGAGTACGAGTTCAACGCGGTGTTCCCGCGCGGCCGCGTGCAGTCGCCGAAGGTGCGCGCGTTCGTCGACTTCCTGGTCGAACGCCTCAACTTCGACGCCGACTACATGCAGGTGCTGTGCCCGAACGTGCGCTCGCGCTACGAGGCCGCCAGCAAGGCCTCGGCGGATGCCATCAGCGCCGAACTGGCCAAGGTCGCCGGACCGCCGGCGACGACGAAGAAGGCCAGGTCCAAAGCGCCGCTCGAAGCCGTTGCCGCCGACACGCACGGCAGTGAGGACGCGGAACTGGTGTAACCGCTGCCGTTGCGCGTCCGCGTTTTCCGTACCGGCGCGCGCGGGCAGCGCGCCTCAGAGCACGCCCGGAATTCTGATCGCCAGCGCGGCCGCCTCGGCCGCGCAATCGCCCGCGGGTTGAGCCGCGCGCGCCTGCAGCGCTTCGACCTCGCCGCGGGCGGCCGCGAGGTCGGCACGGAACGTCGCATCGGCCTGCAGCCTGGCGACGGCGCCGGCCGCCACCGCCCGCCCTTCCAGCACATCGCTTTGCCAGTGCGCATTGCAGACCAACCGGCTCTCGCCAAAGCTGCGGCCGCGGGCGAGCAGCGGGTTGGCACGCGCCGGCTGCAACTGGGTGAGCACCAGCGCCCAGGCCCAGCCGATCGCGGTGTGGCCCGAAGGATACGAGCCGTCCTTGCGCAACGCCGCCTCATCCGCCGGCGCGCAGGTCGATTCACGGTAATGCACGAACGGCCGCACCCGCTGATAGTGGTTCTTCGCGCTGTAGGTGGCCAACCCGGCATCGACCATCGTCCGCTGCAGCAGCAGGTACAGCCGCGGCGAATCCTGCGGGCTGATCGGAACCCCCAGCGCGCAAGCGAACGCGCCGGCCGCGTGCGCAGGGTGCAGGTCCGCATCGCTGGTCGCCAGGGCGTAGCGCGCGGTGCCGCGCAACTTCCGCGCGGCGCGGCTGATCGCCTGATCCTGCCGGAAAGCAGCGGAGCCTTCGGCCGGTGGCGGAGGCAGCAGCACCAGGCTGTCGGGCAGGTCCTTTCCGAGGTAACCGGCCGGCACGCCCGGACGCAGCTCGGGCACGGGGGTGGGCGCCGCGCGATCGGGCGATGGGGCCGAGGCGCAGCCTGCCATCAGCGCGCTGCACAGGGACGCGACGATGGCGAGCCGCAGGCGCGGCGCGGAGTACGCGGGCATTCGACGCTCCTGTGCGTGTGGCGGGCTACGGGCCGTAGCGCGGGGCACGATTCGGGACTGTGCTCACCAGGCCATCAAACCGCCGTGAACAAGCTCCGCGAGTGCAGGCGCTGCAGGCGCAGCCGGCGCCGGCTCAACGCAAGCGCCACGCCAGCCCCGACACCCGTGCCGCGTGCCGCGCCAGCGCCGCGCGCAGCACCGGCTCGCTGGCGCATACGTGCAACTCGCAGCGCGCACGGGTGACCGCCGTGTACAGCAGCTCGCGCGACAGCGTGCGCGCGTCCTGGCGTGGCAGCAGCAGCCAGACCGTGTCGAACTCCGAACCCTGCGCCTTGTGCACGGTCATCGCGAAGGCGCCGGTGTGCGCCGGCAGCGAGGCCGGGTGGAAGCCGCGCACGCCGTCGCTGCCACCGGCGAACCACGCGACGGGAATGCCGGCGGCGTCGTGCTGGCACACGCCGATGTCGCCGTTGAACAGGCCGTGGCGGTAGCTGTTCTCGGTGATCAGCAGCAACCGCCCGTGGAAGTAGGGATCGCGCTGCGGACCCGCCAGCGCGTCCTCGATGCGCTGGTTCAGCACGTTGGCGCCCTGCGCGCCGTCGCGCAGCGCCGTCAGCAGGCGCAGGCGCGCGGCGTGCTGCAGTGCGAGCGCGGGATCGCGCAGTTCCATCAGCGTGCGCCACGACGACAACAGCGCATCGCGCGACGCGCCGGCCAAGGGATCGGCCACGTCTTCGTGGAAGCGCACGCCGGCCAGTCCCTCGCGCAGCCGGCGCATCGCCGCGTCGGCGTCGCCGCTGCGCAGCGCATCGGCCAGCGGCGCCAGGTCGAGCGCTGCGGACTGGCGATAACCGCGCTGCAGCTGCACGCGATGACCCGCCAGCGGGCCACGGCCGGCGGCGATCGGTACGTCGCCCAGCAACGGCGCCAGCGACTGGGCCACGGCCGCGGGCAGTGCCTCGCCCTCGCCCGCCGCGTCGGTGATCGCGGCCAGCACGTCGCCGGCCTCCACCGACGGCAGCTGGTCGCGGTCGCCGAGCAGGATCAGCCGCGCGCCGTCCGGCACGGCTTCCACCAGCTTGCACATCAGCGGCAGATCGACCATCGAGGCCTCGTCCACCACGACCACGTCCAACGGCAGCGGGTGATTGCCGTCATGGCGGAACACGGGACGGTCGGGGATCGTGCCGAGCAGGCGATGCAGCGTGCTGGCCGCGTCCGGCAGCGCATCACACCACGCGGCATCGATGCCGTCGCTGGCGCGCAGGCGCGCACTGGCCGCACGCAGGCTCTCGGCCATGCGTTCGGCGGCGCGACCGGTGGGCGCGGCCAGTGCGATGCGCGGCGGCGCACGACCCGCCAACGCCGCCTGCGCGATGAGCAGCAGCAGCACGCGGGTGATGGTGGTGGTCTTGCCGGTGCCGGGGCCGCCGGTCACCAGCAGCAACGAACGCACCAGCGCCAGCGCGGCGGCGCGCGCCTGGCCGCCGTCGTCGGCAGTGGTGCCGTCACGTGCGCGGGGAAACAACCGCGCGAACAGCGGCGACAGGGCGTCCAGCCCGGCGCCGTCCGGCGCGGCGGCGGCAATGCGGCGCAGGCCCGCCGCCAGGCGGCGCTCGTACTCGCGATAACGGCGCAGGTACAGCATGCCCTGCTCCACCGCCAGCGGTGCCGGCACGCTGGCGGCATCGGCCTGCGGTTGCGCGACCCAGCGCGAGTCGCGCAGCGCCTGCGTCCACGTATCGGCGTCCGGCCAATCGACAGCGGCGTCGCATACCAGGTGCGGGCGCGCGAGATCGACACCGGCATGCCCCTGCGCCACCGCCGACGAAGCCAGCGCCGCGGCGACCAGCACGCGGTCGTCGGTGCCGCCGCCGTCCAGGCGGCGCAGGCTCTGTGCGAGCGCGTGATCGATCGGGCGCAACGCGCCCTGGCGCAGCAGGGCATCGAGCAGGCTCATGCGACGACCTCCGTTGGCGACGTCACGCCGCGGGCGAACAGTGCGTCGAGTTCCTCGACCAAGGCACGTGGCGGCATCCACGCGTGCACGCCGGGCGACGCTGGATCGGTGGCGTCCAGGCCGCGGCAGAACAGGTAGCGGATGCCACCGAAATGCGTGCCGTAGTCGTAGCCATCGCCCAGCCGGAAGCGCAGCCAGCGATGCAGCGCCAGCGCGTACAGCAGCGCCTGCAGCGTGTACTCGCTGTCGTCCATGGCCTGCGCAAGCGCGTCGTGGTCGTAGCCCGGCAAGCGGTTGGACTTGTAATCCAGCACGTGGAAACGCTGCGCGTGCGTGTAGACCAGGTCGATCTTGCCGGTCATCAGGCCTTCCAGGCGCTGGCGCACGCCGAACGCGTGACGCTGCCGCAGTACGCCATGCGCGTGCAGCAACGCCAGCAGGTCGGCGGTCGCGGTGGGCTGCAGGGCGAAGTGGAATTCCATCTCCGACAGGCGCTGATCGACCGGCACGTCGCACAGGCGCGCGCCTTCGGGCAGCGGCGCGGTCAGCGTGTGTCCGACCAGCGGCAGCAGCACCTCGATGCCGTCCTCGATGTCGTCCTCGACATAGCCTTCGGCGTGGAGCGCGGCGCGCAGGTGCGCGCGCTCGGCATCGGACGGCGGCACCTGCGGCCACTGCGACCAGGCGCCGAAGTCGACGCGTTCGAGCACGCCATGCAGCACGTTGCCGAAGCGGCTGCCGGAGAAGCGCAGGTCGCCGTCCACCACGGCGGGGGTCGGTTCATCCAGGGCGCCGCCCTCCTCCGCCACCGCGCGCGGCGCCGCCTCGACCGCGCCGGACGATTCGTTGGCGAGCTGGGTGAAGCTGTAGACCCACCAGTCGCGCGGCACCACGCGCCGCGCGGTACGCGCGGGCGGCACCGCCGCGGCGTGCTCCGGCGGCAATGGCGGCTGCAGCGCGAGCGGCAGCGCGGGACGCTGCACCTCGACGGCATCGCCGAGCTGGGTGGACAAGGACTCCGCGTCCACCAGCATCTTCGACAGCGGGCTCAGGTCGGCACGCTCGTTCGGCACGCTGGCCAACCACAGGGCATGACGCGCGCGGGTCAGGCCGACGTACAGCAGGCGCGCGTCCTCGCCGCGCTCCTCCTCGTCCTGCTGCGCTTTCGCGTTGTTCCAGGCCGCGGCGTCGCTCGGCGTGGCCTCGCTGCGCAGTTGCAGAACGCGCCCGGCGCCGTCGTGGAACTCGCACAGGTTGCCGTTGCCGGGCTTGCGGCCGATGCCGGCGAACGGCAGGAACACGAACGGGAACTCCAGGCCCTTGCTCTTGTGCAGGGTCAGGATCTGCACGCAGCGCGCGTCCGATTCCAGGCGCAGCTGCTGCGTCTCGTCGCTGTCGTCGGCCTCGGCGATGCGGGTACGCAGCCAGTCGACCAGGCCGTGCTCGCCGACCGCGCGCAGGTCGGCCTCCTGCAGCACTTCGGCCAGTTGCAGCGTGTTGGTCAAGCGGCGCTCGCCGTCGGGCAGCGCGAGCAGGCGCGGCGCCTGTTCGGCGCCGACGTCGCCCAGCATCGCCAGCGGTCCGTGCCGTTGCCAGCGGTCTCGCCAGGCCAGCGCGCGCAGCTGCCACTGCCGGTGCAGCGCCGCTTCGCTGTCGAAGCGCGCCAGCGTGCCGGCGTCCAGGCCGACCAGCGTCGTCGCCAGCGCGCCGCGCAGGCGCGCGTCGTCGTCCGGCCGCAGCAGGGCGTCCAGCAGCGCCAGCACCTCGCGTGCCTCGTCGGTGGAGAACAGGCTGCGCCGACCGGCCGCCACCGCCGGCACGCCACTGCGCGTGAGCGCTTCGCGCATCAGCGTGGCTTCGGCGTGGTTGCGCACGAGCACGGCGATGTCGCCGGCTTGCGGCGGGCACTCGCCGTCTTTTCCACGCATCGTTGCGCGTCCCGCGCGTGCGTCGCGCAGCAGTGCCTGGACGGCGGTGACGCAGGCCAGTGCCGCCAGCTGCCTTGCCTCGCCGACCAGCCACTGTGGCTTGCGCCGGCCGTCGTCGGGTTCGGTCAGCGCGCACAGGGTGAGCGCGGGCGCGGTGCGGCCGTCGCGCCGGAAGTCCTCGTCACGCACCTGGCCACCGGGCTGCACGTCGCGGAAGCGGATGCGCGGGTCGACGAAGGCGCCCTCGCCGGCGCGTTCGTACAGGGCGGCAATGGCGCGCAATACGGACGGCCGCGAACGGAAATTGCGGTCCAGCGCCGGCGCGCGCTGCGCGCGCTCGGCAGCGGCCAGGTAGGTGTGCACGTCGCCGCCGCGGAAGCGGTAGATGGCCTGCTTGGGGTCGCCGATCAGGAACAGCGCCGGCGGCCCGGCCTCGTCCGTACCGAACACGCGCTCGAAGATCGCCCACTGGCGTGGGTCGGTGTCCTGGAACTCGTCGACCAGCGCGTGCGCGTACTGCGCGCGCAGGCGTTCGACCAATCGCGCGCCGTGCGGGCCGTCGAGCGCCTGCGCGAGGTCGCCGATGAGGTCGTCGAAGGTCTGCTCGCGGCGCAGGCGCTTGAGCGTCACCAGGCGCCGCGTCGCTTCTTCGCGCACGCGGTGCACCAGCGCGATCCGCTGCGATGCCAGCCACGCTTCGCGTTGGCGTGCGAGGTCGAGGTACGGCGCGACCGCGTCGAACAGCGGCGATTGCGGCGCCAGCAGCGGCGGGCCTTTCTTCGCCTTGTTGGTCTTGTCGGCCAGCATCTGCGGCGTCAGGCGGTCGAGGCGCTCGTGCACCGGTGTGGCCGCATCGCCCTGCGCGCACCACTGCGCCAGCGCGCGCTGGAGCTCGGCCGGCAGGTGCTTCTTGTAGTAGGTGCCGTTGAGCACCTTTGCTTCGATGGCCGCCTCCAGCGCGGCGAAGGCGTCCTCGCCATGGACCAGGAAGGCTTCGCGCAACGTGTCGGCGGCATCGTGCAGGCGCGGCAGCGGATCGGGCGATGGCGGCGGCGACGCGGGTGCCAGCCTCGGCGCGTACAGCAACCGGCCCAGGTCCGCGGCCAGGCCGTCCGGCGCGCGCCATTGCGCCTGCAGCAACTCGGCATCGGCCGGATCGGCGCCGATGGAGCGCCACAGGTCGGTGGCGACGGCGTCGACGAGTTCGCGCTCGCTGCCGATCAGCTCCGGCGCCAGCAGCGGCTGTCCGGCCTCGACGGCGTGCTCGATCAGCGCGCGCGCGCAGAAGCCGTGGATGGTGAACACCGCGGCCAGGTCCATCTCGCGCGCGGCCTGACGCAGGCGCCGTGCCAGCGCGACCGGGTCCTCGTGGCGAGCCTGCCGTTCGATCAGTTCGCGCGTCACCGCCGCTTCGCTGTCCTCGTCCAGCGACGTCGGCATCAGCGCGACCTCGTTGGCCACGCGCGCGGCCAGCTCCAGGCGCAGCCGCAGGCGCTCGCGCAGCTCCTGCGTGGCGGCCTCGGTGTAGGTGACGGCGAGGATCTGGCCGACACGCAGGCCGCGCTCGATCACCAGCCGCGTCACCAGCGTGGCCAGGGTGAAGGTCTTGCCGGTGCCGGCGCTGGCCTCGATCAGGCGCACGCCGTCCAGTGGCAGGTCGAGGAAGTCCTGCTGCGGCAGCGTCGGCGCGCTCGTGTGAGTGCTCATGCGGGCGCTCCGGGCGGGGTCGCGCGGCCGTGCACGACCGCATCGAACAGGCGCGTGGCCACCTCGCGCAGGCGCGCGCCGTCGGCGTCATCGAGGAACGGATCGCGGCCGCGCAGGGCCAGTTGCACCGCGGGCGAATCGACCTCGCCCCATTTGCGGCGTTCGCGATTGCCGGACCACTGCTCGCGCGCGGCCTTCCATGCGGCGATCTCCTCCGCTGCGTCGGCACGCGGCGCGCTGTACCACAGCCAGGCCGAGCGCGCCTGCAGCGGCTGCGGCTCGCGCAGGCCGTCACGGCGCAGCTGCAGCAGTGTGCGCAGGGCATCGCGTGCCTGCTGCGCGGGGATGGCGTCGCGCAGGCGCACGTCGGGGCCGTCCTGCCATTGCGCCAGTTGCGCGAGGGGACGCGCATCGCCCAGCGCCGACAGCACCAGCCAGTCCAGGCCGTGGGCGATCTGCGCCGGGCCGTTGAGCGTGCCCAGCCGCGCGCGCAATGCCCCGTGCGGGTACAGGCGGTCGAGATGGCCGTACAGGCGCACGCCGTCCAGGTCGAGTTCGAACGCGCGCGTCTGCGCCTCGCCCTGCCGCCACCGCTGCAGGGCCGCGGCGAAGGGCTGCACCTGCGCTTTCAGCGCGGCCAGCTGGCGCTCGCCCAAGGGGCCGGAGGGAAGCAGCGCGCGGGCACGCAGACGCCGCGCCAAGTCGTCGGTGTCGTCGTCCGCGCAGGCATCGAACACCACCTGCTGCAGTTGCCAGCGCTCCAGGCCGCGTGCGGGCGTGGTCAGCGGATCGACGTCGTCGGCGACTTCGATCTCGTCCGGCAGCCGCAGGCCCATGCGCGTGCGCAGGAAGTGGCCGGCGGGGTCGACCAGGAAGCGCCGCAACGCCACCAGCGGCAATTCCTGCTCGGCCTCGGGCGCGGGCAGTACATCGCTGAACCACGGTCCCGGCACGGCGCGCGGACCGCTCAGCGCATCGGCGGCCGGATGCCACGCCTTCTGGTAGCTGAAACGGCGCGGGTCGGACGCGCTGCCGAACGCGCGCGGCGAGAACGGCTGCAGCGGATGGTGCAGCACCAGGTCCTCGCTCGCGTCGGCGGCGTGGTGGTAGCCCGCCGCGACATCGAGCAGCTCCGACACCAGCACCGAGGGTTCGCGCGCGCTGCCATCGCGTGGGTCGGCGCCGAGCCAGCTGACATGGAACACGTCGCCCGCCGAGGCGAACAGCTGCAGGAACAGGAAGCGGTCGTCCTCGCGCAGCGAGCGGTCGCCGAAGCGGCGCGCCGGCGTGGTCAGTTCCAGTGCCATCTTGTTGAGGCCGCCGGCCGGATCGCGGCGCGGGTAGTCGCCATCGTTCATGCCGAGCAGGCAGATCACGCGGAACGGGATCAGCCGCATCGGCACCATGCGCGCGAAGCTGACGCCTCCGGTGAGCAGCGGCGCGCGCGTGTCGGACTCGGACAGCGCCTGCTGGAAGTAGGCGCGCACCACGTCGGGCGGCACCGGCCGGTCGAACGCCGCGTCCCCGGCGCCGGTGGCGAACGCATCGACGTGGCGGCGCAGGCGTTCGATCGCGCGCTGGTCGCCGACCGCGCGCGGATGCTCGGGCAGCAGCGCGTCGAGCAGCGCGAACAGCACGTCGCGCCACTGCGCTGGCGCCATCGCACGGCCCAGCAGGCGTTCGTGCCGCGCCAGCACGCGCAGCACGCGCACCAGTGCATCCAGGGCGTCGAGCGCGCTGCCTTCCAGCGCGGTCCAGGGCGCGACGCCGTCGAGCTCGGCCTCGTCGCCGCTGGCATGGCCCAGCAGCAGCCGGTCGAGCGCGAACCGCCACGTGTAGGCGTCGTCGGCCGGCGCGTCGTGGCGCGCGCGGTGGTCGGGATCCAACCCCCAGCGCGCGCCGGACTCGTGCAGCCATCCGTGCAGGCGCTCGATGCCGGCGGCGTCCAGGCCCGCCGCCTCGGCCAGCGCCGGCGTCGCCAGCAGATCGAGCACCTCGCTCACGCCGAACCGCGAAGTCGGCAAGGCGAGCAGGCGCAGGAACACCTCGGCCAGCGGCTCGCCCGCGAGCGGGCTCAGGTCGGCCAGCGCATAGGGAATGTAGTCGCGGCTGCCGCCCTGCCCGCCGAACACGGCCTCGATGTGCGGCCGGTACGGGTCGATGTCCGGCGCCAGCACCGCGATCTCGCGCGCCTGCAGCGGCGGATCGAAGCGCTGGCCCTGCGCCAGCGCGTTGTCGAGCAGCGCGCGCAGCCGATCGTGCAGCACCTGCACTTCGCGCAGGCGCGTGTGGCAGGCGTGGAACTGCAGGCTGGCGTCGTTGCGTTCGACCGCCTTGCGCCACGGCCGCGGTGCGCGCCGGTGCAGCAGGTCGCGCTGCAGCCGGCCCAGCAGGCTGTCGCGCTCGGGTGCGTCGTCGGGCCATTCCTCCGGGTCGGCATAGCGCTCCACTTCCAGCGAGGGATGCACGACCTCGTAGCTGCCCAGCACCGCCATGAAATCGCGGCCGGCCGCACCCCAGTTGGCCAGCAGCGGGTTTTCGTCGTCGGCCGCGGCCGGGTCCTCGCGCAGGCGCTGCGCGTAGCCGGGCAGATCGCCCCAGTAGCGCCGCGACGGCGTCGGCACGTAGAAGTGCAGCGTGCCCGCGCGCGCCTGGGTGGAGATCACCCGCAACACGTCGGGCGACATGTTGAGCGTGGCGAAGGCGAACAGCCGCGGCGGCAGCCCCTGGGGAAACGGACCGTCGGGCGCGCCGAAGCGGGCCAGGTAGTCGTCGATGCGGCGCGCGCGGTGGCGGCGGCCCGCGGCGACGCGGCGCCACAGCTCGGCCTGGGCATCGCCGCCCTCGCGCGTGGTTTCCCACGCCAGCAGCCAGTCGCGCCGCCACGCCTGGTATTTCTCGAAGATCGCCGCCAGTTCGCCCGCCAGCGCCCACGGCTTGAGCGGATCGCCGCCGGCCACGTACTCGCGCAACGGCGCGAACGCGCGCCCGGCGAGCATGGCCGGATCGGACAGTTGCGCATACACGCGCCACTGCAGCGCGGCCGCGTCCAGGTCGTCGCTCGCGCCGGGCACGTTGGCGTCAAGCGCCTCGCGCACGAACTCGCCGGGGGTGAGGAAGCGCAGGTTGGCGGCGATGCCGTGGCGCTGCGCCAGCGTGGACTGCAGCCAGCGCCGCATCGCCACCTGCGGAATCAGCACCACCTCCGGCACCAGCAGCGCGCGCCCGGGCACCGGCTCGCGCAACTGCGTGGCGAGCAGTTCGGCCAGCACGTCCAGGGCGTTGGAATGGTAGAGGCGGAAGTCGGGGCGGCCGGGCATCGCGGCTATCTTGCCGGAGCGCGGTCGCAGACGCCGAGACCACGGCGCACGGCCGCTCCGCCAGGGGACAACCAGCAACGGACTGATGCCGCGATCACACAAGGCGCAGGGCCCGGGCCGGGCAAGCACGGATGAACCTGCGACAATGCGGCTCCTGTTTGCCGTTCAGCTTGCTCCGGCCAAGCTGCGCAGTCCTGGCCCGACGCCGCCCTATGTACGCCACCGCATGACGAACGACGACATCATCGTCCGCCTCGCCCATGTCCGCCTCGACCGCGGCGGGCGCACTGTGCTGCGCGACATCGACCTGGCGGTGCCGCGCGGCCGCATCGTCGCGGTGCTCGGCCCGTCCGGCAGCGGCAAGTCGACGCTGCTGGCGGCCTTGACCGGCGAACTGGCGCCGGCCGCGGGCACCGTCGAGGTGCTCGGCCAGGCCGTGCCGCAGGCCAAACGCGCGTTGCTGGAACTGCGCAAGGGCATCGGCGTGCTGCTGCAGGGCAACGGCCTGCTCACCGACCTCACCGCCGCCGAGAACGTGGCGCTGCCATTGCGTGCGCACACCGACCTGCCCGATGCGGTGATCCGCCGGCTGGTGCTGATGAAGCTGCACGCGGTCGGCCTGCGCGCCGCCGCCGACGCCTACCCGCGCGAGCTGTCCGGCGGCATGGCGCGTCGCGTGGCGCTGGCGCGCGCGCTGGCGCTGGACCCGCCGCTGATGATCTACGACGAACCGCTGACCGGCCTCGACCCGATTGCCAGCGGCGTCGTGATGGAACTGGTACGGCGCCTCAACGACACCCTGGGCCTGACCAGCATCGTCGTGACCCACCACGTCCACGAGACCCTGCCGGTGGCCGACCACGCCATCGTCATCGCCAACGGCGGCATCGTCTTCTCCGGCACCCCGGCGCAGCTGCAGGCCAGCACCGACCCGCTGGTGCACCAGTTCCTCAAGGGCGAGCCGGACGGCCCGATCGCCTTCGACGCCGTGGCCCGCACCCCGGAGGCGGCCTGATGCCCTTCGTCGCCGCGACCCGCTCGCTTGGCCGTGCCGGCCTGTTCACCTTGTCAGTACTCCGGGCCTCCAAGCCGACCCGTGACTTTTTCCACGAACTGATACGCGAAATCTACAAGATCGGCGCACGTTCGCTGCCGATCATCGCCGTTGGCGGTGCGTTCGTCGGACTTTCCGTCACCCTGCTGGGCTACCGCGCGCTCGACACCTACGGCGCCAGCAACCAGGTCAGCGCGATGCTGGGGTTGGGCCTGTACCGCGAGCTCGGCCCGGTGCTGACCGCGCTGCTGTTCATCGGCCGCGCCGGCAGCTCGATCGCCGCCGAACTGGGCCTGATGCGCGCCACCGACCAGATCACCGCGCTCGGCCTGATGGCGATCGACCCGGTCGGCAAGGCCGTGGCGCCGCGCTTCTGGGCGGCGGTGCTGTCGGTGCCGCTGCTGACCGGCTTCTTCTGCAGCCTGGCGATCAGCGCCAGCTACTTCGAGTCGGTGCACGTGATCGGCCTGGACAACGGCACGTTCTGGCAGGTGCTCAAGGACAGCGTCGACTTCGTCGACGATTTCCTGATGGCCTTCGTCAAGTCGGCGGTGTTCGGCGCCATCGCGGCGCTGGTCGCGGCCTACGTCGGCTACCACGCCGAGCCGACCATCGAGGGCACTTCGGTGGCGACCACCAAGGCCGTGGTCAACGCCTCGCTGCTGGTGCTGATGTTCAACTTCGTGATGTCGGCCTTCCTGTTTCGATGATGCGAGCCCTTCGCAAAAGCCCGCACCTCCCTGTGCGGGGATTCGACTTAAACCCGCCGCGCATCCACGCGATGACGGCGCCTGATGGAATCAAACTGGCATGAGCATTCGCGCCCCCCGTATCGAATTCGCCGTCGGCGCCTTCCTGTTGCTGGCGCTGGCCTCGCTGCTGGTGCTGGCCCTGGCCTCCACCAACGGCAAGTGGGGATTCGGCGGCGATACCTACGACTTGAAGGCCCGTTTCTCGACGATCGGCGCCCTGCGCCCGAACGCGCCGATCAAGATCGGCGGCGTCGCGATCGGCCACGTCGCCAGGATCGAGGTCGACCCGGTCAAGTTCGACACCGTGGTCACCCTGGCCATCAGCAAGCGCTACGACGCGCTGCCGGGCGACACCGCCGCCAGCATCCTGACCAGCGGCCTGCTCGGCGAGAGCTACGTCAACCTCGCCCCGGGCGGCGACCCGGAGCCGCTCAAGCCCGGCGACGAGATCTACCTGACCCAGTCGGCGGTCGACCTGATCCAGCTGGTCGGCAAGTACATGTTCAGCGGCGGTGGCGGCAAGCCCGCCGACAATGCCGCCACCGACGCCGCCCCCGCCGACAAGGCGCCCGCGGACGAGACCCCTGCCTACCTGCAGGGCCAGTAAACCCGCCCCCTTCCCGGACGAGTTCACCCTATGAAGCGCACCGCCCTCTCCCTGGTCCTTTCCGCCGCCCTGCTCGCCGTCGCGCCTGCGGTCGCGCTGGCGCAGGCCGCCACGGCCGCGACCACCGCGCCGGCCGGTTCGCCGAGCCAGCTGGTGCTGGACAACAGCACCCGCATCCTCAGCACGCTGGAGTCGCGCCGCGCCGAGTTCACCGCCAACCGCGCCGCGCTGCGCCAGTTCGTCGCCAGCGAGTTCAACACCATCTTCGACCGCGACTACGCCGCCCGCCTGGTGCTGGGCGTGCACGGCCGCGGCGCCGCCGAGGCCGACGTCAAGCTGTTCGCCGACGCCCTCGCCGACAGCCTGATGCAGCGCTACGGCTCCTCGCTGCTCGACCTCAACAGCAAGCTCAAGGTCCGCATCAAGTCGGAAACCCCGCTGCGCGGCGGCGCCATCGTCAAGGTGTCGAGCGAATACCTGCGCCAGGGCGCGGCCGCGCCGGTGCCGGTCGACTACCTGATGCGCAAGGTCGGCACGCAGTGGAAGCTGTTCGACGTGATGGTCGAGGGCGTCAGCTTCGTGCAGACGTTCCGCAACCAGTTCGACGCGCCGCTCAAGCAGAAGTCGATCGCCCAGGTCGCCGCCGACATCAAGGCCGGCAAGCTGCAGGCCCAGGCCAGCGAGTGAGCATGGCGACCGCGCACCAGGACGGTGGCACCCTCGCCTTCGCCGGCACGCTCGACCGCGCCGCCGTGGCCGGCCTGTGGACGCAGCTGCGCGCGTCGGGTGCCGGCCTGCACCGGCTCGACCTGAGCGCGGTCGACGCGGTCGACAGCGCCGGCCTGGCGCTGCTGGCCGAGCTGTGCGCCCGCGGCGAACGCCCCGATGTGATCGGCAGCCCGCCCGGCCTGGCCGAGTTGCGCGCCGCCTACCGCCTCGACCCCGACCTCGCCTTCGCCGGCTGAGCACGAACACTGCGTTCCGGAGACGGTCGCCCGTGCGCGACCGCCCCCCCCCCCCCCGACCCGAGCCCTACACTGCGACCATGCGCCCCCACGCACTCCTCCTCGCTTTCGTGCTCGTCGGCGTGCCGCTGATCGGCCACGCCCAGATCCTCACCCGGCCGTTGTCCGGCCAGCAGCGCGTCGAGTTCGAGCGCTGCATGCAGGCGGCCGGCAAGGACGCCGCGAAGATCCGTGCCTGCGTGCGCACCACCGAAGACGGGGAACCGGTGCAAGCGCCCGCAACCGTGCCGCCGAGCGAGGCCGCACCGGCACCCTCGCCTGCCGACGAAGCCACGCCGCTGCCACCCGAACCGACGCCCGCTCCGGCAACGGAGCCGGGTGCTGCATCCGCACCGGCCGACCAGCCCACCGACGCCGAACGCGATTTCAACGCGATCTATGGCAGCCCCGACGACTACGCCGATCCGACCCTGCCCGCGCCCGCCTCGCTGCCGGCCATGTACGACCCGTGGGAGGGCTACAACCGGCAGATGCACCGCTTCAACAACGCGGTCGACCGCGGCGTCGCGCGGCCGCTCGCGCGCGGCTACGTCAAGGTGGTGCCGCGGCCGTTCCGCCTGGGCGTCAGCAACTTCTTCAACAACCTCGGCCAGCCGGTGTCGGCGGTCAACGCGCTGCTGCAGGGCAAGCCCAAGCAGGCGGCGCAGTCGCTGGGCCGGTTCGCGCTCAACTCCACGCTCGGCATCGCCGGCATCTTCGACCCGGCCAGCGACGCCAAGCTGCCCAACAAGGGCGAGGACTTCGGCCAGACCCTGGGCACCTGGGGCTGGAAGACATCGCGTTATGTCGAACTGCCGCTCTTCGGCCCGCGCACCTTGCGCGATACGCTCGGCATGCTCGGCGATGCGCCGCTGAGCCCGCTGCGCCAGGTCGAGGCCGACCGCGTGCGCATCCCGTTGCAGGGCCTGCAGCTGGTCGACGTGCGCGCGCAGCTGCTGGCCACCGACAGCCTGCGCGCAGGCGCCGAGGATGACTACACGCTGGTGCGCGACGCCTGGCTGCAGCGCCGCAACTACCAGATCTTCGGCGACCGCCTCAACGGCGACGACGTCGACGCGCTGCCGGACTACCTGCGCGAGGAGTACAACCCGACCGTACCGGTGGATGCGATGCCGGTGATGCCGACGGATGGGGGCTGATCTTCAACGCTGCCGCTTCGCGGCCGTCATTCCCGCGAAGGCGGGCTCCGCTCTAACTCCGCGTTAGCCTTCTTCTCATTTCTCCTAGGGGCCGGATGAATCGCTATCTTCTTTTTGTGCTGCTTGCGATTTCATCCACAGCCAGCGCAATCGTTATCCGTAGTGACGTTGACGATGCAAAATATCGGATTCCGGCGTCTGCGTTCCCGGCACTAGCAGACATGCCCGGCGAGGGGCATGGCGTGCTCATTGCGCCCCAGTGGGTTCTAACCGCAGCTCATGCAGCGCCCATGCATGATATGGAGCAAACAGTATCCATCGGCGGCGTTGAGCGCAAAGTTGAGTCCGTCATTAACTACCCAACGTATACAAGGATGCCTGAAGCTTTGGCCAAGGAGGCGTTGGCATCTGGCGACCCCGCCAAGATTCATCAATTTCTTGCAACATCTGACGATATAGCACTGGTCAAGCTTGCGGCTCCCGTACGTGATGTCGCTCCGGTGCCGCTATATCGCGGGAACGAAGAGATCGGAAAGACCGTCCAGATCATTGGCAAAGGAGCTACCGGCAACGGAGCAGATGGGCAACTTCCCCATGGCTCGCATCGCACCATTCTGCGTCGAGCGTTCAATGCAATTACCGGGGCTGGCGCCCGCTATCTCTGGTATCAATTTGACCCTCCTCCGTCTGGCCTGCCACTTGAGGGCGTATTGGGGAGCGGCGACAGCGGCGGCCCTGTCATGATCTACAACAATGGCACCAAGCAACTCGTAGGCCTAGGATCCTGGATCAGATCTGCGCCAGGCAATGGGTTGCAAGCCGGCCTATACGGCCAAGTCGTGTACAACGTTCGTGTTTCTCGCTACGTCAAATGGATTGACAGCGTGATCCTTGACAAAGCATCTGAGGCGTTAGCCGAGCATCCAGGGACGTTGTTCTGACTGCTTGCGGTTGAAAACAGAGGCTTCCGTCCGCTGTCGCGACCGGGTCACTTTTCTTTGCTGGCTCAAAGAAAAGTAACCAAAAGAAAGCGCCTTCCTCGACAAATCAGCCCCACGGCCGGTGCGGCTAAAGGGATTTTCCGACTCGCCATCCTGGCTCGGTCGGAAAACGGCGTGCATCCATGCACGCCGCCCTTCGGGTCTGGGGACTTGGCTGGCTGATCGCAGAGACCGATCAAATCGCCCCCCACCGTTCATCCTGAGCGTAGCGACGAAGTCGCGGGGCCTGCCCTGAGCTTGTCGAAGGGTCGAAGGATGAGCGGGCCAAGAAAAACGAACCCAATCGATACGATTCGTAGAGCGGATCGAGACAGGTGCGTTGGGCCTGTCGCTCGGCCCCCTCAATCCTCGGCGTCGTCCGGCTCGGTGCCGAGCAGGCGCTGGCTCTCCTCCACCGGCAACGCCTCAACCTCGCGCAGCTTGCGCGTCAGCACGCGCGTGCGGCGCCCGGTTTCCTCGATCTTGTTACTGGCCTCGTCGAGCTTCTTCTTGACCCCGTCCAGGACCACGCCGAACTTGCCGAACTCGGTCTTGACCGCGCCCAGCGTGCGCCAGACCTCGCTGGAACGCTCCTGGATCGCCAGGGTGCGGAAGCCCATCTGGAAGCTGGTCATCAGGGCGAGCAGGGTGGTGGGGCCGGCGACGGCGATGCGCTGGTCGCGCTGCAGGGCATCGACCAGGCCGGGGCGGCGCAGCACTTCGGCGTACAGCCCTTCGGTCGGCAGGAACAGGATCGCGAACTCGGTGGTGTGCGGCGCGGCGACGTACTTCTCGCGTATACGCGAAGCCTCGTGGCGCACGCGCCGCTCCAGCGCATCTCCGGCGGCGCGCGAAGCCTCCAGCTCGCCGCGCTCCTGCGCATCGAGCAGGCGCTCGTAGTCCTCGCGCGGAAACTTGGCGTCGATCGGCAGCCACACCGGTGCCTCGCCGCTGGAACCGGGAAAACGCACCGCGAATTCCACGCGCTCGCTGCTGCCGGGCACGGTGGCGACGTTGGCGGCGTACTGGTCCGGCGCGAACACCTGCTCCAGCAGGCCGGCCAGTTGCACCTCGCCGAACACGCCGCGTGACTTCACGTTGGTCAGCACGCGCTGCAGGCCGCCGACGTCGGCGGCGAGCTTGTGCATGTCGCCCAGGCCCTGGTGCACCTGCGCCAGCATCGTGGTGACGTTGCCGAAGCTCTCGGTCAGCCGTGTTTCCAGCGTGGCGTGCAGTTTCTCGTCGACGGTGGCGCGCATCTGCTCGAGCTTGGCGGCGTTGTCGACCTGCAGCTCGCGCAGCTTCTGCTCCAGCGTCGCGCGCATCTCGCCGATGCGCAGCTCGTTGCGCTGGGTCATCTCGTTGAGGCGCTGACCCAGTGCATCGGCAAAGTGTTGCTGCAGCTGCGCGCCTTCGGTGCGGCCCTTGCGCGCGTCCTCGGTCAGCGCCTCGCGCAGCACGTCCAGGCGCTGGTCGGTGCGCACGGTGAGGTCGGTCAGGCGTGCGCCGAAGCCCTCGATGCGCTGCTCCTGCAGCGCCGACAGGCTGTCGAGCTGCTGGCGCAGCTCGCCGCGGCCATCGCGCTGTTCGTCGCGCAGCGCCTGCTCCAGCCGCGCGCGCAGGCTGTCCAGCGCGGCCTCCGGCTTGCGCAACAGCAACACGACGAGCAGGACGATCGCGATGACCACCGCGACCAGCAGGACGATGAGGAGCAGGGAGGCTTCAGGCATGGCGTCAGTGTAGCCGGCGCGGTCTCAGCGACGGCGATGGCGATGGCGATGGCGATGGCGATGGCGATGGCGATGCTCATGCCCATGCGCTGCATGCAACCGGGTGTCAGGTGCGCGGCGACAACCAATCCGGCTGCGGCTGCCAACACGCCTGCAGGAATTCGCTGAACACCCGCACCTTGGCCGGCACGTAGCGGCGTTCCGGTATCACCGCGTGCACGTCGAGGCCGGGCATCACCCAGTCGGGCATCACCGGTTCGAGCAGGCCCTCGTGCAATTCGCGGGCGACGGCGAACTCGGGCACGCGCACGATGCCGGCGCCGGCGATCGCGGCGGCCTTCAGCACCAGGCTCGAATTGGCCTCCAGGCGTGCGCCCAACGCAATGCGCACGACCTCGTCGCCGCGTGTGAACTGCCAGGTGCGGCCGACCGCGGCGAGACTGAAATGCAGGCAGTCGTGGACACCGAGCTCGTCCGGGCGGGCCGGGCGGCCGACGCGATCGAGGTAGCCCGGCGCGGCGCACAGCAGCACGCGGCTGTGGGCAAGCGTGCGCGCGACCAGGCTCGACGACTGCAGCCGGCCCAGGCGGATGGCGAGGTCGAAACTGCCCTGCACCAGGTCGTGCTCGCGGTCGTCGAGCTGCAGGTCGACGTCGACCTGCGGATGGCGCGCGAGGAACGCGCCCAGCCATGGCGCGATGTGCAGCACGCCGAAGCTCATCGGCGCCGACACGCGCAGCCGCCCCTGGGCCAGGCCGTGGGTGCCAGCGACCGCGTCCTCGGCCGCGCGTGCCTCGGCGAAGGCGGCCTGGGCGTGGCGCAGGTAGGCCTGGCCGGCCTCGGTCAGGCTGAGCCGGCGCGTGGTCCGGTGCAGCAGCTGCGTGCCCAGGCGCCGCTCCAGCGCCGACACTTGTTTGCTGACCGCGGCCTTGGACAGGCCCAGCGCGTCGGCGGCGCGGACGAAGCTGCCGAGCTCGGCGACGCGGACGAAGGCGAGCAGGCCGGGCAGGTCGGGGACGGGTAGCTTGGCGACGGGGATTGTTGACATAAGGAAACAGTCTAGCCACCAGCAGACCGATTATCCGCGGCCCGGTGCGGCGTAATTTGCGGGGCGTCCGTCCCGAAAAGCCCGCCATGACCGCCTCTGCGTACCGTCTGCTGCTTACCCTCGTCGCCGGCAGCCTGATCGGCGGCACCTACATCGTCGGCAAATTGTTGCTCGGCCAGGGGCTGTCGCCGGTGGCGGTGTCGTTCGTCCAGGTCACCGGCGCGGCCGTGCTGCTGCAGCTGGGCCTGCGCGCCCGCGGCCAGCGCGTGCCCGGCGACGGCCGCACGCGGCGCTTCTTCGTGATCGCCGCGCTGATCGCGGTGGTCGGTTCGACCCTGCTCGGCAACTGGGTGCTGGCGCGCATCCCGGCCGGCATCTTCACCCTGGTGGTGACGCTGTCGCCGCTGTTCACCTCCTGGCTCAACGCCGCGCTCGACCGCCGCTGGCCGCCGGCGACCGCACTGGCCGGCACCGCACTCGGCCTGCTCGGGGTGCTGCTGGTGCTGCTGCCGCGCGCGCAGGCGGCCGAGGCGGAGCAGGCGCTGGCGCTGTTGATCGCGCTGGCGGTGCCGGTGTTGCTGGCCACCGGCAACGTCTACCGCGCGCGCCACTGGCCGCAGGGCGTGGCCGCGCCGGTGGTCTCGGCCGGTACGTTGAGCGTGCAGGCGCTGGCGCTGCTGCCGTTGATGATCGGCCTGCAGGTGCGCGGGCAGGGCGGCAGTGCCCCGGCCGACCTCGCTGCGGCGTGGCCGTTGCTGGCGCTGCTGGTGGTGCTGACCATCGCCGCCAATGTCAGCGCCAGCGCGTTGCAGCGCGTCGCCGACAGCGTCGCGTACAGCCAGATCGGCTACGTGATCGCCCTGACCGGCATCGGCTTCGGCGCGCTGTTGTTCGGCGAGCGCCTGGGCTGGGCGTTCGCGCCGGCGGTGGGGCTGGTGTTTGCCGGCATCGTGCTGGCCAACCGCCCGGCTGCCGCGCCCCGGCGCCGGGCCGCCGTCGCCCGCAGCGCGGCCGCGCTCACGTCGCCGCGCTGATCGGCGATAGTCCGGCGCAGGGCATCGGGACGGCAGGCCTGAAGTCCCGATGCCTTCCGGCAGGTCCGCGCCCAACCCCGCAGCTGCCACCTTTGCTCATTGCACGACCGCGGAGTGCGCCGCGCGCTCCGATCTGTTCGAGGCTCGACCATGAAGCGACTGCCCGTCCTGGTGCTGCTTGCCGCGCTCTTGACCCTGCCACCGGCGACGGCGCAGCCGGCCGCGGGAACCCTGCCGGCACGCTGGCAAACGGGCGCCGCCGACTGCACTGCGGCCACACCGCCGCTGCAAGTGCACGAATACCGGCCGGGCACCTACGTCCTGCGACAAAGCCTCTGCGCGGATTTCGAGGGGCCGTTCATGTACCTGTTGATCGGCAACCGGCAGGCGCTGCTGATCGACACCGGCGCGGTCGCCGACGCGCAGTCGATGCCGCTGGCGAAGACCGTGCTCGGCCTGTTGCCGGACGACGCCCACGGCAAGCGGCCGCTGCTGGTCGTGCACACCCACGGCCACGCCGACCACCGCGCCGGCGACGCCCAGTTCGCCGGCCTGCCGGCCACGCGCATCGCCCCCACCGATCTGGCCGGGGTGCGCCGCTTCTTCGGCTTGCCGGGCTGGCCCGATGCACGCGCCAGCGTGGACCTGGGCGGCCGCAAGATCGAGGTGATCCCCACCCCCGGCCACCACGACGCGCACCTGGCGTACTACGACCCGAGCACGGGGCTGCTGTTTTCCGGGGATTTCCTGCTGCCGGGCCGGTTGCTGATCGAAGACACCGCGACCTACGCGGACAGCGCCCGCCGCGTCGCGACCTTGCTGCGCGATCGACCGGTCACGCACGTGCTCGGCGGCCACATCGAGCTCGATGCCGCCGGCCAGGCCTACCCGCACGGCGCCCAGCACCACCCCGACGAGCGCCGGCTGCAACTGGACAAGCGCGACCTGCTGGGCCTGCCGGCGGCGTTGGCGGCGTTCAACGGCTTCTACGCGCGCCAGCCCAACTACCTGCTCAGCCACCCGCTGCACAACCTGCTGGCGCTGGCGGCCGGCGCCTTGGCGGCGCTGCTGCTGGTGGCGTGGGCGCTGCGTCGGTGGTGGCGGCGACGGTCTGCGCACCGCGCAGGCGCTTGAGCCGCGACGTCAGTCGAGCACGCGGCAGAACACCGCCTTGAGGTAGCGCGACTCCGGCACCTGCGCCAGCCACGGGTGGTCGGCGCCGGCACCGGACACCTTCAGCACCTGCACGGTGCGGCCGGCGTAGAACGCCGCGCGGCGCAGCATGTCGAGGAACTGCTCCTCGCTGACCAGGCCGGTGCACGAGAACGTCGCGAACAACCCGCCCGGCTTGACCACGCCCAGCGCCAGCTTGTTCATGTCGAGGTATTTCTTCAGCGCCGGGATCACCTGCTCGCGGTCGCGGGTCATCTTGGCCGGGTCGAGGATCACCACGTCGAACTGCTCGCCGGCGTTGCCCATGTCGCGCAGCCACGGAAAGATGTCGGCCTGCACGAACTTGACCTGGGCGCCGTTGAGCTTGGCGTTGCCCTTGGCGATGGCGAGCACGTCGGCATCGATGTCGACGCCGATCACTTCCTCGGCGCCGCGCACCTTGGCGTACACGCCGAAGCCGCCGGTGTTGCAGCACAGGTCGAGCACGCGCTTGCCGGCCACCTGCTGCGACAGCCACTGCCGGTTCTCGCGCTGGTCGGCGAAGAAGCCGGTCTTGTGCGCACCGGCCGGGTCGGCGCGGAACTTCACGCCGTACTCGGTGATCACGCTCGGCGGCACCGCCTCGGTGCCACGGAAATCGAAGCTCTCCTGCTTCTGCACGTGCTCGTCGGCGAAGGCGTAGAAGCGGCAGCCCGGGAACTGCTGCTTGAGCGCGTCGTAGATCCACTCGCGGTAGCGGTACGCGCCGGCGCTGAAGAACTCCACCACCAGCAGGTCGCCGTAACGGTCGACCACCAGGCCGCTGATGCCGTCGCCCTCGCTGTGCACCACGCGCCAGGCGTCGCTGACTTCGTCGAGCTTGAGCACGTCGCGGCGCAGCGACACCGCATCGGCGATGCGGCGTGCGAACCAGCCAGCGTCGACGTCGATGTCCGGGTCGCCTTCGAGCATGCGCAGGGCGATGCGCGAGTGGCCGTTGTAGAAGCCGCGGCCGATCCAGTCGCCGTCGACGCCGAACACGTCGACGATCTGGCCCGATTTGGGGCGGGTGGCGGGCTTGTCGACGAGGCGTTGGAAGATCCAGGGGTGGGTGGACTTCCAGGCGTTCTTGAGGCGTACGGTGGGGTTGGCGATGACGTTCATCGCGGCATTTTACGGGCGCGGGGTCTCAGCCGCTCGATTCGCCTCGCACGCCGTCATCCTGCGGAGGCGGGAACCCCGCGACTTTGTCTTTCGCCCCGGGAGCCCTCGTGGGAGCCACGACACCCGCCTTCGTGGGCATGACGAGCCGCGGGTCTGGCCCATTCACGGGACGCAGAAGCCCGTCCCGCACCGGCTTGCAATCGCCGTGCAGCGGAGCAATCTGATTCCCATGCACCTGCCCACCCCCGATGCTGTCCCCGACACCCCGGCCCAGCGCGCGGCCGACCGCGGCCGCTGGCTGCGCGCCTTCAACGCCAGCCTGGCCTTCGTGCTGCTGCTGGCCGCCGTGTTCAGCGCCCAAGGCAGCTTCGACGTCGCCGCCTGGACCGTGCAGCCGTGGTCGCTGGGCGGCCTGCGCGGGCTGTTGACCGCGCCGTTGCTGCACGGTTCGTTCGAGCACCTGGCCGCCAACGCGATCGCGCTGCTGATGCTGGGCACCCTGGCCGGCGGCCTGTACCCGCGCGCGACACTGCGCGCGCTGCCGCTGATCTGGCTTGGCTCCGGCCTCGGCGCCTGGTTGCTTGGCGACCCGGGCTCGCAGCACCTGGGCGCCAGCGGGCTCAGCCATGGCCTGATGTTCCTGGTGTTCGTGCTCGGCCTGCTGCGCCGCGACCGGCCGTCGATCGCCGCGGCGATGATGGCCTTCATGTTCTACGGCGGCATGCTGCTGACGATCCTGCCGCGCGAGCCGGGCGTGTCCTGGCAGGCCCACCTCGGCGGCGCCGCGGCCGGCGTGCTGGCGGCGTGGCTGTTCCGGCGCGCCGACCCGCTGGCGCCGCGCAAGCGCTACAGCTGGGAGGACGAGGACGAAGGCCTGGTGCCGGCCCACGACCAGCTTGAACACACCGAACTGGAGCCACCGAGTCCGCGCGAGGTGCCGGTGCTGTGGCAGCGCTCGGACCCGGAGACCGGCACCGTGCTGCGGTTCCCGCCGCGCCGCGAACCCTGAGCGGCGCGCACACCTGATCGATCACAGGAGTTGGCCATGCCTGCAGCGGACGTGTTCGAGGGCGGTTGCCTGTGCGGTGACGTCCGTTACCGCACCAGCGCCGCGCCGTTACGCGGCGTGATCTGCCACTGCGCGATGTGCCGCCGGCATTCGGGCGCACCAGCGCTTGCGTTCGTGCACTTTCCGAAAGCAGCCTTCGCCTGGCTCGGCGCCGCGCCGCGCTGGTACCGCTCGTCCGCGGCCGCCGAGCGCGGCTTCTGCGCGCAGTGCGGCAGCACCGTGGCAATGCGCGAGGACGTGCTCGACGACCGCGTGCAGGTCTGCGTCGGCAGCCTCGACACGCCGGAACGGGTGCGCATCGACGACCACGTGTGGACGCGACAGCAGATCGCCTGGTTCCGCATCGACGATGCCTTGCCGCGCTTCGCCGGCAGCAGCACGGCGGTGCCGACGCGCGCCGCCAACCCGCCGTGATCGACCCGGCGGCTAGCCGGTGCCGAGCTGGCGGTCGTGCAGACGCGACCACAGCAGCAGCGACACGATCGCGCCGCACAGGCAGGTGAACATGTCCCACTGCGTGTCCCAGGCATCGCCCTGGGTGGCGAGGAACGCATCGGCGTCGCTGCCGAAAGCCAACGCCGCCCACCATTCGATCAACTCGAACAGCGCGCTGAAGCTCAGCGCCGATGCCAGCACCAGGTACACCAGCCAGCCGCCGCGGTGCAGTGGCGTGCAGCGCAGCAGCAACTCGCGCGCCAGGATCGCCGGCACGAAGCCCTGCATGAAATGGCCGATGCGGTCCCAGGGATTGCGCGTCAGGTCGAACGTGTCGCGCAGCCAGAACCCCAGCGGCGTTTCCGCGTAGGTGTAGGCGCCGCCGTAGATCAGCACCAGCGCGTGCGCGGCGAGCAGCCAGCACAGCAGCCGCGTCAACGGCAAGCCAGGCCAGGCCCACAGCACCAGCGGCAGGCCGACGATCACCCATACCACTTCCATCAACCAGGTCAGGCGGTCCTTGGGCGCGATCGCCGACGCGAGCAGGGCGCCGGCGACGAGGGCGACCAGCAACCAGGCCTCACGCCGCGTCGGTGGCCGGGCAATCGGGGTGACGGGCATCGTTGCGCTGCTCATTGGGCACTCTTCATCGCGGCACTCCTCATCGCGACGCTCCTTCGTGGCCACCGAGCATAGCCCGTGCGGCATTTGGCGCCGTCCGGCACCGGTGCTAGCGTCGCCGCTCGTCTTCCTCCGGAACGGCCGCATGCGCATAGCCGCGTCGATCAGCCTCGCCCTCCTGCTGGCCGCCTGCCAACGCGAGGCGCCCCCCGCCGCGAAGGAGCCCTACGACGCCCGCGCCGGTGCCGATGCGCGCCGCATCGAGGCCGACGTGCGCTTCTTGGCCGACGACCTGCTCGAAGGCCGCGAGGCCGGCACGCGCGGCTACGACCTGGCATCACTGTACGTGGCGCAGCGTTTCCGCGCGCTCGGCCTGGCCCCGGCCGGCGAGGACGGCAGCTACTACCAGCGCGTGCCGATGCTGCGTGGCGTAACCCTGGCCGAGGGCAATGCGCTGGTGATCCACCGCGACGGCGTCAGCCGCACGCTGGCGTTCCGCGAGCAGTTCCTGCCCGCCACCAACTTCAACGCGGCCGCGGCCGACATCGAGGCGCCGGCGGTGTTCGTGGGGCAGGGCGTGTACGCGCCCGAACTCGACCACGACGACTACGCCGGCGTCGACGTCAAGGGCAAGATCGCGGTGATGTTCGGCGGCGCGCCGGCGCGCTTCGACAACGACCGCCGTGCGTTCCATTCCTCCGGCCGCACCAAGGCGCAGGAACTGGTGCGCCGTGGCGCGGTCGGCCTGATCCTGGTGCAGACCGACGAAGAACAGCGGCGGCACCCGTGGGCGCGCATCGCCGGCCAGTGGGACCGCCCGGCGATGCGCCTGCGCGATGCCGACGGCAAGGGCGTGGACACCTGGCCGCAACTGCGCGCGATGGCCCAGGTCAGCGCCGCCAGCGCCGACGCGCTGCTCGCGACCAACGGTCGTACTACCCCGCAGCTGTTCAAGGCGCTCGCCGACGGCCAGCTGCGCGCGTTCGATCTGCCCGGCAGCGTGCGCCTGGCCGCGCGCACCGCCATCACCCCGGTCGAATCACGCAATGTGGTCGCCCGTCTCGACGGCGCCGGCAGGCAGGCCGAACACGTCGTCTTCAGTGCTCACCTCGACCACCTCGGCATCGGCGCGCCGGTCGATGGCGGCACGCAGCCGCAAGACAGGATCTACAACGGCGCGCTCGACAACGCGCTGGGCATCGCGGTGATGCTGGAGGCCGCCAACCACCTGGCGCATGCGCCGGCACCGCTGCAGCGCTCGCTGCTGTTCGTCGCGGTGACCGCCGAGGAGAAGGGCCTGCTCGGCGCCGAGTGGTTTGCCCAGCACCCGACCGTGCGCGGCTCGCTCGTCGCCAACGTCAACATGGACATGCCGATGCTGCTGGCACCGACCCGCGACGTGGTGCCGATCGGCCTCGAGCACTCCACGCTGCAGCCGCTGGTGCAGCAGGCAGCGAAGGAGATCGGCGTGGCGCTGTCGCCGGACCCGGCGCCGCAGGAGGTGGTGTTCGTGCGCAGCGACCAGTACGCCTTCGTCCGCGCCGGCGTGCCGGCGGTGTACCTCGACGCCGGTTACAGCGGCGATGCCAGGGCACTCCAGGACGCCTTCCTGCGGCAGCACTACCACCAGCCCAGCGACGACGCCACGCAACCGATCCAGTACGCCGACGCCGCGCGCCTGGCGCAGCTCAATGCCCGCATCGGCCAGCTGATCGCCGACGCGCCGCAACGACCGGCCTGGAACGCCGGCGACTTCTTCGGCGAAAAGTTCGCCAAGCCATCCCCCTGACGACACCACATGCACAGGCACTGGCACCCGTGGTTCCGACAGTGGCGGCTTGAACGCCGGCATCGTGGCGGCGCGTGGTCGCTCGCGCGCTGGACAGCGGGCCTGGCGGTCGTGATCGCGCCGCTGGTGGCGTTGGCGGACGAGGGCGCACACGCTGCGCTGGCCGGCGCGGGTCTGCGGTGGTTCGTGCATTGGCCGCTGGCGATCGGCGTGACACTGGCGATGCTGGCGCACATCGCGGTGCGCACGCGCCTGCGCCCGCTCGCGCACGAACTGCGCAGCGGCTGGTGGGCCGCCATGCCCATCGCGCCACGATCCACCACGCAGGCACTGGTCATCGTTGGCGCCGTCATCGCGCTGGTGGCGTCGCTGGCCGGTGCGCTGGTGCTGGCCTTGCTGGCGTTGGCCGCACGTTCGCCGGCTCCGTTCACCGCCGCCGTCGGTGTGCTGGTCTCGGGCATCGCCTCCGGCGCTGCGCTGGGCGTGGCGGCATCGCTGCGCCGCACACCACCCGCGCGCATCGACGGACGCCGCCGTCCGCTGTGGCGGCTGGCTGCGCTCAACGATGCGCGGCTGCCTCACCTGTTCGACTGGCAGCATCGCGCCGCCGTACTGCGATGGCGGCGCGGCAACGGCACTTCGGTGATCGCGATGGCGATGCTGCTGTTGCCTGGTGGCGCGACGCCCGCCGGCGCGTCCGGCCTGCTGTTGCTGGCGACCGTGCTGGCCTGGTTCCGTGCGGCGCTGACCGGCGCCAGCGAAGCGGCGACACAAGCGGCAGTGTTGATGCGTGCACTGCCGTTGACCCCGCACGACCGTCGGCGCGCGCTGCTGCGCTATCCGCTGTTCGCCACCGCGTGCGCGTTGTCGTGGTGCGCGCTTGCAGTCGCGCTGCTCGGACCTGGCGTGGAACTGGCGCTGCTGGTCGCCACGATGGTGCTGGCGGCGGCGTTGCGTCCGGCCGTGTCCCTGTGGCGTGCGAGCCGGTGAGGCCATGATGACCCGTCTGCGAATCGAAAACCTCGTCCACGGCTACGACGCACGGCCGGTGCTCGACGGCGTCGATCTGGAACTCCCGGCCGGCGAGTTCGTGGTGCTGATCGGCCCCAACGGCGCCGGCAAGACCACGCTGCTGCAGTGCGTGTCCGGCGTGCAGGTGCCGCGCAGCGGACGCGTGTGGATCGACGGCATCGACCTCGCCACCGATCCGGTAACCGCCAAAAGCCGCCTGGGTGTGGCCGTCGACCCGCAAAAGCTGCCGCCACTGCTGACGTCGCGCGAATGCCTGCAGCTGTTTGCTGGCGCGCGCGGGCTGCAGGCCGTGCCCGACAGCACGTGGGCGCTGTGCGATGCGCTGGCACTGACGCCACTGCTCGACCGTCAGGTCGACCAGGGCTCGCTGGGACTGCGGCAGAAGCTGGGCATCGCCCTGGGCCTGCTGGGCGAACCTGCGCTGCTGCTGCTGGACGAACCGCTGAACGGGCTCGACCCGCTCAGCGCGCACGCGCTGAAACAGTATCTGCAACGGCGCTGCCGCGAGCACGGCGACACCGTACTGCTGTCCACGCATGCACTCGATGTGGCCGAGCGTTTCGCCACGCGCGCACTGCTGCTGGTGGAAGGGCGCCTGCGCCGCACATGGTCGGATGCAGAACTGGCCCAGATCCGCCACGCACCGGACCGCTCGCTGGAGCAGGCGATGGTGCAGGCGATGTCATGAGCACACGCACGGCACACGGAGGATCGGCCTGCTCGTGCGCCCCGCCGCGCTGGCCTGGTGCCGCCGCCGGTGACCTTCGGCCGATGCGGTGATGGGCGCGGCGTCTACACTCGCCGCTTTCCCTCCCGCAAAGAGCGTCCTTCATGAGCCACTGGTACTTCGTTTCCGCCGGCAGCAGCCAGCGCATCGGCCCGCTTGATCCCGACGCCGCGCAGGCGCACGCCAAGGCCCACCCCAACGACCTGTGCTGGCGCGAGGGCCTGTCGGGTTGGCAGAAGGCGCGGGCGATGCCCGAGTTCGCCGAGGCCGTGGAGACTACCGCGCCACAGCTGCCGCCGCTGCCGTCGGCGGCGAGCCGGCGCAGCGACGAGATCGACTTCCGCATCGTCGGCAACGACATGCCGTTCGTCGAGGTCGAGCTGGACCCGGGCGAGAGCGCGATCGCCGAAGCCGGCGCGCTGATGTACAAGGACGCGCACGTGCAAATGGACACCGTGTTCGGCGACGGCTCGCACACGGGGCAGGGCGGTGGCTTCATGGACAAGCTGTTCTCGGCCGGCAAGCGCGTGCTGACCGGCGAGAGCCTGTTCACGACGATGTTCACCCACACCGGTCAGGGCAAGGCCAAGGTCGCCTTCGCCGCACCGTACCCGGGCACGGTGCTGGCGATGAAGCTCGACGAGCACGGCGGCCGCCTGATCTGCCAGAAGGACAGCTTCCTGGCCGGCGCGCGCGGCGTCACGGTCGGCATCCACCTGCAGCGCAAGATCCTCACCGGCCTGTTCGGCGGCGAGGGCTTCATCATGCAGAAGCTCGAAGGCGACGGCTGGGTGTTCGTGCACGCCGGCGGCACCCTGGTCGAGCGTGAACTGGCCTCCGGCGAACGCCTCGACGTCGACACCGGCTGCGTGATGGCCTACCACGCCACGGTCAGCATGGACGTGCGTCCGGTCGGCGGCATCAAGAGCATGCTGTTCGGCGGCGAGGGCGTGTTCCTGGCCACCCTGACCGGCCCCGGCAAGGTCTGGCTGCAGTCGCTGCCGTTCTCGCGCATGGCCGGGCGCATGCTGGCGGCGGCGCCGCAGGGCGGCGGCCAGGCCCGCGGCGAGGGCTCGGTGCTCGGCGGCCTGGGCCGCATGCTCGACGGCGACAACGGCTTCTGATTGGTCCCTTACCCGCTCCACGAGATGTTTCCGTCGTTCCCGCGAAGGCGGGAACCCATGGACGTTGCTTCGATTCTCCGGCGGCGTAAACAAAACGTCCATGGATCTTCGATCCCCGGTCATTATTGATCCGGCCCGAATTTTGTTTCATGTAGGAGCGGCCTTAGCCGCGAGCTTTTCGCGTGCCCACGGGCGTCCACCCAAAGCTCGCGGCTGAAGCCGCTCCTACAACGCTTCATTTGAGGGCCGGGTCAATAGGCATAGCCGATGACGCCCAACGCCGCGCGCAGCTAATGGCTCGCAAGCAGCGACACCTTGCCCCCGCCTTCGCGGGGATGACGGCATTGAAGGGTTCGACATGGCCCGTGGTCGTTGCTACGGCAGCAGGTAGCCCGGGTATGCCGGCGTAGCGTGTCCCGGGTGTGGCCTTACCCGGTCTACGGCAGACAGTCAGATTCGCCCGTGCGCGTAGCTGTATGCTGCGCCGCTGATCGCACCCACCATGCCTCCGATGAAGTCACTCCCTCTGCTGCTGGCCGTCCTCGTGTCCGCACTCGCCGCCTGCGGAGGCGACAACGTCAAGCCGGCCCCGCCGCCGGCGGTGGTGACGCCGCCTGCGCCGGCGCCGAAAGTCCGCATCGGCCTCGCCCTCGGTGGCGGCGCGGCCAAGGGCTTCGCCCACATCGGCGTGATCAAGATGCTGGAAGCCAACGGCCTGCAGCCCGAAGTCGTCGCCGGCACCAGCGCCGGCAGCGTGGTCGGCGCGCTGTACGCCAGCGGCATGGACGTCTTCGCGATGCAGCAGCATGCCATCGCCCTCGACGAGGCCAGCATCCGCGATGTCAGCCTGTTCTCCGGCGGCGTGGTCAAAGGCCAGAAGCTGCAGGACTACGTCAACGAACTGGTCGGCCAGCGCCCGATCGAACGCATGCCCAAGCCGTTCGTGGCAGTGGCGACCGCGCTGGAAACCGGTACCCGCACCTACTTCGTGCGCGGCAACACCGGCCAGGCGGTGCGCGCGTCGAGCAGCATCCCCGGCGTGTTCGAGCCGGTCGCGATCGGCAAGTTCCACTACGTCGACGGCGGCGTGGTCAGCCCGGTGCCGGTCGACGCCGCGCGCCAGCTCGGCGCCGACTTCGTGATCGCCGTGGACATCTCCAGCAGGGCCAGCGGCAAGAACCCCGGCAGCGTGCTCGGCAACGTCAACCAGTCGATCACGATCATGGGGCAGAAGCTTGGCCAGCAGGAACTCGCGCGCGCCGACATCGTGATCCGTCCGAAAGTGCTGGAGATCGGCGCGGCCGATTTCGAGCAGCGCCACAACGCGATCCTGCAGGGCGAGAAAGCCGCGCTGGCGGCGATGCCGCAGATACGCGCCAAGATCGCCCAACTGCAGCAGGCCCGCCTCGATGCCACCGCTGCGAACGCACGTGCGGCTCAGGCCGCCAAGCTCAAGGCGCAGTGTGCCGAGGCCGACAAGAAGTGGACCGCCAAGCTGCGGCGTGATCCCGCGTGCGTGGGTGTGAGTAACTGACGGGGCGGGGTCGGTGGATTAGGCCGCGCCTCTAAGCAGTAGTCAGCCGCCAACCGGACTTTCCATGAGACTTGTAGGAAGAATTTCCGACTGGAACGAGGACAAAGGCTACGGTTTTGTCTCGCCGCATGACGGCGGAGACCGCGCCTTTGTCCATATCAAAGCATTTCAGTTCGGATCCCGTAGGCCGGTTGACGGTGACCTCATCTCGTACTCGGAATCAAAAGATGCACGCGGCCGGGTAATCCCCCCACTTTTAGCAGTCGCCAAAAGTGGAGCTAAGCGGCCATCGCCAGCTTCATCGCCGGGGTGATGCCGCCGAGCGCCATGTTGGGGC